>NZ_FMUS01000002.1:199552-251488 GCF_900101495.1 Alkaliphilus peptidifermentans DSM 18978
TCTTCTTCCTCTTCATCATCATTCTCTAATTCTTCTTGGTTTTCAGACTCGTTATATTCAACAACTTGTGATGTATTATGCTCATCATCCTGTACTGCGAAGGTAATCAACGGTGTAGCAACTCTGGTTGTAAAAAGCGAGGTTACCATAATTGATACTGCTAGTTTTTTAATCATCCTACGTTTTCTTTCCTGATTTTTTTCCCAATTACGTTGTTGTCTAGTTAAACGATTCGATAGTTTTATTGACATTTTTATTCCCCCTTAATTTGATTTCTTAAGAAGGTCGGTTGCACTACTCGCTCCTTGTGTTTCAAGTGCCCAGATTAAAAACACACATCATAGCATCCTCTTTTGTTATAATTTCTAAATTTTTCTACATAATTGCAATCATCACTATATTGTTTCTTTTTGCACCATCTCTCCTTTAGTATCCCATGTTCTATGGGAATTCTTATTATCTGCTTCTATACTTATGGCGTCTTGTATTAAGCTCAATAACTCTAATGCACTTCTAAAATTAACTTTTTGACCAGAATCTAACCATTGTACAACACCCTGCCAGCTTTGATTTTCTTGGTAATGGATTGACACCAGAAAGTTATTACCCCCGATTACTTGTCTTTTTTTATTCATGTCTCCCTGGCTCATTATTATAAACTCCTCCCCTTGATTAAAAACTCTCTCCCAAATCTACTTATTTAATTTATACCACATCACTGTGATAAAATAAGAACATGTGCGTTACATCGGCGTTACATTGTATCAATGAAGAAATAAATATATTTTTTTGTTTAGATAATAAATCAGTTTTGACGAGGGAGTGTGAAGAATAAGAGCAAAAAAGAAAAACAGCTTGGAATATTTTATCCTAAGCTGTTTTTACATTATCTCTCAAAAATTAATCTCTTTTTTTAATTTTTATTAGCTGGAAAATTCATCTACCCTATTTTTTCAATTAATTATCATTAATAATACTTCCCACCATATATTCGCCAATGATCTCCTGCAGGGTCACTTTTCTGATTTCCCCTTCGTGGATTTTTTTTGAATTTAACAGTACTTTAATATAATTATTTGTTAAGCCCTCTACATGGTCTGGATATTCCTTTGATATGGTTTCAAATAATACTTCCTTTTCCCTTCCAATGAACTGCTCTAGATAATGTAATTTCATCTTTTCTCCAAGCTCAATAAGTTTTTCACTTCTTTTATGCTTTTTAATTCCATCCACCTGTTGAGTAAATTCAGCAGCGGGAGTGCCCTTTCTTGGAGAAAATTTAAATACATGAATATCACTAAATTCTATTTCTTTAACAAATAGATAGGTTGTCTCAAAATCATCATCTGATTCACCTGGGAATCCAACAATTATATCAGTAGTTAAAGCTATATCTGGATATACTTTTCGAATACCTTTTACAATTTGTCTATATTCATCGGTGGTATATCTTCTATTCATCTTTTGAAGAATTTTGTCAGAACCACTTTGTAATGAAAGGTGGAAATGTTGACATATCTTTTCAAGCTTTGATAAACCATTTAAAAAATCGGCTGTAAACAGAGTAGGCTCTAGTGAGCTAAGTCGAATTCTACTAAGACCATCAATATCATTTACTTCTCTAAGCACTTCCAATAAAGCATCATTTTTATTCAAATCTTTACCATATGAAGCAACATGAATACCTGTTAATATCACTTCTTTAAAACCATTGTTAACAAGGGTTTCAACTTCTGAAATAATATCATGCTTTCTTCTGCTACGAATTGGCCCCCTAGCATAGGGTATAATGCAATAGGAGCAATACTGGTTACAACCCTCTTGAATCTTTAATACGGCTCTAGTTTTTCCTTTAATCTCTTGAACCGACATTTCTTCAAAATCCTTAACCTTCATAATATCATCAACCGTATTTATTTTTCCTGTCGGCAGACAATCTTCAACATATTCAACAATTTTATTTCTTTCACTAGTTCCCATGACAATATTAACCCCTTCAATTTCAGCTACTTCTTCTGAAGCAGTTTGGGAATAGCAACCTACAACAGCAATTATAGAGTCAGGACTATTTCGTTTGGCCCTTCGTATGAATTGTCTAGATTTCTTATCCCCTATATTTGTCACAGTACATGTGTTAATAACATAAACATCTGCAATCTCAGAATCAGAAACCACTTCATAGCCTGCTTTTTCAAACAACTCTGACATTGCTTGGGTTTCATACTGATTCACTTTACATCCTAGTGTATGAAAAGCTACCTTCTTCACCTTAACCCTCCTAAATCACCCAACTCATACATCACCATAGACAACAGAGCAAAGCCTGCAGTTTCCGTTCGTAGAATTCGAGGTCCTAAAGTAACCGAATTTACTTGCTGATTAATAGCCGCTTCAACCTCTTCCTCTGTAAAGCCTCCCTCTGGTCCAATCCAAATACCTATACTATTTATTGTACTATCCATACCTTGTAGAAGCTTTTTTAAACCTTGCTGATGCTCTCTCTCATATGCTATAATATTCAAACAGTTGGTTTCACAATGGCTCAGTGCCTCCTTAAAGGTTAAAGGAAGGTGTACCAATGGAATGATACCTCTTTTACTTTGTTTTGCAGCCTCGGCGGCAATTTTTTGCCATCTATCGGTCTTTTTTTCCTTATCCTTTTTATTATCCAACTGCACGACAGTTCGATGGGTAAAAACTGGGATTATTTCTACAATCCCCATTTCAGTAGTCTTTTGTATTATCAAGTCCATTTTAGTGGACTTTGGAACACCTTGATAGAGTGTTACCTTAATGGGTGCCTCCGATCTTACCTCTTTCTTATCAATATATATAGCAATAACCTGGTCTTTATTGATTTCTTGTATCTCACCTATGTACTCAAACCCATCACCATCACAAATTTCTATTAAATCACCTA
This sequence comes from Alkaliphilus peptidifermentans DSM 18978, assembly GCF_900101495.1. Classification (GTDB taxonomy): domain Bacteria; phylum Bacillota; class Clostridia; order Peptostreptococcales; family Natronincolaceae; genus Alkaliphilus_C; species Alkaliphilus_C peptidifermentans. Next base: position 202,473 of record NZ_FMUS01000002.1, read on the forward strand.
CATTTAATCTTAGTACTTTTGAAATATGCTTTACATCTTCATCTACTATATGGATTTTTTTAGCTTCTTCATTAATTTGAGAAGAGTTTACGAAAAACCTATTCATTATTATCACCCTGTTTTTGGGAGATTATTGCTGCCCATTCTCCCATCTGTTTTACCTTTTTGACCTTTAGCCCAGTAGCTTCTAATGAATCCATTACCTGATCTAATTTATCAGTTATAATACCAGAGCTAATAAATATTCCATCCTCTACTAAAAATTCCTTTATATCCTTTGCTAATAGTATAATTATATCTGCTATAATATTAGCTACTATTATATCTGCCGACCCATTAATTGTATCCATAAGGTTGCCGTGGCGTACATCAACTGTATCCTCCACCCTATTACAAAGTACATTTTTTTTAGAAACCTCTACAGCCACCGCATCTAAATCAACAGCTATTACTTTATTTGCCCCCATCTTTGCTGCAGCAATTGATAAAATTCCGCTACCACAGCCAATATCATAAATTATACTGGATGGCTTAACGTATTCTCCCAATGCCTCTACACACATCATGGTGGTTTCATGGGTGCCAGTTCCAAAGGCCATACCTGGGTCTAATTCAATAATCATTTCTCCTTCTTCAGGGGTATATTCTTCCCAAGTAGGTTTAATAACAACGTTATTACCTATTTTAGTCGGTTTATAATATTGTTTCCAGGAAGAGCTCCAATCCTCCTCTGACACTTCTACTGTTGTAACTTCACCCAAACCAATATCCAGTCCGAATTGAGGTAGTAATAAAACTGATTGACGAATTAGATCAATCTTATCCACCAAATCTGCTGAAGCAGGTAGATACCCCTTTACTATTGCACCTTCAAACCCTTTTCTTAGTAAAGACTCATCGACATAATCCCAACTATTTTCGCTTTGCTCCATAAATAAGAAATCGTTAGAATCTTCAATAGCTACACCAGCAACTCCCGCATCATATAAAATATTAGAGACTGCTTCTACAGCTTCAGTAGTGGTTTTGATTGATATTTCAATCCATTCCATTTTAATCACATCCCCTTAATAATCTCCCAATTGTTAACATCTATTATACTAAATATTTCTCTAAAAGATTCGAGGTGATAAAAAATCACTCTAAAAGTAGAGTGATTTCATCTATACACCAAATGCATCTTTTACTTTATCAAAAAATGTCCTTCTTTGCTCATGAACATCTTCGCCACTTTCAGAGGCAAATTTTCTTAATATATCCTTTTGACTTTCTGTAAGCTTCTTAGGCACTTCAACTATAACCCTAACATACTGGTCGCCTTTACCATAACCCTTTGGGCTAACGATACCTCTGGCTTTTAATCTAAATACAGTTCCACTCTGGGTTCCCTCTGGAATTTTATATTTAACTTTTCCTTCTAGTGTTGGTACCTCCAGCTCATCACCTAATGTAGCTTGAACGAAAGTAATAGGTATTTCACAAATTATATCGTTACCGTCTCTTTCAAACAGTCTATGGGGTAGAACTCTTAAAACTACATATAGTTCTCCGGGGGGGCCCCCTTTAACTCCAAGCTCGCCTTCCCCTCTAATAGGTATCACCATACCAGTATCCACGCCTGCTGGAATTTTAACCTTAATCTTCTTTAATTTTCGAATCTTACCTTTCCCTTTACAAGATAAGCATGCCTCTTCAATGATCTGCCCCTCCCCATGACAATGAGGACAGGTTTTAACATTGACAATTTGACCTAATGGAGTTCTTTGGGCATATCTTATTTCGCCAGCTCCCTTACAATGGGAACAGGTTTTCTTGGATGTACCTGGCTTTGCTCCAGTTCCATGGCATGTATCACAGGAGTCATTGCGGTGGAATTCTACTGTCTTTTCTGTACCAAAGGCTGCTTCTTCAAAGGTAATAGTTGTTTCATACTTTATATCAGCACCTTTTTGTGGACCAGTCCTTCTTCTAGAGGAAAAACCTCCGCCTCCAAACATGTCAAATATATCTCCAAAAATATCATCAAATCCACCGCCACCGAATCCACCTTCAAATCCTCCGGCTCCATTACCATTTACACCTGCATGGCCGAACTGATCATATCTTTGCTTTTTCTCAGGTGAACTCAATATTTCATAGGCTTCATTTATCTCTTTAAACTTAACTTCTGCTTCTTTATCATCGGGATTACGATCTGGATGATATTTCATAGCTAGTTTTCTATAGGCCTTTTTTATATCGTCAGCAGCTGCATTTCTGTCAATTCCCAGAACTTCATAGTAATCGCGTTTGCTCACCTTCTCACCGCCTCTCTTGGTTGAAAGTTTCAGCCATAAAATCAATAATTATTATATGTTACTTTAACGATTATAGCAACTACTTTCATTCTCTTTAATATTGAGGACACCCAGGGGTGCCCTCAGAACAGTCATTTAATTCATCTATTTTTCTTCGTCCTCTGAAACCTCTTCATATTCAGCATCAACTACATTATCATCTTTAGCTTCTCCTGTACTTGCACCTTCTGCTCCCTGTTGTGCCTCAGCTGCTTGTTGGTACATTTGCTCTGCAATAGCATGGAAGGCAGTATTAACATCTTCAATGGCCTTCTTCATCTCTTCTGTATCATCAGATTCGATTGCTTTTTTAAGTTTTTCAAGTTCAGCTGTGACCTTTTCCTCATCTTCCTTCTTAACTTTGCCCTCAGCTTCCTTTAATGTCTTTTCTGTCTGGTAAAGAAGAGAATCGGCTTGGTTTTTAACCTCAACCTTTTCTTTTCGTTTTTTGTCTTCTTCAGCAAACTGCTCAGCTTCCTTAACCTTCTTCTCTATCTCATCGTTTGAAAGATTTGTTGAGGATGTAATTGTAATTTTCTGTTCTTTACCTGTTCCTAAGTCCTTTGCAGATACATTAACGATACCATTGGCATCAATATCAAATGTAACCTCGATTTGTGGTACTCCCCTTGGAGCTGGTGGAATACCTGTTAATTGGAAGCGTCCCATAGTAATGTTGTCTGCTGCCATCGGTCTTTCACCCTGTAGCACATGTATTTCAACAGCAGGTTGATTGTCGGCTGCTGTAGAGAAAGTCTGGCTTTTCTTAGATGGTATTGTAGTATTTCTTTCAATTAGCTTAGTGAATACTCCTCCAAGTGTTTCAATACCTAGGGATAGTGGAGTAACATCTAATAAAAGAACGTCCTTTACTTCTCCAGTTAAAACCCCGGCTTGTATTGCAGCACCAACAGCTACACACTCATCTGGGTTTACTCCCTTATGTGGCTCTTTTCCAGTTATTTTCTTTACTGCCTCTTGTACAGCAGGAATACGGATGGAGCCTCCTACAAGAATAATTTTATCAAGTTCGTTAGCAGATAAACCTGCATCATTTAAGGCCTTTCTCATTGGATCTAATGTCTTTTCCACTAAGTGAGAAGATAGGTCTTCAAATTTTGCCCTTGTTATATCCTGTGTCAAATGCTTTGGTCCATCACTTGTAGCTGTAATAAAAGGTAAATTTATATTAGTTGTCATAGTGCTTGAAAGCTCTTTTTTTGCCTTCTCTGCTGCTTCCTTCAATCTTTGAAGGGCCATTTTGTCTTTTCTTAAATCAATTGCTTCTTGTTTCTTAAATTCTTCTGCAATATAATCAATTAACACTTGGTCAAAATCATCTCCACCAAGATTATTATTACCACTAGTAGCCAATACCTCAAACACGCCATCTCCAAGCTCTAGTATGGAAACGTCAAAGGTACCTCCACCTAAGTCATATACAAGTATTTTTTGATGCTCTTCTGTTTTATCTAAACCATAAGCTAAAGACGCAGCTGTTGGCTCGTTGATTATTCTTCTTACATTTAATCCAGCAATTTTTCCTGCATCCTTTGTCGCCTGTCTTTGGCTGTCAGTAAAATATGCTGGTACAGTAATTACAGCATCTGTTACCTTTTCGCCTAAGTATGCCTCAGCATCAGCCTTAAGCTTTTGAAGAATCATGGCTGATATATCTTGTGGAGCATAATCTTTTCCATCGATGTTTATTTTATGGTCAGATCCCATATGTCTTTTGATTGACATAATAGTTCTATCTGGATTTACTACTGCCTGTCTTTTAGCAGGTTCACCAACAATCCTCTCTCCATCTTTTCCAAAGGCTACGATAGACGGTGTAGTTCTATTACCTTCTGAATTTGGTATAACTACTGGTTCTCCACCCTCTAGTACTGAAACACATGAATTAGTTGTTCCTAAGTCAATTCCTATTACTTTACTCATATTGTTACTTTTCCTCCTTTATAAAAATTTCAAAGTTTTTTTAAAAATATATAAACTGCTACTTGGCAACCTTCACCATAGCAGGTCTTAATACCCTGTTCTTTATTGTATAGCCCTTTTGAAAAACTTCTATTACTGTGTTAGACTCAGAATCTGACTCCTCTTGAGTGACAGCATGATGTAAGTTCATATCAAAGGGTTGATTCAATGCTTCAATTTCTTCTATAGCATGTTTTTTTAGGGTTTCCTTCATCTGCTTCAAAACCAGTTCAATTCCTTGGTACAAACTTGTTTCTTTTTGATCAGCACCTACTGCCTCAACAGCTCTCTCTAAATTATCGATAATGATTAGAAGATCCTCTGCCATTTTTTCATTTGCGTACAAATAAATATCGCTTTTTTCCTTTTCTGCACGCTTTTTATAATTAATGAAATCAGCCTGTAATCTTTGCATTCGATTAAAATAATCTTTGGCTTCCTCTTCTTTTTTCTTAAGTAGGTCGATTAAATTATCGTTGTCTAGAATTTCATCTATGCTACCTTCTGAAGATTTCATTTCTTCTTCCATAGCCTCCAGGTTACTATTAACTTCTTCATTATTATCATTTACTTCATCTTCATTTTCTTGAGTGGATTTTTCAATTGTTTCTTCATTATCATCTAGTCTCTGCATCTTATCCTTCAATTATATGCACCTGCCTTTATATGTATTGAGTATTATTAAAACAAAGATAGAGTGCAAAATGCCCATATAAGCACCCCGCACTAATCTTTATTCGTTGCCATTTTTTATTAGTTGATTAATATGCCTACTAATTTGCCCCATAATACTAATAACATTAGCATAATCCATACGGGTAGGGCCAATAACACTTAACCAACCTATTGAGCTGCCATTAATCTTAAAGGTAGCTGTTACTAGACTGCATTCCTTTACTTCTCTATGGCTATTCTCATTTCCAATGGAAATAGTTAAACCTTCTGCAGAGGTTGAAATAAGGTTTTTCAAAATTTGTTTTTCTTCCAGCATTGATAGAAATGATTTTGCTTTAAAAATGTCACTGTATTCTGGAAAATTGAATATATTCGTAGTTCCATTTAAAAAAAGCTCCGAATCATCAATGCCGTCAAAGGTCTGAAATAACTGTGGTACAACCTTTTCAATGATATTATTACAATTGTGAATTTCCTTCTTTAGCTCTAGCATAAGCTGGTCTTCGATATCCATAATAGATAACCCAACTAATTTTTCATTCAAGAGATTTGATACCTGTTGTATAGCACCTTCATCAAAACCTCCAGCTATCTTTAATAGAGGTTTTTTAATTACTCCAGCATCAGTAACAATTATAGCTACAAGGTTTTCTGTATCAATGGGTACTAATTGAAGTAGTTTTAGTTTACTTCCCTTTAATTGAGGTGTTAAAGCCAAGGATGTATATTTTGTTAACTCTGCAAGTATTTTAGAGCTATATTGTAATAGCCTTTCAACCTCTCCAAATCTTTTTAAAAGGTTTGCCTTAATATAGTTTTTTTGAAGGTTAACAATTTTACTTTCCTCTAATAGAGTATCAACATACAATCGATAAGCCTTATCTGAGGGCACTCTACCGGCTGAAGTATGTGGCTGCATCAAGAATCCTAGTTCTTCTAAGTCTGCCATCTCATTTCGAATTGTAGCAGGACTCACTCCAAGATCATACCTTTTTGTTAATGTTCTCGACCCTATTGGTTCAGCAGTATGGATATAATCTTGAATAATAGCCTGTAAAATTTTCAGCTTTCTCTCATTTAATTCCATTTAACCACCTCTTTTTATTAGCACTCTTTAGTGTTGAGTGCTAACACCACCTGTTTTTAACATAACATTTCATTTATTTTTTGTCAATAGTTTGAAGGTATTTTTTTAATCCAACAGCATCTCTGTAAAAACCAGATTTGCAAGGTCAATTCCCTTTGGAGTTAGTTGAATTTTTTCTTGATTATATGTAATTAATTCTTGTCTTTTTAATTTTTCCAGCTTATCACCATAAATTGAAAATGGGGATTCTCCAAAACGATTTGAAAAGGTCTCTATAGAAATTCCCTCCATCAATCTAAGTCCCAGAAACATAGTTTCACTTATTTCATCCTTTCTTGTGAGCTTAATATTTTCTTCCACTGGAGCTCGCCCTTCCTTTATCATCCTCAAATATCCATCAATACTTCCTTCATTATAAAATCGTCTATTCTGAAGGTAAGAATGCCCCCCTGCCCCTAGGCCCAAATAAAATTGATTCTTCCAATAGATATGATTATGCTGACACTCAAAATTTCTTTTAGCATAATTTGAGATCTCATAGTGATGATATTTATTTTCTTTTAAGTATTCCATAGTAAAGTGAAACATTTTAAGCTCTAATTCTTCCTCCAATGGCATAAGCTGTTGTTCTTGATATGCCTTATAGAAGGGTGTTCCCTCCTCCCAAATAAGGCTATAAGCAGAAATATGAGGAATATCTAAATTTACTATCTCATCTAATGAAAGCTTCCATTCATCTAATGTTTGGCCTGGCAACCCAAACATTAGATCAACATTTATATTACTAAATCCTACCTTTTTAGCTATTTCGATATTGTTAATAAATTCTTTATAATTATGAATTCTTCCAAGCTTTTTTAAAAGATGATCCTGACAAGCCTGTAATCCCACACTTAAACGATTTACTCCTGCTTTTCTGTACTCTTGTAATTTATCAATATTTAAGGTACCAGGATTAGATTCAATCGTAATCTCTGCTCTATTGTCAAGAGAGTAGTTTCTATATATATTGTTCATAAGCTCATCTACTTGCCTACCATCCATTAGAGACGGTGTGCCTCCACCAATAAATATTGTTTTAATATTATGGCCTTTTAATTCATCCTTATAAAAAGCAATTTCTTTTAATAATGCCTCTAAGTAGGCTTGTATCTTTGTATTTTCTCCACTATATGAATTGAAATCACAATAATAGCATTTCCTCTCACAAAAAGGAATGTGAATATATAAACCTATAGGTATCATAAAAATCACCTCCTATTTTTTTTGCAGCTTGCTTGAGCAAAGGCTTATATAAAATATGTTTATACAAAAAATGTTGAAGGTCAGGCTAAACTTAACTAATATAGCATTTACATCATTAGTTAAGAATAGTCTAACCCAAAGGTTTTAATTATCTAATTTCAATACAGACATGAATGCCTTTTGTGGGACTTCTACACTTCCTACCTGACGCATACGTTTCTTTCCTTCTTTTTGCTTTTCTAATAGCTTCTTCTTACGTGTTATATCTCCACCATAACACTTAGCCAATACGTCCTTTCGGAGTGCTTTTATAGTCTCACGAGCAATAATTTTCATTCCAATGGCCGCTTGAATCGGAATAGGAAATTGATGTCTTGGAATTTCATCCTTCAGCTTATCACACATGGCTTTTCCACGGGGGTAGGCCTTGTCCTCATGTACTATAAAGGAAAGTGCATCAACCTGTTCACCATTAATCAAAATATCCAGCTTCACCAGCTTTGATTCTCGATATCCTATGAATTCATAATCCAGTGATCCATAACCCTTTGTCTTAGACTTTAGAGCATCGAAAAAATCATAAATAACTTCATTTAAAGGTAATTCATAATGAAGGGTTACTCTATTTTCATCTATATACTCCATATTTTTCATATCACCACGTCGTTCCTGACATAGCTCCATCACAGTACCTACATAAAGTGTTGGCACCATAATGTTTGACTTAACAATAGGCTCTTCCATTCGCTGAATTTCCTGGGGTTTTGGTAAATTTGCAGGATTTTGAATCATAACTACCTCACCGTTGGTTTTGGTTACTCTATAAATTACGCTTGGTGCAGTAGTAATAATATCAAGATCAAATTCTCTTTCCAGTCTTTCTTGGATTATTTCCATATGTAATAATCCAAGGAATCCGCAACGGAAACCAAAACCTAAAGCAGCTGAAGTCTCAGGCTCAAAAACCAGGGCAGCATCATTAACCTGTAGCTTTTCTAGTGCATCCCTTACATCTTCATATTTTTCACCCTCTGCAGGATAAATACCACAATACACCATTGGTGTTACCTTACGATATCCTGGCATTGGTGTTTCTGTTGGTCGAGTAGCATCTGTTATTGTATCTCCTACACGACAATTTCTTACATCCTTTATACTGGCAGCTACATATCCAACATCTCCAGCTATTAGCTCCTGTAGCTGAATTGGTCCTGGTGAGAATATTCCCACCTCTGTCACTTCAAATTCCTTCTTAGTGGCCATCATCCTAATCTTCATACCCTTTTTCAAGGTACCTTCTACAACTCGAACATAAGCTATTACACCCTTATAATTATCATAAAATGAATCGAATATTAATGCCTTAAGAGGTTCATCTTCATTTCCTGAAGGAGAAGGAACTTTTTTAACAATTGTTTCAAGAACATCATTGATATTAAGTCCATCCTTGGCAGAAATCAATGGTGCATCCGATGCATCTAGTCCAATAATATCCTCTACTTCCTTTTTAATCTCTTCGGGTCTTGCGCTTGGTAAATCTATTTTATTAATTACTGGTATTATTTCTAAATCTTGTTCTAAAGCCAAATAGACATTTGCTAAGGTTTGGGCTTCTATTCCTTGAGCAGCATCCACAACAAGGATCGCTCCTTCACAGGCAGCAAGACTTCTGGAAACTTCATAGGTAAAGTCCACATGACCAGGAGTATCAATTAAATTAAGAAAGTATTCCTCACCATCTTGAGCTTTATAAACCAGTCTAATGGTTTGAAGTTTGATAGTTATTCCTCGTTCTCTCTCCAACTCCATATTATCTAAAATCTGTTCCTGCATATCTCGCTGGCTTATAAGTCCTGTATATTCAATAAGTCTATCGGCCAAGGTAGATTTTCCATGATCTATATGGGCAATAATAGAAAAATTTCGTATCTTTTTTTGTCTATCACTTGGCATGTTAGATAATCCTCCTTTAATCTGCATAGCTTCATAAATTATATCATAAACTGCTATAAAACAATAGTCAATAGTTTCATATGAAATCATCTTATTTAAGAGCTTGTCCCATTGAATTTATATAATATACCTTTTCACAGATTATTTCCTTTAATAAAAGTCGGGCAAATTAATCACCCGACATTCTGTATTAATTTACTTATCCAATTAGATGACTTAATAAAATACACACGTGCTTGATAAAGGAAATTATGTATCGAATCCATCATTACCTTTTGATCTATGTCATAAACGTCCCCCAATAAAAAAAAACTGTGAATATTGTCATTTTTAGTGTAGCCAAGAACTCTACCATCAACTATAGCCATCATTTCTCTAGTGGCATAATCAGTAGCTATAAGTCCACTTATTAATAAAACCATAATCAAAGAAAACACCAAGCGCAATTTTCTTCTTTTTTTCTTTTCATTTTTTTTTGCTTCCATCCTACTCATCTACACATCACCATTGATAGTGTAGACTTTTTTAAAAGGTTTTAAACTATTCCTTCAAATGATTTAATGTATCTGCAAGAATTTCTGTTAAATAAACTGCTGCTTCCTTTGCTTCTTCAATTGAATTAGCATTACTGCCCACCTCTAATAGCGCATAGTGGTCTGTTAGAAATTGATTAAACCTTCCATATGGCTTCACCAATACTGGCTTACTAAATTCTGGATATTTAGTATCGCTCACTGCTTTAATTAGCTGCGCAAATTTTGTTACTTCACCTCTATTGGGAGTTTCAGATCCAATTACCAATTGAAATTTGGATACAGTTTCTCCGTTAATGTCTACCTGATTGTTCTTTATAATGTTTTCCCTATTGGGGTTTGTTTCAATATGATCATATCCATCTCTATGAACATCGAAAACAACCTTTATGGAAGGGTATTTTTTTAGTATTGCTTCGGCAGTACTTAAGGATCTTCCATAGGAACCATTATAGGAGGGATAATCATGATAAGTTGTATCATGAATCACTTCAAAGCCTCTCTTTTCCAGTTCTTCCTTCATTATTTCTCCAATAGTAATAACAGAATATTCTTTTCTAAGGGTATGATAATTCCCTTCCGATGCTGGTCTATAGGACTCTGTTCCATGGGTATGATAGATTAAAATTTGAGGCTTTCCCTTTTCAAGCTTAATACTTCGTGGCATTTCGGATGTATCCAGTGATAGTCTAAGGTCGATATCTAAGCTATCAATAATCTCATTGGAATCTGGTAAATATATGCCACTCCTTGACTCACCCATATCATCAGGATCCTCCCAGGATGGGTTATTTGCCATAGCCTCCTCCGTCAATCCATTTCTATCTACCTCTTCAAAATCAATATCATTTCCCTTTTCAGAATCTGGCAAGTTCTTTGCACCTGCATAGAAAAAACCACCTGATGATTTATCAATAAGTGCGATGGCTGGAAATTGTGATTCGATAAATGTTAATGGATTTTTTAAATCAACAAAAAATAATCTACTGTGGAGGTTTTTAAAAATGGATTGCAGCTGAGAAAATTGCCAACCTGTTCTGCCACCACTACCAGGAAACACATGATTAATGGCTTGATGTAATAACTGGCTTGTACCACCATTAGAATATCCCACTAAAAACTGAGATACACCCCCAGTGTCTTTTTCACCAGTAGCATATGCATTATTATTAGAGATAATATTATACACAATGACTAAGATACTAAAAGCCAGAACCAAAATTATTATATTACGAAAATCCTTTAAAAAGTTTATCTTTTTAATTAACAAATGTCGCACCCACCTTTTCATCAGTTAATCTATATTGATAAATATGTGGGGCGACATTAAAATATGCAATAAAGCTTAATGTATATAACGATTAACATCCTTGAGGTCAATACCTGGATGTAGGGCGATATTAATACCATTGGATATTATTTGTGATAGATTTGCAATAACATCATCAACATCCTTAGGTGTAACCATTACGTTGGCATTATATGGTTCTAACACCTCTTTAATTAATGAATACTTTTCCTCTTCCTGCAGCTCCTTTAACATATTATAAAATTGTGACCCTTTTTGAGCTTGCCTAGAAAAAGCCTCCATAACTAGATGAATTGTATCACTTGTTAAAGTAGCTGCATCTACAACAGTTGGGACTCCAATTGCTATAACCGGGACTCCTAGGTTTTCTTGATTCAGAGCCTTTCTTTTATTTCCAATGCCTGAGCCTGGATTAATACCAGTATTAGAAATTTGTATTGTGGTATTGACCCTTTCCATTTTCCTTGAAGCCAATGCATCTATGGCTATAACTATATCTGGCTTTGTTCTTTCCACAATGCCCATGATTATTTCGCTGGTTTCAACACCTGTTGTTCCCATTACTCCTGGAGAAATAGCACTTATTTGGGCTAATCCTTCATCGCTTTCCTTTTTGTAGAATTGAAAAAGATGTCGTGTAACAAATACCTTTGATACAACCTTTGGCCCTAAAGCATCGGGTGTAACATTCCAATTACCTAATCCAACCACTAAAGCCTTTAGGTTTCTTCTTTCACCTACTATCTTTTTCAATTCCTTTGCTAAAATTTGGCTAACTTCATCCTTTAAGTTTGCGTCTGTCCGTCTTAGTGCCTTACATTCTATAGTTATATACTGTCCTATAGCCTTACCCATAATTTTCTGTGCTTCTTCATTCATAATCTCTACTCGAGTAATGGTAACATCTTTAACTGTCTCTTGATCTACGGCCACACCTGGTATCTCCTGCTGTTTTTCCTCTTGATAAAGCTCTCTCGTCTCAAGGGCAAGATCTGTTTTTAATTGAAACATAGTATTCACCTCATTAATTCGATTTACATTAGTATTTGATATAATTATGGAAAATATGATAATAATAAAATAAATGAGTAATTAGTAATGTGAAATGAACAATGAAAAGCACACCAGAACTCAAGAAAGAAAGCTAATTAGCAAATATATATTATAGATTAAGTTGAATAAAATGATTAGAAATTATGAACACTATGAAAAAATCATCCATTATCAATAATGTAATATAATATGATTATAAACAAATAGTATAATTATTGTTGCATTTTATCCGCATTTCTGATAGAATTACTGTGTTAATGTCCACGCAAGGGGGTGAACATATTGGCAAACATCAAATCAGCGAAAAAGAGAATTAAGGTTATCGCTAAGAAAACAGCAAGAAATAGAATGGTTAAGTCTCAGCTTAAAACAGCTATTAGAAGATTCGAAGATGCTTTAAATAGTAAAAGCTTTGATGATGCTAAAGCAAAATTGAGATTTATCGAAAAGAAGCTTCATCAAGCCGCAGCTAAGGGAGTAATCCATAAATCTAAGGCTTCTAGAAGCGTTTCTAGACTTGCTACCAAGTTAAACAAGGCATTATAAAAATTCCGCGTATTGACAAAACCGTGTCTCGTTCCAGTTAATACTTAGAATATAATAAGCGTACAAGGGTACGCTTTTTGCTTTTTTTGAAAATTTATCTACACATCTCAATTATTAATAACTCCATAGCAATTCTATCATTAATCCTTCCTGATTTAATCATATAGTCCATTTCTAGAAATTGACCCAGAAGGTGTCTTAGCCTCGCCTCCGAATAACCCTTGCTTTGAGTTACGCATTTAGAAGCAACAAAAGGATGTATTCCAATTTTAGCAGCAATCATTTTAGATGTGTATCCTTCCTCCATTAGAAGTTTAGTGTTCAATATATTCTTCACTTGATTACTGAGAGTTGTCATTAATCTAAATATAGCTTCACCTTCATTTAAAATATGATTTAATCTCTTCATGGCATCCTTTACATCCTTATTGCCAACAGCATCAAGAAGCTTAAAAATATCATTTTGAAAAGTATTAATTGATACTTCTTCTATATGAAAAGCTTCAACTTTTTCTGCATCCCCCATATAGGAGATTACTTTTTCAATCTCGTTTTCTACATCCATTAGAGTCTGAGTAGCATTTTTACCCAAATAGTCTAGATGGCTCAATATTATTGCTAACTCTGGCCCATCTATTATTTTACCCATTTTCTTAATGTATTTTAATATCCAAGTCTGTAACTCTTTATCATTTAGCTTAGTGGTGTTACATAGCTTTCCATATTTACCAAATGCCTTAACAATTTTTTTTCTAGAATCTATAGAGGATAGCCCATAGAAAACCAAGCAAGTTTCTTTTGGTATTTTACTGAAATAATCAATTAATCTAACTTCGTCAGACTCACTATGTATATTTTTTTTACCTTGAAGAGCTTCAAAGTTATTAATAGTAATAAGCTTTCTTTTTGCCATAAAGGGCAAAGTTTCACAAGCATCTATCAAAAAATCTACAGCTAAATCCTTTCCTTCAAAGGCAGCATAATTTAGATCTTCAAAATCAGAGCTTACCAAGTGATTTTTTATTCGTTTCACCAGGTCCTCCCCCAGATAGTTTTCATCCCCATATATTAAATATAAGCTTCCAATTGAATCGTTTTTTATCTCGGATAATACATCTTTATAATTCATGCTTCCTCCAACACTCCTGACTCTATCTGATTTTTACTTTTTTTAATGAAAAAGCAAATGGCTATAATTATTAAATAATATATTAACACTTCATAAATCTTCATCTCTTGAAGAGAAATATTGCTAAAGGGTACATTGCTACTAATTTTTACAATTTGTATCATATAAGATAAAAGTGTATTAGTAAAGATATTAATAGTGGCAGCTGCTCCAATAGAAATCATCCCAGTAAAAATACTTAAAAAGGCCAATGTCAATAATCCTCCTAATATTGGTACTATAAGCAGGTTAGAAAGAGGAGCTATTATTGATATCTGCCTAAAATGGTAAGCCATAATAGGCATTGTACCTATTTGCGCAGCCAATGTAACAGCTAAAAGCTTTCTAATAAGTGTAGGTATCCTCCAAAGCAATTTATTTAACATAGGGTATAGTATTAAAATGCTTAATGTGGCCATAAAGGACAGCTGAAAGGAGACTGAAAAAAGCGTAATGGGGTTTATAACCAACACAATAAAAGCAATAAAGGCTAATGAATTAATGGAATCATAGGAGCGGTGCAAAAAATAGCCTAAAAGGAAAAGGCCATACATAGACCCTGCACGAATAATTGAAACAGGGAAACCCACTACATATGCATAAGCAAAGATGACAGTCATTGTCAGCAACAGTCTTGAATTCCTTCCCACTCCTAATAAAGATAAAAATCTTTCAAGTAATAACACTATTATTCCAACGTGTAATCCTGAAACAGCTATTATATGAGCTGTGCCGCTTTTTGAAAAATAGTCTAATAGCTCAGCTGAAAGATATCCTTGATTTCCAAAAATTACACTTTTCATCAACGCCGACTGTGGCTTCTCTAATGTACTATCTAAAATATCCTCAGAGGTTTCCTTTAACCTGTTACTATGGCTTAATATGTTAAAGGTATTACTAGTATTATACTTTGCAACGTTCCCTCCACTCAATCCAATAATATAATTAAAGCCTCGACTCTTAAGATACATATGATAGCCGTCTAGCTTATTTCTGCTTATTCCTTCAATGAAAATATATCGTTGGAATGTAATTACTTCACCTGGCTTTATTATGTTTGAGTCGAAGTTGTTAAAAAGCCTTGCTTTAGATTTTTCATTTACACGAATCTCATTTTCAAAATTAATCAGCTTTGTAATTACTACATCCGATTCCCAATATCCATTCTTCTCTACAGGTGCTGAAATGACTTTTGCAACTGCATAATATTCATCTAAAAGAAGGCTTTTCATTTGTATAGAATTAGAAAATTGTAGCTGATATGATACAACTCCAAGGGTTATTATAAGGATAGACATAACTACTACATTTAATTTTCGAAGGTAAAATCCAATGGCCGATAAGGCTATAACTATAAATGCTATAGCCCAAATTGACAGGCTTAACTCAGTAAAATGACCCACCGTGATGCCCAATATTAAAAGAATAAGTAAAGAGCAAAAAGGTCTATTCAAGACAATACCCCTTAATGGATTATTAATTAATAGTATCCTCTTTATTCTTGGAGGCATTTCCGAATTTTTCATACATAACTCCACTGGCAAAGGCAGTTATAGGAATAGTTAGTATTAATCCAATTGTACCTGCAACAGCACGTATTATTTCTGTTGCAATAATATCTAGATTAATGATTTTAATAATACTGGTTTCATATGCCATAAATAACAGCAATAACGGTATAGCACTACCTGTATAGGCTAAAATTAGTGTGTTTGTCATGGTGCCCATAATATCCTTACCTACATTCATTCCTGAAACAATTAGCTCCTTAGCTTTAATATGAGGACTAACACGCTTAATTTCTTCCATGGCTGATGCCACAGAAATTCCCACGTCCATTACAGCACCTAAAGCACCCAACATTATTCCTGAAAACAGCAATCCTCTAAAATCAAATTCTATATTCTGAGGTATATACATAAGCATAGTTGCTTCTTCATTGGAAAGGCCTGTTAATTTCACCTGAGATCCCACAATAAAAGTAATAAGCCCTGCAATAACAACGCCTCCCATAACACCGATTATAGCAGACATGCTTTTTGTGTTAATTCCTGCAATAATAAATATTGTAATGAAAGTAATTAATATTGATGTAATTACCGTAAGAAGAATTGGACTATACCCCTTTAAAATCCCTGGAAGCAGCAGCTTCATTACTAATGTAATTGTAATTCCTAAAGTAATAAGGGTCTTCACACCTGTCTTTTTACCAATTATAATCAATAAAATCATGAAGATACCAATTACACTAAAAACATATGTATCTCTTATATAATCAGCAATATATATATCAACAGAATTATCTTCATATTCTTCAACTATTAATAAAACCTTGTCGCCAGGCTTAACTGGCAGATCATATGCAAAGCTTCCTGTTATGTAATGATTTATTGTATATTGCTCCCCTTTATATTTTCCCGATAAAACTTCTATGGTAACCAGACTTCCTTCTAAAAATCCATCTGCCTCTACTTCCTCTACATAAATAACCTTGCCTCTTTCAGTTATCATTTCATCTTCAGCAGAATCAGCTCCGTAGCTAAATCCTGTGAGAAGAATAGCTATTATTAAAACAATCAAATAATACTTTTTCATTAGTTATCTCCTCCAATCAGTTATTTGTTATTATACTAAAAAAATAGCAGAAAGTCATCTTTGACCTTCTGCATTGTTTTAAAGTTCTTTTTTACTGATTACTGAAAGATATCTATGGGGTGTCATTGTTTCATCAGTGTGGGTATTATCTTCATAATCTAGAAAAGCCCGAATATTAACCGAATGATTTTTAGAATCATGTTTTATTTTTATATCCTTCGGTCTACCATCATCTCTATGGTACTGTAAAAAAAGACTCATAATATTGTGGGCAGCTTCATCATTTACGTCTTCATAGATTTGTAAATATTCCTTTTCTGGTATTTCAAGGTACAAATCATATCCATTTTCTGTTCTGACTCGTCTTTCGAAAATACTATTAAGCAAGGCTATCACACCCCTTCATAATTATATGAATCAATAGTATTTTTACCAAAAGAACAATTAAATATTATACTACTAAAGGCGATTATATGATTATATATAGTATGCTTTACCTTCTTCTGCTATTTCAATTATATTTGGAAAAACTTCTCGTGCTTCTTGGAATATTTGATTAATATTTACAGGTGGAAAAATATGTGTTAGGATTATACGCCGTAGCTTTGCTTCTGTAGCCACTTCACCCACCTGCTTTGCTGAAAGATGAGGCGTTGTATCAGTCATATCCTTTTGTAGAATTCCTCCTTCACACAAAAACAAATCGCTCCCTTTAATATAATCAACCAGCTGTGGAAAATACTTAGTATCACCTGAATAAACCAGTTTTTTATTATTTTTTTCGAACACCATTCCATAGCATTCAACAGGATGATCAGTCTTAAAAAAAGAAATTTTTAAGCCCTTCAAATCAATTTTTAGGTCTTCATTAATAACATTTCTGGTGAAGGCCTGTTGATATGGTATTCTGTTATATTCTTCACTAGGACTAGCAGGAAGATAAAGATTAATAGGTTTTGTTATTTTTCCCATCATTTGTCCAATTCCAATTGCATATCGTAAAACTAATAAATCGCTCATATGATCAGGATGTAAATGACTGATAAAAATGCCATCCAATTGATTTAAATCATTACAATAGGAAAAAAAGCGAGAAATAACCCCATTACCACAATCGATTAGTATTTTAATATCTTGATCCTCCAATAAATATCCAGAACAAGCTCCCTTTGCCTTTGGATATGGTCCATAACAGCCCAGAACCGTCAACTTCATACAATTCACCTCTATGTTAACTCATTATTTAATGTGCTTTCCCTTGCCTTTTCTTTATTGTTAGTTATTATTAGCTTTTGCTTTCTTATATCTATTTACTCACTGACTTTAGTAATTATTATTTGCTTTAAAAATTTGATTGCCTCGTTTACAGGCTCATAGTTGGGCATAATTCTTCTGGCCTTATATAAATGCCATTTCGCCTTTTCATAATTCTCTAGCTGTGAGTAAATAATGCCTATTTGATAATGGGCATATCCATTTTCTGGGAACATATCAATTAATCTTTTGGTATGAAGAAGAGCCTTCTTTTCATCCTTAAGCTTATAAAGATATATTTGTGATAAACTTAGCAATGTATAGGAATCATCTGGAGATAGCTTAAGGGACTTTCCATAATACTTTATAGCTTCTTCATAATTTTCCAATTCAAAGTTTGTAGCTGCAATTCCATTATATAAATCAATGGTAAAATCATCTGCTTTTTTTATTTTTAACTTTTCCAGCGCTTTTTCATAGCAGTCTACAGCCTCATTATTACGCTCTAGTTCGTAAAGAACATCCCCCATAAGCTTCCAGAAGAAGGCATTTCCAGGTTGTTTTTCTATAACCTCTTTTAGATAGTCAACAGCATATTCATAATTTCCCAAATTGTTTAAGGCAATTATTAAATTGCTAATTAGAAACTTATTATTAGATTTTTTCTTTAATGCCTCTTCACAAATTTTTACTGCTTCTTCTTCCATCCCATTTATAATATAAAAACTACTCATATTAAGATATGGTTCTATAGAATCTGGCTGAAGCATCATGTGAATTTTTAAGCAGTTAATTGCTTTACCTAAATTATTTACTTCTTCATAATGATAAGCAAGCTCTTCAAAAATATAATAACGTTTATATTTTTTTAAGAAAAATGGATTATACTTTAATATTACCTTTAATGCATGATAGCACACATTATATCGGTTTGCTTTAAGGTGGCCTTTGGCTTCAATAAAAAATAATCTCCAATTATCATCCGAAGGATAATCTATATCCATTAACTTATATTTACTTGACCATTTACTCTCAAGCTCCATTGGCTTCATCTCTGTGATAGGATAAAAGACATTTTTATCAGTTATTAACGTATCTATTATCTTCATAAATGAATGATAAAGAGCTTTGCCATTTATACTTTTGTTAAAGATCAGTTCTATCCAGTAACCAGGAATTTGTTTATCACTGGTTTTAAACCTTAGTAATGAAATACCTGGTATTATTGGCGATATCAGTTTATTATCTTCTATAGTTATTTTCTCTACCTTAAACTGTTCTTTAATAAAATCTATTCTACTTTTTTTACTGGGAAAAAACAGACATAGTCTCATTATTGATGCCTCCCCTCTGAGTTAAGCCTGCACTTCTCTATATTTTACTATATGTTACGTGATTTGTTAACATAAATGAATTATTATTTTAAATTGAAAAAATAACTTTTTAAAAGTAAATAATTGAAAAGCCTTCATTATAAATATTAATGAATACTTTTCAACTTATATAAATATTTATTATTCTTTTTCAAATGAAATAATTACTACTTCTGTATCCTCTTTATCAAGATATATAGCTAGGCTTTTTAAATGATCAATATATTGTATTTTTTTAATTGGATAACGATTTTTAAACAAACAATAGCTATCTGTCACTTCAAGAATATAAACTGAATTGTTTTTCACATATAAAATCTTATCATTCAATTGAAGGATATGTATAGGTCCATTATTACCAATATCACCAAACTCAAATTCTTGAATATATTCATTAAGAATTTTCCCATTACCATCTAAGTCTACAACCTTAAAACTTGCCTCTCCATTACTTGTGGTGATTGTATACAGTAAATAATTCTCTTTTCGTAGTATCTGGTTTATATATGTTTTTATATCATTATCAATATAATCATCTCTATGGGTAATTAAACTTCTTCTTTTAAGACTCAGCATATGAATATCTGTCATAGATTCTTTACCGCTGGTAAAGATTAAAGTTTCATCATTCTGGGACCATTTAGGAGGACCTATTACATAGGTTGATTCCTCTAATTCTGTTAAAATACTAATACTACCTCTACCTCCTCTTTGATATAATCCTATTTTGTCAGATAAAAAAATAATATTGTTATTAATAGTGTATTGCAGAAATTCATTCACTTTATCTCTATACAAAAAAGCAATTGACTGCTCATTATTACTCCATCTAGGATATATTCCATAAATTAAATCATGTATTAGGGTACCTTTAGTGGAACCAAAGCTTTTAAAGCCTATGACTGTAGTTTCTTCTCTGACTTGAAAAGTTATAAAGCCTCCCTTTGGAGAAAATATAATGTCATCGTAAAAATATTCTGAGATAGAATTAATATCAATTACATCCTCTGTAAATTCCAATAAATTTCTATTATTGGCATTATAAACGTATAGCTTTTTATGAAGGCTATCAATAAAAGCGATCCTACTTTTGTCTTCACTAATCTTATATAAAAGTTCGGTTGATATGTTGTTGTTGACTAACTTATTTTCACCATCTATGTAGTGATACAAAATGAAATTTTGCCCTTCCTTTACAAAATACCATAATCCGCTGGATGCTGCTTCAATTTGCCTGATGCTATTGGATGAGATTTCCTCTTCATCTTGTATGGTTCCCTTTACTTCCCATTTCATCTCTGGCAAATCTAGCTCTATTAATTCACCAGTTATCTTATTTATAAGAAATAAATGTCCGTTATCCGCCCAGAGATGGATGTCATTATATAATCCACCTCTTATAATTAACCCTTCTTCAATTTTCTCTATATAGATTTCTTGCTTTTCTTCAATAATTTCATTGATAGTCATGGTGGCTTCTTCTGTATGTAATGGGGTATCATTAACCTGTGGTTTACTAGTACAACCTGTTAGCCCCAGCAAACTGACCATCAAAAGAACTATTATTTTTCTTTTTACTGTCATACTTTACCTCCATATTGTTTTTTATTAGTATTTCCAATACAGGTAATTTTTAACAATGTCTTAATTCTAATATATTCCTATATTCAGACTGTAAGTATAAAGCTAATAGAAAACCGATTTCTATATTTTTCTCTTTTGTTTTTTATAGGTTTTTTGTATGATTGAATTATGATTGAATAGAATTGAATAAAAGGAGTATTTCTAAATGAATAATAAGCTATTAAAAATAAGTTCAATAATTGTTGTGCTTTTATTCTTGTTAACAGGCTGTAGGCAAGAATCAAGGGACTCATATCTTAATGTACATGTTATAGATGTTGGTCAAGGTGATAGTATACTTATAACAACACCAGAAGGCAAATCTATTCTCATAGATGGTGGTGAAGCTAAGTATAGCAAGAATGTTATTGGATATCTGAAAAGGGAAAATGTTAGTAAGATAGATTTACTTATTGCAACACATCCCCATGCAGATCATATAGGTGGTTTAATAGATGTTATTGAAGCATTCGAGATTAAAGAGATTATTATGCCTCCTATTTCTCATACCAGTAAAACCTTTGAGAATCTATTAATTACAATACAAAATAAGGAGCTTCAAATTACACCAGCAACAGCGGGGCTCCAGTATCTAATTCAAGAGGATTTAAACTTTATTATATTAGGGCCTATTTACGATTATGGAGCAGACTTAAATAATTGGAGTGTTATTGCTAAATTAGATTATAAGGAAAAATCTTTCTTGTTTACAGGTGATATAGAATATAAGGCTGAAATGGATTTAATTAATTACTATGATAAAAGTTATTTAAAAAGCCACTTTTTAAAGGTTAGTCATCATGGAAGTAGTACTTCAACCCATAAAGATTTTTTACAGATAATAGCTCCTGATGTAGCAGTTATTAGTCTAGGTAACAATAATCCCTATGGTTTTCCCCATAGTGAGGTGTTAGAAAGACTTAATGCTAATAGAATTCTAATCTATAGAACCGATATTCAGGGGACATTGGTATTTACCAGTGATGGTTATGAAATTTGGACAAATCAAAAACCATCAAACTACAATTAGTAGTATTCAATGAGTAATGATTAATGAATAATGAGTAATGATAACAAAAAAAATCAAGAGTAAATAGTAAAATCTATTCCTTAGTCAATATTAAAAATATAGTTTTCAAATACATCCTTAGCCCATTTTTCTCCTAGGTAACGGCTAGTTGATTTATATCCATAATCTTCTTTATAGAACTTTTCACAGAATTCTTTAGTCCATAAAGATGCTTTTTGTGTTTCTTCCTCAGATGAAGGCTCTTCTATTTTTATTAACCCATTATGCCACACTTTGAATAGATCAAGTATGCTTTCATTGGCTTCATCTATTTCTGTGGTACGAACAAGACCATTAAAATTATTAATTATTATATCTTCTGCAAGGAATGATTGAGGCTTAAAGGAAGATAGTAGCATATGGGAATGATATTCATCTTCTTCTAATAGCTCAGTGATTTGCGCCAAAAGCTGTTTATCCTCCGGCTTATAAAATGCATAGTGGGTTAGTGTCAGCACCCGTTGAGGAGCGATTATAACCTGATATAAAAAAACGGGATAATCAGCAGAAGCCTCTGGATATGCTATGCCAAAATCATAATGATAAAGGTTTAATCCCTTAACAGTCAATGTAACAAACTTATTAATTCCCTTTCCTTTATATACATTTAGCCTTCCCTCTGAAAAGAGTTTTCTTTTATGCTTAATCTCTTTTGAGATATCAACAGGTGTAAGCCAGTCAATGGCATCAAAATGCTCTATCAATGGCAATTTAGCCTTTTTAATCATTTGTCTTCCTCCTATCTCTAACAAATTTCCTAATGGTTTCCCTCTCTTCGTCATTTAATTGATATAGTGAGAATATATTTTCATCGATAATTTTTAAATAATCTTCTAGCAATGAATCATCAAAATTATTATTGCATATTTTTTCAACAAATCTCTCTGTTTCTAATTTAAAGCTACTTTCACTGTAAACAATTGGAATTGCCTTTAGTGGTGTTGCATATAACTCCAGCTGCTCTCCCTTTCTTTTGCCCCTGTGAAATAGCCAGAAATACATAAGAGATGAATTAAGTATTCCTAATAGGTACATCAAAGATACATTATTATTTTTACTTATAAAATATACATCTGCACTGGCGTAAAAAGAACCTTTGTGATACGCAAATGTATTTTCCTTTGCCCGCTGTGGAGACACAATTTTTTCACCTTCAAATATATGTACTTGCCTTGGCCACTGCAAGGAATACCATTTTCTCACCTTGTTTTTTACCTCTCTACGTTCAATCAACTGACCTTTAAATCTAAGCAGATGCTGAAAAACATGTGGGTACTCTTCTATATTTTCAACATTATTATCGTTAATATATAATATTTTTAAATCGTTAGGCTTTACAATTGAATATTTTCTAATATTACTATTTTTATAAAAATCCTTAAGTAACGGCTTATACATTGGGCTGTCTAGCCCTTTCCTATGTATTTCTTCATTCTTTAGTACAAATATACCGGTGCTTATATCCTCCTGGATTTGTAATTTTTCTCCCCATTTTGAGTTTAATCTATCTGCACCACTTACTATTCCTTGATTGATGTTACATAGCTCTCCTAATGAATAATTAGCAGCCTTTTGTATTTTTTCAAAAATTTTATCCGTTAGCATCTCTCTGTTAATTAACATATTCCCATTATAATTATAAATCTGTCCTTGCTCCACAAGTAGTGTTCTTGATATGCCAGCTTCATTAACTTCATCCAATAAAACTTTTTCAATTATATCCATTTTTAGTTTTTTATTATTAAGACTTATGATTTCAATTCTTCTATTCTTATTAGGAAATTTTTCAGCTAAAAAAATTAAATTATGCTGCCCTTTAGCCTCCTTAAACAAATTTACCTCATTGAAATTAACTATCCATTTAAAGCTCATATGCTCCTTAAAGAAACATCTTAATTTAGCTGCACCATCAGCAGTTACGAAGTAATTGGTAGTTATAAACATCATAAAGCCTTTTGGCTTCAAAAGCTCATAGGCTTTATAAATGAAATAATAGAAATAGTCCATTTTACCTTCATAAAATCTATGACCAAAATTAGTTTTTTTGATATTATCAAAAATCTCTTTGTTGCCACGTTCGCCAATATATGGTGGGTTTCCTATCACAATGTCAAAGGAGTTATTAATAGCTCCACCATTAATATTTCTCAACTGTAGCCCATCAGCTTTAACAATATTCAACTTTATTTCATCTTCTATATAATTGTTTTCTTGTTTAAGCTCAATTAAAAATAATAATTTGCACAAAGCAACAGTATTTCCTTGAATATCGATACCGAAAATGCTCTCTTCCAGCAGCTTTCTTTTTATTTGCCAGACTTCTATTTCTATATTCAAGAAATCATATAAATTTTTAATTATTTTAGTCAACAGTTTCAATAGCTCTCTTAAAAAAACACCTCCACCACAGGCAATATCTATAACCCTAATGGATAATAGTTTTTCTAATAATATTTTCCCATATTGCTTCTCTATTGTAAGCTGCTTAGCCAATATAATATCTTTAATAGCAGTATCTTTAATAACAGCATCTCCAATATCAGTATCCTCAACAATGGCCTCCAATGTCTTGTAAACCATAATACTTACAATTGACTGAGGAGTATAGTAGGTTCCTGTATTAGATCGATGTTTTTCCATTAAAAGCCCCTCATAAAGGCTCTCTAATTCTTTTAAATCAATATGCTTTATGTCGCCGTAAGCATATTCATCCAAAAATGCAAAATCATTTAATTTATCATATATTTCTTGGGAAATATCACTGAATAGATTTGTATATCCTTCAAAATAAATACTATCATTTAATTGTTTTAGAAAACTACTTCGTGATATATTAGTAGTTCTTTGGGGTATGTATATATAATAAATATTTAAGTATATCCAAAGTAATTTTTCCGTATCAAGAAGCTGAACATCCTTCATTGAATCCTTTAAAAACTCTTTACAAGCTTCTTGGAATCTTCTGACCATTATATAACACCATCCATTAATAAAAGATTTTAAAAAAAACAGGTGAAGAAAAGTTCTTCACCTATTTCAATCACATATTTGGGCATTTACATGATTGAAGCTCCCAAACAAAATGTGTTTGTTGTGGGTAATTAAAATATTCTACAAAACATAATAAATCCCTGCCTGAATTTAAATATTTATAAAACAAGTATATTTTATTCTCATTAATTACTATCCTTTTTACGATAAATATATTAAGAGGATTATCATTCATAGTAATAATAAAGGTGGAATTGCGATGAAAAAAGTTTCTGCAGTAAACAACGATAGAATTAGAACGATGTATGTCGATAGGAAGGTATCAATAAAAAACGTTTCTAGCGTTTCTCCTATCGATGTAATTAAATCAACTGAAAACAATACATCCTCAGCCAATGAAAACTTTTTGCTCTTTACAAGCAGTTTATACGAGAATTTAATGGAGTTAAGGGAGCATTATAAGAAATTTTACCTTCATCAGCAAGAATTAGAGAATGTACTGGATAGCTTTAAGGAAAGCAAATATGATAATTCCCTTCATCAATTAATTCAACAGTTAGAGGAGTTGGTTGAAAAATATAATAAAGCCTTCTTAAGCTTGAAGTCATTTGAAGAAAAGCTAAATATTCAACAATTTAGCAAGTCAATAGTAGACACATTAATTAGCTATCAAATTCAATTGGATAATATTGGTATTGTCCTGCTGGATGATTTAATGTTATCCTTTAACCCCTCTATTCTTAGAGATAATTTAAGCTTCAATTCCGATTATATTTTCTTTCTATTTGATTACAAAAATGGCCTAATAAAAAAACTAATTAGAATTTTTAAAAGCATTAAGGCTACTGTTCCAACAGCAGCAAGTAATTATTTAAAGGAGCCCCATGTATCATCGTCACTTACGGGGCTACTTTTGGATAAAAAGCTATAATAGATCATCGATGGTTAGTTCTTCATCCTTCATATGTATAATATTTCCATTTAGTTGTTCTTCTAGTAGTTTTTTAATCTGATTTCTCTCATACTTACTATTACAAGCCACCTCCAGCTTATTACCTTGCAATGATATTTCTGCAATGATTTTTTTATTTTCCTTTAATAAATATATTTCAATACCATCATCGGTTTCTTGTACTGCATTAAGTTTGTCTAATATCTTTTTTGTTTGATTATAATCCTTTACAGCGTAATTACTCTGATATAAAGTTACATCTGCAGCTTGATTTTGAAAAGATAATAATCTATCAATTATCTTTAAGAGCTCAATTGAATGCTTTTTAAAATACTCTTCATAGGTTAAATAAGAATAATGTTTTTTTGCCATATCATAGTTCTCTACAACATATCCCACCAGCATTGTCTTAAACTGACAAGGTAATACAATGATATTGTTGCTAATAACGATACTCTCCTGGTCACTGGACAATCTGCATACAACCATATCGTGTTTTTCTACATCCTCTACGATATCTTGAAGTAAAACTGAATGAACAACGTGGGTAAAAAGATTTTTTAGCAATGCTTTATTATCAGACTTCTTAATAACCTCATAAATACTCAGAAATCCTTTTATTCCTGCCTCCACGTGGATTCTCTTATCATCATTCAATTCCTCTTTTTTTTGATGTAAAAACATTTCACCAAAGGATATTTTATCGGGCAACAAAAAATCATATGCTAACCAGTCGGCATACTGCTGTTGATTTTTTTTAACCTTATTAAAAAAATCTTCTTCAATTTCTTTTAGTAGCTTATTATCACAGTTATTATATGCAAATGAAATAATTTCTTCTGTTAATAAATCTATAGCCATTTAAATCATCCTTTCAAATATATACTGATTTGAATTATTGCCCTAATATTTTCCATAATACTGTCTATTTAATCAAATTCTTAATAAAACTACATAAAAAAGAAAAAAAGGATGGATTACTTAATATTCGTTTTCTATTTACGTTTTATTGAGATATTTGAAGGTTAGCTATGTTGTAAAAATTCCTTTCCCCATGTATCATTATACGTGATGACTGAAGAACCGACAAGCATGAGGAGGGTTATTTTGACAAAAGTTATCTCATTAAATGACTATCAATCAAGAAAAAGACATAAAATTCATTCGGGTAGTTGTATATACTTTAATGACATTAATGAGGGTATTAAAAATCTTGCATTAAAAGATAAAGAGCTTATTTTTAGAAACATAAAGTATTACTATAACCATCAATATACTCAATATATCAAACGAAACAATACATCAGGCGATTATTCTTTTCAGAGCTATTTGTCTAATAAGTTAAATATATTGCAACCCTTTCGAATTAATCATGGGATTGATTTCGCAAGTGAATATGCCTATAGCGACATAAGTATAAATGATTGGAAAAACATTTCTGATATTGTTGTTCGTATAAGCTTAAACCATACCTTAGGTATAATACAGGAACAGCTAGACCCACTTCATCTTGCTCAACAGTACTCTTGGGAAAAAGTTCAGGTGGATTTATAAAACCTTAGATATTTGATCTAAGGTTTTTTGTGTTTTGACAACACTAAATTGTTTATTTTAATGTCTGCTTCCTCAATACTTTTTTTCACCTTTTCATACAATATAACAGTTTCTTTAGGTAGCTTCCGTCCTTTAGCCTGTTCCTTTTCAATATAATAATAGTTCACGTTTTTTATAAACTCAATATCACTTTTAAGATACGTATCACTAGCCATAATTAAAGGCATATATCTCTTTACTTCGGTTTTACTTGGCACATCTTTAAATCTACCCATTCTGCTGATTTCTTCATTAATATTTAATATAAAAGAAATAATGATACCCTTCTCAGTAACTTCATTGTTGTAGTTAACTAGGTTCCCAAACAGTCTTTGAAACCATCTATATTCATTTGATTCCAACTTCACCTTAAAAACTATGTCTATACTAAACTGCAAACCGCTTTGTGCAATTATTCCCTTCATGTACTCAACCTTCCCTTTATGATATTTACCATTATAACAGAAATACTGACTTCTTTTAATCTTTTTTACTTGTTATTTTTATATCATAATAATATTCTAAAATAGTTTGTCATTAGTATACATATATTTTATTGAGGTGATTCTGTGAAAAAGTATATTTTTGTACCTATACTATTAGTAATAGCCTTCTTTAACTTTCTTCTATTCAATTTCTTTTTTCATACACCAAATGCATTAAAGACTTTTCAACACTTTACATCCGTTAATTATAAAATACCCCTGCAGCTTTTGGAAGATTTACAAGGAGAAAAAGGAGAAATGGCTAAGGAAATCATAATAGATACTACTCTTACGACTATAGAATATAACAAATGGAAAGATTACATAAACTATATCGATATGTATACCTATGTGGAAAAAGTATTACCTGGTGATGATGAAGAACTAATAGTTGTATTAAATCTCTCTAAAGATATTTCTGTTGCGGTGATTTTTGTACTAGTAGGAAATGAATATGTCTATCATAGTCACATTGAAAACTTAGTTCCTGTTGAAAAAGTTGAATTTCTTAGTTTTCCATCCCATGACTATAAAATGATGATCATCTATCAAGTCCTAGATGAACGCTTCGGTGGTTTTTTTTATGAAGCCTTTCTTGATATATATTGCTATATATCTGATGATTTCAAAAAAACATGGCAAAAAACCCTATATTATGAAGAAGTCTTCAATGATGGCTGGATTAATCCGGAAGGTAAGGAAAGCTTATGGAACAAAGTCATAGAGGATACCGCTATTGATTTCACCAGCAATGGCTTAGTTAAAGTAAATACAATTACTACATTAAGTAAATACACTGCTGAGTCAAAAACCTTTCCGAAGGAAAATGACTTTTCATTATCCGAAAAAAAATCCTACCAGCAATCATATTACTGGAGCGATGAATATAATTATTTTATTCTTGGAGAGCTTACACAATCAGAATTCATTTCAAAGGCAGGTATTGTTGAAGATATGGAAATTTCAATAAATGTGTTCTATAACATTGAAAACTCCAACTATAAAATGATTAGCCCTATAGGTGAAATTTTCTATCTGCAAAAAAAAAGATTTAAAGGTATGTTTGAAACTTTATTTCAGTGATATAATCATAGATAGTAAATTAGTAAAATATGGGGTGAAGCAATTGACAAGAAAACTTTTTTGGGAAGATCCTTATTTAGCAAGTTTTAGTACAACCATTGTTTCTATTAATGATGATGTAGAAAATGCTGGGTCATACTTAGTTGAACTGGCAGAAACAGCCTTTTATCCTGAGGGAGGAGGACAGCCCTGGGATGAAGGTCAGATAGGAGACGCTAATGTAACTTACGTATTCGAAAAGAATGATAAAATTTATCATAGAGTTGACATACTGCCTACAAAAAAAGAACAGGTGGAGTGTAAAATAAACTGGGAAAGACGCTTTGATTTTATGCAACAGCATTTAGGACAGCATATTCTTTCTTCTAGATTCCATAAGCTGTTTAATGCCCGAACAATTGGTTTTCATTTGGGTAAGGATACTGTAACAATCGATTTGCTAAAGGACTCCTTCACAGTTGAAGAATTTCAAAGGGTAGAGGAAGAAGCTAATCATATTATTCATTTAAACTTACCTGTATTCTCCCTTTATCCTTCAGATGAAGAACTGGATAGCCTTCCCTTAAGGAAGGCACCAAAAGTTGAAGATAATATTCGACTGGTGGAGGTAAAAAACACTGACTACTCACCATGTGGTGGAACACACCCAAGCAGAACTGGTGAAGTAGGTATAATAAAAATAAGAAAATGGGAAAAAATGAGGGGAAATGTTAGAGTTGAATTTGTATGTGGTTTAAGGGCTGTGATGGATTCTTGGGGAAAATACCAACAATTTAATTCCATTACAAATCTATTGTCAGTTGGTGATACAGAGGCCTTCGAGGCAGTGGAAAAAATCCATGCTGATAATAAGCGTATGAATAAACAGCTAAACCAATTAAAAAAATCGCTACTTGAATACCAAATAAAGGATTATTATAGTAGCGCAGACAAAATTAAAGATTATTCTTTGGTTGTAAAAGTTTTTGACAATGTCGATATGAAGTATCTACAACAGGTGGCATCTTTATTGAATCAATATCCTAAAACAATAGCCCTTCTTGCTGCAAGAAATGACAAAGCACAGGTTGTATTTACCCGCTCTAAGGAATTGAAAATCGATATAAACCAGTTGTTTAAAGAGGTGATTTCTTTAATCGATGGCAAAGGTGGCGGTAGCGAGGTAACAGCCCAAGGGGGAGGAAGTAATATATCTAATCTGGAGGGGCTAATGGATGCAGCTGTTTTAAAGCTAAAGCATGAATACATAAAATAAGAAGAGTCTAACGACTTTTCTTATTTTATGTTTATTATTTATTTTATTTCATATACTTTTTTTCTCCGCCTACATATGTTGCCTTAATCTTTATATCCTTAAGCTCTATAGGTAATATTTCTTTTATATCCCTGTCAATTACTATAAAATCTGCTAAATATCCAGTTTTTATTTTTCCTTTAAGGTTTTCCTCAAAGGTTGCGTAGCTGCTACCAACAGTATAGATTTCTATAGCTTCATCTACAGATAAGCACTCTTCTGGATACCACCCGCCTTCAGGTTTAGACTCCATATCCATTCGTGTTACAGCAGCATATATACCTAAAAATGGATTGAAGGATTCAATGGGACAATCAGATCCACCTGCAGCCACAACACCTTTCTCCAGCATAGTTTTCCAATTGTAGCTATCCCTTGCCCTCTTGTCACCTATCCTAGCCGGTACCATTTTCATATCTGTCATTAAGAAGCTGGGTTGAATATCAGCTATAACATTTAGCTCCTTCATCTTGTCAATAATTTTCTTATTGGTAATTTGACAATGTATTAATCTTGAACGATGATTCTTTTCTCCATTTCCAAAGAATTTATCAAATATTTCTAATAGCTGGTTCATTGCCCCATCACCAATTGCATGTACTGCCAGCTGCAAACCATTATCTGCTGCTAACCTTAATAGAGCTTCTAATTTATTATTATCATAAATAAGTATTCCACGGTTCTCTTCATCTCCCTCGTATGGTTCTTCCAATGCAGCAGTTTTTCCACCTAAAGAACCATCTGCCAATACCTTTAAAGGACCATATTTTAAATAACTATTTCCCATTCCTGTATGAATGTTAAGGTCTGAAAACTCCTTAAGCTCTTCTATTGTTAAGAGCATTTGAAGATTTATTCGTAAGTCAAGGTCACCCTCCTCATATAGCTCTTTATAAGCCTTTAGGACCTTTTTGTAGCTACCTACATGTTTAAAATCATCAGTCTGAATTGATGTCAAACCCACCATCAAGGCATCATTTATTCCGGATTTTATTAGTTGTTTAATCTGTTCAACATCCTGCGGCATTGGAATCATATTGTATGGTAACAGCAAGGCATTTTCCCTTAATATACCTGTAGCTTCTCCACTTGCATCACGATCAATCTTCCCACCATCAGGGTCCTTAGTTTCTGAGTTTATATTTGCTAACTCCAGTGCTTTACTATTTACAGCTGCAATATGATAGCACGCTCTAGATAAAAATATTGGTCTATCACTACATATTTCATCCAAAAACTCTCTTGTGGGATACCTTCTATCATTGAAATTTTCGTCATTCCAGCCATGCCCTACAATCCATTCACCAAAAAACTGTTCCTCACTATCCAAATAGGATAGTATTGCTTCTCGTAAATCTTCCAAGGATTTGCAGCCTCGTAAATCAACTTTTTTTGTTGATAAAGCATAGCTGATCAAATGCATATGACTATCATTCATACCTGGAAGTATTGTTTGATTATTTAAATCCACAATTTCGGTATTTTCATCTGCTAAGGCCATGATTTCTTCATTGGTTCCTACCTTATTGAAAACATCTCCCTCCACCAAGAAGGCTTCAGCTGATGGCTTTTCTTTACTCATTGTTATAACTTTTCCATTAATAAATATAGTTTTTCTGTCCACTTAAATCCCTCCAATTATTACTAATACCATAATACTAACATACTTTATTGTTCATTTGAATAATTAACATATTTTGTAGAATACTTTTCTTTATGATATATTTAATATACTCGTATACATAAGCTTATTTAAAGGAGGGAATTAAAATGAAGAGTATAGTTGTAAATATGTTAAAGGATAGGGGCGTTACCCTAGAGGATATGGCAGAGCTGGTTTTTGAGTTGCAGAAAAAATATCTACCCGTCACCATGGCTGCTTGCCTATATAATATTGAAAAGGTCCTGGACAAGAGGGAAGTTCAAAATGCAATCTTAACGGGTATTCAATTGGATAAGCTGGCAGAAGCAGAGCTTATAGAAGAGCCATTATTAAATATGCTAAAAAATGATGATTCACTCTATGGTATCGATGAAATTTTAGCCTTGAGTATTACAAATATTTATGGCTCTATAGGATTCACAAACTTTGGCTATTTGGATAAAGTAAAGCCTGGTATCATAGGCTCTATAGATAAAAAACAGGAGGGTCAGGTAAATACCTTTCTAGATGACTTAATTGCTGGAATTGTTGCCGCAGCCTGTTCAAGGATGGCCCATTCAGAAGATCCACATCAAGAGTAGAATTTTCTATTGAATTAATTGAATAAAGTTTTTAAATAAAGGTAAAGTCCTATCTAGGGCTTTATTTTTTTACATAAAACCTTAACTATTATCAATACTATTAGTAGGTCTATTTAAAAGAGGTGGTTGTTATGAAGCAAAAGGAACCTTCTACAGACAGCAAAGAAATACTAAGTAAACTAAATTTAGAAAACTTATACATAGATGCAAGCCTTCAATATAACATCGATCATCTGAAAATTATTCTAGAAGGCTGTACTGATGTTGTTTATAGGGAAATAACTTTGTCTAGAGCTGATACACAACTGAAATGCCTTCTGCTCTTTACCGATGGATTAGTTGATTCTTTAAATATTAATGAAAATATAATTAAACCCTTGAATAGTATTTATAAATTCAACGTTGCTCCTTTTTGTGATGAAAAAATTACATTAGAGAGTATAACTGATTATATTAATATTAATGAATTTGAAAAAATTAAAAACTATAAAGAAATTATAGATGGAATCTTTTCTGGTGATACTGTTTTAATGCTTCAGGGTTTTAATGAGGCGTTAATGTTGAATACAAAAGGCTGGGAGGCCCGAAGTCTTGAAGAACCAGCTGCTGAAAGTCTAATTAGAGGCCCACGGGAGGGATTTACGGAAAGTTTTCGTACCAACACTGGCTTAATCCGAAGAAAATTGAAGGACCCTAAGCTAAAAATTAAAGAGCTGACTATTGGAAGCAGGACTAATACTTCAGTTGGAGTTCTTTATATGGAGGATATTGTTAATAAAGATGCTTTAGATGAAGTTATTCAAAAGCTTCAAGAAATAAAAATTGACGGTATTTTTGAAAGTGGGTATCTAGAGCAGTTCCTTGAGAATAACACTTACTCACCCTTCCCTCAATTACAGGTTACAGAGCGCCCCGACAAGGTCTGTGGTAATCTGTTGGAGGGAAGGATTGCTATCTTGACAGATGGAGCCCCGCAGGCATTAATTTTACCAATAAGCTTTTTTCAGCTATTTCAGTCACCAGAGGACTATAATGAAAGATATATGTTTGGTAATTTGACTAGATGGTTACGGTATATTGGTTTTTTTATTGCCACCTCTTTTCCATCAATATATGTGGCATTAATCTCCTTCCATCAGGAAATGATACCAGCAGACTTAATGCTGGATTTGGCTAAAACAAGGACACAGGTCCCCTTTCCACCTGTTGTTGAAGCAATTTTGATGGAACTAACAATAGAATTCCTTAGGGAGGCTAGTGCCAGACTTCCCAGAACAATCGGCCAGACCATAGGTATTGTTGGAGCAATAGTTATTGGAGATGCAGCTGTTAGGGCTAATCTTGCCAGCCCAGCGATGGTTATTGTCGTAGCCATAACTGCAATAGGCAGCTATGTAATGCCCCACTATAGCACCACCTATCCACTAAGGTCAATACGCTTTCCAATGATTTTTATGGCTGCTACCTTTGGAGCCTTTGGAATTATCGTTACCTGGATATGGATTATTATTCATTTATGCTCTTTAGATTCCTTAGGTTATCCATATTTGTCTCCACTGGCACCATTAAACGATGATTTACTTAATGATGTGCTTATAAGAAGACCCCTATGGAAAATAAGACGACGTCCAAAAACATCTAACAAAAATTCCTATAGATGGTAGGTGCTATATTTGTATCAAAAAAACTATAATGGGGAAATTACTTCTATACAAGCCTATATTATGATAATTAGTATTATGATTGGTAGTGGCATTCTTGGTCTTGCCAGAGAAGTTGCCGAGATATCTCAACAGGATGCATGGATATCGGTATTAGTAAACGGTATATTTGTAAGTATCATTATGAGTATTATAGTCTTTACCATAAGAAATTTTCCCGGGCATAATTTTTTTCAGTACACATCAATTTTGTTAAGTAAGCCAATAGCCTATATTATTACAGTAATATATATTATATATATTGCTATATTCAGCGGAATTAGCATACGCTTTTTAGTAGAAATGATATCTACATGGTTTCTTCCAAAAACACCTATATTTGTAGTAAGCCTTATTATAGTTATTACTACTGTCTATATGACTATGCATGGTTTGACAACTCTGGCACGATTTAATGAAGTAATTATAATAATGCTAATTCCCTTTACTCTGTTGGTTTTAGTGGGGCTTCCTGAAATGGAATTTATTAATTTACGACCTATTGGCGGCAGTGGAATAAAATCCATAATGCTGGGTGTGCCTCCTACTTTTTATGCCTTTAGTGGTTTTGAATCCATACAAATTTATTATCCATATATATCCAACAAACAAAAGCCCTTTTTGAAATATTCTGTTCTTTCCATTTTTCTTGTTACTTTTATATATACTATTACTGTGTTATCTCAAATTGCTTTATTTGGAGTACAGGGGTTAGAGAGAGTTTTATACCCATCAATTAATTATTTAGGTGCTGTAGATTTTCCATTAATTGAACGTATGGAAATTTTCTTTACTATATTCTGGATATTTACTGTTTTTTCTACTATTGGGTTAATGTATTTTTCTGGATGTATTCTACTTCAAAATGTTTTTACCACAAAGAACACTCGTTTTTTTTCTTTTTTGTTGGCACCAATAGTATTTTTTTCATCTTTGTATCCTAAAAATACTGCTCAAGTTGTGGATATTGGTGATATAGATGGTAAAATCGTTATTTTTTTAGGATTTGCCTTACCGATTTTATTATTTATAAGCTTTTTAATTAGAAAAAAGGTGGGTAAGCTATAGAAATGCTGCACGTTGGTTTATATGAAGACACCTATAAATATCGGAAAAATATATAGAGGTAGGTGCTATATTTGTATCAAAGAAACTATAATGGAGAAATAACTTCTACACAAGCCTATATTATGATAGTTAGTATTATGATTGGTACTGGAATTCTTGGTCTTTCAAGAGCAGTTGCCGAGATATCTCAGCAGGATGCATGGATATCTGTATTAATAAACGGTATATTTGTAAGTATAATTATGGCTATTATAGTCTTTACCATAAGAAATTTTCCCGGACAAAATTTTCTTCAGTACACATCAATTTTGCTAAGTAAGCCCATAGCCTATATTATTACTTCAATACATATTATATATCTCGTTATTTTCAGCGCAACTGCCACACGTTTTTTAACAGAAATGATATCTACATGGTTTCTTCCAAAAACACCTATATTTGTAGTAAGCCTCATTATAGTTATTACTACTGTCTATATGACTATGCATGGTTTGACAACTCTGGCACGATTTAATGAAGTAATTGTATTTATGCTAATTCCCTTTACTATGTTGGTTTTTGTGGGGCTTCCTGAAATGGAATTTATTAATTTACGACCAATTGGCGGTAGTGGAATAAAATCCATAATGCTTGGTGCTATTCCTTCCTTTTACGCCTTTGGTGGTTTTGAATCAATACTTGTTTATTATCCATATATATCCAATAAACAAAAGCCCATTATAAAGTATTCTGTTCTTTCCATTTTACTTGTTACTTTTATATATACTATTACTGTAATATCTCAAATTGCTTTATTTGGAGTACAGGGGTTAGAGAGAGTATTATACCCATCAATTAATTATTTAAGTGCTGTTGATTTTATATTAATTGAACGTATGGAAATTTTCTTTACTATATTCTGGATATTTACTGTTTTTTCCACTGTTTCTTTAATGTATTTAGCGGGATGTATTTTGCTTCAAAATGTTTTTACTACTAAAAACACTCGCTTTTTTACTTTTTTATTGGCACCAATAGTACTTTTTTTATCTATGTACCCTAAAAATACTGTTGAGGTTGTAAGTATTGGCGACATGGTTGGTAAAGCTGTTATCTTTGTAGGATTTGGCTTACCAATAATATTATTTATAAGCTTTTTAATTAGAAAAAAGGTGGGGAAGCTATGAAAAAAATACTAAAGCTTACTATTATTTTTTTAATGCTTATACTTTTTACCTCCTGCTGGGATTCTAGAGATTTGGAGGAATTATTACTAGTTTATGGTATAGGCTTTGATATCAATGAAAATAATCCGGAAGAATACGTGATAACCATTGGTTTTCCAACTATAATAGAGGATGCTCCAGAAAGCAAGCATGAGTTTTCAGTAATTGCTCCCTCCTTCGGTAGTGGGAAAACTCAATTACAAAATGTTGTATACCGTGAAATTTCCTATGGTAATGTTAGAATAATTGTTTTCAGTGAGGATGTTGCACGCCTTGGAATTTACCCCCACGTTGATGCAATGCTGAGGGAACCAATTTTCAATGGTACAACGAGATTTGCAGTGGTTAACACCCGAGCAGAAGAACTGCTTAAGCTAAAGCCCCCGGTTGCATTACTTGTAAGCACATTTATTTATGATTCTATTGAGCAGGGACATCGTACTACTACTGTTCCCTTTACTACATTAAGGAATTTTAATAATGAGTTATTCAACGATGGTATTGAGCCTTCTATACCCTATGTATGCCTAGGTGAAAAAGATTTTGAGCTAAAGGTAGAATGTATAGCTCTATTTAAAGGGGATCGTATGGTGCACCTATTGAAAGGCGAAAATAGCACAGCCTTTATGCTTTTAAAGGGAGAGATCAATGAAGGATTCATTCATGCCTCATATGAAAATGAAGATAAGGAAGAACATATATCGATAGTATTAAAGGGTGGAACCTCAAAAATTAAAACAAGAGTTGAAGGTTCTAGGCTTTATATTGATCAAGAAATTAAAATTAACAGTTCTCTGGCTGAATACACTGGCAAGGAGACTGTTTTCGATGAAGCTATAATAAAAAAACTAGAATCAATAGTAACTGAGTATTATAAAGATGTTATGCAGGAAACCTTAAGTATTCTACAGGAGCTAGAATGCGATAACATTGGATACGGTAGATATGTTAAGGCTAATCACCCAGATATTTTTAATGCAGAGACTTGGAATGAGGATTTTGCTGAAGCAATTATTACAGCACACCCAACAGTTAGTATAAGGAGTGTTGGTGTATCCCATTAAAATTATAAAAAGCAGGCGAAGGATTGCCTGCTTTTTATAATTTCTAGAATTGTGGCTTAACAACTATTAATAACATTTTAAAGGCTTCAGTAGCTTCAAGACCATGGGGAATATTTGCAGGCATTACTACTGTTTCTCCCTTTTTAGCGCTAATCTTCTTTTCTCCAATTGTTATTTCTGCTGTTCCATCCATCACATATGCTAATGCATCTCCTGGAGATGAGTGGGAGCTGATGGCTTCACCCTTATCAAAAGCAAATAGCGTAATGCTTAAGTCATCTCGTTGTGTTATGGTTCTACTAATAACCTGTCCATCTTGATACTCTACTAACCCTGCCATCTGTACGGCCTCTGAAAAGGGCATGTTTTTTATTAATTGAATCCCTTCCATGCAATAAACCTCCTTATTTATTTATATTATATTATTATCTTAAATGATATATTGTATTAAATATGTGATTTAAATCAAAAAGTCCACTTTTCAATGGACATTTCTGGAATAAGTGTAAAATTTATAAATTCTTGTGAAAATAAATGTCAGAAAACTCAATATTAATCTTTTCTACAGGCTCTTTTTGTGTATCAATTACACTATCCTTATCATTTATTTCATATTCAAGGGTATAAATAGGTAATTCAATTGTAAATTCACTACCTTCTTTTAATTTGCTTTCTACAAATATTTTTCCTTTATGTAATTCCACCAGCAGTTTAACAAGGGCTAGCCCTATCCCACTCCCACTATTTTTTGACAATATTTTGTCCGCCTGCATAAAGCGTTCAAACACAAGCTCTAGTTTGTCCTCTGGTATCCCAATGCCTGTATCCTTTACAGATATTATTATATTTTCTTCCTTCTCCTTAATAGTGACTGTAATGCTTCCTCCTGGTTTAGTAAATTTTATAGCATTTGATAGAAGATTTAACATTATTCTCTCTATTTGATCTGGATCACATGCTGTAACTTTTCCGGATATCTCTGAATTAAAATAGAAGCTAATTCCCTTTTCCTCTATGTAGTCTTTAACAGATAGTGCAATAACTTCAATTATTTCTACTATGTTATGGTTCTCCAAATTAATCTCATAATAACCACCATCAATTTTGGTTATATCTACTAAATTATTGACTAGCCTTAATAAACGATAACAGTTTTGCTGCATTACACTGATTTTTTGTTTAACCTTCATGTCAAAGGTACTATTGCTTCTATCTTTAAAATAGAGGTTCAGTAGCTGTAATGTACCCAATATAACGTTTAAAGGTGTTTTGAACTCGTGAGATATATTGGAGAAGAAATCAGTTTTCAACTTGTCATATTCAAGGGCCTTCTGTAATGATACTCTCTTTTCCTCTAACCTATCAATTAAATCCTTAGCCTGCTGTTCTTCTCTTAAATCGCGAATCATGGAAACCACCGACAATTCATCTTCATTAGGTAAGGAAATGGCAGTAAGCTCAACCTCTATGGTTTTATCCTTTACATCCATAACTCTAAACATAATTTTATTAATTGAATCTATCCCTTCATGAATACTTATTATTTTTTCCATAACCCAATTTTGATCATCTGGGTACGTAAAATCCATTATGGATTTGCCCTTAAGGTCATTTGCATCTGATAACCCTAACATTCTTCCCACAGACGAGTTAGCATATTTGATTGTATCATATTGATGGACAATTATTCCTTGTGGTATTGACTCAACTAACCTTTTATAACATTCTTTACTTCTTATTAATTCTTTTCCTATTTCCTTTTCTTCCGTCACATCTCTAGCAACAGAATACACTAAACCATTTTTCATGGGAAGTGAATCCCACGAAATATATTTATATGAGCCGTCTTTACATAGATAACGATTAGTAAATTTTTTGATTGTTTTTCCTCTATATAGTCTTGTAAGATGTTCAAGAGATTCTTTACGGTCCTCTGGGTGAACAAGGTCTATCCATTTTTTTAATAGAAGCTCCTGTTTCGTATAGCCTAAGGTTTCCTTCCAGGCTGGATTCACCTCTAAAAAACATCCTTTTATTTTCCAAATACAAAGCAAGTCTATAGATAGTTGAAAAAATTTAAATCTTTCCTCTGCAATATCCTTAAGGTCTGTTATATTACGGCTAATACATAATAAAGATGAAACCTCGTCATAATCATTTAATTCTGGCACAACGACATTATGATAATAGTTTGAAGTATTATTTAATTTATTAAAGGTCTCAAAAGAAACTTCCTTCTTTGATGAAAAAGCTTGGGACAATGATTCTTCCCACTGTTCAAGTGTTTCACTTATATGTATAGATGGATTTTTCACTTCCTTAAAGTTTTCTACTGTCATACCCACTTCTCTAACAATAGCAGCATTCATATAGGTACAGTTTAAATCCCGATCTAACCGCAATATACCATCTGGTATGTTCTCTGCTAATTGCACAAATTGATTGTAATATATATCTTTATTAATACCTACCATATCTTCTTCCGTTATACTATGATATAGAGCTGTAAAATAACCTTTTCTAGAGCTATAGGCTGAGATTGTAAACCAACTTTTAAAAACATGTGAATATCTCTGTATTCTTTTTTTATTTTCAAATAATGCTACATCAACAAATAAGTTAAATAATTCCTTTTCTTTAGATAAAAAATCAGGTATTATTAAAGAAACTGGTTTACCAATAATTTCTTCATTTGTTAACCCAAGTCTTTCTACAAAGGCTGCATTCACGTGGAGAAAAATAAAATCTATTGGGTTCTCCTTGTCATCTAACACAATTTTGCAAAATAAAAATCCATCAAGCAAATTGCCAATCAGATGCTTTAACTCATCATTTCCCAAGATTATCCCAACATCTTTCATTCTCTTCCCCCCTGAATTAACTTTTTTAACATAAAATAGTTTCATAGTCCTAGTTTATTATTCCATATTTTTCTTTGAATTCCTTTTTATTGCGGAAAAAAATTTGTTGCTAATTTCCATTAATTAGGTAGTAGATAATATAAAAAAACAGCTATTTATGTTATAGCTGTTTTTACTTTGCTCTCTATCAATTATTATGTTGTTATCTAATAATTAACTTTAGCATTTTATTGTTGTTAACTTCCTAGTATTTTTTCCAACAATTTTTCTCTTAACATGTCAACTTTATCAAAATAAATATTAGGTACATAAAAGGACTCAATAAAATCATGGTTGATTTTTGTTCTTTTGAGATTCTCATATACAATTTCCATTAACATATTAAATATGCTATTACTTTCATCTGTTTGGTCTTTATAGCTTAACAGAAGCTCTCTATTAAAATAATCATCTGTATTAATAATTTTATTGTCTGAGACATCAATTAATGTTGTTATTGCTGTATCTAATTCAGGTATAACTATAGATTCGATTTTGTCAGGAATCAATGGGTGATGATAAAAGGTTATATCATAGCCCTTCTCAATATAATGATAACTTAATTCATTCAATAAATCCGATTTTATTAGCAAGCTGCTTCCCTTAATAAAAAAGGTTTTATTTCCATAGCTTAAGTAGGTATTTCCATAATTAATATGCCCCTTATGGGTATAAGCACTTCCGAATAAATGCCTTTGTATAGAATCCTTCTTAGTACCCTTTATATCAGTGAAATACTCTTCTTTAAATCTTTTAAACTCATTATTCAGCCTTGAGGACAAAAGTACTTCTTTATAGATTCTCTCAACATCGTCCTTTACTAATTTCGCAGCTCCTAAATAGCTGTAAACTCTTTTATATATCTTACCATTTTCATCTATTGATTTAATTATTTCTTCTCTGTTTTGTTTTAAAGCATTTTCGTCCCAAAATTCACCTAGGTTTATTATCTCATCCACTGCTCCAGGGTATTTAGGATCAATTACATGGGGTGCTGTACCGTCAATTAATGCAATTTGAAGCTGCGGAAA
This sequence comes from Alkaliphilus peptidifermentans DSM 18978, assembly GCF_900101495.1. Lineage (GTDB taxonomy): Bacteria > Bacillota > Clostridia > Peptostreptococcales > Natronincolaceae > Alkaliphilus_C > Alkaliphilus_C peptidifermentans. The sequence goes on from NZ_FMUS01000002.1 coordinate 243,885, forward strand.
AACTACGGCATCAATACTGTCTGGGTCAGCTGAGCAGTGGTGGAACTCTGCATCATAGCCCTTATCAACCAGCACCTTACCAACATTTTTCATTAGTTGAGATTTCCCTACCCCAGGTCCACCTTTTATTAAGTAGACTCTTTTAGCCTTTTTTAAGTCTATTACATAATTGTAGTAGGAATAAAATCCAATGGATGTGTTACCTCCAGGAAATAGCCTATAGATATGTCCTTTTTTGCTCATATAAAAACCTCCTACATTTAAACTATACATATCATTTTATGCAGGAGGTTGGTTAAAGGTACTCAATAACATTTGTTTATCAGAGGTGGCTGTAACACCTTTCTAGGAATTTATATTCTATCCATAACTAGTTAAATTATGTTTTTAATTTCTACAACCTTACATTTTGCTTCAGCAACAGCAATAATTAATTTTTGATCACTTACCTCATGGTTTAGTTCAACTAAAGCGCTTTTTTCTGCCATGTTTACATCTACTGAATTCACCCCAAGCACTTCTAGTAAAGATTTAATAACTTGTGATGCACAATATTCGCATGTCATACCTTCGATTAAAATCTTTTTTTTCATATATAATACCTGATCAGTTATCCAATATAAAATATAGTGGCTATCTGTTCCAGTCTTTTCACCTACCTTTTTATTATTACTAGTCTATAGAGAATTTCAGATTATCAAAATTATTTAATGGTACCTGTGACTATAAAAGTACGTTTCATTAAGTCAGTATTATAATAATATCCAACTAACATAATAATTATATGAACATTTAGCAAAATGATATCATACGACTTTCTAAAAACAATCTCTCAGTATTGTTTAAAACTATCCGTGCTGCTTCAATTTGCTTAATAATTTTATAATAGTTTTCCTCATTTTTAATCATACCTTTAATACCTTCAATTTGTTCTTTAGCTTGATTTAATTGATTAATAATAGTTGCTTGCTCTTCTAATGATTGTACTATATGCTTTTTACTCATAAATATCCCTCCCTAGTAACACAAGCATACCATACCCCCCTAGGGTATGTAAAGGTTTTGTTTTATATTTTATATAGTAAATACATAATTCCCTAATCCATATAAATCTTAATGCGCCTCAATAATCAGAAATTGCTAAGTAGAAAATGATGTAGACAAAATTAAAAAGCACCCCTAACCCCTGGTACTTTAATTGAATTACATATTCATTTGTTACCACCCAGCATACACCTCTACACTAATCCTCTCGGCATACTCAAATCCCCATTTATTATACGTTGTAAAAGTTACCATTTTAGCTTTATTATCTCTACTACTTATCTTGGGGACAAGCTGTTATTATTTTGGCTTTACTTCAAATCAATATACAAATAAGGATAGTAATGGTTATATTACTATCCAAAAGCAAGATATAATGTAGCTTATCTTATGTCGTGATTAAAAGATAAAATGCAACAGTTTATTCATATTCCCTTATATCTTCAGACTTTATTTGAGACTGCACATGATAAATAGTGACGGTTTCGGGTAATAATTGCTCATTATACTCAATGTCATAGAAATTAGCTATTAAACGATTTTCCTTTCCAATAGAAAAGATATTGTAATCCATAATTTTGTCACCAAGATTATTATACTCTTTATTAAAAGTAATAATGGCACCGTCATCTCTCTTACGAATACTCTTGACTAATAAATCATTTTCATAATACATTGTAGTCGTATCTGTAACCTCTCCGTCTGCTATAGTAATAACGCCTTTTAACATTTTACCATCCTCATCTAGATATTCCGTTCCGATATAAGCTATGCTTCCATCTGAATTGTAATGTGTTTGCGTCCTAGTCTTATCTCCATAGGAATACTCTGTACGGTTTTCTAAACCACTTTTAGAGACAATGTTATGTCTTAGTAACAAATCATCTTCATAATGGTAGTAAGTAGTAAATGTTAATTTGTCATTTGAGTATCTTTTTTCTTCAATTATCTGATTGTTTTTATATAGAAACTCAACACGCATTTCAGACTCATCAATCTTAGAGACTATCTCAACAACATTTCCATTATTATCGTACGTATTTGAAATCTTTTGGACGGATTGGATATCATAAGAAATTCCATCAATTTCTACCTTACCATCTTTTATAATTTCTTTATATGTTGTTATCTCATTGATTGACGGACTTTCGATATTGGTATTGTTGCTTTGCTGACAGCCTGTTAACATTGTTAATAAAGCAAGCCCTAATAATAATTTTTTCATAGCATCCTCCTTATTTGCAAAAATTTTCAAGATTAAAAAACTAGATAAATAATGAGTAAGTAAATGATTTCGCATTTTCCATCTAATACGCCAATAAAAGATTATTAGATCTGAAACTCTATTGTATGTACCCATTTATTTTACCTCTTTCCTTGGCTAGATGGTTTACTAAATGAAAAATCGCAGGCACCAATAAAGCAATAGGAGGTTGAGGGTTGTATATAACTGAGTAAATTCCCGTCAGTAGTAGTATTAATGAATTTAACACTGAAGAATATAATTGCATCATAAAATATTTTTCTTCTTTCCCTTCTACTATTTCTATTTTCTTAAAATAGTAAGTTTTTTTATTTCTAAACATAATAGAATAAATAAAGTAAGATATACCGATAACAATTAAGGATACCCCTAACCAATTCAAACTAATCCCTCCTATTCTCACATACGTCGTCTAATACATACGTATTAGCTTTACTTATTTATTAGTTTATTGATACTTGATTTCTGTAGCCCTGTATCTAACAATATTTTAATATTAAACCCAGACTTCCCGTAACTTAATCTGTACCAGTAATAATTTATATACTCAATTTTGCAAAGAGTAATGCTCCTATAGCCACTAATAAGTCTCTATACCCATTTCCTAATTTTAGAAGTTGTTTTCCGTTTGTGATTGGCATCCACCAAAGGAAATAACAACACACATTAATAAAATTATACCTATTATTTTACTCACTTTAAATTCCCCTTTTCTTAATCAGACGCATCAACCATGAGCTTCGTTCCGTTACCAAATTTAATCAACGTTAATATTTAATTATCTCATAGCTTATTACCTTATCGTTACTGAAGGTAATTATAAGCCATTTGGAGAAGTTGCTCATGAATTTATAAACCCGTTCATAACCTAAGTAGTAGGCGAATATATTGTCATCGTCTCTGTAGAATGGTCCGTTTTCTTCTCCTAATAATTCAATAATTTCAGTTTTACTCATCCCAATAAGATTACTGTTTTCTAATAGATCATCTACGATATTAACTCGCTTACCATGCTCTGACAACCATTTTTCAGATGAAAATGTGTGTTTCTGATTAAAGCTATATGAGAACCAAATGAGCAGGGATAATATTATGGTTATGGAAAGTACAGCAATATATTTCTTTCTGTTTGTAGACATCGTGTCTTCCTCCATTTACTACCTTCCATATGAATATGGCTATACTCTAATCTTGTTCTTTTCATAATTCATGAAAACATTTACCAGTAGATACCATCGTTAAATAATAGTAGTTTTTTCTTATTATTATTTGTTATAGATTGTGCTTGACCTAATTCATAACCCTATGCTTTTCATTAGACACTGTCTACATCGCACAATGCTTTACGTACGAGTATTGGTCCAATCAATTCAAAAACAACTACTGCCGTTAAAACAACCGGCATAATTGTATCTGGTGCAAAGATGGTTTTCTGTTCAGCGATAATTGCTAAACCTATGGCTACGCCAGCCTGGGGAGTTAAAGCTCTACCCAAGTTACGTTTCCAGCTTATTGGAAAATGTGTTAATGTTGTTCCTACACGGCTTCCCACCAGTTTAGCAAAAAAACGCGCACCGATATATACCAAACCGATTAGCCCTACAGACGGAAGAACTGACAAGTCAAGTTTTGCCCCTGCCAAGGTGAGAAAAACAAGTAAAATTGGGTCCTCAACATTCATAAGGGAGCGGCTAATCCGCTGCGGACTTCTAGAAAAATTAATATAGACAGCCCCCGCTGTAATTGCTGCCAGTAAGGCAGGTGTTCCCCATTGATTTGACAATCCCACTGTTATTAGCACCGCTCCGAGGGCAGAGACCAATATTCGTGTATCACTTTTAGCCTTATGGGATGTAATTACCAAAAATACACCGGTGGATATTCCCAACAGTAGGGAAATTCCTATATCTCTTGATGCCATTACTATTGCTGGTGTGTTGGCGGCTTCAGCTGCAGCCAAACCGACCTCCATAAAACTGATGATAATACCAAAGAGAGTAATAGCAAATAAATTATCTAAAGCTACTACTGATAAGAGCACCTTGGCGAAGTCTCCTTTTGTGGGGGTTTCCCTTATACATGCAATTATAGCCCCCGGAGCTGTGGCAATACTAATCACTCCAAAAATGAGGGCATATCGAAAGGGTAAACCAAATAAATATAATGAACCAAATACAACAATTAAGGTAAGAAGAGCCTCAACCAAAAAAACCTTAGCTGCATCCTTGGCTAACTTCCTCATTGTTCCCCAATGGAGTTCAGCTCCAATAGAAAGGGCAATAACTCCTAAAGCTAGTTCATTAATTGGGGTAAGTTCTTTCATTACTCCCAAGCTAACCAGACCTAAAACAGATGGTCCAACAAGAATTCCCGCCAATAAATTGCCCGTTACCGAAGGGAGCTTCACGTAACGAGCCAGTTTTCCACCAGCAGCACCAGCCAAAAAAATTATACCAACAGCTAAAGAAATATTCATCGTAATGACTCATCCCCTTCTGTTTTAACCAGACCTTTACAAAAATCGATGGGCAGAGTCATCACAATTCCAGTGTCAGGTTTATTCAAGTCTCCAACAATTCTTTCTATTGCATCAATTGCTTTTTTCCGGCTTTCATCCGAATCAATTACCACAAAAATTGTCTTGTTTTGTGCAGGATCCTTCCCGAACTCAGCAAAGCGAGAAAAGAAGGGAACATGATCAGCCATAATATGTGCCATTCCCTTACTTTCCATTACTGTTGCTCCCTTAATGTCAACCTCATAGAATTCATCAAGGATGTCAATCACTCTATCTGGATCATTTATGATTGCAATTAATAGATTCATCTGATAATACCTCCCTGTTTATATATCTTAAATTATTTGAAAACTAAATGTTTTCTATAAAAAGCATATCATTCTTTGGCTTTAATATCAATTGAGTAATGTACACTGATTCATAAAACAATAAGGATAGCTGGAAAATTTAGCTATCCTTATTGTTTTATATATTTATTCTCTTACATATTAATTGTCTTATTTTGGCTAACTTCATTAGTGTACTGGCATATTATAGCATATTTCTCACAAATAGAAAATTACTATGTCCAATTATTAGAATGCCTGTCAGCTTCTAGGGAATACTATACTGTGAATGAAGAAATATTTAAGGAGGGCATTTAAATGGATGAACCAAATATAAAAACATTGAATGAATTATTAAAGGGTGAACATATGGCTATAGAAAGCTATGAAAGTGTTTTACCGTCCTTAAAAGACCAGCAACTCAGAGAAGACATTAATACCATTTTAAATGATCATAAGCAGCATGCAATGGAGATCTCAAATCGTATTATAGGCTTAGGAGGTTTACCAAAGGAAGCTACAGGCATGGTGGGTATAATGTCCCAGACTAAACTAAAGGCTGAAGGTATTTTTAGAAATGATAGAAGTATTATAAAAAAACTCTATGATGGAGAAGATCAGGGTATTGCTATGGTGGAAAAAATTATTCAAGGAGATTTAGATAACTCTAGTATGCAGATGGTTCAAAAAATTCTATCTACAGATCATGATCACTTAAAGAAGCTACAAGAAATTATTCACAGTAATGATGATCATTAAATCTATCCTTATCCTCAGCAAATACCCTAAAAGCTGTAGATTCTATATAACTTAACTCTAATTTACAAACAAATTCCAAGACAATAAAGACAGAGTCGCTATTTATTGTTATTAAGCTTTTCTAGCAATAATTCAATATTTGCTACTCTCTCTTCTATTTTTACTGATGTTTTATGTGTTTCTCTTATTAATTCTACTAACCACAGAATAAAAAAAATTAAACCAATACTACCAAAAAAAATTAATAAAAGCGCCATATAATCCTCCTCTACTTTTGCCTCCAACTATTATATTTATTATCTATAGCTGTCAGCTACAACTACTTATAGCCTTACATAGATCTCTACCTCATTCTATCACCAGCATAATATATCACCATCATTAAGAGAAAAGAAATAGTAAAAACTACTGACATATAATATGTTGAAACAAAAAACAGTAAGGTTCTTCAACATTTAAATCTGGTAATTGTAATAATTCATTACAGACTGTTCTTTAAAACCACAATCTTTATATAAATCAAGTGCATTCTTATTTTTACATTCTACATCCAATTCTGTTTCATAAATTTTTCTTCCATTTATTAACCACAACGCTACTTTTAATGCTTCTTTTCCGTATCCTTTTCCTCTATAATCAGGTAGTATTCCAAACCCACTTATGAAAGCTGAATTATCACTGTATTCCACCTTAATTTTCCCAATAACCGCTTCCTCTAGTTCAACCATGTATGTAGTTTCATTTATTTGTTCTTCTTCCTCTGGAAAGCATACAAATTCTCCCGAATGATTAAAGTATATCGAATTTTGTCTAGCGATTTCTTTCCTATCATGTTTTCCAGCTTCTCTTAAGCTAATAGAACTCTTAATTATTTCATTATTTTTATTAATCAATCGCATTCTGTACTCAGAAAAATCGTATTCACCTTTTACAGCCTTAATGAATTCTATGCCTGAATTAGAATTGCCATCTGTTAATAGTAGCAGCTTATTAAATCTTCTCTTCCTACACTCATCTATTGCAAGCTCAAAGAGCTTTTTAAATAATCCCTTTCTTCGAAAGTCGGGGTGAACCATGCCATTGATTTCACCAACATTACTACCTCCAAAGCTTGAAATGCCAAGGTAGGCCACCAAAGCTTCATCATTATAATATAAAAACTCATCGATGGTATTTAAACCTACTTCTGTGTTTCTACTAATGTTTAACTTATAGTCTAATTCTAGCTTTAGGTTGGTTTTATCATGCAAGAAGCAAAGCTCCCTTAGTTGATTTATTTCTTTAAAATCCTTTTCTGATATATATTGTTTTAAACTAATCATTGGGTTTGATAATTTTTCAGTCATTTAGTTTAGTACCTCTGGAGTGGTATAGCCTAACTGGACACATATAAATGTACATTGCTCCTGTTTACTTAAAATTACAAACTTAATTGAAATTTTTCTAATTTATCATTTTTAATAAAGTCCATATAATTCTTTTAAAGTTATTTTTTACCATTTGGTACCGTCAATTAACTAGTAATTAGTTATAGGGTCAACTTAAACATATATTTCCAACTAACCGTTTGCTAGTGACATTGAGCCTCTGTGGCTATGGTTCCAATCTTTTGAGGCATCTTATAAATTAATAAAGATTGGCCTCTTATCAAGCCTACCATACCCACACTCAATGTAAATAGTTCGCTACGCCA
>NZ_FMUS01000021.1 GCF_900101495.1 Alkaliphilus peptidifermentans DSM 18978
ATATCATAATACCATACTAGAATTTACAAGACAAGTTTTTTTTCTTGTCTTTTTTAATATGAGAAAATTGCATAATTCCCTTTAATTAATTCTTTAACACTAATATATTAGGTTCCCGTGGGTCTAAATAATTTAATGTGTGTAAAGAATAATAATTTGAGTTATGCAATTTCCTAAATAAAACTAAAACCCTCAATTGAAAATTAATTTCCACCCAACCCAACATCCTATCTAATTAAGCTTAATATGTTCTTTAATAGAAAAATAGTAGTAACTATTATAATGAACACAGCACTTATCTTTTGCATATCAATGGCAAATTCACTAGGCTCAATTTCACTATCATCATTTTCGAACATCCATCGCTTACCCCACATAAAGGTTTCTTCTGGGTGAATAAACATATATATAGAAATTCCATAGATTGCTATAGAAAATATTATAACAAAAAATAACCCTATTATATCTCCCAACATTGTAATCACCTCTATTTTCAGTTTTTAGTATTCTAATTTCTCATACATAAATTCATATACAGATTGTCTTTAAAACTCAAACACTAGAATATTAATCCTATATCTATTCCAATGTAATATAGCTCTATGTAACATTTGCAATTTTATTATACTATATGAAATATATTTATCTGCCTGTGTATATTATTTATTGATATGTAGTCACTTTATTTTTACCACTACTTTTAGCTTTATATAATGCTTTATCTGCTTCATAAAAAATATCCAGTACAGATTTATTGGTACTGTTTGACTCTCCAATACCAAGACTTAGAGTAACAATTTCTTCATTTTCTTCTCCAATTTTTATAGGTTTAGCACTTACGTTTTTTCTGATTCTTTCTGCTATTTTATGGGCAATTTCTATTTCTGTGTTTGGAAGAATAACTGTAAATTCCTCTCCACCGTATCGGCCAATGGTATCTGTTGGACGTAACACCTCTTGACATCTAGTAACTATATCTTTAAGAATCATGTCTCCAATTCCGTGACCGTATTTATCATTTAATATCTTAAAATTATCTATATCCATCATAATAATAGACATGATTTTTTTCTCAGCTCTGTGTTCATTAAATAATAGTTCTGCCAGCTCAAAAAGATGTTTTCTATTAAAGATTCCTGTTAATGAGTCTATTACCGAAAGCTTTACAGCATTTTTCATAGTAATTAGTGTCTTTATCCTAGCCAACAATTCAGATTTTTCAAAGGGCTTTATTATATAGTCATTGGTACCGCACTCAAAGCCTAGGCAAACATTGTTTAGCTGACTGTTGGCTGTAAGCATAAGAACAGGTAGGTCTACAAGGGTAAATTTCTCTCTAATTCTTTTGCAAACCTCATATCCAGACATTTTAGGCATCATTACATCAAGTATAACTAGATCAAAGGATTCCTCTGATATAAGCTTTAATGCCTTCTTACCACTTAATGCAGTAGTAACATTATAGTTATTAAGAATTAACTGGCTAGCAAGCACCTGTAGATTAACTATTTCATCATCAACTACTAGTACTTTAAACTTATTTTTATCATTGTCGACTTCCATATTAACATCAGCTTTCTCATATGAATGATTCCTTATTAACTTACTTCTGGTTACTGCTCTTTTATCATAGCCTTCCAAACTTACCGGCATGGTGAAGGTAAACTTCGAACCAATTCCAATCTCTGATTCACATTTTATTCTTCCATTATGGAGTTCTACCAACTGTTTAGTTATGCTTAAACCTAGTCCTGTACCTCCATACTGCCTTGCTACTGATGCATCCACCTGTTCAAAGGACTTAAATATATCTTCAATTTCTTCAGGTGCAATTCCAATACCTGTATCTTCAACTATTATTTCAACAAAGCTACCTTTAGCTTGTGCTCTTACATTAACTTCGCCTGATTCAGTAAATTTAACAGCATTTCCAACTAAATTGTATATGATTTGTTGTAGTCTATCTTCATCGGCATAAATATCAGGTATATTTTCTGGAATTTCATTACTTAGAATTACTTGTTTATCTTCCATTGACATTTTAAATACCATTAGTATTGAATCAACCACTTCGTTTAAATTTAAGGCTTTCCTGTTCAACTGCAAATCTCTATGCTTAAGCTTTGAATAGTCTAGAATATCATTCACAAGGTTGCTTAATCGTTTAGCACTGGAGGAAACAACAGTAAGATTTTTCTTAACTGATAAGGGTATTTCTATGGCAGCAGCTCCCTCTAAAAGAGATTCAGTGATACCTATAATTCCATTTAAGGGTGTTCTTAACTCATGGGATGTGTTGGCTAAAAATTCATCCTTCAACTTATCTAAGGACATAAGCTTTATAGACAAATTCTCCACTGATACAAAGGCATTAGAAAAAATTTTTGAGAGCATAATAGCAAGAATAAATGCAAAACTCATTATAGCCAGTGAATTCATCCCATAAAAAGATATAACTGTATCTATATTATTGACATACAACACATCACTAATAGCAGCTATTATTCCAAATGAAATGCCTCCCATCATAAAATAGGAGCCCTCTCTTTTAACTTTAACTGCTTTGAAAATAACGAATGCAAAGTAAATTAGACTAAAAATCAAGAAAAAATTATTAATGTTTTTCATTTTACTATATATATGATTAGGCAAAACAATCATTATAATTAAGAAAAGCAAGGAATAACCTTTTATAAACATATATACCCCTTTAGGAAATTCATCCTCATAAAGAGAATATAAGAAATTGGCTATGTAAATAATTCCAAGCATACCTCCGGCGTAATTAATGAACTGAAATAGACTAAAAGGCACATTCATGAAATTGCTCATAATTACAGTATCAGCTACAAAGGCAGTTCTAATTGCAACAACTGCACATAATATCCCTAGGAATAAAGAATATTTTTTTTGAGGTAGAAATAAATAAAGAATAATATGATAAAGTCCTAAAATAAATAATGCACCTACAAAAAACATATCACGTAGCTTCTCATTAGTATTCTTATTTATTAAATTATAATAGTCACCAATGTATATCGGAAGATCAATTTGAGAGTAATAACTACTACTTAAATTTAATATTATTTCAAACTCATCCTCTATAGCTCCAAGATATACTATTCTATTTCTAATTCCGTCTTTTTTTTCACCATCATCTAAAAAATCTCCTGCCTCACTTATAATTTCATTGTTTATCATTAATCTATGGGATATTATAGAATATGGTATGAATATTCCCATTTCAAGACCATCATTATTCTCACTTGTTCTTATTATTAATCTATGGGTACTGTAGCCCTGCTGATTAGTTTTATAATCATTTTTTTCTTCAGGAAGATTTATAAAGGATGTCATTACAGGTATATTAGTTTCTTTGAAGTCTTTATAATTCAATACTTGACCGTAATAAAGCTCCCATTCACCCTTTAACTCAACAATTCCTTCCTTTTTATGATCCCAATCCTCTAAATTAAGAACACCTTCTTCTGCCAGCGGTATATATACATTACCTATAGACTTTGTATTTCCAAACATCACAAAAACACCTATAAGACATAAAGCAATAAACAAATATGCTACGTGCTTCCCATAAATATCATAAAACTCATCCCATTTAAATATAATCTTCAAAATACCACCTACTATTAATTAATGTATTAAAACTCTAATTCGCCAATTTTTATTAAATTCCTTGATTTTTCTAAATCTTTTGGTGTGACGCATGGAGCAATCGGATTAAGTGGTATGGAATATAATGTATTTTCCTCTTCCTTAAGCTTACTCCACATGTCTACAAATCTTTGTTTAGAGTTGTACAGATCAATGTCTATTACTGCTAAGTCCGCATTGGAATTTGAAATATCCCTAATTTCATTTGAAGCTTCCATCATACCTTCTTTGATTTTCTTTAAGGTAATACCTTCTATGCTTAACTGATACTTTCTATTATTGTCTGCTTCGTCAAAGGCCCTATAGGCTACTTCAGAACATACCATTGGAGTTGTTTTATTATCAATTAGTTTAAAAAGATGCGCAGTAGCATCATCAAGAATGCTTCGTATTATTTTTTTCGTTGTATAGTCTAGGGGTATTTCTCTAGTTACACTTAGTATGGCAAGTAATATTAAATGACTGAAGGCATATTTCGTTTTTGAATCAGCATATTTCTGGCATACATCAATTACTGGATTGTAGGGATATTGATCATCACCCAGCTTATGTCCATTTTTATTAAATCTGTAAACATCTGTAAAAGTTTCAGTTTTGATATCTTCAATAGGTGTACAAACTACTCCATCTGACGTTGCCTGAATGATGAGGTGCTCTCCACATCTTTCTCCAACATATACAGCAGTGTGACTATATGTACCTCCATCAAAAAGAACTATTAGGTCAGATATCCATCCTTTCCCTCTGCAAAGCAATATGTCACCTGGGAATAAGTCAATTTTTTTTATTTTTTCCATAAAATCCCCCCTGTTTTGATTTGATTATACTACATACATTTTTAGTTGTCGATATAAATAGTAATATGTCAAAATAACTGTAAATACATATATCTAGGCTTCAACTATAATACAAAAATCAATAAAACCTTGTTAATATAAACAAGGCTTCACTGTAGGAATTATTATTAATATCACAGCTCATTACTAGAAATTAGCTTTAGAAACATATGTATCTATATGTTATTATTGAGAATTAAAAAGGTTTAGTGATTTTAGTTTTTTTACAAATACCTTAACTTTTTCTTTATCTTTATATCCATGTGTCTCTACGCTACTGCTTACATCAACACAAAAAGGGTTTACTATTCTAACTGCATCTTTTAAATTATCTGCTGTTAATCCTCCAGCCAATACTATGGGAGCTTCAAAGGTTTTACCAGATAGTATATCCCAATTAAAGGCAACTCCTGTTCCACCATATGCAACAGCACTGTACTTATCAAAAATAAGTCCATTGATATTTAAGTATGGCTCTCTATCGGAGGCAATTTCTTTATTAATACGGATTACCTTCCATATACTAATCTGGTTATTATTTATTTTTATTTTTAATTCATTAATAAATTGTTGATCTTCATCTCCATGAAGCTGTACTACCTTTATTCCCGCTTCTATGGCCTTCATTATGAATGTTATTTCCTGGTCAACAAAAACACCCACTGGAAGAATCTCTTTCTGCAGATAAGGGATTAGTTCTTTTACCTCCGTAAGCCCCACTTTCCTTTTGCTTTCTGCAAAGACAAATCCACAATAGTCTGGCCTATACTCATTTAATATTTCAATATCATTCATTGACCTTATTCCACATATTTTAACCTTTGGAATAGTTTTCATTTTCCTCATCCTCTCCACTATAGTGAAGCTCCTTAAGTTTTTCCTTAACACTATTAGCCTTCATTAATGCTTCTCCGATTAGAACAGCATTGAATCCAATCTCATGAAGTCTTTTAATATCGTTAATTGATTTTATTCCGCTTTCGCTTACCTTTATAATATCTTCAGGAATTAACTTTACAAGCCTCTCACTTGTTTTTAGATCTACATAAAAGGTTCTTAGGTCTCGGTTATTAATTCCAATCATTTTAGCTCCTATATCAATTGCCTGCTTTGTTTCAGCTTCATTATGGACCTCAACTAAGCAATCCATCTTAAGCCTATTTGCGACATCGAAAAAGCTTCTAAGCTGCACATCATTTAAAATTCCAGTTATTAGAAGTATTGAATTTGCCCCTAATAGCTTAGATTCATAGATTTGATACTCATCTATAATGAAATCCTTTCTTAGAACTGGGATATTAACCTTGCCTTTTATTTCAGTAAGGTACTTAGGGCTGCCTAAGAAGAAATCCTCCTCTGTTAATACTGAAATGGCACTGGCTCCGTAGACTTCATAATCTAATGCTATCTTCAAATAGTCAAACTCCTCACTAATGATTCCCTTAGATGGTGAAGCTTTTTTCACCTCGGCAATTACTGCTATTCCTTCTTTTTCGCTGATTGCCTTAGCAAAGACAGTATCCTCTACTTTCTTTAACTTCAATACCTGCTCCTTTATCTCATTCAAAGTGATGTGTTCTTTTTGCTCCTTTAGCCTCTTTATTTTATGGGTAACAAGTCTATCTAAAATCATATATTTATACCACCTTTGTTTTTTCAATAAAGTTGTTTAATACCGCTAGAGCTCTCCTCTCTTTTACTGATTCCTTAGCTTTTTCAATACCCTCCTTTAAGCTTTTTGCCCCTCCACCAACATAAATGGCAGCACCAGCATTTAATTTAGCAATATCAGCCTTTGCACCTTCTTCTCCAGACAGTATTCCTTTAATTATTCTTGCATTCTCTTCTGGTCCACCACCTTTAATATCATAAGGCAGGCAAGGAGTAAGACCAAAATCCTCTGGTTTGATGGTATATTCTGTAATATCTCCATCCATAACCTCAGCTACATAAGTATTTCCTGTTAGGGTTATTTCATCCAGTCCATCAAACCCGTGTACAACCATGGCATGTTTAGTGCCTAATCTATTTAATACCTCTGCCATCTTTAAAACTAAATTTTTATCGAATACTCCTAATAATTGTCGTTTTGAAGCTGCCGGATTGGTCAGGGGCCCCAACACATTGAAAATAGTTCTAAAACCCAGCTCCCTTCGAACAGACATAGCATGCTTCATTGAAGAGTGATACATAGGTGCAAACATAAATCCCACACCAACTTCTTCTATGCACCTTTCTACAACTTCAGGTGGTGTATATATTTCAGCCCCAAGGCCCTCTAACACGTCTGCAGCTCCACTTTTGCTGGTTATGGATCTATTACCATGCTTTGCAACCTTAACTCCAGCCCCTGCTGCAATAAACATGGCTGCTGTTGAAATGTTAAAGGTATTTCCTCCATCTCCCCCTGTTCCACAGGTATCAACAATGTTTTCTTCCCTACATTTAACTCTAAGACACTTTTCTCTTAAAACTCTGCTGCAAGAATATATTTCTTCAGTTGTTTCGCCCTTTAGTCTGAGGGCAGTTAAAAATGCAGCTATTTCTACTGGAGTTGCTATTCCTTCCATAATTTCATTCATGGCTCCATAGGCACATTCATCACTTAAATTCTCTTTTACTGATAATTTTTTAATCGCTTTTTCTATAAACATAAATTTCACTCCCCTTTAATTTACGCTGCAAATGCTTTTAATAAAATTATCTAAAGCCTCTATCCCTTCATCTTCAATTACCTTCTGAATCTTGCTGCCAATAATGGCGATGTCTGCCACACCCACCAGCCTCTTAACATCATCTTGATTTTGTATCCCAAAGCCCACAGCAACATTTTTACCGGAGTATTCTTTAACAAGGCTTATTTTATCAAGCACATCCAGGTTAAAATCAGTTTTACACCCTGTTACTCCTTTTCTTGGTACATAATATATAAATCCGTCTCCTGCAATTGAAAGCTTCTCTATCCTTGATTTATCAGAATATGGAGATGCTATTGTAATGGCCGATATCCCTTCATTACTGCAGCCTTCATAATACTCATGGGCCTCATCAATGGCTGCGTCGGGGACTATAATTCCTTTTACATTAATTTCTTTACATTTTTTAACGAATTGAGGAACTCCATACTGATATAAAATGTTGTAGTAGGTCATTATTAAAAAGGTTATTGGATATTTTCCACTGATTTTTTCAATAAAATCTAAGCACTGCTTTACTTTAACCCCCTTTTCAAGTGCTGCTTGATTAGATTTTGCAAAGGCTGGACCATCTGCTACAGGATCTGAAAAGGGTATTTGAAGTTCAATCATATCAACACCATTTTTATAAAAGCAGTCAATAGCCTTCTCATTTGTTTCAAAATCTGGATAGCCAATGATTTGATGGGTCATAATTAATATCTCTTTTGTTTTCTTTCTCTCTGCTATATATTTTTCAATCTGCATATTGTTCCCCTCTTTCTATAACAAATTTTTTCCAGTCTGAATCCTCCAGTGCCTCTCCAACATTAAAGATGTCCTTATCTCCTCTGCCTGACATATTTACTATTAATATATCCTCTGACTTTGTATTTTTAATTTCTGAGAAGAGCCCTGCAAAGGCGTGGGTAGACTCAAGGGCTGGAATAATTCCTTCCTTTGAAACCACCAGCTTAAAGGCATCGATTACCTCATTATCCGTAGCCGCCAAAGCCCTTACTCTATTAATATCTGACAAATGGGCAACTATTGGAGATACCCCCACATAGTCAAGTCCCGCTGATATACTCCAGGTATCCTTCATCTGTCCATCATCATCCTGTAAAAATAGGGTTTTATATCCCTGTGAAACCCCTACCCTTCCTTTACCGTAGGCAATTCTTGATGCATGGAGATCTGTATTTGAACCCTTACCGCCGGCTTCAACAGCAATTAAGCCTACATTTTTATCTTCCAGAAATTCATTAAAGGCTCCCATTGCATTAGAACCACCACCAAGGCATGCATATATCCTATCTGGAGCTTTACCCTCCAGTGTCATTATTTGTTCTTTTATTTCCCGGCCAATAACCGATTGAAAATGGGTAACCATTTCTGGAAATGGCTTTGGACCACAGGCAGTACCAAGAACATAGTGGGTAGTATCAAAGTTGGTGGCCCAATCCCTCAAGGCTTCATTTATTGCATCCTTCAAGGTTGCTGCTCCTGTTTCCACTGGAATTACCTCTGCACCCAATTGCTTCATCCAGAAAACATTTGAATATTGCCTTTTAACGTCTTCCTCTCCCATATAAATAGTAGCCTTAAAGCCCATCTTAGCAGCCATTATTGCTGTTGCTACTCCATGCTGACCTGCTCCTGTTTCTGCAATGGCTCTGGTCTTTCCAAGTCTTTTCATTACAAGCCCCTGTCCCAATACATTATTAATTTTATGGGCTCCAGAGTGGTTTAGATCTTCTCGTTTTATATATATTTTTCCCTTACCAAAATACTCTGTTAAATTCTTTGCATAGGTTAAAGGTGTTGGCCTACCAGAAAAATTAGTTAGTAATGAGTAATAATCATTATAAAATTCATTATCCTCAGCTATTTTTATAAACATTGCATTTAACTCATCAAGGGCTGGAATCAGGATTTCAGGTACATATCTACCACCATATTCTCCAAAATATCCAGTATATTTTTCTCTTTTCATTTTTATTGAACCCCCTTTATAGTATTTAATAAATTCTGAATGATTTTATATCCCTTATCATCCTCCATAGACATGATGGATTCTGGATGAAATTGAACACCAAACATCATTTTTTTCTTGTCTTCAACTGCCATTACTATGCCATCATTGGTTTTTGCTGTAACCTCTAAATTATGAGGTACATATGAGGCATATAGAGAATGATACCGGCCAACCTTTATTTTTTCTATGTTGTCAAAAATAACTGAATGAGAAGCTATTGTCAATTCCGATTGCTTTCCATGAACAGGGTAATCGAGGCATCCAAGGTCTCCACCATAATATTCAACTATCCCCTGTAGACCTAGACATACTCCAAAGACTGGAATTTTCATTTCTTCACATAGCTTAATTGCTTCTGATATTCTATAATCTGATGGAGTGCCAGGACCCGGTGACAGTACAACCAAATCATATTTTCCTGCTTTGATAGCCTCTTTAGCTATAGTATGTCGTAAGGTTTTTACCCCACAGCCGGCCTGTCTGAAATAGCTTCCTAGAGTGTGGAGAAAGGAATCTTCATGATCAATAAATAGTACCTCTAGTCTTTTTTCATTGTCTTCTTTCCGATCTATAAATATTTCTTCTTCCTTTGTATCCACCTTTTCATCCTTCAGTACCTTCATTAGGGCAGCTGCCTTTACAATTGTTTCCTCCTCTTCTGCTTCAGGGTTGGAATCGTATAGGACTGTTGCACCTACTCGTATACTTGCAATATTGCTCTTAATTCTTATGGTTCTAAGGGTAAGTCCTGTATTAATATTTCCGTCAAATCCGATGAAACCAACAGCTCCACCATACCAGTCTCTGTTTGAAGCTTCATTTTCTTCAATCCATTCAATTGCGGCCTTTTTAGGTGCTCCTGTTACGGTAACTGCCCACATATGGGTCATAAAGGCATCTAATGAGTCGAGTTCTTCTTTTAAAATACCCTCTACATGATCGACTGTATGAATAAGATGGGAATACATTTCTATTTGACGTCTTCCAATTACTTTAACGCTCCCAGGAACACAAATTCTTGATTTGTCATTTCTATCTACATCTGTGCACATGGTAAGCTCAGTTTCATCCTTATGAGAATTCAAAAGCTCTCGGATACGTTCAGAATCTTCAATAGGATTTTTCCCTCTTTTAATTGTCCCTGATATAGGACAGGTTTCTATTCTTTTTCCTTCCACCCTTACATACATTTCCGGCGAAGCTCCAATTAGAGCTTCATCTCCCAGGTTGATTAAAAATCCATAGGGACTGGGATTGATTGTTACCAGTTGATTAAATAACTCGGATAAGGTTTTTGTACAGTTTCTATGAAACTCATGGGAGGGTACAACCTCAAATAGATCTCCCCTTGCAAAATATTCCTTAGCATATTGAACTTTTTTTGAATAGTCTCCCCTCTTATATTCTGGTATATCACGTTTAACATTTATTTTGTTTTTTGGGGAATCTGCTGTTGATCTATCTTTTCCTTCTGTTGTTTTACCTTCAAACTTAAAATTGTACCTAAGCAAGTAACGTTCATTTTTTTGATGATCAACTATAAATATTTCATCTGGAATATATAAAACCATGTCCGGCTGATTTATATCTCTTTCTCTAGATAGAGGAATACTTTCAAATTGAAAAATAAGATCATAGCCGAATGCACCATAGAGACCTAAAAATCTATCCTCCTCTGTATAAAAAGCTTCTCTTAAGGTTCTTATCAAGGAAAATACCGAAACCTGCCTGCTCCTTTCCTCTTCAGAAAAGACTTCCTCCATCTTGGTTATCTTCCCGTTGATTTTATTTTTTTCTCTATTGATGCCCTCTGTATAGCTCTCCCACTCTATAAATGAATAAATGTAATCTAAAAGCAGCTCCCCCTTTTCATTTAAGGCATTAATTTCAAACCTATCTCTATAGGTTTTTATTTCAACTGGAGGATTCACAAAGCCCATATCCCATCTTGTATATCTCCCTGGATACTCAAAGCTGCTGCAGAAATAGGCTCCCTTCGTAGTATTTAATTCATTAATGAGAAAATCCTTAAATGTAGCCTCTACAGACTTCCTCACAATCTGTATTTCAATTCCGCCCTTCCCCTTAAACAAGTTTTTCATTTTGATACTCCTCCTTTTATCAAAAAATAAAAAAGCCCCTTATCCCTAACAAAAAGGGACAAGAGACCTATCTCCTGCGGTGCCACCCAAATTGGTATATTCCTATACCCACTTAAATCATGTACCATCATACATGTCCTAATGATAACGGGTAGGATTCCCGGCGACGCCTACTATAGTGATTCGGATCGCACTCATGAGCCCATTCATCATAAACATCCCTGCCGCATTCTCACCAACCAGCGACTCTCTGTAGGTTTCAATTCATGACTACTCCTCTCAATCTTCGCTTTCAAATGATATTTTTAGTATCTTATCATTATAAGTTACTAAATGCAATATATTTTTGTCGACATTTTTTGATTTTTTCTTAAATATTATGTTCTGTGGACAGTAGTCTCACTAGCTCCTTGCATGATTATTCTATACAGTCTTAAACCTAGCTATACTAGTCTGTAACTCTTCTGCCAGTTTAGCTAATGCTTCACTTGAATTGGATATCTCAGCCATTGAAGCCGTCTGTTCTTCAACTGATGCCGATGCTTCTTCTGTTCCTGCAGCATTCTCTTCTGCAATAGCTGAAAGGTTTTGGATAATATCTATTATTTCAGCCTTTCTATCCTCCATGATGAGTGCTGATTTTTCTAGTTCTTCAATTAATATTTTAGTTTTTATAATAGATTCAGAAATTCCTTCAAACTTTACTCTTGTAGTTTCAACGCTTGCTGTTTGAGCAACAACTAGATTTGAAACCTCCTTCATTCTATCAACTGCATTTTCAGTTTTGCTGGTGAGGTCTTTAATTACTAATGATATCTCCTCTGTGAATAAATTAGATTGCTCGGCAAGCTTTCGTATCTCCTCTGCAACTACAGCAAAGCCCCTTCCCGATTCGCCTGCCCTTGCAGCTTCTATCGCTGCATTAAGGGCCAGGAGATTAGTTTGAGATGCAATGTTTTTTATCATAAGACTGGCATTTTCTATTTTCTCAGCACTCTTATTGGTATTAACTATTGCTTCATAGATTTCTTTAGATGCGTTACTATTACTATCTGTTTTTTCAACTAAATCCTCTAAGGTTTCAAAGCCTTCATCCTTAAGCTTGATTACCTCATTGGCAGAAAGCATTAATTCCTTTTTATATTGTTGGTCCTTCTCAATCAATTGTCCCAGATCGCTTACCTTAGAAACACCCTGTTCTGTATCAACTGCTTGATCAGAGGCTCCTTTAGCTATTTCTTCAATAGTCTTAGCCACTTCTTCTGCAGCAATACTAGATTCCTGTGTTGTAGCTGTCAATTTTTCTGAGGAAGCAGCTACTTTTTGCGATGCTTCAGAGACGTTTTCAACAAACATCCTAAGATTATAAGTAATCGCTTCAATAGATTTACCTAGGCTACCAATTTCATCTTCACGCTTTGTAATATTTTCAGTAATATCCTCTGTTATATCTAAATCAGCAATTTTCTCAGCGTAGCTAACTGCTTTAATAATTGGGTCAGCAATTTGTTTCCCTATAAAATATGTAATGGCTATTGAAACAACCATTCCAAACAATAAAATAAGAACAAAAGAATTACGCAAAGTAATTAAATTATTGCTAATTAATGCTGCAGCCTCTTCTTTAGAAACTCCAACAAAAATAATGCCTACAGTATTACCGTTATTATCCGTAATAGGATCATATGCTGTTAAATATGGCTTTCCTAATATATTTGCTTCACCAATATATGTATTTCCCTTTGACACTACTTCATAGGCTGGACTATCCTTACCTAGAAAGGTACCTACTGCCCTTGAACCATTATCAGTAATAATATTTGTGGTTATCCTTGTAAAGTCATCATCGCTTTTTACAAAAATAGTTGCAACATCTCCTAAGTCCTTCATTATAGCATCCACCATGTCAAACCTGCCTTCTATGGTTCTTCCATTTTCGTCGACTAGAGTACCTCCTGCATACTTAATTACTCCATAATAATTTTCTACATATTGATTTGCTGCAGCAATATCCCCTGTTAGCTTTTCACTTAGTAATCTTTCTTCAAGATTCCTCATTCCTTCTGCTGCTTTATTATAACCCCAAAAACTAATAACAGTTGTAATAAAAATTATTAGACAGGAAAAATATATAACTAATTTAGTCTTAATACTCCTCATATTATCCACTCCCTTTATTAAATTTTTAACAAGTCCTTGTATTATCATTAATACCAATATTTCACCTTTTTAAAACACTATTTGATATATTATGACAAATTTCGATATAATAATTATATCCTAAAATGTAAAAAACAGCTATTGCCAATAGCTGCTAACTTATCTATAATTTTCAATTAATTCTACAGAGGATTTTTTTATAAGCTACTGGTTTTATTATTAATTACTGTCAACTTGGTTTAATTCACTTAAATCACCCATTGGTATTCTCTTAGATAATACATATGTTAATATAAATGCAGCTATTATCCTTGTCCCCAGCAGAATAAAGCCATTGGCACCTACTGCAACAAAAATAAGAGTATCCTCAAAGACTGCATGACATGCTACTAAAAAAACAGTTATCAATGTTAAATCCCGTTTTGTAAGGTTACCTTCTTTGGCAGTTTGAATTATAACTCCTGCACCATATGAGAGTCCAAAAATAAGGCCTACCAAGAGGGGGAGCACCGATTCATTAGATGTCTTGAATATTTTCGCAAGAAAGTTAAAGGGCTGAGTAATTTTATCTAGTACTTTGAAGTCTTTAAGAATTTGAAGTGCAATCATGATAGGGATTATTATAATGGCTATCGAATAAACTGAGTTAATACTTCCAAATGCTGCTTCTCTTATAATATTAATCATAGAATTGCACCTATCCTTCCTATTACTACTCCTGAAGCTATAGCTAAGCCTATCCTAATGAGAACAACCTTCGTTACACTAATTCCTAATTTCTTAGAAACTGCTGTTTCTATTAATAATGAGTGAGAAAAAGAAAGCATCATAGCTATAACAGTAATTTCTAATGTTGTTAATTGAATTGCATTTATGGCGCCAACAGCAGCATACAAGTTAAGTATATTTCCTAATACTAATATGATGGCAGCTTCACCAGGCAAATTAAAAATAGCCATCACTGGTCTAAATATATCTGCAATCCAGTTAATAACTGGTGTGTATTGTAAAAAGGTTATTACAAAATAAACAGGAATTATAACCTTTGCAAGCATCCAGGTGGTTTCTATCCCCTTCTTAAATCCGATTTTTATAGAATTTACAAGCATAAATATTCATCCTTTCAATCTGACGGTCTTTTTAGCAGCTATTAAAAACAACTAGTATTAGTATAACAGAGGTTCTTTCACTTCTCCATAGAAAAATAAATCAATTTCTTTTACAATATAAGCATGTTTATTTTTATTTGCAAGGCTTTCCTTCAATGACTTTAATATATTTAAAATTTGTACACAGTAAAAAAAGCTCTCAAAAGGAGGCCACTGAAAAAATCCCGGGTTGAGTCATTCTGAATGAAACAAAGTGGAATGATGTCAGTGTACTCCTAAAAAAGCCTTCTTGCTTTGTGAAACTTCATATAAAATTTAGCTATGTTTAATTTTTCCAAGATATGATTCTAGGATGCTTCCATCCTTTAATAATTCTTTGGCATCACCTTGTTTTTTTATTTTTCCTTGTTCTAATACATAGGCCCTATCAGCAATAGAAAGTGCTTTATAGGCATTTTGCTCTACCAATAGAATTGTTTTATTCATTTTTTTTATATCTTCAATGATTTTGAATATTGTCTTTACTAAAAGTGGTGCTAAGCCCAAGGAAGGTTCGTCGAGCAAAATTAAGTTTGGATTACTCATAAGTCCTCTACCCATAGCCAGCATCTGCTGTTCTCCTCCACTTAGTGTTCCTGCCATTTGATTAATTCTTTCTTGTAAACGAGGAAATAGATCATATACTGTATTTAAGTCTTCATCTATTTTCATTTTATCATTTCTTAAGTAGGCTCCCATCATCAAATTCTCTCTAACTGTTAAGTTAGCAAAGATCAATCTTCCCTCTGGAACCTGACAAATCCCTTGTTTTACAATATTATAGGGTGCTCTTGTTAGTCTTTTCCCTCTAAAAGTTATAACACCCTCCTTTGGCTTTACAGTTCCAGAAATAGCATTAAGAAGGGTTGATTTACCAGCACCATTTGACCCTATTATTGAGACAATCTGTCCCTCTTCTACTTCTATGTTGATACCCTTTAGAGCATGAATACCTCCGTAATAAACATTTAAATTTTCTACCTTAAGCAAGCGTAACCTCCTCCTCCCCAAGATAAGCTTCAATTACTACTGGATTTGTCTGAATTTCTTGTGCATTTCCTTCCGCCAGCTTTCTACCAAAGTTTAAAACAGCTATTTTGTCACATATGCCCATTATTAAATCCATATGATGCTCTATAACAAGAACCGTTAAATTAAACCTATCTCTATTTTCCTTAATAAGCTCCATTAGTTTTATTGTCTCTTCAGGATTCATTCCTGCAGCGGGCTCATCTAAAAGTAAAAGTTTAGGTCTAAGGGCAAGGGCTCTTGCAATTTCAAGCCTTCTTTGGAGACCATAGGGTAGGTTTCCAGCAATTACATCTTTTCTATCGGCTAAACCCATTATTTCCAATAACTCATTAACCTGACTATGGAGCTTCCTTTCTCCCACCTTAAATTTACGATTTCTAATGATTGCATCAAGAATTGTATATTTTGAATTATAGTGACACGCTGTTAGTATATTTTCATAGGTAGATAGTTTTTTGAAAAGCCTTATATTTTGAAATGTTCTTGTAATACCAATATCGGCTATCTGATAGGGTTGGAGTTTTGTTATTCTTTGTTTTTCAAATAGTATTTCACCCTCAGTGACCTGATAGATTCCTGTTATTAAGTTGAAAATAGTTGTTTTTCCAGCACCATTAGGACCAATCAGTCCATAAATACTATCCTTTTCAACATTAAAGTCTACATTACCCACCGCTGTTAATCCACCAAATTTCTTAGTAACATTTTTTATCTCGAGAATGTTCATTGTTTATCTCCCCCTAATGTTTTCTTAGTATTAAATATTGAAAAAATACGAGAGACAAGTTTTTTTATATTTCCATAGGTTATTTCATATCCACCCATCAAACCCTGTGGTCGTGTAATCATAATAAAAATAACTGCCATTCCATAGATTACTAATCTCCATTTTGCAAAGGCTCTTAATATCTCTGGTAAGGATGTTAATACTATAGCTCCAATTATACTTCCTGATATACTGCCTAAGCCCCCAAAAATTACAATGATGGTTAATTCAGTGGACTTAATTAGTTGGAACATTTTAGGCTGTATAAAGCCCGTATAATGGGCCAGGAGTCCACCTGCTACTCCCGCATAGGCTGCACTAATGGCAAGAGATGTCATCTTATATTTAAAAACATTTATACCAATAATTTGCGAGGCAAGTTCCTCTTCTCTAATAGCCTTCATATTTCTTCCATGCCTTGATCTGATTAAATTAACTAATATAACTACACCAATAATATTTAATATAAGAACATTAGTTAAATTAGTGTATAGTGGTATACCTGGCCAGCCTCTAGCTCCACCAAAATATTGAACATTATCTAATATTAATCTTATGGCCTCACCGAAACCTAAGGTTGCTATACAGAAGTAATCGCCCTTTAAGTTTAATGTCCATCTCCCTATAAACAAGCTGACCAAAGCAGCACCCATTGCCCCAATCATCAATGAAGGAATAAAGGGCAACCCAAATTTAATGCTCATGGAGGCTGTTACATAAGCCCCAATAGCCATAAATCCAGCATGTCCAAAGGAAAATAAGCCTGTAAAGCCAGTAAGTAGAGAAAGGCCAAGTACAGCTAATAAATTTATTCCCGACAATATAAGAATCCCTTTAACATAAAACCAGTCCATCCTGCCACCCCCTATGCCTTATCTTCAGTTACTTTACCCATTAACCCTCTAGGACGAAAAATAAGTATCAATATTAATAATACAAATGAGATAAGATCTCTATATTGTGAAGATATGTATCCTGCTGTTAATGTCTCTATCGTTCCAAGGAGTACAGATCCTATAACTGCTCCAGGAAGGCTCCCAAGTCCGCCAAAAACTGCTGCAATAAAGGACTTCATTGTAATAAATCCAATTTGTGGATATACAGTGTATTTCATTCCAAAAAGAACTCCAGCTATCCCTGCCAATAGCCCACCTAGCCCAAAAACTATAAATATAATTCTATCTGTATTAACTCCCATTAGTACACTTGCCCTTCCACTATATGCCGTTGCACGGATTGCCATACCCGTTTTGGTTTTCTCTATAATGAAGATTAAAACTGCTAAGCTAAAGGCAGAAACCCAAAACATAGTTAAATCTAATCTTCCAATTGATATACTACCAATGGTGTAGGGTGTTGCAGAAAAAACTCTAGGATATGTTCTAAAGTTAGGCCCTATAGTTGCAATGACTATATTTTCTAAAAAAATGGAAGCCCCCATTGCTGAAATAATAAAGTACAAAAAGGGTGCATTTCTATTTCTCAAAGGCCGATATGCTACCCTCTCCAATACCACTGCCACCATAGCCGCCCCAACTGCAGCTAAAGCAAAAGCAATAATAAATGGTAATTCTATAAGAGTCATTGCAAAAAAACCTAAATATGCACCGATCATTATAACTCCACCGTGGGCGAAATTACTAAAATTCATAATACTATAAACTAAAGAATAACCTACCGCCATAAGGGCATAGACACTTCCGATAGATAATCCATTAATGACTTGCTGTAAAAAGGTAGCCATAATATTCCCCCTTTGAAATAGCCTTCCTTTGCTTAAACTGTATAAAATAATTATTGAACAGAGAAGGCTACCCCTTCTCTGTTCAATACTAAATTAATGCATAACATCAACTTACTTTGCTGAATATTTTTGTTGGAAAACGTATTTGC
Organism: Alkaliphilus peptidifermentans DSM 18978; assembly: GCF_900101495.1. Taxonomy (GTDB): domain Bacteria; phylum Bacillota; class Clostridia; order Peptostreptococcales; family Natronincolaceae; genus Alkaliphilus_C; species Alkaliphilus_C peptidifermentans. The sequence continues at coordinate 18,323 of NZ_FMUS01000021.1, forward strand.
CATCTATTATCTTAATAATTGCTGCTTCTTTTCCTTCGGGATTATGGGTTTCCTTACTAATATTTATTTGTCCAGTTATTCCTTGGACCTTTGCAGTTTCTAATGCGTCCCTAATTGCTACTGAATCAGAGCTTCCAGCATTCAAGATTGCCTTTTCTAGCAATTTTATTGCATCATAGGCTAAATATCCGTTTAATTCAACTGGCAAGTTGTATTTTGCTGTATAAGTAGCTTTAAAATCTTGAACCTCAGGATCATCGAAGTCCAAATGATTAACAAAGTAGCTTCCTTCTACTGCATCAGCTGCCATTTCTAATAATATATCTGATGGCCATCCGTCTCCACCCATTAATACAGCGTCTATTCCTAACTCCCTAGCCTGATTTGCACTTAATGCAACTTCCTTAAAGAAGTATGGCATAAATACTACCTCAGGATTTGCTTCTTTTATTTTGCTGAGTTGAGGTCTAAAGTCTACATCGCCAAACTTAAAACCTTCTTTGGCTACAATCTCTCCACCCTTTTCTATAAAATACTTCTCAAAAAACTCTGTTAGTCCCTGAGAATAATCGTCAGCTACATCATATAAAACAGCTGCTTTTTCGAATCCTAAAACATCATAAGCATAACCAGCAGCTACAGCTCCTTGATATGGATCTATAAAACAAACTCTAAAGTTAAATGGCTTAGTATTACCCTTTTCATCTATAGTAACCTTAGGGTTTGTTGCTACAGTTGCGATATTTGAAACCTTCATTTCTTCTAAAACTGATGAAATAGCTATGGCCTGCCCACTGGCATTGGGTCCTACAATTGCAACAACCTTATCTTGGGAGGTTAATCTTCTAACAGCATTTACAGCCTCCATAGCATCTCCACGGGTGTCGTAGCCAATTACTTCTACTTGTTTACCAAGCCAACCACCCTTCTCATTAACTTCTTCTATTAACATCTTTACGGTATTTAACTCACAGGTTCCCCACACCGCCTGATCTCCAGTTAATGACCCTATCCAACCGATTTTTATTGTGTCAGAACCCTCAGCTTCATTTTCTTCCGAGGAAGTATCTGTACTATTCGTTGTGCAGCCTGTTAAAATTAGTCCTAGCACCAATAATGCAATTAAGGCTAGAACAAAAATGTTCTTTCTCATTATTAATCTCCCCCTACATTAATTAATTTTTAATCGATTAAGGCTATAAATAAATACACCTTAAAGATTTAATTATAATTATGCCTGTCTATATAATTTAATACTTAATTTATGGGCTTCGTTAAAATAAATTTTCCAAAAAATTTATACATATAAAAAGAGCATTTACGATAAAAAGCCACCCCAGTAGCTTCAACTAAAGGGGGTGGCTTTAAAGATATAAGTGGTTTTATTCAATTTGATCTATATCATAGGGGGTTTCTTGATAAACATAGTAGTTCAACCAATTTGAAAACAAGAGATTTGAATGTCCTCTCCACCTTACTATGGGCTCTTGTGTGGGATCATCTTTAGGAAAATAGTTATATGGTATACCAATAGGTGCTCCCTTAATAATATCCCTATCATACTCAGCTTTTATAGTTAAAGGATCATATTCAGAGTGACCTGTAACGAATATTTGTCGTCCGTTTTTTGATATAACCAAATATACACCGGATTCTTCAGATTCAGATAGTAATAAAAGATTATCTACCTCTTCGATATCTCTTTTTCTAATTTCTGTGTGTCGAGAATGGGGAACGAAGAATTCGTCGTCAAATCCCCTCAGCAGCTTTACATTTCTTTCGGATAATTTGTGCTTAAAAACTCCAAATATTTTTGATTCCAAAGGATATTTGGCTATTCCATGGTGGTAATATAACCCTGCTTGAGCACCCCAACATATATGCAGCGTTGAAAATACATTGTTTTTACTCCACTCCATTATTTCAGTTAGCTCTTTCCAATATGTTACATCTTCAAATTCCAATTGTTCTATTGGAGCCCCAGTAATAATTAGACCATCAAACTTTTTATTTTTTATCTCCTTAAAGGTGGTGTAAAATTTTTCTAGATGCTCTTCAGGAGTATTTTTAGACTTATGAGATTCTGGATGAATTAATACAATATCCACCTGTAAAGGTGAGTTCCCTAATAATCGTAATATCTGGGTCTCTGTAGCAATTTTTGTTGGCATCAAATTTAAAATAGCAATCCTCAAAGACCTTATATCCTGGTGAAATGCATGACTTTCATCCATAACAAATATATTCTCCTTTGTTAGCATTTCTTTAGCTGGAAGACCATCTGGAATTTTAATAGGCATTAGATTTCCTCCTATCTAATTATTCTATTGCTTTATTTAGTGCTTGGTCTAAGTCTCCGATTAAATCTTCTACATCCTCTAATCCTATTGAGAGCCTTACCATATCTGGGGTAACTCCAGCTGAAAGCTGTTGTTCCTCAGAAAGCTGTGCATGGGTTGTGCTGGCTGGATGTATAACTAAGGATTTTGCATCCGCTACATTGGCAAGTAACGAGAAAATTTCTAAACTGTCAATGAACTTCTTACCTTCCTCAACTCCCCCCTTTATTCCAAAGGTAAATATTGATCCCGCTCCCTTGGGCAGGTATTTTTTTGCTAAAGCATTGTATTTACTATCCTCTAAACTAGGATAGTTTACCCATGAAACTGCTTTATGTGTGTTTAGGAAATTTATAATTTTTTGTGTATTGGAAACATGCTTTTCTACTCTTAGGGACAATGTCTCTAGTCCTTGTATTAGTTGAAATGAATTAAAGGGACTTATGCAGGCTCCTGTATCTCGCAAAAGCTGTACTCTAGCCTTGATAATGTAGGCAGCTGCACCAAAGGCTTCAGTATATTTTATACCATTATAGCTTGGATCTGGCTCTGTAAGCCAGGGGAATCTACCGCTATTTTCCCAATCAAACTTTCCTGCGTCAATAATTACTCCACCTATTGTTGTACCATGGCCTCCGATGAATTTTGTTGCTGAGTGAACAATAATATCAGCTCCGAATTCTATAGGTTTAATAAGGTATGGAGTACCAAAGGTATTATCTACAATAAGAGGCACCCCGTTGGAATGAGCAATTTCAGCAACAGCTTCTATATCGATCAAATTAATACCAGGGTTGCCAATTGTCTCAATAAAAATTGCCTTTGTTTTATCATTGATGGCTCCTCTAAAGTTTTCAGCATCGTCAGGATTTACAAAGTTGGTTTTAATACCTAATCTAGGAAGTGTTGTTGAAAAAAGATTATAAGTACCTCCATATAAGGTGCTTGCAGCCACAATTTCATCTCCTGCTCCTGCAATATTTAAAATAGCATAGGTTATGGCTGCTGAGCCTGATGCTGTTGCTAATGCTCCTACTCCACCTTCAAGCAAAGCGATTCTTTGCTCAAATACATCGGTGGTGGGATTCATAATTCTGGTATATATATTACCAAATTCCTTTAATCCAAATAGATTGGCAGCATGGTCGGTATCCTTAAATGAATAGGAAGTGGTTTGATAAATTGGTACCGCCCTGGACCCTGTTGTTGGATCAGGCGTTTGCCCTCCGTGTAGTTGTAATGTATCAAAGCTTTGCTTTTTACTCATTATTATCTCTCCTTTATTTTTAAAATTATTTGATGTTTAAGGAGAATTCTAAAATAAAAAATCCTCCTTCGACATGAAAGAGGACTATATTCATAAAATCCCCTCACATCTCCCAGTATTCTAACTGTCGGAATTAGCACCGTTACTAAAATTAGCCGGTTGCCGGGTTTCATAGGGCCGCTCCCTCCACCACTCTGGATATGAGTTTCATAGTTATTTAGTTTAAGGTCAAGCAACGTCTTTAACTCCATTAATCACATCCTTTCCATAGAAAATATAAAAGCCTCTTTCACAGGGAAAGAGGCAAAATAAACTAATTCTGCTCTCTCATCTGTCGATACAATGTATCGCAGGAATTGGCACCGATGCTATAGCTTATAGCCGGTTGCCGGGTTTCATAGGGCCAGACCCTCCACCTCTCTGGATAAGAGATAATTTTCATTATCTTTATAATATTCAACTATTAAAAATAAGTATAATAGGCATTAAATACATTGTCAATATATTTTTTGATATATTGACAATTTTTTTATACAAAACCAATCGGAGTACTATGAATTGTTATATTTACTAATTTTTCTATAATCAAACTCCTGTTGTCGCCTTAATACTAGGCTGTCTCTTAACCTTTATTATATTAGAAAGAAGTATTGTAACTATTGGTGAAATATAACAAAGTATAGCATAGGGCCCATATGAAACTGCAGATATTCCTGATATGGAAACTATAATAAGGGCATTTACATTCCATGGCATAAGGGGTGCAATCACGGTACCGGTATCAGATATTGTCCTTGCCAGTACCGAGCTATCTACACGTAATGCTTCATATTTATCTCTTAATAAACGTCCAGGTAAAACAATACCAACCGTTTGATCACAGGTCACTATAGTCAATATACTACTGATAAAACCAGTTTTTAGTATTAGCCCCCCTTCCGAATGAATTGAAGAGATAATTTTGTTAATCATTGGTTTAATAATACCCGACTTCTCTAATATGCTACTTAATGATATTGCACCAGCAACAATTAATACAACCTCCACCATCGAAATAACACCACCACTAACTAAAATACTATTAAGCATGGTTGAAGAAGTGTTTCCTTTGTAGCCCCAAATAATATAGTGAAAAACTGATGAAACCGATATTTTCTGTAAAACTGCACTGGCAATTATACCTCCCAATAATCCAATGGAAATTGTATAAATAGTCTTTATTCCCATAATAGATAAAAATATTATGAGTATAGGTAACAATAAAAGCCATGGAGAAATATTAAATCCCTCAATAATAGCTGATTGATATTCCATCAAGCTTCCTAAATCCGTCTTTATTGAATAATTTATTCCAATATAATAGTACCCTAATGCAGTAATCACATAAACTGGAGCTAGAGTCACCAGCATAGTTCTTAAAGCTTCCTTGTACTTAGTTTTTGTTGTAGTGAGGGTAAGGTTCAGTAACCCAGAAATAGGTGAGATTTTATCAGCAATGAAGGCCCCAGATACAATGGCACCTAATAATATATGGGGGGGTATACTAAACCCCTTTCCTATTCCTAGTAAAGCTATTCCAATAGTACTGATGGTTCCTATAGCAGTTCCCATAAAGATTGCTGAAATAGATGTAATGAGAAAGGATGCCAGTAAAAAGTTCATACCCTTCATATACTCAAGTCCATAAAATATCATGGCCGGCACAACCCCTGAAGACATCCAAACTGAGACAGTAGCACCTATTAATAATATTAGCAGATATAGAATTCTACATTCAATTAATCCAGTATATACCATACCCCATAGTTGACTATATGAGAAGCCTTTTATGTGTAGAATAAATACCATTAGTAAAATGCTTCCTAAAAAGCCATATAGTAAAGAGATACCTAGATATATACAGCCAGCTATAAGGCCTAATACTATTGTTAAAATAATATATGTGTCCTTTTTTGAAACCTTACCCATAAGCTCATCCTCCGATTTGTAACATACTTCCCATTGTTCAATACGAAAATTCCATATAAGTATTATACGGTATTTTATAGTTTAGTTAAATATAAATGTTCTGAAGTTATTTATTTGGTAAAATCTGTACTTGTTTTAATAAGTATTTTTATTTTTTGTAACTTATAGAGAATATGGTAGTCTATAATAAGGAAATACATTTGCTGGCCAGCAATTAGAAAGGACAGATTCAGTTGAATAAGGACTTTACAATTCTATACCAAAAATATAAGGAACCAATATTTTCATACATATACTATCTTTCAGGTAACCGTACTATTAGCGAAGAAATTTGTCAGGAGGTTTTCTTGAAGGTATATCTACATATTGATAATTTTCAAGGTCGTTCCAGCTTTAAAACCTGGCTATATAGAATTGCAAAAAATACCTATCTTAACTTTATAAAGAAGAGAGAAAATGTAGTCTTCTCAAAGGACGTTGGCCAGCTTGACGAAAAACTCATTGATAGCAGTTACACTCCCGAAGACCATCTTTTAAATGTTGAAATCAATGAAATGATTCAATCAGCCTTAAAAGAGATGGGTGAAAAATATAGAACCTTTATTATACTTAGAGATATACAGCAGCTTACCTATCAAGAAATAAGCGAAATTACTGAAACAAATCTTAACTCTGTAAAGGTAACCATTTATAGAGCACGAGAGGAATTTCGAAAAATATATATTAGATTGGAGGAAAAGTAATATGAGTTGTCAATATAATAGAAAGCTTCAAAAATATTTAGATGAAGGACTTTCCTCTAAAGAAATGCTTGAGGTGGAAGCTCATATTGAGGAATGTCATGATTGTCAAACAAAGCTAGATAGTTTAATCGAGGAGCCTGTAGTAATTGTAAAGGAATCATTGAATATTGATGATGAGGTACTTATAGATAGAATTAAAGCCCATCGAAAGGGAGTACGTCGCATTACACTTTATGGTGTTTTGGGTTTTATCTTGGGGCTATTTTCCAGGTACTATACCACTGATCCATTTATTGTGACTAAGGCTCTTATGGCTTTACCCTACAAATTAGCTGAATTTGCATTAAGTCCTTTCTTTTCTAAAAATGCTATCTCTCCTTGGGATCAATGGCATTACAGAGTAACAATGGGTTTTGGATATTTTCCATACCATCCAATTTTAGGTGCAGTTGTGGAATTTATTACACCTGCTATTATTGTAACTTTTATTGCTATTATGATAGGACATTTGGTTAGCGATAAACGTGTTTTTAGGCGAAAAAATATAGTTAAATTCATTCTTGCTGGTATTATTGTCTTTAGCCTTTGGATTGGAGTAGTCCATATAATTTATAGCCGTACTATTACTCAAATAGAAGAATTAAATGGAATAAAATCTGTAATTATTTATGAACGGGATGAAAGAAGTACCAGCTGGCTTATTAAAATTGATCAGTATAATTTGGGGATAGAAAATCACGCAGAATTTTTAAGTGATATTTCTAATGCTGAAATAATAAACAGTACCTATTATGGTGAAATAGGAAGCACAGGCTACGAGCTTGCCTTTGAATTCAATGGAGGTGGTCGGATGATTGGTCAGTTAGACGAAAGTGGAGCATTTATTATGCAAAATAGAAGACTTTATCAGTTATCAGAGGATACAATGAACCTATTAAAGCAAATTGTAGGGAGGGACATCAATGAAGAGAAAAATTGATAAATTAATAGTACTGGCAGCATTAAGCTTATTGGGCTACTATTTAGGGTTGTCTATTTTTAGAGCCCCTGTTCATCGCTTACTATTAAATGTGCTTCCTCCAATGAATACTCGTCATTTACCTATGTATTATTCAGGTATATTTAGTATCGTTATAGTTGCTTCTTTAGGTTACCTACTATATACAGGCTTACTTGAAAGGCATTCCTTTAAGGATTGTAAAACCCAGTATATTGGTGGTGTTATTTCATTATTATTTCTACCAATTATTGTATTGGGTATCTTTAGAATTCATGCCATTGGCATAGTAAAATCAGCAGAGGCAACACCTCCAACCGGTATTATCATTGCCATTCATGAGGCTGATGCTAGCTTCAGGATTACAGAAACTTCAGGTATTATCTATGGTAAATCGATTGAGCTTTTAGAAGATACCGAAATACTAATTGATATTGGTAATGCAATACAGGAACTTAAAATTGATGAAGTGGTAAATAGGAATAAATCAGGAGATGCTACAATGTGGTTAACGTATGCTTCTCAAAAAAATAAGTGGTACTCAAAAATAATAAACTATGATGAAGGTAAGTTTTTAGAGTCTACTCAAAACGCAAATACGGTTAGATACGAAGGTAATTTATTGGCCGAAATAATAGATGATCAAATCCTTGAAGTTGGCGAATTAGATAATTTTCACCAGGGTAGGCTCATCCATATGGATTGGGTTGAAGGAGGAGGAAAGGATGAATATAACTTATCTGATGAGGATTATCAGCTCCTTATTTCATTAATGATGGATAACAAATTAATTACACCAGAAGCTAGTATAGTTGCCTTATTTAACCATTTACTGACAAATGGAATAACTCCTCAGGATAACCACATTTATGTTATTCAGCTTTTAAGCGACCAAAGTGATGGAAGACGATTACAGAACTTTATTATATATGATGATAAGTTAAAGGTGCTGCGTTTTGAGGGAGAGTTTTATAGCTCTGATTTAGAAAAAATAATCGAAAAGTACAATTAACAAAAAACATAAAAAATGATCCACCAGTTGGATCATTTTTTATTTAATAGGAAAGTTCTACTTTCCTATTAAATTCGGGGTTGTTAAGGGGGCGATCCCCCTTATGATCAATGAGGAGGATACAGCGAAGCGTCCTAAGGAACTCAGGGGTTCCTTTGGAAAACAAAAGCATTTTATCCATAGGTTTTAACGCATGAAATGCTTTTGTTCTCATTCTAATCTTTCCATAAGCTTTAAGCTGTAGCCAATATCTTCTATTTCACCTCTATTTAATATTGCGCCTTCAGGAGGCCTATTATTAAGCTTAAATACTATAGCCAATTGCCCTACTTCTTGATAAAATTGAATACGATTCATTGGAATATGTATTTTAAATAACTCTGACATTATTTCTGCCGTAGCTTCATGTCCTATAGCTGATATATATCCGTTATCTTTTATATAACTCTTAGCCTCATTAACCCCTATATCTTTTACAAGATATAACCCGTTAGTAGTGACAACTGCACCATTAAATAATGCAACAGGAAATTTTTTCTCCTCTTTCATTATTATTCCCCCATTCAAGCAAGCCATTAATAAATACTATACATTTCCTTAAGTATATCAAAAGCCTATAATACTAAGATAGTGTATTATGTAAATTTAGTTTATTAGCTTCATAATGTCATACAATTCTTTATCAGTTAAATTACGCCACTGTCCAGTTTTCAATCCATCTAGTTTTATATTCATAATACGTATACGTTTAAGCTTAACCACTCTATAACCAAAGACTTGACACATTCGTCTTATTTGTCTGTTAAGGCCTTGGGTTAAAATTATTTTGAATACCCTATCACTTATGGGGACTAATATACATGGTTTAGTTCTTTTACCAAGGATTCTAACTCCACCTGCCATACCTTCCATAAAGGAAGTAGAAATTCCTTTGTTTACTGTTACAATATATTCCTTTTCATGGTTATTTTCTGCACGTAATATCTTATTTACTATATCACCATCATTGGTTAGGAGAATTAATCCTTCAGAATCTTTATCTAGCCTACCAATTGGAAAGATACGATCAGGATGATTAACAAAATCCACAATATTCCCTTTAATATGCTTTTCAGTAGTAGAAGTAATTCCCACTGGTTTGTTCAGTGCAATATATACAGGCTTTTTTTTAACTCCAATAGGTTTATTATCAATCATTACTATATCACCAGACTTCACAATACTACCTATCTCAGATATAACATCATTTATCTTCACCCTCTTATCCTGAATTAACTTATCAGCCTCTCGACGTGAACATATACCTGTTTCACTTATATATTTATTAATTCTCATTTCTGCTCCCATCCTAACTAAAATAGTTCTCATTTCTGTACACATATATTATTGTACATCATGGATATAGAAAAAGCATTCTTTAATATTATTTCACATATATATTTGCAATAATCCTTTGTTTTCAATGGATAAAATAGTCCCCTCACTTGATAAGTATTAAAAACACTGAATTTATTGGTTGATTACTTATTTTTAGGGGTATATATTTAAATATTTGGTACATATCTATTAGTACTACATACTTTACAAGGAGGTATTCGATGAAAAATACTATTATCAACATGGTGGGTAAAACCCCATTGGTAAGAGCTGAAAATTTAGAAAAGGAACTTGGTTTATCAAAAATCTATCTTAAGCTGGAGGGAAATAACCCCTCTGGACAAAGAATTGATAGATTAGCACATTTATTAATAAAAGATGCTGTTTCGATAAACAAAAGAACTATTTGCATGGGCACCCATGGCCCCCTGGCAAATTCGCTGGCATTAATATCACAATTTTATGACGTGGAATGCGTGTTCGCCTTCCCTTCAAACAGTAAGGCATTAAAGAGCAAAGTATTTGAAAAGGAAAATATTAAGTTAATTGAATGTGGTAAGACTCAGTATGATTGTATTAATTATAGTAGAGATATAAGCGAAAAAAATGGATGGTATAACGCTACACTGGGAATGGAGAACAATATTCTGAATATGACAGCATTATCATTCATCGCAGATGAGCTTCATAAGCAAGTAGGTGGCGAAATAGATACTGTTTTTTCCCTTATGAGCTATGGTTTCTCAGTTTCTGGCCTTCATTTAGGCTTTAGACAGCTATGGATCAATGACCATATAAAAAAGCTCCCTAAACTTTATAACTGCACAATAAATGAGGGTAATATAATTTATGAATCCTACAAGAAGAATGCCTTGAAAATTCAGCCATTACCGAATGAAACTATTAAAGTTACAAAATATAACAGACATTTATTGAACTTCAATAGCTCCATATCTCAGGATGCCCTTGATTCTATATATGATGCCAATGGTAAAATTACAGGTATAAGCGAAGATGAGCTTGTGAAATACACAGATAAATTTAAAAAAATAGAAAATATTAAGTTTAGTACTGAAAATGGATATGCTATAGCAGGATTTATGAAGGAAGTAGAAAATGGTAATATATCAGAGGGTAATCATGTTATTTTATTAAATGATGGACGAGTAGATCTAGATGTTAGAAGAGTAAATAGAACAGATGTTGATATTCCAATTGAAGAGATTGTTAGTAATATAGATGAGTGGCTAATGGAATATACTGACCCAATTTACGAAATTAAAGAGGCATTAGAATCAGCATTTGAATCTGGCTTTGTTCTAATGGCCTATTATAATAATCAATTGGCTGGTATCTCAGTTATTGTTCACACTGGCTTTGATGAATTTATACCCACATATCATTTAGGATATATAGCCACAAAGCGAACCATTAAAGGCCGAGGAATTGCTACTCAGCTACTGAGTAAGGCTATTGAGCTTTCAACTGGTAATATATCATTGCATGTTGCTAGGGACAATAATAGAGCCATTAAGCTTTATGAGAAAATGGGCTTTAAAAAGTCTTATTTAAGAATGATACATCAATCAAGATAACTTATGATATAAAAAGGCAACTGGAATTCAGCTGGCTAAATTCCAGTTGCCTTTTTGATTTTAAATGCATTTTTTCTTAATCTGGTTTATTAAGTAAAACCTTTTCAATAAATATTCTAGTTATGTATGGGTCGAATTTTTTAGCTGCATTAATATACAGTTCTGTTATTGCTTCTTCCTTTGATAATGTTCTCCCAAAAGGTTTTATACTTATCATGGTATCGTAGGAATTGGCAATTGATAGTATTCTTGATTGAAATGGAATATCTTTTCCTTTAAGACCTTTAGGATAACCAGTTCCATCCCAATTCTCATGGTGGGCTAATACATATTCAGCTATCTTTGCCATCTCATTGGCTGAGCTTAATATTCTATAGCCTATTTCTGGGTGACGCTTAATTTCCTTCCATTCCTCCTCACTAAGCTCTCCCTCTTTATCTAATATCTCATCAGATATAACTACTTTTCCTATATCATGATATAAGCCTAAATCTTTAAGCTCCTTAATCTCTATAACTGATAAACCCATTGCCAGGCCTATGGCTTCGCATATTTCACTAACTCTTCTGGAATGTTCACTTTCTCTTTGATTCCTTTCAGCCAACTGCTGAACAATATTTCTAATCGTTTCTCTTCTCATCCTTGGGCTTTCAAATAACTTCCGTCTATACATGTGATCTTCTGCCTTTTTAAGGATATCCTCTATTTTTTCTTCCATATTTCTCTTTTCATGCCAGCCTATTGAAATAGAAAGTGCTAAGGATTCTATTTTGGTTTTTGATGATAAACATCTTATTCTCTCAACTATTTTTTCTGCATCATCGTAGCTAGTCTTAGGCAAGAGAATAACAAATTCATCCCCACCTAGTCTTGCAATTATATCATCACTTCTACACGCCTCCTGCATTATTTTTGCAGTTTCTTGTAATAACCTATCTCCTACGGCATGGCCAAAGGCATCATTAGTTAGCTTCAAACCATTAACATCTGCCATAACTATTGTAAGGGGTAAGTTCCTTTCGGTATCTAGCCTTTTTAATTCTTCGTCAAAATATCTTCTATTATACAGCCCTGTTAATTGATCATGGAAACTTAAATACTTAATTTCCTCTTGTTTAATGTCTTCATCAGTTACATCCTTAAGTACAAGTACTATCCCTTGAGCTCTCCCTCTTTTCCCCTCAATAGGTGAAATACTAATCATTATTAACCTCTCATTATTATTTTTAGAAATTATCATGTCTCGTTTTTGTAAATCTACTATGTTCCCTTTTTTTAGTAGGCTTTCAATAGAAGCCATATCTTTTTCACCAGTATATTGATTAATAATATTCAAAACCTCATTAAGCTCTTTTCCAAGAGCTTCCTCTCGTTTCCATCCAGTGATTATTTCAGCAGCTGCATTCATAATTCTAATTTTACCTTTTTCATCTGTAGCAACAATACCATCCTCTACTGAAAGAAGTATAGCTTTGAATCCTTCTTTTTCCTTCCACAAACTATCCTCAAGGGCTTCTTTATTATATCTGATGGTTTTTAAAAGATGAATGATGAAAATAAGCTGTACCAAAATTAATAAAGCTAAAATAAAAAATATAGTTGCATTTATGTAATGAGGCTTCACGGATTTATGTATAAATGCGGAACTCTCGTAGTAATCAGCTGCCCCTATATATTCAAGTGAATTATATAAAGATATAAAAATAGAAATTGTAAAGATTTCTTTTATGCTCTTTCTCATCAATTTCACCCTCTATTATAATAGATTTGTAAATAGTCACTTGTCTTCATACTGGAAAACTAAAATTGAAAATTTATTTTTATTTATACCCATATGTAGTCCTTACCAACTAATTTTTAGCTTAAACATAATATTACTCGCTAAATTTTTACATCAAATGACATTAAAGAATTTATATGTTGAAGAAAAATACTATATATTGTAATATATTAATATTGTAGTTTTTTGTAATTATTTATTTTAAGGAGTGAAGAAATGAAAAGTTTGCGAAGAACAATAGCTTTTATAATAATACTTGCTTTGTTAATACTTATTGCCATGAGCATGCTAAATTTTTTCTATATTAAAAGTGTATTTAATGATTTAGAAAAATTTAATGATTCAATTACTACACTTAATACTATTTACATAGAACTTGATTTACCTATCAAAGTAATAGATAATTTATTATACCAGCTTCCCATACATCCCACTATTAATTTCGAACATTTTTATAATCTGGCAGATTCAAATACTATCGATAATGTACAAGATAGAATTCAGCAGCTAAACAGTAAATTGCTTAAACTAAGTCAGGTAAATGAGGAATTGATAAATTCAACAGAACAGCTTAATAGTAGGCGTCTTTATAATATATTAGAAGAACTATCTTTAATTAATGATAGTGTAAATAATATTAATGAAAAAAATAACCAGCTTATTCATTTAGTAAGTGAGTTTACATCAAATTATCCCAATAAAGACTTAATAAAAGAAATAATTTATTGTTATGAGTCTACAAAAGAAGATATAAATACCACTATTATAAGCTATAACTCTTTTAGAAAAAAACTTACATTAGATTATATACATTTTACTTTTATAGCCTTCATAACAACATTAGTTATCATAGGTCTATTATCTACAATACTTGTAAAGTTTTTAATTTATAATATACCTTTTATAATTGAAGGTTTTATGATGTTATCAAGACATGACTATAACCATAATAATTTACCACAAATGCACGAATTTTTTTCTGAAGAAACTTCCACAAAAAATTTAGTACACAGTGTAATTCAAGAACAAAAAATTATTGATGAAATTAAATTAATATCAAGTAATGAATTTATTTTGGAGGATGTTCTAGATAGCATATTTAATATAATAAATAGTACCTTGAAAACAGATAGATTAGGTGTAGCATTTGTAAACTATAGCCAAGAAAAAATAATAGCCGAGCATGGTGTCTTCAAATATAACAATGTACTTCTTGGACCTGGTTTTGAAGTCAGCTTTAAGGATACATCATTGACTGAATTAATCCACAGCAAAAAACCAGCTGTTATAAACAGCGTGGAAAAGGAACTCCGAAAGCGACCCCATAGTAGACCTTTAAGGCTTTTATTGGATGAGGGTGTAAAATCAAATATGATAATACCCTTAAAAACAAATACAAATGTAATTGGATTTTTGTTCTTTAGCTCCATCAATGAAAATAACTACGATGAAAAATCTTTACTTCTTGGCAAAAACATTGCGTATGAGCTATCATCTATTATTAGCAAGACTTATTTAACACAAAAAATGTTTGCCAACGTTACAAAGACATTTGCTGATATAGTTGAAAAAAAAGATTATGAGACTGGTGATCATATAAAACGAATGACAAGCTATGCAAAAATTATCTCCCAAAAACTTATAAACCATGATAACGAAAATTATAGAGTTAAACAAAGCTTTATAAATGATATTGAAAATAATGCTGCTGTCCATGATATAGGTAAAGTTGCTATACCCGATAATATTCTTAACAAACCAGGCAAACTAACACCTGAAGAATGGCAAATTATGAAGGGTCATGCTTCTATTGGTGCAGATTTATTAGTAGGTTTAAAGGATAGTCTTCAAATCTTCAATAAGAACTTCTTTGAAATAGCCATTTATATAGCACGGTATCATCACGAGCGATGGGATGGTTCAGGCTATCCTGATGGATTGTCCAGAGAATCTATTCCCTTAGCAGCAAGGATAATTGCTATTGCGGATGTTTTTGATGCTATGTCTACCAAACGAGTGTATAAAGATCCATATACCTTTGATGCAACTGTAAAGTATATAAATGAGAATTCTGGAAGTCACTTTGATCCTGTCCTGGTTAACATCTTTAATTCCTCATTAAACGATATAAAAGAGGTATATGACAGTCAGAATTTATAAAAGAACCTTCCTTGTTGGAAGGTTCTTTTTTCATTCTATCAATGTTTACCTTGTATTTACTGGGGTAAGTAGTACTAATAGCTATAGATACTTATTATCTATGATATTACATATAAAAAACGAAACAAGGAGGTTAATA
Source organism: Alkaliphilus peptidifermentans DSM 18978 (assembly GCF_900101495.1). Taxonomy (GTDB): domain Bacteria; phylum Bacillota; class Clostridia; order Peptostreptococcales; family Natronincolaceae; genus Alkaliphilus_C; species Alkaliphilus_C peptidifermentans. Next base: position 33,700 of record NZ_FMUS01000021.1, read on the forward strand.
AATGACTTTTTTAACTAAGGATTTACTTGCTAGTTTGATAAAAGAAAATTACTCAGAAACGTGTGTGTCCATCTTTATACCTACCGCACAGGCAGGTAAAGAAGTAGTGGAAGGAAGCATAAGACTTAAAAATTTACTAAAGACAGCAAAGGGTGAATTAGAAAAGGAAGGTATATCGGCTAAAAACATCGAGGAATTATTGAAGCCCGCTTATGATTTAGTTGAAAATTCTATGTTTTGGAGTTATCAAAGGGATGGCTTATGGATTTTTATCAATAGCGAAGGCATTGATTATTATCGACTACCAATTAAGTTTCGCGAATTGGTGGTAGTATCAAAGGGTTTATATATACAACCACTTCTTCAGCTATTTTCTAAGGATGGAGAATTCTATGTTTTAGCACTCAGTCAACAGAAGGTTCGACTAATTCATTGTACTCAATATACATCTAAAGAGATTAACCTCGATGCCCTTCCAAGCAATATGTCTGATGCACTTGGTTACGACACCGATTCTGAAAAACAGCTACAACACCGAGTGGGAGGTTCAGACAGAAATGATATTATGTATCATGGTCATGGAACTGGTAATGAAGAGCATAAAAAGGATATTCATAAGTTTTTACAATTAATTAACGCTGGTTTACCGGATTATATTAAATCAAATAATGCCCCAATAGTATTGGCAGGTGTTGATTATATATTATCAATTTTTAGAAAAATGAATACATATAATAATATACTTGATAAAGGAATGTTAGGTAATGCAGATGAGTTAAGCCCAGTAGAGTTACAACGAAAAGCCTGGGAAATCGTCAGCACTTATTTTGATAAACCCTTGCAAGAATCTATAATTGAATATGATCAGAAGAAAGGCTCTGCTGAGGTCTGTAATGATATAAAAAAAATAGTTAACTACGCATACAACGGACAGATTAAAATATTATTTATAACATCTGGCATACACCAATGGGGAGCCTATGATCCTACAACTAGTAGTACTCAACTATATGGGGAGAAACTAACTGACTCCATTGACTTACTTAATTTCGCTGCAATTCACACCTTTCTTAATGGAGGTAATGTTTATGAGGTTACAAAGGAGGAAATACCAAAAAAATCCTTGCTCTGCAGTTTTAAGATACTAAAATAATGCTATAATCATGCCAATCAAAACCCTTCCTATAGTTTTTTTAGGAAGGGTTAGACTGATGAAAAACCCCCATCTTCTTCGTTGCTTCGAAAACCTAGCACCCTTACGTATTACGTATACGCTGCAGTCGCTAGGTTTTCTTGCGCCTTGAATCTGCGGTTTTTTGATCAGTCTGCATTTTGATGACTTTGTCATCAACCTGACCCTTCCTATAGTTTTTATAGGAAGGGTTTTTTATAAAAAAACATGGTAATAATTCCCTCAAACAATTAAATAATGTATACTTAAATTATAAAAAACAAAAGTAGGTGTTAGAATGAAGCCACTAAATAAATATTTTTATGGAACAATTGCTTTAAGCATTTTTTTAATACTTTTAGCCTCTTACATTATTAAAGACACTAATGTATCAAATACTGATATATTAGTATTTAATCGACAATGGTATGAAGAAGATAAAGAATATTTTTATACCTTATATAATCAGTTAAACTCTGATACCAATGCTTATGAAGTTTTATTTAACGAATATAAGGATTTATTAGAAAAAAAGGAAAAGGTATATGATAATGCTTATATAAGTAAAAAAGGATATTTGATATTTTCTCCAGAGCTTACTGACAATATTAATGCTCTAGCATTAGCAATTGAAGCTAGAGCTAAATTGTTATATGATGTAGTATCTAACAATAAAATACTACCAAAGGAAAGCTACTATCCTGAAGAGTTTCAATATACATTTTTCAAAGCAGAAAATGTCATAATGCTAAATGATTCAGATGATAATCTTATTGAAATCAAAGATGATTTTGACTCTTATGATTTTAAAGCAATTAAAGATTTCATTGAATCCCTTTCTATACCTGAGTATTGCTTGAGGGGAAAGAATATATTTTTTGTTAATGCTAAGAATAGAGATTTTGGTGCAATTCATGCTAATGGACAGATTATTATTTATAATTGGGATAACAATATTGATAGCCTTATTAAATTTTTAGCCCATGAGCTTGGACATGAGGTTGGTTATTCAATATTTGGAAGAGATTATTATCTTAATGAATGTACAGAAACTAAGCTTGCCTATGCTAATATATATGGTAAGAAATTAATTCCCGACCATTTCCTCCCCTGGGAAGAAAGATTATCCGAAAATTTTGCTGAAGATTTTGCCCTTATCTACGCTGGTAGCCAAAAATGGAGCTCCTGGGAAGGAGATAATAGCCTATATGTAAAAGAATTTATCGAAGATAGTCTTCAGCAGACTCAAATAGAAGATTTAATAATATTAAGGGATACGATTCATGTGAAGGCTGGTAAAGATACAACAACTTTTTTTGGAGGTTTTAATGATGGTAATATTTTTATTACAGAAAAAGATGAAATAGAAATAAATATAAAAGATATTAAAGGGGGGCCCTATACCCTATATGCTTATATTAAAGACGATGTAGTGGGTAATCTAGGCCGAATACCAATTGAAGATGATAAATTTGTTATTCCTTTAGGTGAAAATTTGCAGGAGGATGCCAAATGCATTACATATGAAATAGATTTTAAGCTATATTATTTTGAATCATTAACTAAGTATCATAGCTCCCCCTTCGGCAGAGTCAAAATACTCTATTCAAAGGATTTATAGAGTATGCATTTTAGTAATCCATGATTATCTATCATTAGATAACTTCTATCTTATGACCTACAGTAAATCAACTTTCTTGAAGATATGCCTTCTGTTCAATATTTGATACGCCTAAGCTGCGTGCTGTTTTTCTATTGCTATAATTCAAATAAGCCGCTAACGGGCGGTACATAAACTTTGGAATCTTTATTGTGAGTAACTCTTGAGGTTTACAAGATATCTTTTTTCCCTCTATTATATCCACAACTGCAAGGTCTAGTGCTTTTATAATATTTTTACCTTTCTTACCTAAGTTTTCAAATAGTGCTCCATCGAGGATTGCCCCACCGCCATAGCCTAATCCACCAAGCCAGTTCATTTTGCAGACTTCTGCAAAAAATCTACAAGAGTCTATTAGTGGCTGACAGAATTTAAACTCAGGAAAGCCACACTGCGCAATAGAAAAGAAATCTTTTCCCTTTAGGTCAATACTATACATTTTAGAAAGCTCCTCTAAAAACCAAATTGTAGGATACGGTAGTGTATCAACATATACTGGTGCAATTAATCCTATAATATGACAGCCTTCTATCATTTCTTTTAACATCTTCAGATCATTTTTACCATCAAAAAAATCAATTGTATGAATAACTTCAACTTTACAATTTTTTTCCTCAGACAGCATTTTAATGGTTCGAACAAAGCTATAGGAGGTTTTATTCCTTCTTGGACTACCATTTATTAGAATAAGTCTTTTTGCTGTTACCATGACGATACCTCCTCAATCATGCCCATTACCTTGTTTTCTATATCATTAATTTCTTCTGACATATTAAGAGTTAATACTCCACAATGTGGTGCTTGCATATTCAAAGCATTTCTTTCAACTAACATTTTAAATGCTTCGTCCTGTTTTTCAATACTCCCATTACTAATACCAATCCCAACTAGAGAAAAATATCCATAGCGCATAGGATGTAAAAGATTGCCTTCCTTTACAATATATAATGGAAGTCCCATAAGGGCAAGTTTATCTACAGCCTTCTTTAAATTAGAAGAGTAACCTCCAAATCTTATAGGTGTAAGAAAAATAATCCCTCTACTTTTAGCTATTGCTCGAATAATATCAGGCATATCATCATTATAAACACATCTTCCCGGTGATTTAAAGCCACAAATTCCACAACTCCTACACGCCAATATATTCATATTCTTCAGGTCATAATAAACATAACTCATTCCGCTTTTTTTCATAGTTTCAGTTATGTAATTTGTAACAAGCTTTTCACTCGTCTTTAATTCCTCTGTTCCATCTAAAATTACCCAATTCAAAATATAACAATCCCTTCCAATGATACTTATTAGTTATACAGCAGCTTACTTCCGTTATTTAATCATACAGAATAATGCTAAAGGGACATAAAGTTACGCATTATTCATTAACTCTGAAAAATCAACAATATTTGTCTCCAAAATATTAGAAGTATCTTTATCGGTTTTAGAAACCTTCTTTACAATAAATCGGTCTATAAAACCCATCTTATCAAATATGAATTCTCCACCAAAGGCATCTATTGCTATAGCTTTATCTACTAGTTCCTGTGGAAATGCAGCTTTGAGTTGTATATCCATCTCGTTGCCATCCCTCATACAACAAATGAAGAGTCCTAGTTTTTTTTCCTTCAATGCCTCCAGGTTATTTGAACAAAAATTTGTTACTTCTTTTTGAATTCTCCCTAAGTAAATAGAACCACCAATGATTACTCTCTCATAAAGTGATAGGTCTATATCATTGATACTCTTTAAATTAACTAAGTCAATTTCTCCTGAAAGTTTTTTTGATAAGCTGTTGGCACATTTTTCTGTAGTTCCATATTTTGTAGAATATACTATTATAGTTTTCATTATATATACCTCCATTAATTTATATTTTTAATTTTGAGTTAAGGCATTTTCTATTGCCTTACGAATAGCATTACTGCTGATTGTTGCTCCACTTATTATTTCCACATCTAAAGTCTGTTCCTCAATAATTGAATCTACTATTTTTTCTGCTTTTCCTCCTAACCCATTCTGATGCTCCTCTATAGTAATGTCTACTATCTTATTATCTTTAACCTGTAAGACCACAGCAACCTTTACTAAGCCTGCATCATAGCTTCCAGAATATACGCCTTCGCAAATTCCAGCTAAGTTTACGTTATTGACATTTATTTCGGCCATTTCTTTTGGTAAATCTAATGACTTAACAATAAATACAACAGCTATCATTGCAACTACTAGAGTTAAGAATATTACCCCCAATATTTTCAATACCTTTTTCACTCTATCAATCTCCTTAATTGATAATATTTATTATTCAAATTCTTCAAGCTTCATAGCAAGCTTTAGAACTCCTTTATACATACCATTAAGCTCCTCTTCATCACAGTCCTTAAATAATTCCTGTAGGAATGCAGTACTATTTACTTGATGCTCTTTCCAAAATTCATAGTTTTTATCAGTTAACCTAAGTCTAGTGGCCCTTCTATCGTCCTTATCTTTATTCAATTCTAAAAATCCTTTTTTTTCAAGCTTAAGGGCAATTTGCTTAACATTCTGATGGGAGGACCCCATTATGTGTGATACCTCCTTGATGGTTGGAGGAGCATCAAAAAATTCTTCAATTACAGCAGTTAACAACCATTGCTTTGTGGTGATATCAAATACAGCAAATTCACGATCTATTACTGCCTGAAATTTATTGGCCAACACAAAGATACTACCAAAAATATGCTTTTGTTTATGCAAATCAATACCACTCATAAAACTACCTCCTTCCGATTAGGTAATATATTACCTACATAAGTAATATATTACCTATTTTCTTCTGTGTCAAGTGTTTTTTTATTTTTTTATTAAATTATACAACAATGCACAAAAGCCACCTGATAAGAAACAGGTGGCTTTTGTGTGCTTATGATTATTTTTTATTAAGGAGTTGATTACAAACGAAGGATTATATTTGGAAAAATTTATCAAATACTCTTTTTACCAGTGAAATAGCCTGCTCACGTGTAGTATATGCCTTAGGAAGTATATATCCTTGAGATCCTTTAAAAATGTCATTATGATTTAAGAATCTTAGATTTTCTACTGCCCAGTCGGAAATTTCTGCTGCATCGTAGAATACTTGAGTAAATTGGGCTCCACTTGTTTCCAATTCAGGCATTACGTTCTTTAATGTCCTTACAAGCATAGTAGCTATTTCTTGTCTTGTAATAGAGTTATTTGGCGCAAATTTATCCGGTGCTACCCCCTGTACTATACCAAGATTATATGCCTTTAAAACTTCAGGATTCTTTGTGTCTGTGAATGGATTGCTGGCTGATGGTTGAGCAGTCTTTCCACTCATTTTTTCATATAGCTTTATTGCCAACTCGCAAAACTCTTCACGGGTTATATCTCTACCAAAGTCCACCATTACTTTATCAGTAATTAAATTGTTCTCAATTGCTTCATTTATTTCGGGTACTGCCCAGCTAGATATTCCTTCGTATCCAGCAACGATTCCTGTTGCAGATGCTGTTCCCACTGTGAATCCTACTGTACCAAATAGTCCATATTCCATTTCATCTTCAGCAAGATTATCTTTGCAGAAAACACGAACTTCGTAATTTCCAGGTTCGTTTTCAACAATAAACTCATATACGTTATTTTGAGGTAAGTATTTTATAGTGGTATGATAGTTGGTATTAATTAATTTATCCCCTACTTTTGCCACACCTATCCAAGCACCTTCATCAATCTCGCCTTTTGTTAACCCCTTTACTGTTAATGCAATTTTTTCACCGTAGGCTGGCTTAGTATTTGAAAGTACTAGATCCCCTGGCTTAGCTTTGCTTGATTCAACAACAAAGCTTGCCCTACCAAATGCAGTATTTTTTTCATCTGGATAAATAACTCTAACTTCATACTTGCCAAAGTTATAGGGTGCATTAAACTCATATGTATTATTTGCTGGTAATTGATAAACAGAAATATGGTAGTTGGAGTTTTCCATCTTGGTACCTTCCTTATCAATTCCAATCCATACACCCTCTGATATTTCTCCATCTGTAAGTCCATTTACTGTTACAGACATTTGTTCATTTATTTTCACTTCAGTTTTAGAAAGTTTTATATCAGATCCACTGGCTACAGCTGGTACTACACTAAAACTTACTTTTTCCAAAAGGGTATCATCATGATTAATTAGTCTTATCTCATATTCTCCGAACTTATATGGTGCTGTGAATTCCCAAACATTATTTGCAGGTAGTTGGTTTACACTTATATGGTAGTTAGTATTTGCTACCCTAGTACCCCCCTCAGCAATTCCAAGCCATGCACCATTTTCAACATCATAATCAGAAATTCCTGAAATCGTCAAGGTACCCTTTTCATTTATTCTGAATTCAGTTTTAGAAATTGCTAACTTTACACTTGTTGATGCGAAAACAGGTAGGCTAGAAAAAATCAATAATAGCATACAAACTACTAATACAGAGCTTAATAATCTTTTTCTCATTAAATATATCCCCCTTTATTGGACTAATGTTTTCTCTAGAGCTGAATTAACTCTAGACATAAAGTTTATATCAAATCCACAGTTAGTAATATAATAATATTGCCTTTTTTGTTAGATAAATTGCTTTTTTTTGACAGACTTATTTACCAACATATGCTATAATTATTAAAATATTGTGAATTATTAAATTATTATTGCTTTGCAAGGTAGATTATTGTAACGGGGGAGAAAATATGCTTTATGAAAAAATAGTTGGTCATATTGTAAAAGGTCCAATTCCACCAGTGCCTTATTACAGTAATGATTTAATATTATTATTACGTCCTAACTACTTCATAAATGCGAAGGCTACTTTTAAAGATTATTATCATTTAACTATACTTTTTCAAGATAAGGCTCCTTCATTAATTATAGATGGCAAATCCTTTTCTATCCCACCTCAGTCTTCAATTATTGTTAATCCCGGACAAATGGCGGAATCTTCCCTAGAGAATATTGTTTTATCTCAAGAAAACAAAGAATATACTGTAGTTTTTTTAGATAAAAGGCTATTTAACCAGCTTTCCACTGATATTGGTAAGGGGCAGGGTATAACATTTGATAATACGGTTACTCTCCCAAACCAATTTTTATCGAGATTGCTTCAAACATTTATGTTTGAACATGCTCTTAAACAACCAGGCTACCAATTAATGCTAGATACTATTTCTTATCAGTTAGGTACTCAGATTATTAGAAGTATACCTAATAATTTAGTATTTAACACCAGTCCAGAATATAAAGCCAGCAAAGAAATAAAAAAAGTTATAGATTACATGCATGAACACAATAATGAAAAATTATTACTGAATGATTTATGTAATATAGCACATTTAAGCCCCTATTACTTTATTAAAATATTTAAGTCCCAAACTGGCAAAACACCTCGGGAGTATTATATTGATATTAAATTAGAAAAAGCAAGAAGGCTATTAAGGGATAGATCCTTTTCGGTAGCTGAAGTTGCTTATATGGTTGGTTTTTCTAGTCAAAGCTACTTTTCATCAGCATTTAAGAAAAAGATTGGATATACTCCGCTGGAGTATCAAAAACATTTGAATATTTAATTTTTACTATAGTAAAACCCTTATGATTATTATTTCAAGAAAATAAAAAAATCAGACTATTTATTTTCACTAATCTGATTTTTTTGCATTTTACTTTACTTTGAACTTACATATTCTTCTTTTAACATAGACATTATATGCATTGAATAATATGAATCGTTATACTTTTTACACTGTCTTAAAGTTCCTTCATGAACAAAGCCCTCACTTTTATATAGTCTATAGGCTTTTTCATTATAATCAAATACATCTAACCATAACCGATTGCATTTTAAGTTTTCAAAGCATAGGGTTTTTATAAGTCTAACACTTTTTCTTCCGTATCCCTTCCCTCGTTCTCTTAGTGCGATTCTATCAAACTCAATGACATCATGTTGATTTGATAAGCCTGAAATTATTATATAACCAATGATTCCTTCATGCTTATTTGAACGGATAACTAAATGAAGCTCATCCTCCATTTCAATGGATTCAAGGTGTCTTTCTTTTGACCAGAGGTAGACAAATCTTCTATTTTCTTCATCCTGTTGTACCCTCTCTATCTCTAGTATTTCATCAATTTCATTTGGTGTAGTAGGACAAAGCATTATGTCTTCATCTTTTATCAAAATTGTGTTCATTAATCATTCCTCCCTATTAAAGTCAAAATAATCCATGTTCTCTTCCATTTTATAATTAATACTATTTAGAATCAAGTATGCAACCAATAAACCCTACTAAACACTTTCTCCTTTACTTCTTTTCTTATTAATAAAAAGTTTTAAAGCACCTAATTTTTCCTTAATAAAAATTTTAGTTGAAATTTCTATTTGAATTATAATCACTGATAGAAATACCATTAAAATACCCAGTAGCTTATATCCCCAAATTTTATCACCAAAAATTAGAGATGCAGCAACTACTGCAACAATAATTTCTAAGGTGGTCAAAATACCAGTTTTGGACATTTCTATATTGTAGGATATTCCTGTTATATATAATCCATAACCAAGGGCTGTTGGAAGTAAGCCCAATAGGAATAAACCTAGCCAAGTTGATGGGCCAGGATTTATTTCCAATATACTTAATGGATTAGAAATAGGTATAGCGAATAAAGCTCCAAATCCAAATACATATAAGCATATAGTCCATCTACTATATCTTGATACTAGTGCTTTGGTAGAAATGGTGGTAATAGCAAAGGTAAAGCCTGCAGCAAGACCCATGATTATGCCAATTGGATTTAATTTTAAAGCAGCAAGAGCTCCTTCAGTAACTGTTAAAAAGCTTCCCCCCATACACATGAGAAGTGCCATTAACTTAATTGAGGTAATGTTTTCTTTATAGAATAACCTAGACATAATAATAACAAAAATAGGAGATGTATATAATAAAATGGTAGCTGTGGCTATACCTGTATATGCAATAGCACTGAATATGAAATAGTTATAGCTGGCTTGACATATAAGTCCCATCAAGCTTAAGTACATTAGTCCTTTCTTATCTATCCTTAGTAATGTCTTGTCTGTTATTAACAGATATATTAAGATAATTATAAAACCAAATATTAATTTCCAAAATACTATATGATTAGCTTTTAATCCTTGTTGGTATAGCATTTGACCAATAATTCCCATTGAACCCCATAATATACTTGCCAGTGCAACCATACAATAACCTCTGGTTTGGCTTTTTAATGGCATATTATTACTACTCCTTCCTTATACCATCTCAATTGACAGAATTATTCTATCTTTTACCCCATAGCTAACCCTAAAGTATAAAAATCTCCGGGATAAATTATATACACAAATAGGGGGATCAAATGTCCCCCTTGTCTACGACTTTTTCTATATTCCATAATCAAATCAATATGTAAGTATTTCAGGTTATATACAAACCCTGATATTTTTAAAACTACGTAAACCTACTCAGAAGCAAATTGGAATGAGCTTTTACTACTCCTTACATTTTGCCGTAATACTTAATTCCAGTAAAGCACCTTCGGGGAGGACACTTTGAACAGTAATTCGAGCAGGATAAGGCTTTGTCAAATATTCTCCATATATTTCATTAAAGCCAGAAAAATCCTTCATGTCTGCTAAATGTGCATCTACCTTTACAATGTCATCCATGGTGCAATTAGCAGAAGCTAAAATTGACTTAATATTTTCCATTACCTGTCTTGTATGCTCTTTAATTCCTCCATCAACAATCTCATCTGTACCTGGCTTCTCTGGTGTCTGTCCACTAACAAAAACAAATCCACCAGCAATAATTGCATGTGTATATGGGCCTGCTGGTAATGGAGCGCTATCTGGATAAACGGGTTTTTTGTTCATTGTAATCACTCCTCAATTATAATAGTTAGTCAAAATTATATTTTTGATGACTGCAGTGGTTTTCCACAGGAAAGCTGCTGCTTTATAAGATCAAAGTAGCTTTCTAATTCAATGCTACTACCACTAACTACAACTCCTACTCGACTTCCCTGACAGGAGACTTTTTTCTTAAGTAGGGCTGCAATGCCAACTGCAGCAGCACCCTCAATAACTAAACCGTGGGATTTAAGGGCATATAGCATGCCTTCTGCTATTTCCATCTCATTAATGATTATATGCTCATCCACCAAGTCCTTAATTAAAGTAAGAGTATAATTATTTTGTTGTCCAATACCCCCTAAAAGGGATACTGCTAATGAATTTTTTTCTTCAATTTCTACAGGCTTTCCTGCTTTTAAGCTTTCTAACATAGCAGGAGAGGCTTCTATTGATACTCCCACAACTCTAATGGAGGGGTTGATGGCTTTGGCAACAAGGGCTACCCCTGCCAGCAAACCGCCACCTGATAATGGCACTAAAAGAATATCTAACTCTGGTTTTTCTGTTAAAATTTCTAGAGCCACTGTTCCTTGTCCAGCAATAATAGCTGGATCGTCAAAGGGAGGAACCGCCATTAGCTTCTGTTTTTCCATAATATAATCGAAATGCTTTTCTGCCTCATCCTGTGAACGGCCATGAACCTCTACCTCTGCTCCCATATCTTTAATTAATTCCACTCTATTCTTAGGCACATGTTCTGATAGACATACCACTGCCCTAATATTCATCTGCTTAGCAACGTATGCTACCGCACGCCCATGGTTTCCAGTTGAAAAGGTAATTACACCCCTAGCCTTTTCATCCTCTGAAAGTCCTAATATTTTATTGGCGGCACCTCTTACTTTAAAAGCACCAGTGTTTTGCAGTGATTCTAGCTTTAACATTACCTTCTCTGCTCCGGAAATTTCCGCAAGTGATTCAGCTGCAACAAGGGGGGTTTTTCTTATAAATGGAGCAATCCTGAGTGCCGCCATGTAAACATCCTTTAGGCTTATTGTTTTATTGTTTTCCAATATCGATCACCCCTATAAAATCTATTTCTTGATAAATAGCTCAAGTGGATAATCATATAGATGCTCAAAACCATTTTTAGTAATTTGTATTGATGCATCTATCTCAAATCCAACATCATCAAACCAAATACCTGGAATAAGATGAATTGTCATATTGGGTTGTAGTACCGTTTTATCACCAGGTCTAACACTAATTGTTTGCTCACCCCAATCTGGAGGATAATTAACCCCTATAGAATAACCTATTCTAGAAGTTTTTATTATACCTGAATGAGCAATACTTTTTCTCCATGCTTCTTCAACTTCCTCTACAACGACTCCTGATTTTATTATATTCAAAGCGTCCTGTAATCCTTCAAGCACAACTTTAGCAGTATCTAACATTAATTGCGGAGGATTCTTTCCCAGATATATTGTACGGGCGATTGGTGCATGATAATGTTTATATGCTCCACATAGCTCCAGTAACACTGCTTCTTCCTGCTGATATCGTTTATCAGTCCATGTTAAGTGGGGAGTTTTAGTGGCTTCTCCCGCCATCATTAATGGAACTATAGCAGGATAATCGCCACCATGCTCTTCTGTTCCACCATACTGGGCAGCAGCAATAGCCGCAGCCGCATCACATTCTCTAACTCCTGGTGCAATTACTTTACGGGCAGTATCCATAACTTTTACAGCTATTTTACCTGCTCGTCTCATAAACTCAATTTCTGCATTTGATTTTATTAGTCTTACCCAATTAACAAGAGTATTTGCATCAACAAACCGAGCATTAGGAAGGGAAGCCTCTAATTCTACATAGGACCGATGTGTGAAGAAAAATTGATCCATTTCAACTCCTATTGATCCTTTATCCCATCCCTTTTCTTTAATGTAGTCTGCAATAAAATGCATTGGATGTTTTACAGTAGACTGAACATAGTCATCTGCATACTCCAATATATTTTCCTCCGACAGAAAGCTAGTAATACGGGCTCCATTTGCATCCATACCTCTTCCAAGCCAAACTGGCTCTTCTTGTTCTAAAGAAACTAGTACACATTGATGTACATAAAAGCTCCAACCATCATATCCAGTTAGATAGTTCATATTAGCAGGGTGAGATATCAATAATAGATCTATACCTGCCTCACTCATTTTTTCCTTGGTCTTAGATATTCGTTGAAGATATTCCTCTCTTTCAAATACTGGCATCTCTAATCCTCCTTACATTTCTTTTTAATGAGCTTACATGAAACCTGTGACTCTATTCTTTACTACTACTGAATAAATATAGTTAATCATAGTTACAAAATCGAAAACTGGCAATCCTGTTGCCATCTGAATTGCAGAACCATAAGGTGGAAGAACACTACATTCTAAAAGTATAAGCTTAATTGTTGGATCCTTCTTTATCATAGAAGTTGCCGCCGCAACTACCTCAGTTTCAACCTTTTTAAAATCCAGTTCTCCTACTTCTTCAATAAAAGCCGAAGAAAAATACGACGCATTTTGAAGCCCCTGTATGGCTATTCTTCCTGGTAAAGCTGCACCACATAACTCCAATATACCTTCACTTAAGGCATTAGAATTCACGGTAATAATTCCAATTTTTTCATTTGCTGCTATCAGTCTTTCCATAAAAGGAACTTGAAGCAGGCTTGATAGAAACACTGGTAGTTTCAACTGATCTACCAATTGCTTTTGATATAATGCCATAAATCCACAATCACTGGTTATGGCACGGACTCCTTCTCTTTTTAACTCCAAGCCTGCTTCCAGTACTGCATCTAAAGCCGTAAGATCATGACTTAAAATTCGTTTGACTGTCAATCCTGGAACTCGTCGAAAACGCACCGGAAAACTATAGGTGGTGGCATTGGCAACATCACCTGGTATAAATGGTGCAACACTATCCAATAGAATAATTCCAATAGCTTCACCATAGCTTACTTGGCCAGGTTTTGCATAATATATCATCTGATCACCCCTCTACTCTTTACATAAATGCCATGTTTGGTAAGAACAATGCAATTTGAGGAAACATCACTAACAATGCTGTTACCAGAAGTAAAATAAGTACAAAGGGTGGAGTATGCCCAATAATTTCGAGATAAGGCCGCCTAAAAATTAACTGAGCAGTAAAAATATCGCAGCCAAAAGGTGGTGTGGCAGAACCAATTGCCGCCTGCAAAGTAACAAGAACACCAAGTAAAACAGGATCAATACCTGTACTAATTACATAAGGGGCAAAAATCGGACTTAATACATAAATAGCAACAATAGGATCTACAAACATACAGGCTATAAAGTATGAAGCTACAACAATTAATACTACATATAGCTGTGATGGGTCTTGCCCGAATAGTCGTGGCAAGTATTGCTGAGGAATTCTTAAAAAGCTTAGTATCCAAGATAAAACATTACCTGCTCCTACTAAGATAAATACAACCCCAGTTATGACACCAGTTTGAAGAAAATGATCGATCATACTATTAAAGGAGAGTGTTTTATAAATTAATCCTTCCAATAAAATTGCATAAGCTACAGATACTGCTGCTGCTTCCGTTGGACTAAATATACCACCATAGATTCCACCAATAATAATTACTGGGAATCCCATAACTAGAATAGCACCCTTAATAGCTTCTTTTCGTTCTGTCCAGCTAGCTTTATCTATGCTACCGATATTATTTCTTTTTGCGTATATATAGCAGTAAATAGAAAACAGTAGGAATATAAGAATTCCAGGGCCTACCCCTGCTAAAAACAATCTACCTACAGAGGTTCCTGTAACAACTCCGTAGACTATAAATCCAATACTAGGAGGGATCAGAAAAGCAATATCACTAGAATTTATTATCAAGCCTAATGTAAATGAACTTGGATACCCAGCATCAAGTAGCATTGGTCTCATAGTACCTCCGATTGCTGCCACTGTTGCTTGAGTAGAACCTGAAACTGCTCCAAAAAGGGTACAACTTGCATTTGTGGTAATTGCTAGACCTCCTGGAATATGTCCCACAAAGCTTTTTACCATACGTATTAGTCTGTTGGCAGCTTGTCCGGCTGTTATAATATTGGCAGCTAATATAAACATGGGGACGGCCACAAGAGCAGGAGGAATCATGCCAGTAATAACCTGCTGAACCACAACGTGCATATTTAAATTTGGCATGTTCATTTGAATATAAAGTAGCAATGATCCTAATAGAACCACCATGAAGGGGAACCCCATCATAAGTTTAGTGAACATAGTAATTGCCATTAAAAGCATATTTACACCTCTCTTTTAGACTTTATCTTTGTCTTTGACTACTTCTTCCACCATGAAAATATTTTCTGCTAAGTCTTCATGCTTTTCCACAATACTCCTGAGTTCTTCTGCTTCGTAATCTCCCTGCTGTTCTGGTGATAACCATACATCCTTCTCAACAATATTCTTTACGATTGTTCTTATATATTGAATTCCTGCAGAAAAAAAGCCAATAGGTATAATAATCAAGAAAAACCAATATGGCAATCGCAAGGCCGGTGTGCGATGAAGCATCCTTCGACTCATCATCATGTAATCATATGAATAACGGGACATAAGAAACATTACAATGGCACTAATACCACAAATTAAAAATATCAATACTTTCTGAATTTTGGGGTTCATGGCATCAAAAATCGCACCCATGCGAACATGTCGAGCCTTTCGCACAGCATAGCTAACACCTGTAAAGGTTATCAATATTACCAAGAGTTCAGATATTTCTTCTGCAAAGTATATACTCTTAAAAAAGGTTCTTGCTATAACATTAGTTATCAGTAAGCTAGCAAGGGCACATACTCCTAGTGATAAAACAATAACTTCGAACCATTCAACACTCTTACCTATAATCTTAAAAGTAGAAAAAACGCCATTCTTTATGTTTTTTAGCATACCTACGCCCCTTTCTGAAATCCCTGCGGTGCAACAGCACCGCAGGAGAATGGTACTCAAAGAATGTTAGTCGTTAATTCCCAAAGCTTTTTTGGCTGCTTCTATATCTTTTTGAAGTGCCTCTAAAATTTCTTCTGCCTGAACCCCTCCAATTTCAAGGAACTTAGGATATACTTTTTCAGCACGCTCTTTAAAAGGCTTTAGGTCTTCACCAGTAACTTCTATAACTTCTATGCTTGGTTTATCCTTAAGCATTGCTTCTAAGTCAATTTCTGTCTTTTCATCAATCCATTTACCTGAAGGAATAATGGCATCAATCCACCATTCTCTCATTTTTTGTTGTGCTTCTTGTGGTAATGAATCAAAGAATTGCATATTAACAGTTGGAATTCCTAAGAAAGGCTCAGCATATATTTGAGTGAAGTAATTTTGCACTTCATAGAAGTTCATGCTTCTTATGGCAAATATAGGATTTACCTGTCCGTCAATTAAACCCATCTGAAGACCACCATAAACTTCTCCATATGACATAGGAGTAGGTGAAGCACCATAAGCCATGTAGTCTTCAACTAGAAGTGTAGACCCCATTACTCTAACCTTAAATCCATTCATATCTTCTACAGTTCTAATTGGTTTATTAGCTGTCATCCACTGCCATCCTTCATACATTACACTTAGTGGAACTAAACCATTTCGACGGAAGCTTTCTTCTAAAATATCCATAAACTCCCCATTTCTAACAACATGGTCAATTACCTCTGGAAGGCGCTCAGATGGCCAAATATAATGTAGAGCCAATACTTGAGCCTCTGGTACAAAGGCGCTTATCCATGCGAAATCGGTGAAAACGTATTCAACCACACCATATTGTGCCAATTCATTAATGTCACGTGTATCTCCAAGGGTACCATAAGGATAAACAGTTACATCAAAATCACCATCAGACCAAGCCAGCATTTCATCAGCAAAATACTCTGCCCATACCGTCATAAAATCTCCTTCAATTTCTTCCGAGGCAAATTTTGCTTCAATTTTAGAGTCAAATATTTTATTAGTTTTTTCTACAGCTTCACCATTGGTTGATCCTACTGGTTCAGTAGTATCATTATTACTACTGCATCCTGTCAGCCCTAATGTACCCATCAAAATAAGGATTAATAACATTGCCAACATCTTTTGCATTGGTTTTCTGTTTTTCATTTTTCTTCCCCCTTAATTTTTTTAGAATTTGATAGATGATTACTACCAAACCACTTTAAAAAGACTGTTATTTTAATATTTAACTGTCTTATTAAAAAAATATGAAATATGTTATCTTCGCATAGCTTGACATATAATGCTTAATCTATGCTCAGTCCAATGCTTGATGGGTATATTGGCATTCATTTTATTGACAATTCTGATAATTTAGACTAGTTTATAAGCTCTACTAGTAGGTTTTATTCCCACTAGATAGAGCTGTGTCTTTCTAATTAATGTCTTTCTTTTCGCCCATATAACCCACAAAGGCAGCTAATTCTTTAGTTGCTATATCGAGGCCTTTTTTAATATCCATTATTTTATGAAAGCTCAATCTAATACTTGGGCCGCTAACACTTACTGCTGCAACTACCTCATTTCTGTAATTTCTTACAGGCATTGCTATACAAGTTAAGCCTGGTACAAATTCTTCATCATCAATACTGTAGCCCTGTTTTTTTATTTTTTCTAGCTCTAGCATTAAATCATCTAATGAAGTAATGGTATTGGCCGTAAATTTCTTCAATTCGGTGTCACCATACAGGTTATCTATTTCTTCCCTTGTCATCTCAGCCATTAAAGATTTTCCCATTGCTGTTGCATGCAATGGTTCTCTACTACCCACCTGAAGGTTAGCAATAAGGGTTGCCTTTGCATTCATTTTTGATATTGTAACTACAGAGTTTTCTACCCTTACTCCTAAATTTACAGTTTCTCCATAGGTATTACATAGGTCTTCAAGAATTTTAGTATCATAATTAAATAGGTTTCTTTGCTGTGGAATTAGATTCCCAATTTCAAAGAGCTTCCATCCTAACCTGTATTTAGTATTGTTGGGACACTTCTCAACATAGTTATACGACTGTAGAGTATCTAATAACCGATGCACAGTGCTTTTTCCCATCCCTAGCTTACTGCTCAGTTCACTTATTCCAAGACCTCCATTTAAGCCATCCTTAGATAAAATATCAATTACATCTAGTGCCTTCTCAACTGTTTGCACTGGGTACTTGGGGTTTTTAACATTTTTTACATTTTCCAATTGTATCTTCCTTCCTCTTATAATTCTATATTATAGAACGTTTTTCTCGAGTTTATTATACTATATACAATCTAAATATCCCAGTACATTTTTAACTCCCATATGATATTTTCTCTTATTATAGTTACATCTTGTTTAAATAAGCTAAAACACTTCTAATATGCAGCTCAACACCAATAGCTAATGAATCTTCGTCAATATTGAACCTTGCGTGATGATGTGGGTAATTTGATCCCTTTTTGTCGTTTCCAGTACCAACAAATATAAATGTACTTGGTACCTCCAATGAAAATTCAGAAAAATCTTCCCCTGCCATGCAAACATAGGGTACAATGTCTTTTTGAGGATCATTTACAACTTTTTCTGCCTCCTGCCTTACCATGCTTGTAAGCTGCGGATGATTAATTAATACTGAATTGCTGGGGATAAACTGTAATTCATAGTGGGCTTGATGTGCTTCACATATGCTCTTCACAATTCTTTCAAACCTTGCATAGGGCTTTTCTTCACTTGTATCATTACCCTCATATAGATGTCTGATGGTTCCTTCTAAATCTATGGCTTCGGGTATAATGTTTGCTGCAGTACCACCATTGATTTTTCCAAACATAATAACGGTTGGATTTAGTGCATTAATCTCTCTTGTTTGTATCATCTGGACATTTTGAATAATACTGGCTGCCGTCAAAATTGGGTCTATTGAGTACTGTGGAGCCGAGGTATGCCCTCCTTTTCCAATGATTCTTAGTTTGAAATTCTTATGGGCACCCATTATTGGTCCTTCAGAAATTCCAATTTTTCCTGTTTCGAGGGGTGTCCAAAGATGAATTCCAAGTGCCGCATCTACTTTTGGATTTTCCATTACCCCTTCATCAATCATTATTCTTGCTCCTGCTTCTTCTTCATTGGGTTGAAAAACAAACTTTATATTACCTTTGATTTTTTCCTTATGCTTAGCCAAAATTTTTGCAGCTACCAGTAGCATCGCAACATGGCCATCATGACCGCATGCATGCATCTTTCCTTCATAAAGGGATTTATATGAAAGGTCATTTTCTTCACTGACCAATAGAGCATCCATGTCTGCCCTCAAAATGACTGTTGCACCTTCTTGACTTCCCTTTAATAATCCAACAACTCCAGTAGTTGCTATTTTCATTACTTCAATTCCACAATCCAATAAATATTTCTCTATAACCTCTGAGGTCCTAAATTCTTGAAAGCCTAACTCTGGATGCTGATGAAAGTCCCTCCTTAAGTCAATCAGTTCTTGAGCATATTTTTTAATCTCTTCTTTAATATTCATGTGACTCAGCTCCTACTTAAAAAAGTCAATACTTCAAGGTCTTCCTTCCATAAAATTATAAGAATATTATGGAAGGAAAACCTATTAATTGGTTATACCCAGCCTCTGGCCTTCATTGAATTACTAAGCTTCGTTAATGCATTAACCCAAGCTGCATTCCTCATTGATGTTTTCTTTAGATCAGCTGTTTCAACTGTTTCTCTATATGCCTTTACAATGCGTTCCTTTAGCTTTGAATTAACTGTCTCGATATCCCAATAGGTATCTGTTAATCCTTGTGTACGTTCAAATGAACATACGATTGCACTACCACAATTTGTAACTACATCAGGTACAACTTTAATCCCTCTGTCTTCTAGTATTTTTTCGCCATTAGGTGTTATTGGTCCATTGGCACATTCAAGAATTAACTTTGCTTTAATGTTATTTGCATTTTCTTCTGTAATAACACTCTGAACCGCTGCAGGCATTAGGATATCACAATTAAGCTCAAGTAATTCTTGGTTTGATATAGGTCTTGACCCAGGGAACCCTGCCACTGTACCTTCTTTATCTACATAGCTTTCAAGCTCATTAACATTAAAACCATCTAACTTAACAATTCCACCATTAATGTCACTTACAGCTATTACTTTATAGCCTTCTTTATATAATAATCTTGCAGCTATTCTGCCTACATTACCAAAGCCTTGAAACACTACAGTTGACCCCTTAGGAATGGACAAATCCTTCACTGCCTCCATTGTTACAAAGAAAGCTCCTGTTCCTGTAGCTTCCATGCTTCCAACAGTACCATTAACCTCTGCTGGTTTATCGTTAATTGCAGCTGGACTGTGGAAACCCATTATTTCTTCGTATTCATCCAACATCCATGCTTGTGTTTTAGCACTTGTTCCTATATCTGCACCAGGAATGTCTACCCAAGCTCCCTTCATTGGAAGCTTTCGAATATAAGCCCGCGTAAGTCTTTCAAGCTCACCTTCACTTAATTTCTTAGGGTCAACCTTAATTCCACCTTTTCCTCCACCAGCAGGTATTCCTGCTACTGCATGCTTAATTGTCATCCAAAAGCCCAACGCTTTAACAGTATCAAGGTCTAAATCAGGTACAAATCTAGTACCGTTTTTTGTTTGTCCTAATGCATCATTATAATGTACACGGTAAGCAGTGAATATTTCTAGATCTCCATTATCAAGCTTCAATGGAATACTAAACTGGAATATTCTTTTGGGTTGGCTTAGAAATTTTACTACATTAGGCTCCAGTCCTGCAACTTCACTTGCTGCACGTAAAGTGCTTAACGCTGTATCAAACGGGTTACTCATAATTTTCCTCCTATCATGTTACCCCAAAGGGTTACTTTGTTGTTACCTAATCAACTTTATGGTTTAGGTATTGCAAGGTCTTCCTTATAGTCATTAAAGATTAATTTCTTTCCACTATCCTCAACCCATTCTTTACAAATCTGAGCCATTTTTACCTTCACCTTCACTAGATGGTTTAGATGGTCAGAATCATGCCATGAATTATAAAGATCACACTCATTTTTACCAGGCTCAAATTTAAAATATACTGGTGCACAAATTCTAGCAATTTCATCGGCTTCGATATGTCTTTGGTTTCCGCCCATGGAATCCACAATGCTCATATATACATCCAGGGGAATATTAGTTACGCTCCTTATAGCAGCAAACATGGCTAAGCTTAAATCAGCCAGGGGGTTAAAGCTGTCTGCCCCTAACTCTTCTAATAGCTTTCCACCAACGGCATTACCATGTCCTGCGAATACTGAAACCTTGAATTTAACATCAGCTGGAATTGCTCCATCTGCCCGCATCTTATTTAGTAGGTATAGTAATCCTTCATCTGGAATTAAGAATCCTCTTAGACCAGCTTCTAAGCATCGATTGAATTCCTTAAGCCATAAGTACAAATTATCTTGACCTCTAATTCTCATTCCTGAAACATATCCTTCTGCTGTAAGATACTGTCGACCTGTATCCCATCCTCTTGTAGGTGCAGGATTAACAAGGGCTTCGATTTTAGCTTCTGCGCCTATCTGTGCATAGTATTTTAATTCTTGTTTATCCAGGAGAGCTGATCCGCCTACCGTTCCAATAACTCTGTGGATAGGCATTTTGTATTTAGCTGCTTCTTTAACCAACACCTCAAAATTCTCAGCATTTTCTATTCCTGGTATTTCCATTCTATAATGAGCTCCACCTTCAAAAGTAGTGGATGAAGAAGGCAAATCGTGTCTGTCTTTTAATGGAAAGCTGGTTTTTTCAAGAATGAAATTTTCAATATTTTTCATTGTCATAATAAATCCCTCCAGTTTAGTTTTTATAAATCCTTTAATAACAACCCTTACTCAAACTCTTTAAATAGTTTTTCAAATTCATCCATGCTCTCTAAGACATGATAAACATGGTCATCAGTTGGAAATTGTCCATTTTTTACTTCATTTATATATTCCTTAAAAGCATTAACTTCTATCTCAGCAACATTTGCGTATTTTTTTACAAATTTAGGTGTAAATGCTTGGAACTTTCCTAGCATATCACCACTTATAAGTAACTGTCCGTCACATGCTCCAGCACCAATTGAATAAACTGGTATATCTAATTTTTTTGCTATAAATGCTGTTACCTCTGGTGGAACTGCTTCTACCAACAATGAAAAGGCTCCTGCCTCTTGTACTTCTAAAGCATCTTTAATAAGAGCTCTAGCACTATTTACATGTCTCCCTTGTGCCTTAAATCCACCCAATTGTCCTGAGCTTTGAGGTGTTAGTCCAATATGCCCCATTACTGGAATTCCAGCATCTGTTATGGCTCTAATCCTACTCTTTACCCTTTCGCCACCCTCCAGCTTAATGCAGTCAACATCAGCTTCTTTAAGAAATCTCACTGCATTTTCTACTGCTTGTTGATCATTCACTTGGTACGAACCGAACGGCATATCTCCAATTATCCAAGTATTTGGAGCTCCTCTTCGAACGGCTTGGCAGTGGGAAATACAATCCTCCATTGTCACTGGGATTGTTCCTTTATAGCCTAACACCACCATTCCCAAGGAATCACCCACCAATATCATATCCATACCTGCTTGTTCAGCAAAGGAAGCTGTAGGAAAATCATAGGCAGTTATCCAAGCTACCTGTTCCCCTTCCTTTTTCATTCTCATTAAATCAAGAATGCTTTTTTTCTTTGCCATTAATATGCACCCCTTTAACTTTGTTATTGATAAAATATATTGAAAAAATTATTGCATGCACTGAATTGTTATTTGTTGAACTATATTAAATTTTCTGATATTTTAATTTAAAAATAAGATTCCAATAGTGATAAATAACCTTCACGTTTTTCTAATTATTAGAACGCCGTTTATTTTGTTCTTTTGTTGTTTTAATTCTACATCTCTTTTTGATTTCCTTCTATTTTTTTTATTTTTTTTATAGAATTCCATTCTATTATAGGTCTTGTATTATGTTTGCGTAGCTAAATCACTACTTTTTTCTATATATTTTATTAATTTATTCTATATTTTAGAACGTCATTCTTGTATTTATCTATTTCTAGATTCATTTTCGTATTCCTCCTTTCTACTTTATTTTTTTTATATTTATTTAGTTACACATATATTTTTTCTTTAATTATGTGACAATTCTACATTTTAGAGACACGTTCTATTATGTTGTCGAAATACATACAAAAAAAACTCAGAGCTATAAGATTATAGCCCTGAGTAAATAAGGTCAAACTGTTAATGAATTATTGAACTCCTTTAATTATATATGCTGCCTTTACAAGATTCTCAAGTAGTAAAGTGGTTGTAACTGTACCAACTCCATTAGGCACTGGTGTAATTCCTGCTACAATGTCTACTACCTTATTATAGTCTACATCTCCACATATACTTCCTTCTTCGTCAGCATTAATTCCCACATCTATAACTATGGCTTCCTGACTAAAATACTTTTCATCAAAAAACTTGGGTTTTCCAATTGCAGTAACAATAATATCTGCATTTGTTGTAATACCTTGAATATCTTTTGACTTTGAATGACAAATAGTAGGTGTCGCCCCGTCTTGAATCAACATCATGGCTAAAGGCTTACCAACTACTACACTACTATTAATTACAATAACATTGGAACCAGCTAATGGTATTTCATAGTATTTTAATATTTCTATAACTGCCTTTGATGTACATGGTACCAAACCATCTAATTCTCCCTCAAATACCTTACCCAAATTAATGGGATGCATACAATCTATGTCCTTTTCAGGACTAACTAAATACTTCACTATTTCTTGAGGCAATTGTATTGGTAAAGGTCTAAAAATTAGAATACCATGAATATCATCATTATCATTTAATGCCCCTATTTCTCGTTTAAATTCTTCTAGAGAAATATTTAGATCTAGGTGACACAAATGCGTTTCAATCTTCATTTGATGACAATTCTTAATTATATTCTTCTCGTAGGCTATATCATCTTCACGTTTTCCTACCCTTACTATAGCTAGCTTAGGATAAATATCTTGCTTATTCAAAGCTTCAATTTTTTCTTGTATATTTTGCTGAATACTTTTCTTTACTTCTTTTCCAGTTAGTATTTTAGTCATTTTAAATCCTCCTATCGATTTTTGCATACCATATCATTATTAATATATTTTTTAAAAGCATTATACCTTCTTAATTTACTCTACAGTATTTGAAAACCCAGCAACTAAATGTATATAGTACAAGCACCGAGTCTTCTATGGCAGAAACAATAGTATGCATTAGATAAGTAAGTAGCTTGCATGAGTCTTTTTCTTTTATCTAGAACAAACCAATTATCTCTCCATCTTCTAGTATATCCATATTATTGGCTGCAGGTATCCTAGGTAATCCTGGCATAGTCATTATGTCTCCAGTTAAAGCTACAATAAACCCAGCTCCAGCGGAGATTTTTATTTCTTTAACATTAATTCTAAATCCAGTTGGTCTTCCAATCAAGCTAGGATCATCCGATAATGAATATTGTGTTTTTGCCATACAAATAGGCATTTTATCTAGTTTTAGTTTTTCGCATTTTTCTATTTGGTTTAAGCAGTTTTGCTAAAGTCAACTCCATCAGCACCATATATCTCAGTAGCTATTTTTATAATTTTTCCTTTAATGCTCTCATTTTCGTCATATAGGGTTTTGAACTTATTACTTTTACCCTCAGCCACTTCTACAACTTTATAGGCCATTTCAGTTCCGCCAGTTCCACCATTTGCCCATACATCCGACAAAACAACCTCAGCACCCTTTGATTTCAGTGTTTACGGAGATAGTTAAGTTCAGCTTCAGTATCTGTTGGAAATTTATTAATTGCAACAACCACTGGCACTCCAAATTTATGTACATTCTCTATATGCTTTTTGTTGTGGTCTTACCCTCTCCTGCAGGAGTTGGATTTATTGCAGTAACAAGGATTAGTTTTCCATCCGGTTTATCTTCCAGACGTTTAAAAACCTCTAAGGATACCTTTGCTTTGTAATTACCATACAACTCCAACTCATTTTCGTCAATTCCTAAATTCGCAGCAACCTGCGTTATAGGAATCATTTTTGCTTCTTGTCCAATTTGAACATCTGTTTTCACAATAACACCTCCGATAATTCTTTTTCACAGAACATTGTATCACAATTCAGAAAATTCTACCATATTTTTTTATCATTTCCTTCCACATGTATCTTGCAACTTAAACATCTCATGAAAATACAATGAAAAATGCCATTGGTTTGTGGTTCTGGATATTAGAATTTCATTAAGCCTAAGTAATTACATATCTCTAGTTAATCTAATATACTTTTCCCTTAGATATAACAGTTCATTTAGAGAACCTATTATTTTTAATTGAATATACTATAGTATACTATGATACCATGGTATATTAAAACATTAAAAAGGAGGAGAAAATATATGTACTATCACTACAATCAAATGCCCTGCCCCACTGGAACTACACCATATATTATTCAGGCAGGTGATACTTTTTATAGCTTGGCAATTCGCTATAACACCACTGTTCAAGCTATAATTGCAGCAAACCCAACTGTTAATCCATACATGCTTATGATTGGCCAGAGGGTTTGTATTCCTACTGTTGTGCCACCACCAACAACATGCCCCACAGGAACAACCCCATATACCATAAGGGCTGGAGATACATTCTATAGAATAGCTATATCTCGTGGAATTTCCCTTGACGCTCTGTTGGCAGCTAACCCTGGAGTTGATCCCGATAGGTTGTTTATTGGCCAGATAATCTGCGTACCTGTTACTCCGCCGCCACCAGCTACTTGTCCAACTTTAAGATTAGGAAGCAGAGGTGCTGATGTTGAGAGGCTTCAACGTCTATTAAGAGATGCTAGCTTTGATCCCGGTGCAATTGATGGTATTTTTGGCTCAAGGACACAATCAGCAGTTATAGCCTTCCAAAGAAGTAAAGGTATAACTGCTGATGGAGTTGTAGGAGTGAGAACATGGACTGCACTGGGTGTAGATTGTGCTGTTCCACCACCACCGCCACCACCACCTACTTGTCCAACAGGAACTAGAGCCTATACAATAGTAGCAGGCGATACCTTCTTTAACCTTGCACAAAGATTTAATACAACTGTTGATGCAATAAGAAGAGCTAATCCAACAGTTAATCCAGATAACTTGCAGATTGGTCAAAGAATTTGTATTCCAACAGCTTAAAACTATAATAACAAAACCAAAAGACTCATTTTCATGAGTCTTTTGGTTTTGTCACTAATTACAAAATTCCAAGGCTATTGAAGCGTATATCAAGGTGGCTGGCAATACCTCATGTATATTTAAGTACTCAATAGCTGAATGGGCAGTCTCTAAATCCCCTGGAGCAAAAATAACAGTTGGTATCCCTGCATAGCTGCTTAATAATCCACCATCCGTCCATGCAGTAAAAAATGTTATTTCAGATTCTTTTTTATAAATATCCATAGTTGCATTTCTTGCTATTTTTACAAGGGGGTGATTTGTGTCTGTTTCCAATGCCTCGTGTATATATCCTTTTCTCATAGCACTTACATCCATAACCTTAAAACTACAATTGAATAGAGGATCTTCCGACTTTAATTCTTCTATAATTTCCTGGTACTCATCCATGATATCATTATATTTTTTTCCTGGTACCCATCTTCTATCAATTTGTAAAGTACACTCTCCAGCTACTGTGCTGGGTTGTGTCCCTCCTTTAATTGCACCATAGTTCATGGATGAGCATCCTATAATGGGGTGGGTTTCAGCTTCTATTTTGGTGATTAACTTTTCTTCACATTTCTGTATAAATCTCGATGCCCTTACTATAGCATTAATGCCATCCTTCTGCTTGCCCCCATGTACTGTTTTTCCTTTGAAGTAAAACTCCAACCATTCAAGTCCTCTATGGGCAACACATACATTTAGGCTTGTGGGTTCACCAACGATTGCTCCATCAACCTTCATATTCCTTTCAATAAAATTAATAGTGCCTTCACTTTTTTCTTCTTCATCGATTACACCTGCAAATATTATATCTCCCTTAAGTTGAAGATTAGCTCGCTTAATTGCAATTATAGCTGATATCATGCAGGCTAATGGCCCCTTCATATCAACAACACCTCGACCTATCATTTTGCCATCTATAATTTTAATTTCAAAAGGATCTTCTTCCATGTCGTAGGGTGGTACAGTGTCTATATGTCCTGTTAAAAGTAAACTTTTACCACCGCCATTACCCTTAAGTTTAGCAACAATATTACATCTACCATCTACAACATGGTGGAGTTCAGAATCAATTCCTTCTTTTAAAAATAAGCTATGTATGTATTCTGCCACTTTTGTTTCTTGATTCACAATACCCGGATAGCTTGGTATTTTCACCATATCTTTAATAATGCTTACTACCTCATCCTGTGAAATAACAGCTCTAATACTGTCCATTTCTATATTTTTCATATATAAATCCCCCCTGTCTATTATTATATAACCAATCCCTTGGTTATAATTCTACATTACATGAGTTCATATATCCAACTATAGCAGTCATTAGAGTATATTATATAGTAAAGAACCAAAGTAAAATACTATTGGTTCTTCGCTAATAATTTTTTAAAATATCATAATTAATATATATCCTTATTTGTATACTCAAATTTAAAATATTCTTCCAGGGTTATATCTGAAGCTGATATTATCTCAGCTACTTCCTTCCCAACATATCTAAGATGCCATGGCTCATAGCTATATCCAGTTAAGTGTTCTTTTCCTTTTGGATATCTAATAATAAATCCAAATCTATGGGCATTTTCCTTCAACCAAATTCCTTCTTTAACATCTCCAAACTCCGGCTTTAGCCCTAAACCTACACTTCTACTACTAACATCCATTGCTAATCCTGTTTGATGCTCGCTTTGACCCGGAAAGGCGCTGGTCTTATTTGCTTCCCTTTCACCCTGACGCTTAACATTAGCCTCAAATATCGATTTTTGAGTGCTATATGCACGATAACCTGACACAGCGAATAGTTCAATATTATTATTTGTAGCTTCCTTGAAAAGGTCCTCTAGCGCATCAGCCGCAATTTTCCTCATATACTTTTTAGGTAAGTCTTCACTAAAAGAAAAGCTTATATTAGGTATAACAAGGTCTGATGGAACGTAATCTGAGGGTAGGGTTCTTTCCTTGTTTACTAATACCAAAATATCCTGTGGGTCTTCTATAGTAACTATATTTCTTTTTACTTCAGTATTATTATCTACCACAGGTGGTGTAGCTGTATTAGAGTTGTTATTACCTTCATTAATTTCTGTTTCCTGTGTTTCTTCTATTACCACTATAATATCCTCTTCTTCAATATCGCTATCCTCTTCTATAATATCGACTTCTTTTAAATCTTCATCAATACTATCTTCTACTTCATTTCCATGGGCTTCTTCATATCCTTCTGCCTGTACTGGTTGTTTTAGATACATTCTTACTGTTCCAACTATTACAAAAATCAATAATATTACTACTAAAAGTATTCTCCCCTTTTTCATCAGTATATTCCCCTAACTGTTGTCTATTGTATAGATATTATTAACCAACTTATCACCATTAGTATATCATACAAGAGGTGATAAACTCAATTATAAGCTATTATCTAACTTTATCAACAATTTCCTTTGCCCATTGCCGTGCCTTTTCTACGGCATCCTTTTGCTTGTTAGATAATGGCTCAAAAAAGTCTATTTCTCCAACTACATTACTATCCTTCAAGGCCTTTCTAAGATTGGTAAAGGTTTTACCATTTTGACCACCATGACAGCTAAATAACCCTATACCCTTGTTTTTAAAATCTACAGTATCAAGAAGTGTCGCTATAGGTGGCACATAGGTCCAAGCCCATACTGGTGTTCCAATAATTATTACATCATAATTTGCTGGATCTAAATTTAAAGGCTCCAGTTCAGGCTTTTTACTCATTATCACTTGGCTACCACCCCAAAGATATTTAGAAAACCCCTTTGATTTCATTTCTTTTACAGGTTTAATTCCCAGAAGATCTGCGCCTATTGCCTCTGCCATTACTTCAGCCATAAGCTTTGTATTTCCCTCAAACGAATAATAAACTACTATTGCTTTTAATTGTTTTTCTTCCATAATTTGCATTACTCCTCTCTTTTGTTAATTCTATCTTATAAGCTACACTTAGCTTCTTAAACTCCCACTATATTTAATGACTTTTTGATGATGTTAAACCAAAAATACTACCGCCAATGCCAAGAGTTATACTTAATGTCACTATCATAATTGCAAGACCCGAAACTAGCACCTCTCTAGGAGGTAAAGGAATAAATGGAAGTGGACCAGTCATTTGAGTATAAATTTGATTTATAGCCAGATTCGATAAAATTGATGCCACAATACCTCCACCAACAGTTAAGAACAACCCCTCCAGTAAAAATGGGAAGGCAATAAAAACTTCAGGTGCTCCTAGTAGCCTTAAGGTCTTTATTTGCTCTCTATTGTTATAGATACCCAGTCTAATAATATGAGAAATTATAAATAACGTGGATATGCCCACAGCAGCAACAACAAGGAATCCTAAAATTTGCAATAATCCTGCTATATTATGTAGTCGATCAAGTACATTTCTATTATCTCTTACGTGACTAACTCCAGTTAAGAGATCAACTTCTTTAAGCACATTATTGACTTCTTCTAAATTAATTTTCGCCTCTATAAAGGGGCTAAAGGGATTATCATCAAAGAATTCTAATACAGTTGCTTCTTTTCCAAGTATCTCCACCATTCTTTCGTAAGCTTCACCTTCATTAACAATTCTTACCTCCCCAACACCCTCTATATTCTTTATTTCTTCAACAAGCTGTTGAGTAGCCCTACTGTCTATATTGTCATCGAAATAAATGCTTATTTCAGCCTCCCCTTGAATAACATCAATGACTTGATTACTTACCCACCAACCTGAAATTACCATAGCAAGAATAAAAAATATGAGACCTATACTAAAAACTGAAAATATATTAGACAGTAAATCCAATTTTACTATGGTTTTTGCTTCTTTTATAAAGTATCCTGTATTATATATTATGTTTTTCATTTTGCCTCACCCAGACTTTCACTGTAAATATTTCCCCCATTCATTTGTATTAATTTATCATAATCTTCATATTCAATTAAATGAGTTGCATGGGTAGTAATAATTACTGAGGTATTATCATCCTTAAAGGATGCCAATAGCTCTAATATGTTCAAAGCATTATCTTTATCCAAATTACCTGTTGGCTCATCAGCTAATATTAGTGAAGGTTTTCTTGCCACAGCACGAGCTATAGCCACCCTCTGACCCTCTCCCCAAGAAAGGTTTTCTACTGGCGATAGCAACTTATGCTTTAATCCTACCTTTACTAAAGCATCATTGGCTGCTTCCCTTATCAGACTAGGAGAAAGATCTAAAAATCGCATCCCCAGCATAACATTATCAAGGGCTGTTCTTCCCTTTATTAGCCTAAATTCTTGAAAAACAGGCCCTATCCTTGTACGCAATTTTCTTATGTTGGAAGAATTACCCTTAGTCATATTATGTCCTAGAACATTTAAAGAACCCGTAGTAGGAAACTCCACCCCCATAAAAAGCTTTAAGAGGCTGGTTTTTCCCGATCCGCTGACTCCAGTAATATATACCATCTCTCCAGCATCTACACTGAGATTAATATCCTTTAAAGCCATAGTTCCATCAGTATATCTTAAACATACGTCTTTCGATTCAATCATTTTTAGTCCCCCTCTTAAAGATTGTACTAGAAAAAAGAAGGTAAAAATAGTAGCCTCAAATAACCCTCTGTTATTTCAACAGACCGAATAGTATTACCTTCTAGTAGTGGCTTAAAATCCAACTGCAACTCTTCTTCACTGAATAACTCATCTATTGCCCCAGCCTGAAGAGGCATGTTGAAAAAGCTCCCTTCCTCCACCTTTAACGTAAGTATACTGCCCTCTTTAATTACAAAAGTTCCTATTAGAATAAGATGATTGTCAGGCATCCTTAATTCAACTTTATCTTGGTAAAAATTCAACTCCATTCTCGGTAGAATTGATTGTTCAGCTACTATGCTATTGAAGACTTTATCTTCTAAAGAACCTCTTATTCCAAATAAGGTAATGGATATCTTTATGGCATCATCCGGGAAATTCCCTTCTTTGATTATTCTAGTAAATTCCTTTATAGTTTCTGAAAATAATGGTTTAAGTTCAGTCCACATGATCTGCATATTTTCAAGCTGCTCTTGATAATATTCTCTATCTTCCTCTAAGGAAAATAAATAATGCTCCATCTCTTCCTTCAGGCTAAGGGATTTTGCTAGAGACTCCCTCAGCAATTGATGTTTTTCCTCTATTAAATTCAATTTTTCAGTAAGTTTTTGATTTTCAGCTGTCAGTTTATCTCTACTTTCCTCCAACTGCTCCATCAGATCTCCTGTGTTACGGGTTAGATCCCTTAAGGTGTTTATTCTTCTAAGAAATGTTGTCAAACTATCTGAATTAAGTATTATTTCTAAATAAGAACCTGGCCCCATACGCTGATAGGTTTTAAGAACCTGCTCCAAAGCATCCTTACTTTTTGTGTATTTAATTTCTTCTTTTTTTATGTTTTTCTCCAAAATCAGCATTTCTGTATTTATGCCGTCTATTTCCCTGGCAATTTCAACCTCCTGCTTTTCCATTTCTTCTATTTCATTTGCTAAGACAAAAAGATTATGAATGATTTCAATTTCATCCTCCGATATATTTAAAAGCTTTAATTGAATCTCTGAAAAGGGGTCTACCTGTCCTACAACATCAATTGGAAATAAAGCTATACCAGCTAAAGATATTACTAAACACAAAAGAATAATTAAATTAACATTTTTTTTCATATATCCTACCACTCCCCCTTTACAACAATTATCAAGCTTATTTCATGGATTATAATCCTATTCTATCAGAATGCATACCATACTAAAATCTTTTTTTAGATGAATCCAGTAAACTAAACAAACTAAAATTTATTATTAGATAATTTAATTATTATAAATTTTGTATTGTAATTTTACAAAGCCAAACATATAATATAACATATGTTATATATCATTAGTTATATAAAGTTTTTATATTTTTAAGGAGGAATAGTATGGCACCTAAGAAAAAGTTTTCAAAGGAAAAAATTATTGATGCAGCTTTTGAAATAGCACGGATGGAGGGAATTGATAACATTACTGTAAGAAAGGTGGCTGATAGATTAGGAAGCTCTATTGCACCGATTTATGTAAATTTTAAAGATATTGATGAATTAATCGTTGCGGTGATAAGAAAAATCAATGAGGTTGGCCAGAAAATGTACCTCGCTGAGAA
Organism: Alkaliphilus peptidifermentans DSM 18978; assembly: GCF_900101495.1. Lineage (GTDB taxonomy): Bacteria > Bacillota > Clostridia > Peptostreptococcales > Natronincolaceae > Alkaliphilus_C > Alkaliphilus_C peptidifermentans. The sequence continues at coordinate 65,938 of NZ_FMUS01000021.1, forward strand.
TTCGGGGAATTCCTTTCGTGATATAGGTGTTGCCAGTATTAAATTCGCTAAGGAGTATAGCGTACTTTTTAGAGATTTAATAATGAAGAACAATCAACATATGAAGGACTATGATCAAGATATGGGTGGTTTTCTAATAGAAGAGATGAGAAAAGATCCTGATCTTGAAGGCCTGCCTGATGAGGTGCTAATGAATATTTTACTAAAAATGAGAATTTTTCAGCTAGGACTTTCTGTTATGGTTGCCAATGGACTGCTACCGGAGGATTTTAATGAAGATATGATAATTGGTATATTAGAAAGCACAGGCAGCGATATTGTTACTGCCGCAAATTTACAAAAAAGTTTATTAAAGGGGAGATAATTTCATGCTTAAAAATTTAAAAATCGTGCTAAAGACAGCTTTGTTAACTATCCTAATTTTATGTTTCGCTATATCACCTGTTATAGCAAATTCTAGCAATGTTAAAAACGTTGAAGAATTTCTAGATGATGTAATCCTTTCAAAGATGGATGAATATAATATTTCAAATCTTACGATATCGATTGTTTCAAATGGAGCATCAGTTATGGAAAAGGGCTATGGATATTCCAATATAGAAAAGAAAATTCCTGTTAATCCTGCTGGTACTCTTTTTCGAATAGGCTCCACCTCTAAAATATTTACATGGACAGCTGTTATGCAGCTTGTTGAGGCTGGTATGCTGGATTTAGATGTTGATATTAATAATTATTTAGATTTTGAAATTCCATCAAAGCTTCACAATGAAAAATCAGAAACAGCACCAATTACCCTAAGGCATTTAATGACCCATACTCCAGGCTTTGAAGATGCTTTTGCAGGGCTTTTCTACTTGGAAGAAGATAAACTTCCTCCTTTAAATGAGTACCTGCGTCTCCACCTTCCTGCCCGTGTGTTTCCAGCTGGCGAAGTGGCCGCCTATTCAAACTATGGTTCGACCCTTGCTGGTTATATTGTTGAGAGGGTCTCTGGAGTCGAATTTGCTGAATACATAGAGGAAAATATATTTACACCGCTGGGAATGAATACTAGTTCCTTCCGTCAGCCTTTACCACTTGAGCTGTCATCAAAACTGGCGACTCCCTATAGATTTGTCGATGGCCAATTCTTAGAAGCTAGCTTCGAATATGTGCCAGAGCCTGCAGGTGCCATGAGTACTACGGCTTCTGATATGAGTAAATTTATGATGGCTCATTTGAATGGAGGTAGCTTAAACGATATCCAAATTCTAAATGCGGATACAACTAAATTAATGCATAGCTCTCAGTTTACTCATCATCCTTTACTTGGAGGTATGACCCTTGGTTTTATGGAGGGCATCTTTAATGGAAAGAGAACCCTCTTGCAGGGTGGCGGAACTATGATATTCACTACAGGCTTTTATTTACTACCAGAGGAAAATGTTGGTGTTTTCATTTCCTATAGTGGTGGCGGCCACATTATTTCTAATGAAATATTCCAAGCATTTTTAGATCATTATTATCCATCATCTAACAGCACATTTGAAAAGCCAAACCAAAACAGCCTCGAAAGATCTCGTCAGTATCGAGGAGAATATCATATGAGTAGACGTAGCTTCACTACATCAGACAGTCTGATTAGTCTTATGATGGGGGTTATCCAAGTGGATGTAGATGATGATGGGTATTTACTCGTAACTCATTTGGGAGAAACTAATTCTTTTGTAGAAATTGAACCAGGAGTATATGGCAATCTTAGAGAAGAAAGAACTCAGGATTATTTTGGTCCTTTTAAAACAATTGTTTTTGAAACAGATCCTCTTGGGAGAATTATGATTACTTCTGATGGACCAATGACCTATTCAAAGGCTCCTTGGTATGCCACAGGTATGTTTACAATTTTAGCCTTTGCCATTGTCTTATTAACATCTATCGCTTCTTTTATATATTGGATAGTGCTATTTATATTAAGCTTATTTAAAGGTAAAAAAACGCAAAACCCTAAACTGGCGGTTGCTGCTGGTTGGATTGCTATAGCCTTTAGTCTTGTAACTTTACTACTTGTGACGGGATCTCTTGCTTCCAGTGAACCTAATCCAGTATATGGTGTGCCTATGTCATACTTTGGTATTTTACCAGCTTGGGCTTCAATTCTAGATATTATTCCTATGTTATTGGCTATTATGGCAGTTCCAATTGCTATACTTTCAATTGTAGCTTGGGTGAAGGGTTACTGGGGAAGATTTGGCCGTATCCATTATTCTATTTTTGCCACTTCCTCCATAGTTTTAATATGGATATTCTACTACTGGAATTTGGTTTAATATAATAAAAATATAAAATCCCGCAAAATACACATAGCTAATTTGCGGGATAATTTTAATCTCTTTATGAAAAGTAATTATTATATATTTGATTTTTTAACTATTAATAGGAGAACCACAATATTGACATTCGTCAACGCTGCCTTTACGGATCTTGTTATTTGCGCCGCAGCCTTTACATCTGACGGCAACCATTTCTAAATTAGGATTAGAGTCAACCTTTACATTTGTATCCATATTATATATGTCTTGCTCTTTAGGTAAAATAATCTCTTTTAATGTCTCGTTAATATATGCACCTGAGAAATATCCCCTATTAATCATCTTTTGTATATCTTTTTTGGCTACTTCATATGATGTTGGTATAGCTGCTGCAATATTATTAATAGATGTTTCTTCATGGTTTACAATAATTGAAATGTATTTTTTAAATCTTTCTGCATTTTGTTTTGTTCTTCTACCAAGGAATATTAATGCACCACCAGCAATTAAAAAGAATAAAATCATAAAAACGTCATCGCTGCCTAACCCTTCTGAAATGCTAACTAAGAGTCCAATTACTGCAAAGGCAACACTTATCCACCCAATTATTGTGATTATCTTTCCTGAAATCAGTGCAGCCTTTTTGTCAATAGTAGTTCTCTTCCAAATTAAGAATATACCAACAGGCCAAAATACTATTGTTACAATGATAATTATAGGCCAAGAAAGCCACCAGGATATTGGGGGATTTTTATGCAGATCTTTATTTTTAGCATGATAGCTAGAGTTGTCTGTACTCACTTTGTTTTTCCTCCCTTTATTATTATAAGTTTGCTTTTATTCTAAAAACCCCCTCGTTTTGATTGAAGAGTTATCATATTTCTTTCTTTAATCATTGAATTAATCTTATCTATAAATTGCTTTATTTCTGTTTCCTTTCCCTCCTCGTCCTTTAGAAAGGCAGCTAATTTGCTTATTTCATTACTAATTTCTTGATCTAAAACAATGTTATTAGCCATTTTATCACTGTATTTCAACATTTCATATAGCTCATCAAGATAGTATCTATATGGTTGAAATTTTGTATCATTCTTGAGAGAAAAAACAATATTTTCACCATCCTGTAGCCATTCTCTGATATTTGAATTTTTCTTATTTGAGTTATGTATATTGGAGGATAATACTAATAAACTAATACATATAGTAGCTGCTACACCCATTATCATAATCTGCGTTGTAATAAATCCACCTAAGTTATCATTAAAAATTTTTCTAAACAACAGGGAAGTAAAGGTGGCGAGTATCCAATAACCACTCAATGCTGTAGTTATACCTGCCCTAATAAATGTTGTCTTTGTATACCTATCATTTATTGTTAGTAAAAACAAACCTGCAAATAAGGCAAATTCTGAAATCAGCACAAAAACCAAACCTGCATAGTCAAAACTTGTTCTATCATCCTTTGAAAATCCCACAAAGAAAGTAACTAATGTAATAGCTATTATTATTAAGCATATTCCAACATACGCAGCTAGTTTATTACTTTTTTTCATTTAATCCCTCCTCTTTAAGTGATGACTATTTTTACAGTACTTGTTATCATTTTTTCTTTGTCGAATTATAAAATTCTATATTTTATTGCCACACTCTGGACAGAATTTTGGAGTACCGTCTATTTCAAAATTACAATTAGAACATCTTTTCACCAGAGTTGTTCCACACTCTGGGCAAAATTTCATTTTTCCTTTTAATAACGTGCTGCAATTAGAACATGGCTTTGGCATTGAACTTCCACATTTATGACAATTGTCGGCACCCTCTTTAACATCCTCTTCACATTCAGGACATGGATTATATATGGTTCCACATTCAGGACAGAATTTCACATTTTTTCCATACTTAAAATTGCAATTGCTGCAGGTTGTTTCGTTTTTTTCCTGTTTTTCTTCAAAATTATGTCCACATTCACTGCAAAATCGCTTTTCTATTTCCATGGCGGCATTACAATTTGGACAACTTTTTGATAAAGTTTTTACTGTTGAAGTTTTTATGTTCTCTGCTATTCTACTAAATTGAGGGCCCATAGCACCCCCTAAACCAACTCCCATTCCTAATCCAACCCCAGCTCCCATTAGACCAGACTGAGCTGAGCCTGGATTAGTGGCAGCACCTTCTAATGTGTCAAAAGAACGCTCTTGAGCATAATCATATCCAACAATGTCCATTTCAGCCCGCTTCGCTAAAGCTTCTTTTAGTTTATTTACCGCAGGGTCATCCTCTGGAATGTTTATATCATTTACATAAAAGTTCACCAGTTTAATTCCATATTCCGACATAATTGGAATCATTTTATCCTTTATATACTCTGATAATTCATCAAGATAGGCATTAATCTCCAAAACACTAACTTTTTTATGTACTAGATAAGTAGATATGGCATCCTTTGCCTTTGTTAGATATAACCCTCTAAAAAATTTAAGCATATTATCTTTATCAAATGAAGGAAGTGTACCAACCAGCTTCATCAAGAATTTTCTTGAATCCTCAATCTGAACACCAAATTGACCAAATGATCTAAGGGAAATAAAAATCTTGTACTTAGGATCTTGTAGTTGAATTGGAGTAGGTGTACCCCATTTTACATCAAGGGAGAAAATTTTGTTTATATACCAAACCTCCGCAGTGAAAGGCGAACGCCCGCCAAAGGGAAGATTGACTATTTTATTTAAAATTGGGATATTTGCAGTTTCTAAAGTATGTCTTCCGGCGGGAAACAAGTCTAGAGCTTGCCCACCCTTAAATAAAATAGCCTCCTGTGATTCATTAACAATAACCTGTGTCCATGTACCAAGCTGTTCACTCGGATATTTCCAAGCAAATACATCTGGATTACCGTTATATTTCACAACCTCTACTACTGCCATTATAAACACCTCTCTATGATAAAATCAATTTTTTTGAATCTTTTATAAAAATTTAATTTGGTTAGTTTTTACTTTAATAAATTTCTATTCAAATTAATTCAAATCTATGTAGCTTTTTATTACATTTTTCATTTAATAGGAAAGTCTTAATTTCCTATTAAATACGGGGTTGTAAAGGGGGCGATCCCCATTGTGATCAATGAGGAGGATACAGCGAAGCGTCCTAATGACCCGAGGGGTTCCTTTGGAAAACAAAAGCATTTTATCCATAGAATTTAACCCATGAAATGCTTTTGTTCTTTGCCTTGCATTTTTCCTTTCTATCTTTTCAACATGATTTGCTTTTATTCCTCCATAAATCCAAAAATTATTATATAATTTCTACCGCAAAATTCGACAAATAAGTTGCTCTAAGTTGAAATTTCTTCAAACTAAAGGCGTAAGAAAACCCAGCCAACGCAGCGTATAAAGTTATACGTATGGGTGCTGAGTCATTGTAACAGCGGGTAAAATCAAGGTATTTCAAGCGTCTTATCTTTTAAAAAATGCTCAAGGTATAATTTGTTTTAATGTGTTATTACCTATCGTATATAGAATTTATTGAATTTCATTTAGAATTTTTTCTATCTGTGAGTTTATTTTCCATACATCTATAGAGTCAATTACTTCATCCTTTAAATCATATTTGTGTTTTAATTGTAGTATTCGGTATAGACTTTCATCTATCTTCTCAATTGATATTATTCCACCCTCTACTGCACTTTTCAAATCTTTTATTACCTTTATAGCATTATCATATCCATGACAGACCAAAATAATATCACTGCCTGCATTTACAGATTTAACAGCTGCATCACCTATATCATAGTTTTCAATTATAGCCCCCATGGTCATATCATCAGTAATAACTACTCCTTCAAAGTTCATCTGATTTCTTAAAACTTCTGTAATAATGGTCTTAGATAACGTGGCTGGGTTTTCAGAATCTATCCTACTATATAGTATATGGGCAATCATTACTGCATCAGCATTATTATCGATAGCTTCTTTAAAAGGTATAAGCTCAAATTGTTGAAGACTATTTAAGTCCTTATCCACAGTTGGTAGACTTATGTGAGAATCTAAAAAAGTATCTCCATGCCCTGGAAAATGCTTTACTACTGGAATAACTCCACTATTTTGGAGACCCTTCATTGTCTCAATACCAAGTTGACTTACAATTCTTTCATCAGAGCCAAAGGATCTATCTCCAATTACTGGATTCAAAGGATTACTATCTATATCCATAACAGGAGCAAAATTCAGATTAAAACCTAATGCTCTTATTTTCTCTCCAATTACATTTCCAATTTCAAAAGAGAGTTCTTTATTATTAATCTGTCCAATTTTTCTATTTGTTGGTACCTTCATAAATTCCTTCGGAACCCTACTAACCCTTCCACCTTCTTCGTCAATAGATATAAATAATGGAATTTTATTATTTTTGTTTGTACTTTTTAATGAGTTAATTAATTGAAGCAGACTATTTGTATTTTTTACATTTCTACCAAATAAGATAAAACCGCCCACATAATATTCCTCAATTAGGCTTTTGGAATCATCATCTATTGCATATCCATCAAGACCTACAATTACCAATAGTCCAATTTTTTCGTCTATAGTCATTTTTTCAATTTGCTTTTTTATGGGGTCTTCTTTTATCTCTTCATTAATATCTTCAGTGTTTTCTTCGTCATTGTTCTGTTGCGGTGGAGGATTTTCCGTCTTTTCTTCTTGGATTGTAGGAAAACATCCACTCATAAGGACTAATGCTATAATTATAACAATAAAAAAAGTTAGTTTTTTTGACATTATTTGTCCTCCATCTTTTGTTTATGATTATATTTCAAGGGAATTAATGTTTAAATTTAACTTGTTTATTTCATAAGCTTGTTAATATCATTGTATACTGATGTCGTATTCTCTTTACTTTTATAGTTCAATATAATAATATCATTTCCTGTAACGATATAAATATAAGGACCCTCTGAAGCATGAAGGTATAATCTAGCTTTATCTATTTCATCCATTCTGAAATGTCCTTTTTTTAGGTTGAATATACCTATACCATTTATTTTTCCATGAATCCTAGGAATATCCTCCCTTAAGGATATTTCTATAATATCATTTTTATCTATTTTGATGCTATACATCCCACCTATTGCTATTGTGTTATCATAGATACTAACTTTACTTTCCCTACTGCCAATGAAAATCACTGCTATTAAAACTATGATAATTACTACTTTAAAAAGTGAATACCAATCTTTAAAGCCTTTAATATTTTTCAAACCATCACCCTCCAGTCTAATATTCCACATTGGAATTTATTCAAAACTATTGATTAACATAAGACTCATATGCTTTCCATTTTATTACAATAAGAAGTATTATATATGTTATATATACAATATAACACTTCTACTAGAAAATGCAATTATAATTTTATAATAAAAATGATAATTATTGTCTCTAAGACTGAAAATTTCGCTTTTTCTAAGCGACTCAGGTTGAAGATGATTTGGCTGTTGCTCCTATTAATTATCTCTAAAGCTAGTGCTTCTTCATCCTTTTTTTCTTAAAATTACTTATTAAGTACGTACAAAATACTTGTAGTACTCATGCTAAGTTCATCCAATCCTACAAGTAGTTAAATAGCTGTTTCTTCTCCTGCCTTTTACCCACACATACCTACCCTTTTCCTTCATTATGTGCAGTATCATAACTAATTTTATTAAACGCAATGGTTATATTTCTTAATGTGTATAGCCTTAGTGCTTTTAATATAGTCTTGTATTTCTTTACAAATTTATAAAAAAATAGTATTCGACAAAAGTATGCAAATTTCTTCAAAGGATGCTTGACGTAACTGTAGAATATATTCAAATGGGAGAACAAGATAATTACTCTTTAAGATGATCTTTTTATACCAATTACTGTAATCTGGCACCCACCTTAAGTACCGAAATATCAAAATATCAAATTCACGAATGTATAAGTTGTGCGCAATGGCAAATGCGTGTTAATGTTATAAATAAATTTTAGGAGGAATTTCATGAGAGCTGACTTAGAAAAAGCGCTTAAAGAAGCAAAAGACAAAAAAAGACTTAATCCACTTATGGGAAAAGGTTTATATGAAATGATTGACAAACAATTGTTGGACAGTGAAGAAGTAATACACTTACGTGCAGTTAATGTTGGTATTATCACTCAAAAGGAATCAATTAAAGTAAAGCCTTATAATTTTAGTAACAAAACCCCTGGTATTTTGACAATTACAACAAAGCGAATCTTACATTGTTCAAAAGTACTATTTAATACTAAGGTAGAGCAAATAGCATTAGAAAATATCAACAATATTCAATCGCAAGGAGTATTATTATCTTCTGTTTTACGTATTGAATCATTAACAAATATTATGGAAATTGATTTACCTCAAAAGGATACAGATGAAATTACTAAATTGATTCACGAATTGATGGAAAACATAAAAGATAAGCCTATTCAATCTAGCCCAGCTATTGATGATCCTATTGTTAAAATTGAAAAACTAAAGGAATTAAAAGAAAAAGGTATATTAACAGAAGAAGAATTTCAAAAGAAAAAAGAGGATTTATTAAGTAAAATATAATATTTGCCACTGCGTACAACACATATATAAGTATAGTTTAATCGGATTTGATAAATGAAGAAGGTTATGATTATTAGACAAAGGAACAGGTTGCGACAGAGAGAAGATATTTTTCTCTCCTGTCGCTTATTTTTACCCCTAAACCCTTTAATTTTTATATTATCACCCTCAGAATATATTTATAAACACTACCTTTAAACAAGTTACAAATCATTAACATACTATATTGTTAAATTTATTTATATATTTATTAAGCACAACATAGTATGACACACCATATAAGCTAACTAAAATGAAGCTGAAAATTATAAGAATAACATTAGCACTTAAATTATTAATCAGCATGTAAAGAAGGTATAATACCCCTCCTGTTAATAATCTAATTAGCAAAGAAATCATAATGTTTAAATTGTTTTTCACAGCTGTTGTTGGATTAGTCCAATTTAATATTGGTCTTTCAATATTAATAGCTATGTCTATTGTAGAAAAGAATAGAGTAGCAGATATACAGAAAATAGATGCTACAATTATCATTATTGGCGACACTGGTAAAAAAGCTGCTCCTACAATGGCAAGAACCAGTGATCCTCCAAAGGATAGAATGAAAGTTGAATATACTCTATATTTTATATTATCAGCTGTTGTTATTGGCAATACCTTTGTTTCCCAAAAGGTTTTTCCCTCTCTAGTAATTACTGTTGCCGATATGCTCCCGACAATGGCAGGGGTAGCTATAACTGCTGTATATATAAATACTACATAAGGAGCCAGCATTGGAGACTGAAATAGCCCGGTATTAACCTCACCGGTAAATAACATTATTATAAACACTAGGATTGGGATAATCATAGTCATTACAGTGTTTAGTGTAAATACGGGATTGCTAAAAATAATTAGAATATGCCTTTTAATTATTTGAATACCCTTGCTTCTTTTTTTATAGTAAATTTTACCTTTTTCATTAAAGCCACCGCCCTCTTGATTGAAGGCCAGTAGTCCATTCCTATACAAAAGATGTGATACTAATTTGAGAGAGTATATCAAAGCTATATTTAGAAGAATAAATAATACTCCACTTATTAATGATCCCTTTATCATTTGTGTAAGCCAAATACTTGGCGGAAAGCTTCGGCCAATAAGCATTAATAATCCATCCTCTTGAAGTAAAATACTAGAAAATGCTTCAGGATCAATTTGGACTTTTGCTATAGATAACTGAATAAATATTATGGCCACCACTAATATAATGTTTCCAGCCATAACCATCAGATTCCTTCGTTTACCTCTCCCAATTATGGACATAAAGGGAATAATTAGCAATGTTGATAGTATCATAGGTATTAATGGGGATATTAATAGTGCTATTAAACCAGCAGTTAAACTATATAGTTGAAGTCCTCCCTTTACCCCATATATTATGACTGAGGTGCCAAAGAAGAAACAACCTATTGCTAAAAGATATATATACACTGAGGCCAATTTAGAAAATACAATTGTATCCTCCTTTAATGGCAGTGATGTTAAAAATGGTAGATCCTTGGAGTAAAAAAATACAGATATAATGAATGGAATGCCTGCGAAAAACATCATCATCACATTAGCAATATACATATAGGTTATTGTAAGCTCCGGAAAACCAACACTATCAAAGATTTCATACATACTTAAGACCAATTGTAGTGCTGGAATTATGAGTAAGGCTGGCAATAGCAGGGCTAGCTTACCAAGCCATTTATTTTTAACATTTAAGTGCTGAGTATATTTACTTAAAAAATCAAATATCTGAATTTTGGTTAGTGCTATAAATTTATTCATCTTTAGTCATCTCCAAAAACACTTCTTCAAGAGTTAAATCTTTATTCTTTTTAATATTATCCGGTGTATCACAAGCAATAAGCTTCCCCTTATGAATTATAGCTACCCTATCACATAAATTTTCCACCACTTCCAGCACGTGGGAAGAAAAAAATATGGTACCACCATTTCGACAATGCTCCTTCATTAAATCCTTTAATAGTTTAGCTGAATGGGGGTCCAAACCAACTAAAGGTTCATCTAAAATAAAAAGGTTGGGATTTGGCAACAGTGCTCCTGATAATAATAGTTTTTGTCTCATTCCGTGGGAGTAGGAATTAATTGTTTGAGCTAAAGCATCATATATTTGAAATACCTTTGTAAACCTTTCTATTCTCTCTTTTCTATCTTTTATGGAAACCTCATACATGTCCGCAATAAAATTCAGATAATCTATACCCTTTATTGCATCGAATATAGAAGGATGATCAGGTACATAGGTGAAATTCTTTTTTGCCTCAATTGGTGCCTTTGAAATATCTACTCCATTTATTACTATATCTCCTTCAGTTGGTGAAATGATTCCAGTTATCATTTTGATGGTTGTTGTCTTACCTGCACCATTGGGTCCAATAAATCCGATTATTTCTCCTTTTTTGATTTCCAATGAAATTTTATCTACTGCATTTTTAGAATTGTCGTAGGATTTAGAAACATTTTTTAATACCAGCATGATAATAAACCTCCTTATGATTCATGAACTTTCAACTTTTTTACGGCACTCATTATATCTGTTATATATATAATATAACACATCAACTAATATATGCAAATGAATTTTTGTGATAAAAACTTAAAAGTTTCATCAAAAAAAGAAAAAAGTCACCTCTGAAGTGAGGAGACTTTAATGAAATTTTTTATCTATTCAACATAATTTTACGGTATTGATAAGGGGTTACTCCAACCTTACGTTTAAAAAATGTAATAAAATTACTAAGGTTGTTGAATCCACATTTGTAGCTAACCTCAGTTATATTAAAGTCACGTGAAGTTAATAACTCCTTTGCCTTATTTACTCTTAAACACAATAGATACTCATACGGGGTTTTACCAGTGTATGATTTAAAGGTTTTAATAAAATAATAGGGACTCAAATGTGCTATTTTAGCTACTTCTTCCAGGGAATATTCCTCATCGTATTGATCTCTTAAGTATTCAATAGACTTATCTATATTAGCCTTAGATGTATTGTAGCTAGAAGATAATAGAAAGGGCATATTATTATCAATTTGTCTAAGCAGATATACTGCTATCTGAGTACTAATGCTCTTTAATACCAGTTGTCGACCATGCTGAAAACTACTGCATTCCTCGGTAAATAGGCTTATCAGCTCTCTTAACCTATTGTCAAAACTATAGTTTCCCTGTTTAAAGTACACATTAGCTTTCCCATAGACAGAATATGCTATTTCATTTAAAAAGTCAGTGTCGATATTGATGGAAATAAAATGCTTGTTAAGCATAGGTTTATGAGGACCGTGATACTGACCAGAATTAACAGTCCAAATTTTCCCTTTTTCACCTATATAGCATTGCTTTTCTAGACTAAGGTAGGGCATCGTTGAGGAGGGTATGAAAAATTCGAAGCTATCATGAACATGCTGCTGAGCATTATCCGGAAAATCTATGCCTACTTTCGGGATAATTATACAAATGTCAGTATCCATACTTAGATTTATTTTTTTTTGGAAATCATCCATCGGTAAAGGATAAGGTCCTTCGCCCAGTATTTTCACCTTATCTATGCCCATTTTTTTCCCTCCTTTATACTACTTTAAAGGCTATTCTATAATAATTATACTATATACTTATCAATAAATCACTTACAAACTTCCATTTAATAACAATGTAAAAGTATATTAAAGAGTTAATTAGCCTAATAATCTTATGTTTAAATTAACTAATTTAAAAGGGACAAATAGTTGTCCCTCTTTACTATATTCTTCTCCAATAATAAATTGCCAATTGAGTTCTATCTCTCAATTGTAATTTTTCAAGTATAATTGAAAGGTTATTACGAACTGTACCCTCGCTTATAAATAATTGCTCTGCTATTTCTCGATTTGATAAACCTTGTACAACTAATTCAGCTATATCCTTTTCTCTGGGAGTCAGTTGTTGAATTTCCTCTTTTTCTGGCTGCATCAGTCGTTTAAGAACCTCACCATCTAAGACTGAAGTGCCTGCAACTAAAGTTCGTAGTTGTTGAGCCATTCCAGAAACCTCTGTGGATTTAATTAAATATCCCTCTGCACCAGCTAGAATTGCAAGTCTTATACTCTGTTCATCTTGAAATGTGGTGAGCATCATTACACGAATCTGTGGCCAGTCCTGCTTTATTTGTCGCGTTGCTTGTGTTCCATCCATAACAGGCATACGTATATCCATTAATACAACATCTGGTATTGTATGCTGGCAATAACCAATAGCTTCAGCGCCATTATTAACTGTTTCAATTACTTCCATATCCTTTTCTCGAGAAAGTAGAACCTGAAGGCTTTGACAAACCAATGGGTCATCATCTACGATTAATATTTTCAAATTGTTTGCCTCCTTATCCATAGTCTAATTTAATAATAATCCTTATCTAAAGGCAATACACAAATAAGCCTAAATCCGTCTGAGGTATCTATAGATAGGCTACCCCCAACAGCTCTGGCCCTCTGTCTAAGATTTCTCATACCAATACCAATGACGTCACTGTTACTGACACTACCATCATTCTGTATACTCAGCCTTATAATATTTGGATTAACATCTAAGTCTACATCTACCTTTGACGCTTTTGCATGACGCATTACATTGGTTAAAGCTTCTTTTAAACAGGGTTCAAGAATACTCCATAAATAAACTGGTACCCTAGATGTGTCTCCATAAGCTTGAAAATTTACAGGGCATATACTAAATCCATTACTTATCTCCAGTAGACTATCTATTCCGATGGCTTTTACTGGCTTCATATTATGAACTGTTTCCCGTAAGTAAAGAGCACTATTGGAAAGTCTCTTTTGGGCTTGAATAAACATCTCATTAGCTAATGGATCATCTTCCCTCCATAGCTGTTCAAAGGCTTGCAGTGCCAATACAGCAGCAGTGATTTCATGTCCTACTTCATCGTGCAATTGCTGGGCAATACGATTTCGTTCTGTTAGCTCTGCCATCCTAGCTCCTTGAATATTGGAAACTAAAAGCTCACTTTTTAAAGCTTCTAGCTCATATCGGCTTCTTCTTTGGAGATCTGCCTCTTGTCTATAGAGCTTCATTTCCTTCCACCAGCATCGAAGGACCCAGCCTGTAAACCCAGCTTGTATAAATACAGCAATTAATATAATGGGTGGTGGGAGATATAGCAAAGCAACAACTGTTGGTATCATAATCCAATGTTTACCAATCAACATAGCTTCAAACATAGGTATGGCTAAAAAATAGTAGGCCGCAGGCCAATGGGGTATTATAAGGAAACACGCCAACTGATCAATGATCACCATCCATTCTGGTAAAACAAACCTCCACCTTGCTAAAGCCATTATTGATAGAAACAGAAGAAGGACTACCCCTACTTCTCCACCCTGGCTCCTTAACCAAAGTATACATAGTAGACATAATCCAATTACTCGCCAAAGTATTATACTGTTTTCTGGTGTCCATATTTCTCGATCTCTTATCATATACTATACACCTTCTTATAAGGTTATCCTATCCCTTTGTCATGACCTTAGTATAACATCTATTTATGGAAGGAACAAAACTCTAAATTCTCCTTCTACTACCTAAAATAATAAATCCCAAACTAAACATAGCCATTAAAGCTAAAGGTTGCATTAGATCAATGAAACCTCCGCCTTTTACAACAATCAATATCCCCTCCATCAGCCAATAGGTAGGTAATAACATAGCAAGCCTCTGAATTAATGGAGGCATAATCTGAATGGGCCACATAACTCCCCCAAGCATTGATATCAATATAATAACTCCCCCCAATAAGCTAAAGGCTGTTTCCTTATTGCGAAATAAGGAATACCATGCCAAAGCAAAGCCTATTGAAGTCATGGAAAACACAGTGAAAATGATAAAAAGCAACCCTGGGGAAATTAAAGCATCCCCATGCACCACTATTCCCAAGATCATAACTATTACATTTACTCCTGTTAGTATTGCAGAAAATGCAAGCAAATTTTGCCATAAATACTGGAGATGAGTCATTGGTGTAACTCCAATTCGAAGCAGGATTTTATTTATACGATCCTCCATAATCACTTCAGCTAATCTTGCTGCAATTAATAATTGTATAAGTCCATAATACTGAAAGCCTAAAGGCAGGGGAATCCACTCTGGAGTTCCTCCAATTGGTAAAAATGCTGCAGCTATGGGAAGCAGTCCTAGAAAAATTACATTCGATAGATTACGGAAATAACGCTTAAAAACAAATTTAAATACTGTCACGCCAATTTCCTCCTTCCAAGATATACTGCAATAGTTCCCATTACAAGTGATGCTCCTACCAATATACCAACACTCAAAATTCCTTTACTAAGATCTTCTCCAGTTATAATTGCATATACAGCATTTTGCCCTAGTGACAATGGACTAACATAGGTTGAAATCAAGCCTATAACTCCAGTTTGTGGCATAGGAAACCACACCCCCGCTAAAACGATGGAGATCATTCCAAACCAAGTACCTGCTCCTTCAGCAGTTTTATAGTTTTTCACTCCTAAAACCAGCACTACATAAACTAGATGAGATAAGGTTGATATGCCCATAATTACCAGCAAGACTAAACCTATGTTTCCCCAGTTAACCCCATAGACCCATTGTGTAAATAAAACCGTTACAAATCCTTGCAAAGCTGTAAAGAGTGAAGATGTTAAAACAATTGCAAAGGCATGGGTATGGGAGTTATAGGGTAAAGAGGCCATCCGCCATTTATTTGATGAAAGGAAGTCATTTCGTACATATTCCATTGTATAATTACCTCCAAAAAGCTGGGTGGCAAGAACCATAGTAATTGCTATTCCATCCATCATTGGAATACCTGATTTCTCATCTATAGCATTTCCCGCTATCATACCTAATACAGTAATTAGAACTAATGGGAGTACTGTTAACATAACTACTCCAAGATATCCCCTCAGCATTCTTCTGAGCATAAAGTAGCTTGATCGTAGAATCATATCTACCCCTCCTCTCCATCTCTTAACTGTTTACCAGTGAGGGTTAAAAATACATCCTCTAACGTTGGCTTTTCTGCGCTTACTGATCTTACTCCCCCAGCATCCTTTGCAATGGAAAGTGCTCTATCCAAATTTCCTGATCCAACACGGGAGATAATTTGTATTTGTCTACCAATTTGAGTAACCTGCTTAACCCCCACAAGATTACGAAGCTTTTCTAGAAGTATTTCGCTAGGTTCTGCCACCTCCAGCTTAATTTTTTCTTCATGTTTAATTTTCTCCACCAGTTCATCTATAGTTCCTTGAGCAATTACATGACCTTGATCCATAATTACTACACGCGATGAAATAGCTTGGATTTCCTCTATATAATGGGTGGTGTACAGAATGGTGGTGCCTTGTCCATTGAGCCTTCGTACAGTTTCAAGAACATGGTTTCGAGATTGAGGATCAATTCCCACTGTTGGCTCATCCATAATCAAAAATTTTGGCCTGTGGACCAAGGCACAAGCAATATTCAATCGCCTTTGCATACCACCAGAAAACTTGGTTGGCAGCCTTTTCCCATATTCTGAAAGGCCAACAAATTCTAGTGTCTCATCTACACGATCCTTTAATGCTTTCCCCTTCAGTCCATATATTCCACCAAAAAATTCAAGATTTTCTCTAGCTGTTAAATCGTCAAATATAGAAATTTCCTGTGTAACTAATCCAATCTGACGCTTAATTTCTATCATATGACCTTTTTGACTCTTATCAAATAGCTGAATTTCTCCTGAGTCAATCCCAATTAAGCCTGCTAATGAATATATTAGAGTGGTCTTCCCTGCTCCATTGGGGCCTAGTAGACCTAAGATTTCTCCGTTTCCAATATCTAGATCAACGTTATCAAGAGCAAGCTGAGTGCCATATCTTTTTACAATATTCTTCATATATGCAATCGCCATATTATTACCTCCTAAATTGTGATTATATCTATACATTTATCATATCAGGTGGCTTATATACCTAGTAGTTACAAATGTAATGGATTTAAGCCTACATCAATATATTCATAAGACTCACAAAAAAAGGATAGATTAATCTACCCCCAGACTGAAGATAAAGTATATTTTTGCTAACAAACCCGATTTTTAAAACTAAAGTAACCGTTTGTACTATATAAGTTACTAAAAATTATTGGTTGTATTAATATTTTGTAATTTTCTCACAATTCAATTGACAGTGTATTTCGATATTGGTACACTTTTCCATATAGCCGATTATAGACAATTACTTATTATTAATTTGTAAAAGGAGATGATGCTTATGAATAAAAGAGCTTTACTCTCGTTAACTTTTATCATCATACTTTGCATTGCTGGTATTGCAGTTTTCTCTTCAAATCAAACTTCGTATGATAATATGAAAGAGCAATCAGAAATTGACAATCTTCAAGAAGCTGCTAATACAAGCACTACCGAGAACACTACAATACCTGGACGAGGCTTTAGTGGTGTTTTATATGAAGTTCCCAATATGGATAATGTTGAAGTAGTAAAAAATATAGAATATAAAGAAGATAGAATATCAAACCTTAGCTTAGACATTTACTATCCATCCGATAAAAAACCTGAAGATAACAACAGCCCAATAGTTTTTGTTCATGGAAGGGCACAAGGGATGTCTAATCTTAAAGACCATGATTTCTATACTTCTTGGGCCAGACTTGTTGCTGCATCTGGCCATACTGCAATAACCTTTAACTGGAGGTCAGATTTTCCTGATGATGTGTTAGACTTACTTTCGTATATAAGACAAAACAGCAATGATTTAGGTATTGACCCCGATAATATAAGTGTATTTATGTTTTCTGCTGGTGTGCATCCAACCTGTAGGAGGATTTCACAGGAGGGTATGGAGTATATTGATGGCATCATTGCTTATTATGGAAAGATACCCGAATCAATATTAGAAAATTATACACCATCTAACCTTCCACCAATCTTTATAGCTGAAGCCGCAAATGACGCACCTAGTCTTCATAACAATTATTTTATTTCTAAGGGTTTAGAAACTGGATATGATATAACCCATATGGTTCACTCAACAGCAGACCATGCATTTGATATGCATAATGATGATGATGAAACCAAAAAAATAATTGAAAAAACCTTAGAGTTTATTGATAAAATAAAGAAAAACCACATATAGAAATGTGGAACACTTAATTTTATATAGATGTTTAAGTTTTTTGGAGCAGATTTGCAATCTGCCCCTTAAGTATTAATTAATCTATTATTGGTTGATAAATATCCATTTCTGGATACTCCTTCCTCCTGCTTCTATCATCATAAACTTCTAATGAAAATGTCTCTGCATGTTTGTAATTTGATTCTGGAAGCCAAGATGTAAGCAGATGGTCATTTGCTTTTTGCATAGAGTCATTAACCATCTCATCAAAGGTCCTCCCGTTAAATGTACATACAGCATACTTTCCCTTTGGTATATCAAATTTGGTATACCCCTCCGGAACACCATCATATGATGTTACCTCATCAGTTACTAAATAATTAACGGCACCATTTTCAAAGGTTAGTATGCCATATCTAACAGAAGGATATTTTTTATTTGGTATCTTGTTACTTATATCTTCATCCCAATATCGGGTCCAAAGATCCGCAAAAATACTAGGATCTGGAGGCCATGATGGTATTGTTACAGAAATACCTATAGTCTTAATTTCGACTTCTTTTGTTACCACCTTAACCTCTAATTTATTATTATCTTGCTTGTTTATATCCATAAAATCGCCTTCACCTCCTACATAATTAATCTTATCCTTTAGCTTTCTTCTGATATATGTAATTTTCTGCTCTTCCCAGAATAGTTGGTCATATTTTTCCCTAAGTGAATCTTCCAAGGTATTCTTTTTATTATTCAAAAAAGCTTTGATTTCCTCCAGTGAAAATCCATATTCACGCATCTCTGATATAAAATGTATATCATCAATTTGCTCTTCTAAATAATATCTGTACCCATTATACTTGTCTATAGTACTGGGTTTCAGCAACCCAATTTCATCGTAAAACCTTAGCGCAGATGTAGAAACCATACCTATTCTGGCAAACTGTCCTATTGTGTACACAATAATAATTCCTCCTTCGGCCTAATTTAATTATAAAGCTTAAAGCTACTTTAATGTCAACAGTATTTTCGAAATTTTTTTCATTATTGTTTAAATTAAAAACC
The DNA here is from genome assembly GCF_900101495.1 of Alkaliphilus peptidifermentans DSM 18978. GTDB lineage: Bacteria > Bacillota > Clostridia > Peptostreptococcales > Natronincolaceae > Alkaliphilus_C > Alkaliphilus_C peptidifermentans. The sequence continues at coordinate 85,079 of NZ_FMUS01000021.1, forward strand.
CGTATTGGATAGGAATCTGGAACGAACTTCCCTATTTAATAAAAAAGGCTGCAAATCATTTTCCCATGCCCACTGTAGACGATGTTAAAGGGTATTGTAATGCAACTCCCAATCTATGCCCATCTGGGTCATGAAAATAAGAAAAAGGGGTTCAAGAAAATAATCCTTCCTATTTTAATGCCTCTAAATCATTTATAAAACTTTCTATAGCCTCCTCCTTTGTTGCCCAAGAGGTTACAAGTCTAATTATAGACATAGCATTTCCAGATTTACACCATACATAAAACAAATATTTCTTACTCAATTTATCAATAATCGTATCTGGCAGTATTGGAAATATTTGATTAGACACCGATTTAGTTAATAAACTATAGCCTAAACCCTCTATACCAGTGCTTAATTTTGTTGCCATTATGTTAGCATGCTTTGCCAGATCAAAAAACAAATCATCTTTAAATAATTCAAGAAATTGCACACCTAATACTCTACCTTTTGAAAGCAATGCTCCTTTTTGTTTTAAATTATATCTAAAATTTGTCTTTAGCTCCTCTTTGTTAATTACTATGGCTTCACCCAGTAATGCACCATTTTTTGTTCCTCCAATATAAAAAGCATCTACCAGTCTTGATAACTCATCTAAGCTTAAGTCATTATCCTGTGATGTTAAAGCAGAGCCTAACCGTGCTCCATCTAAAAATAATAACAATTGATTGTCTTTGCAGAAGGATGATAATTCTTCCAATTCATTCTTCTTATAAATTGTACCTAATTCTGTTGTGTTTGAAATATAAACCAATTTTGGTTTTACCATATGTTCATCGACATGATATTCCAATACGGATTTAACATCATTAGGTGTTAGTTTTCCATCCTTAGTATCTACCCCATTGACCTTATGCCCTGTGGCTTCAATGGCACCTGTTTCGTGGGTATTGATATGCCCTGTGGTAGCTGATATCACAGACTCATAGGGTTTAAGTATCGAAGAAATCACTATCAGATTAGCCTGTGTACCACCAGATACAAAATGAATATCAGCATTTGAATTGCTTATTTTACTTCTTAAAATATCTACTGCTTCTTTAGAATAATCATCTACACCATAGCCCTCCTGTTGTACTAAATTTAAATTTTTAAGGGCTTCTAATATATTAGGATGTGCACCTTCACTATAATCATTTTTAAAGCTATATACCATGTTAAGATTATTTTCCTTTTCAAATAATTGTGCCACCAATACCACTCCTTATCAACTTTAGTAACTTTTTCATTAGTACTATCATATTTATTGCTTTAAGTACCATGACCCTTTATTGATTTCATTTTATTCTTCGACATAATATATTTTAATCCTTTTATACAAAGCAAAAAGGATGACTCAATATCATCCTCGTCTAAATTTATAAGTTTATTCACTTTTTTTAATAACCACTAGTATCTTTATTATTGGGAGGTTCTTTAGTGTTAGTTATCATACCTCAATTAATCTTTAATTTGCCTTATATAGCTTTTTTTTTCTCCTTTTCATTATACATTATTACATCTGCTTCTTTAATAAATTCCCTTGGTGATTTATTTTTATTTAAGTCAAATTCAACTAGTCCTTTACTTAAGCTGATTTTAAATGGTATATTGTGAATATTCAAGTTCATCAAGCAATTATCGATTCTTCTACATATATTATCAGCTTCTTCTAGGTTGGTATTTGGAAGTATAATAACTATTTCATCTCCTCCATATCTAAATACTGTATCACTTTTTCTAACATTTTTCTTTATTAAATTGCTTATAGCTATTAGTATATTATCTCCTTGACAATGCCCTAATGTATCATTAATCTTTTTTAAGTCATCAACGTCTATAAAGCACAGGGTTAATGGCTGCATACTGATAACGGCTTTTGACATCTCAATTTCCAGTTGGTTAATGCCTTTTCGCTTATTAAATATCTCCATTAAGTCATCCATATCAGCATGTTTTTCTATATTATTAAGCTTCTGTTTTAAATGTATGATTTCCTTTTCTTTTTTGTCTAATAGCCTAAGTAATTCCTGATTATATATGCTACTAATCAATCTGACTCCCCCTTAAAATCAAAGTATTTTCCATTTAATATGCCTGTTGAATAGCCGTCCTTATCATTTGTAGAGGTTTAATGTTTGTGTATATAAAGTCGTCTAACATCTTGTCTGTAAGATTAATTCTAAGAGTCTTTGCATAGAACTTTAACATGGTTTTTTGTGCCTTAATAGGAATAGGCTCCTTGTGTAGCTTTAAACTAAAACTCCTTATTAAATTAATATTATTTTTAAATTCATGAAAACTCATATTATTACCCCCACGTCTTTTTTTCTTATACTATAAATACGCGGTTAATAACTCTTTTCAGGGTGAATAAGTATTAGTAATTAATGGAAAGTCTTCTATTAACATTTCTTAAAGTTATTAAGGAATATTGGACTGAACATTTTAATGCCTTTATAAATATAGTATCCTACCAGTCCTCCCAAAACATTCATCAACAAATCATCAACATCTGTAGCCCTAGGTAAGACAAGCTGTACCACTTCAATAAATAATGATATAAGGAAACAGGTTAAGACCGTAGCTCTCAAGCTCTCAAACCTTTTCCAAAGTAGTGGTAGCATGAATCCTATAACCAAAAATACGCCAATGTTACCTAAAACCTCTATTATGAAATAGTCAATATATCCATCTATATAGGCAATCTGCCAAGTTTCAATAACCTTGTTAAAAGGAATAAGATTTATACGGCTATGATCAATCCCGCCACCAATAATACTAATTCCACCTATTCCATATTCCAACTTGGGTATAACAGTTTGAGAAGCGAGTCCAACTAAATATAGTCCAAAAACAATAATTCCTGCTTCGTGCCAAAATTTCACCTTAACTTCTTTGTCTTTTTTATGTAAATAAGCTACTAGTCTTACTATTATTAAAATAGGAAGTGCAATTATCATATAAGGTAACATATTAACAATAAATCCGATGATCTGTCTCATATTGTTGTCCATCCTTTTAAAGATTATTTATTTCACTTAGCATATTTAAATTATACAGTTAAAATTGATATTTAACAATTGATTCACCCAAGCACATAATTTCTTAATCAGAAGCATATGCTAATCAATTTTGCTGATGAGTGCCATCACAGAAAGGTTGATTTTTAGACTTTCCGCATCTACATAGAGTATACCTTTTTTGTGCCTTTAATTGTTTTATACTCTCATCCTCATCGATAAGCTCCACATCACCTCTAACCGTAATAGGGCCTTTGGCTGATATAATAATAACAGCATCAGAGTCAAAATCTGCAATATACTGCCCATCCTTAGTATAGGCAAGTGCACCGGAAGGACATTTTGAAATTAATTGGATTATTTCTTCTACAGAAGCACCATCTGCATTAATCCATGGTCTTGAATCCAAGTTAAAAACTGATGGAAGTAATTTTAGGCATAATCCTACATGACTGCATAACCCCAAATTGAAATGAACAGTAATTTTTTCTCCTTTGTAACTTTTCCATTTATTTTTGTCCCTCTCATGAGACTTTTTAATTACTACTCTATCCTTTTCATGATTATTATCACAGTAAGGCATTGATTGTGATTTTCCACAACGACATATTGCTGTTACCGCCTTTACATTAATTGAATTATTATTTTCATCTGTTACATTTTGACCATTTACTATAAAAAAAGGGCTGCTTTTTGTAAAAATAATTTGAGTTTTTTTGCAATTCATCATATCACCTCTCATTTATTTGTATATTTTGATATAAATATCTTTTACTTATACACTCAAATACTGTATTTGCTTAGTTTATTCATATAGAATTATTCAAATCACTGATATGATGATTATAATAGGTCTTTAATAGGTAAAAATATAAAGAAAATCATTTTAAATCCTTAATCCTTTTAAAGAAAAATTAGTAATGAAAGAAGGAGATATCATGTTTGAAGAAAAGATTCGTCCGTTATTTCTCCGCCTTTTGGCAACACAAAGTGATACCAATACATTAAGGGAAACCTATATTGAGGAGCAAATTTTAAACTGGATTAAGGAGCAGCCTTATTTCCAGGAAAATAGTGATCTTTGTGGAACTCATCCAATAGAAAATGACCCTTATGAAAGAAACGTTGTCTGGTCGTTGGTAAAGGGAAAGGGAAATAAGACCATTGTTATGATTCATCATCACGACACCTTAGATATTGAAGAGTACGGGAAGCTCAAATCTGTTGCTCTACGTCCAGATGAACTGGAAGCAGCACTAAGAGAGCGACAGCTCTCCCCTCAGGTAGGGAAGGATCTTGAATCTGGTGAATGGACCTTTGGTAGAGGGACTGCAGATATGAAATCAGGTGCCGCCATTCAGCTGGTATTAAGCTCTTATTTTTCAGAGGATAAAAACTTTAATGGCAATATCCTATTACTCAGTGTACCCGATGAAGAAACCCTATCAAAGGGAATGCTTAGTGCAATTTCTTTAATGACGGCCCTAAGAAGCAGGTATCAATTAGAGTATATATTGACAATCAATAGTGAGCCCTATTTCAATCAAACAAAGGGGAAAGCCATTTTTTACGAAGGCTCAGTTGGTAAGATTATGCCTGTTCTTTATGTAAAGGGTGTTAAAAGTCATATTGGAGAACCCTTTAATGGCTTTAACCCATCCTTAGTACTTGCAGATTTGCAAAGAAAGACTGAGCTAAATGTGCAGCTTTGTGATGTATATGGTAATGAAGCCACACCACCCCCAGTATGGGTGAATCTAAAGGATCGAAAAAAAGCCTATGATGCATCTATTCCAGAGGCTGCTACAGGTTACTTTAATTGGTTGACCTTTACTAGATCTCCTAAAGAGATTATGGACAAATTAGTTTCTTTATCCAATAGAACCTTAAGAGATACCCTTATTCACTTTCAGGATGCCTATGAAAACTACTGTAATTTGATTGGAGAAGAACCAGATGAGATATCCTTTACACCTAAAGTCTATACTTTTGAGATGGTTTATAATATGGCTATGGAAAAGAACAAATCTCTTTTTGAAGAAGCCTATAATGATTATCAAGTGGAAATGGTAGGATTACTACACGAAAATAAAATTGCCCTTCCAGAGGCAGCTACACGTCTTATTGAATTTATTACTGAATGGATTGATTTAGAGGGACCAACCATTATTGTTGCTTTATCGGGTCCATATTATCCACACATCAATAACCAATTTATTGATCAAAAGATTCCATTTTCACTCGAAGAAACCATTAACAGGATTGCAGGTGAGAAATATAACTTAACCTTTGAGTCTCAAGGATTTTTTATGGGTATCTCTGATTTATCCTATGCTTCTTGGGTGGGTAAAAAGGAAGATATTGAATTGATAAAAGCCAACAGCCCTGGCTGGGACGTTATTTATCGTATACCATTAAAGGACCTTTCTACTTTGAAGATGCCTGTTATTAATATTGGTCCCTGGGGAAAGGATCTACATAAGGTAACTGAAAGGGTTTTAACAATGGATGTCTATGAAATAATGCCTAACATCATTAAAGATTTAATCCTTGAATGCCTTTTAAAGTCTGATCAAGAACAAAAGCATTTCATGCGTTAAAACCTATGGATAAAATGCTTTTGTTTTCCAAAGGAACCCCTGAGTTCCTTAGGACGCTTCGCTGTATCCTCCTCATTGATCATAAGGGGGATCGCCCCCTTAACAACCCCGAATTTAATAGGAAAGTAGAACTTTCCTGAGACTGTTGACAAAGTCCACCTGAAAAGGGTGGATTTTTTTTTATTCAAAAAGGATTTATCCAATCGATGTCGAATATGTATAATGAGGTGATGAATTATGCTTACTAAAGCTAAAGATAAGCAAACTTCTTATGAGTTTGTTATGCTCGAAGAGCTAGTTAAAGAAGACCATTTACTAAGAAAAATAGATAAGTACATTGATTTTAGTTTTATCTATGACGAAGTCGAAGAATTGTATTGTCATGATAATGGACGTCCATCTGTTGATCCAGTAGTTCTTTTTAAAATGACTTTACTTCAGTACCTTTACGGT
>NZ_FMUS01000003.1 GCF_900101495.1 Alkaliphilus peptidifermentans DSM 18978
TTTAATTTTTAATTGATACGCTGGTGTAGCTCAATTGGCAGAGCAGCTGATTTGTAATCAGCAGGTTGCGGGTTCGAGTCCCATCACCAGCTCCAACCAAATCTGGAGGGGTTCCCGAGTGGCCAAAGGGGGCAGACTGTAAATCTGTTGTCGACGACTTCGAAGGTTCGAATCCTTCTCCCTCCACCATAATCACCTAACGGTGAGTGAAAAGTGAATAGTGTAAAGTTAATAGCAAGATAAGCATTTCTAACTTTTAACTTTTAACTTATTTATGCGGGTGTGGCGGAATTGGCAGACGCACTAGACTTAGGATCTAGCGGTTTATCCGTGGGGGTTCAAGTCCCTCCACCCGCACCAATTAATTGCGGAAGTGGCTCAGTGGTAGAGCATCGCCTTGCCAAGGCGAGGGTCGCGGGTTCGAGTCCCGTCTTCCGCTCCAATAGAATCATGGTGGGTGTAGTCAAGTGGTTAAGACACAGGATTGTGGCTCCTGCATTCGTGGGTTCGAATCCCATCATCCACCCCATAAAAAAACAATGAGTTATTAATAATTAGTAATGAAAAATTAAAAATTATAATCAAAAAATAAATATTTAATATAAAGTAAATTTACAATTTGTAAGTTTGCTTAATTAATTAAACATTACACATTTAACATTTCTCATTGATTTACATTGGGATATAGCCAAGTCGGTAAGGCAACGGACTTTGACTCCGTCATCCGCAGGTTCGAGTCCTGCTATCCCAGCCATAGGTTTGACCCATTAGCTCAGTCGGTAGAGCACCTGACTTTTAATCAGGGTGTCCCGCGTTCGAGTCGCGGATGGGTCACCATTTTTTGAATATTTAAGGCGGCATAGCCAAGTGGTAAGGCAGAGGTCTGCAAAACCTTTATCCCCAGTTCAAATCTGGGTGTCGCCTCCAAACATGCGCCCATAGCTCAGCTGGATAGAGTGCTTGACTACGAATCAAGAGGTCGGGAGTTCGAATCTCTCTGGGCGCACCATGGTAAACCCTGTAAGCATAATGATTACAGGGTTTTGTGATTTTTGTAATTAGTTGAATAAGATGTTAGCATGGGTTTGATAGGGAAGCTGATGAAGCATCAAGATTTTATCTGTCTGTATTTAAAATTCAATGCTAAAGCATAAAACCACTCTAAATAATACACCATCTGGAACAGTGGATAGATTATTTAAGTTTAAACCAGCAGTATCATTCTGAATTACCTGTAGCTCGAAGGAAGAGGTAACTATGGAAGGTATTGTTGGCGGAGGCAAATGAAATAAATTAAAAAGGTAAAATAAGTATAATCTATTAAACAGCTTAGGGTTCGAACCTAAGCTGTTTTAATTGTAGTTATTGATAAAACAAAATATTCTTGACAAAGGATAAACTCCCATGGTAGTATGGTGATAATGAATAGTGTATTAGGTGGTGTGAATATGGAGTGGATAATAGATCAACCCAGCAATGGTAATTCTGTAAGTGATTATGTATACGAAGTGTTGAAAAAAAACATTGTGGGCTTTAATGTAAAACCTGGTGATAGGATAAGTGAAAATGAAATTTCTGAATTACTTCAGGTAAGTAGAACACCTGTAAGAGAAGCATTTATTAAACTGGCAAAGGAAGATTTACTATATATTTTGCCTCAAAGAGGTACTTATATATCCTACATAGACTTAGATGAGGTTGAAGAAGCAAGATTTATCAGAGAAAGTTTAGAAAAATCAGTTATTGAGCTTGCAACAAAACAATTTTCTGAAGATGCATTATTTCTCTTAGAACAAAACGTAACAACCCAAAAAAATAAAATAGAAAAAAAGGCTTACGGAGAGTTTCTAGAATTAGATGAAGCATTTCATAAAACTATTTTTCAAGAATGCAATAAGGGAAGAACATGGTCTGTAATAGAACAGGTAAACAGCCAATATAAGCGAATTAGGGTTTTAAGCTTTATTGCTAACATCAATTGGGTTCAAACAATTGAACAGCATCAAAGTATAATAGAAGCCATAAGAAGCAATGATACAGAAAAGGGACTGCAAATAATTGGAGAACACTTGAAAAAACTTAACATAGAGAAAATGGAGCTAAAGAGAAAGTATCCTGAATATTTCAAATAATAAGTATTAAACAAGATGTTTTAACACAAGCAGTGAGTAACTTCCATGGTAGTGTGGTACCAATTAAACTGTATGATTTCTTGGTTTTTTCCTAGTAACTAAAATACATAATGGCAATATGTTCCAAGGAAAAAGCTTGAGATTTCAAATATAATGATTTTAAAACAAAAGGAGGAGAAGTATGAAAAAAATACTAAGTATTGGGATAACGGTTTCACTACTGGTGATGCTATTGATGGGATGTAGCTCAGATACTGGTGAGACTGCTGGAAGTAAAGGAGCCGATGATGTGGTTACTCTTAGACTAGCACATAACTTAAATGAGCAGCATACTGTTCATTTGGCACTAGCTGAGTTCGGAAGGTTAATCGGAGAAAAATCAGAAGGTAATATGAAGGTAGAAATTTATCCAAATGCACAGTTAGGGTCTGAAGAACAAGTACTAGAGCAATTACAAGTAGGTGGTATTGCAATGACTAAGGTTTCTGCCGCTGCCCTTACACCTTATGCAGATGGTTATAATGCTTTCACTCTACCTTATGTATTTGCTGATGAAGATCATTTCTTTACTTCTATGGAATCTGACGCTGTAAAGGAACTTTATCAAGACACTCATGATAAAGGGTTTATAGGTTTAACCTACTATACATCTGGTGCACGTTCCTTCTATACTGTTGACAAGCCTATTCTACACCCTAGTGATTTAAGAGGTGTAAAAATCCGTGTGATGGGCTTTCAATCTCAAACAGATATGATGCAAGCCCTTGGTGGTACCCCTGTTGGTATGCCTTACGGAGATGTGTACACTTCATTACAATCAAGAGTTATTGATGGCGCAGAAAGTAATGAAACAGCCTTAACAAATGGTAAACATGGAGAGGTTGCGAAGCATTTTTCTTATGATGAGCATACAATGATTCCCGATATAGTAGTAATCAGCTCTAAAGTATGGGATAGCCTTACTGCTGAGCAAAAAGCAATTTTACAAGAAGCAGCTGTAGAGTCAACTGAATATCATAAACCATTATGGAATGAAGCAATTGCAGAAGCTGTAAAGGAAGCAAAGAAAGATATGGGAGTAACCTTCCATGAGGTTGATAAGGGTCCATTCCGTGAAGCTGTAGCTTCTATGCTAGATGAATATGGAAAAAAATATCCTGAAGTGAAAAGTCTATTAGATAGCTTTAAGGCATTAGAGTAGCAACTTAAAAGTCCTAGCTTTATGCTAGGACTTTTACTAAAAAGGAGAGGAATGAAATGCTATATCCTAAAATAACAAACTCAAGAAACTTGATTAATTTATCTGGGGTTTGGAATTTCAAAGCTGATTATAGAGAAGAAGGCTATAAAAATCATTGGTATAAAAATGGATTAAAGGATTATGAACTAATGCCAGTACCAGCTAGCTATAATGATATTACAGTTGATGCAAAGCTGAGAGATTTTGTGGGAGATGTATGGTACGAGAAAAAGATTGTAATACCAAAACCATGGCAAAATGAAAATGTATTTATTAGAGTAGGAAGTGCCAGCCACAATTCAAAGGCTTGGATTAATGGTATCTTAGTAAAGGAGTATACCGGTGGTTTTTTGCCATTTGAAAGCAATTTAGAAAATGCAATAAAATATGGAGAAGAAAATCACATTGTTATTTGTGTTAACAATGAGCTAACATGGCAAACCTTTCCCCCAGGAGAAGTATATTATTTTGAAGATGCTGATGGTAACAAAAAGAAGAAGCAAAGGCAACAACATGATTTTTTCAATTATAGTGGTATACATAGACACGTATACTTATATACCACTCCTAAGACTTATGTTAAAGATATCACTATTAAAACTGATTTTGAAGAATCCTTAGGGAAAATACATTATGACGTTATTACTAATAAAATTGCAGAAGAAATTAAAATAGAGGTTTACGATGAAGAAAACCAATTGGTGGCAGTTTCAACTGGTGAAAGTGGAAAAATTGAAATTAAAAATGTAAAGCTATGGAAACCAAATAATGCTTATTTATATAGCTTTGTTGTAAAACTCAATTCAAATCATACATTGATAGATCAGTATAGCTTAAATATTGGCATTCGAAAAGTACAGGTAAAAGATGGCCAGTTCTTAATAAATAATGAACCTTTTTATTTTAAAGGATTTGGTAAACATGAAGATATGGATGTAAAAGGGAAAGGGTTGGATGATGCTATTAATATAAGGGATTTTAACCTATTAAAATGGATTAATGCAAACTCATTTAGAACCTCCCATTATCCTTATGCAGAAGAAGTATTAGACTTAGCTGATCGATATGGAATTGTTATTATAGACGAAGTTCCCGCAGTTGGAATGTTAGGACAAGCTGTTCCTGCTGTAGGAGAATTAGATGGTGTATTTACAGAAGAAAAAATAAATAACGAAAGCCTAAAAGAACATATAAGATTAACAAGAGAAATGATTGCCAGGGACAAAAACCATCCATCAGTAGTTATGTGGTCTCTAGCAAATGAAGCTTCTGTTATGGAACCAAAGGCGGAGTCATATTTTCAAAAGCTAGTAGAAGAAACAAGAAAAATCGATGACAGACCTTTATTAAATGTTAACTTAATGTTGATTGAGCCAGGAAAATGTAATGTATCAAAGTATTTTGATGTCATAGGGCTAAACTTGTACTTTGGTTGGTATTCCGAAAGAGGAGACATTGATGCAGGAAAAAAACGCTTAATGAAATGGTTAAAAGACTGTTATGAAGCAGACAATAAGCCTATTTTACTGTCGGAGTATGGGGTTGATACGGTTGCTGGACTCCATAAAGAACCAGCTATTATGTTTAGTGAGGAGTTTCAAGTTCACTTCTTGAAAGCATATCATGAAATCTTTGATCAACTTCCCTTTGTCATTGGGGAACATGTATGGAATTTTGCGGACTTTATGACGGGGCAGGATATCGTCAGGGTTGATGGGAATAAAAAAGGGGTTTTCACAAGGCAAAGACAACCAAAGATGGCAGCCCATTATTTAAGGGAGCGATGGGGAAGCTTAAAAAACACCTATACTAAGTAATTATGTATTGGAGGCAGAAAAATGAATAAATTCAAAAAAATTATGAATAACTTACTATCGTATCTTACAGCTTTTCTATTAATTGTTATGACAGCCCTAGTTTTATGGCAAGTGTTTACCAGGTATATATTAAATAATCCTAGTGTATTCACTGAAGAATTAGTTAGAATAATTTTAATATGGTCATCCTTCTTAGGAGCATCCTACGCCTTCGGAACAAGACAGCATATGGCACTAGTGTTTTTTAAAGAAAAGTCAAAGGGACTTAAGAAGAAAGCTATTTATGTATTTATTGATGTGATGATTTTGGGTTTTGCTATATTAGTTTTAATCAAGGGGGGCTATCAGCTAGCCTCAGGAGTTATGGGAATAAAGACCCCTATTTTAGGTATATCGAGGGGACTGATATATATGATAGCACCGTTTTCAGGAATTATCATTACCATCTATCAGCTTATGAATATAAAAGAAGATATTGAAATGGTAGATTAGTTAAGAAAAAATAGCTGTTAATGATTTTAATTTTAGTTTAAAGGAGTGAAAAAAATGGATGTAGCTTTACAGGCAGCATTGGTGCTATTTATTACATTTTTAATACAACTAGGCATTGGTATTCCTATTTCCATAAGTATAGTTATTTCTTCGCTAATAACAGCTTTAACGACTATACCAATGGATATTGCCTTATTCACAGCAGCACAAAAAATGGTAACAGGAATAGATAGCTTTTCATTATTAGCTGTTCCACTTTTTATTCTTTCTGGAAACATTATGAATAATGGTGGAATTGCAAGAAGACTCGTTAATTTTGCTAAGGTTATAGGTGGAAGACTACCAGGTTCATTAGCCCATGCGAATATATTAGGAAACATGCTATTTGGTTCGCTATCTGGATCTGCTGTAGCTTCGGCGGCAGCTATTGGTGGTACGATGACACCTATTCAAAAAAGTGAAGGTTATGACGTTTCATATTCTGCAGCAGTAAATATTTCATCATCTCCTACAGGTATGCTGATTCCACCTAGTGGTAGCTTGATTTTATATTCTTTAGTAGCTGGTGGAGTATCAATATCTGCATTATTTATAGCAGGATATGTACCAGGGTTCTTAATGGGGTTAGCAACCATGGTGGTAGCTTATATTTATGCAAAAAAGAATAATTACCCTGTATCTGAAAAGGTTAGCCTATTACAGGGGTTCAGAATATTTTTAGAGGCTATACCCAGCTTAATGCTAATAGTAGTTGTTATTGGAGGTATTGTATTTGGAATCTTTACAGCCACAGAAGGGGCAGGAGTGGCTGTAATTTATACATTAGTTTTGTCACTAATATATAGAAGTATAAAATGGCATGATATGAAGGAAATATTACTAAAAACAGGTGTGACAACAGGAGTAATTATGTTTTTAGTTGCTGCTTCTTCAGCAATGTCATGGATTATGGCATATACCGGAATACCTCAGGCAATCAGTCAGGGGATTATGTCTATATCAGAAAATCCCATTATTATTCTATTAATTATGAATATTACATTGTTAATTGTGGGCACATTTATGGATTTAACTCCTGCTATACTGATTTTTACGCCGATATTCTTGCCTATAGCAACACAGATTGGATTACATCCAGTACATTTTGGTATTATATTAGTATTTAATTTATGTATTGGAATTATTACACCTCCTGTAGGAAGTGTACTGTTTGTGGGATGCAGTGTAGCAGAAATATCTATTGAGGAAGTTATAAAGCCATTACTGCCATTCTTTGCTGCCTTAATAGTTGTACTGTTATTAGTGACTTATATTCCAGCTATTAGTTTATTATTACCTAAGCTATTTGGCCTAATATAAAAATATAAGGAGTGTAAAAATGATACTTAAAAATTATCCCTTTCAGTTATTAAAGGAAGAAAATAATGTTTTAGAATTCAAGTTGGTGGATGGTAATACTTGTGTAAAAGTATTTGTGTTGGAAGAAAATATAATTCGTGTGTTGTTTGTTGAAGAAGAGCTTAAATTAAACAAAAGCTGGCTAGTGGCACCTGGGATGGGTGACATAGAAAGAGAAGGTAGAGATAGATTAGATATTTCCCCCTTTTCACTCCCAAGTTATACATACCAATTAATTGATGATAAGTGTACTATTGAAACTTCTAAGATAAAGGTAATATTTAATTTAAATGGAATGAAGGCCACTTGGTATGCAAAGCTTGAAGGCAAAGAAGTGGAATTCGCAAAGGATAGAAAGACACAGGCATATAACTTAAATGATTCCTTGGGAAGGGGACCCTATCATTATCTAGAGAGAAATTTAAATGAGCAATATTATGGACTTGGAGAAAAGTGTGGCAAAACTGATCGACACGGAAAGAGATATAGAATGATGAGTGTTGATCCAATGGGATACGATGCAGAATTTACAGATCCCCTTTATAAGCATATTCCCTTTTATATAACTAGAAATAGTGACACAGGAATATCCTTCGGCTTGTTCTATGATAATTTATCCACTGCTATTTTTGATATGGGCAATGAGCTGGATAATTATCATGGCTATTACCGTTACTATAATGCAGAAGATGGAGACCTAGATTACTATTTAATCTTAGGGCCACAGTTGAAGGATGTAACAGAAAAGTTTTCATGGCTGACGGGTAACACTATTTTTTCACCAAAATGGAGTATTGGCTATTCTGGATCCACCATGTCCTATACAGATGCACCAAATGCACAGGAGCAACTACAGAATTTTATTAATGACTGTGAAAAACATGATATTCCTTGTGATTCCTTTCAGTTATCTTCAGGCTATACTTCCATAGGCAACAAGCGATATGTTTTTAATTGGAACTATGACAAAGTACCAACACCCAAAAATATGACAGAAAGCTTTCATGAAAAAGGTATTAAGCTCTGCGCAAACATTAAACCGGCCCTATTAATAGATCATCCTATGTTTGAAGAGTTAAAAAATAATAACATGTTTGTTTTAGATAGAGAAGGTAAAGAACCAGAAGTTGTTCAGTTTTGGGATGAATTAGGAACTTATGTTGACTTTACAAACCCTAAGTCCTACGACTGGTGGAAACAGCAAGTAACAGAAAAACTATTGGAATATGGCATTGACTCTACATGGAACGATAATAATGAGTATGAAATTTGGGATGCAGAAGCAAAGGCTAATGGATTTGGAAAGGAAATAAATATATCTCAAATAAGACCTCTACAGCCATTACTAATGATGAAGGCTTCCTATGAAGCTCAAAAAGAGTATGCACCTAATATAAGACCATACTTGATTTCCCGTTCTGGATGCCCAGGAATGCAAAGATACGTTCAAACCTGGTCGGGAGATAACAGAACCTCCTGGAAAACAATAAAATACAATATTCAAATGGGTATAGGACTAAGCATGTCTGGTATTTATAACATAGGACATGATGTAGGTGGGTTTGCAGGTGCTGCACCTGAACCAGAGTTATTTGTAAGATGGGTGCAAAATGGAATATTTAATCCTAGGTTTACTATTCATTCTTGGAATGATGACTCTACAGTTAATGAGCCATGGATGTATCCATCAGTTACACATTATATAAGAAACCTTATTAAATTTAGAACCAAAATCACACCATATATCTATAACCTGCTTCATCGATCTTACAAACACTACGAACCTATGATAAGACCAACATTTTATAACTTTGAAGAGGATTCCAATACCTTTGAAGAGAATGATGATTTCATGCTAGGTCCGGATATGCTGGTGGCTTCTGTGGTAGAAAAAGGTGCATACGAGAGAAGGGTATACTTACCTGTTAATCAAGTAGGTTGGTACGACTTTCATACAGGCTTATGGTACAGTGGTGGTGAAAGAGTTGTTATACCAGCACCTTTAGACTATACACCACTATTAGTTAAGGCTGGAGCAATTATTCCAATAAATGATGCCGCAATTCAATTTGATACAAAGAGCCATGACAAACGAGGGTTTAATTTATTCCCCCATAAAGAAAATGGAGAAAGCACCTATGAATTATATGAGGATGATGGTATCAGCAACAAGTACTTAGAAGATATATATACCATTGTGAAGGTAAAAATGATTTCTGATAAAGACACCATTACTGTAGAAATTTCTAAAGAAGGTAAATATCAGCTTCCATATAAAGAGGTAAGATTCTACCTTCCAAAGGGTGAAGTAAGAAGGTTGATAATCAACGAAAAGACATATGAATTTAACAATAATAATGTCTACAACGTACCAATAGACTAAATCTGAAGGTGATTGAAATGAAAAAATTTATGGATGACAACTTTTTATTGAATAATGAAGTAGCTATGGAGCTATATCATAAGTTTGCTAAAGAAATGCCAATTTATGATTATCACTGCCATCTATCACCTCAGGAAATCAGCTCAAATAAGCAATACCAAAATATTACAGAGCTATGGTTAAGTGGCGACCATTATAAATGGCGGGCTATGAGGAGTAATGGTATAGAAGAAAAGTATATTACAGGAGAGGCTAATGATTACGAAAAATTTATGGCGTGGGCAAAAACAATATCTATGTGCATAGGAAACCCTCTATTTCATTGGACTCATTTAGAACTTCAAAGGTATTTTGGAATATATGATGTATTGAATGAAGCTACAGCTGAAGATATATGGAAGAGATGTAACGAGCTTTTAAAGAGGGATGATTTTAGAGCAAAGGGCCTTATTGAAAAGTCAAATGTAAAGGTGATATGCACTACAGATGATCCAGTAGACTCCTTAGAGTATCATAAAAAAATAAAAGAAGATAAAGAATTTCAAACAAAAGTGCTACCTACTTTTAGGCCTGATAGAGGGTTAAATATTGAAAGAGATATATTTGACTCTTGGCTTCAGGAGCTTTCAGAAGTATGTCAAATGAGAATTGAAACCTATACTGAGTATTTAAAGGCTTTAGATAACAGAATAGAGTACTTTCATGAAGTAGGCTGTAGAATTTCTGATCATTCCCTTGAAGAAGTTAGTTATTTTGAAGCTAAATTAGAGGAAGTAGAAAAAATATTTTCTAAAAGATTAAATAAAGGAAATTTGAGTCGGGATGAAGTTAAAAAATTCAAAACCTACACACTAAATTATCTTGGTAAAAAATACAATGAATACAGCTGGGTTATGCAGCTTCACATGGGAGCTTTGAGAAACAATAATACAAGAATGTTTGCTTTGCTCGGCGGAGATGCTGGATTTGACTCAATAAATGATCAATGTATAGCAGAGCCTTTATCAAGAATCTTAGATGCCTTAGACACGGAGAACCAGCTACCTAAGACCATATTGTACTGTTTAAATCCTAAAGACAATTATGTAATTGGTACAATGCTTGGAAATTTCCAAGGGGGTAATGTAGGTGGAAAAGTTCAATTCGGTTCTGGCTGGTGGTTTAACGATCAAAAAGATGGCATGATTAATCAAATGACATCCTTGGCTAGTTTAGGACTGCTGGGTAGATTTGTTGGAATGCTAACAGATTCAAGAAGCTTTATTTCATATACTCGACATGAGTATTTCAGAAGAAGCCTATGCAATTTAATAGGACAGTGGGTAGTAGATGGCGAGGTCCCCTATAGCCTAGATCCTTTAGAAGATATGGTGAAGAATATCTGTTATAACAATGCTGTAAATTATTTTGACATTGAATTATAAGGGGCTGATAAAATTGGAAATGACTTTTAGATGGTATGGGGACAATGACCCTGTTACTCTCAAATATATTAAGCAAATTCCCAAAATGGCAGGGATTGTTTCTGCCATATATGATATACCAGTTGGAGAACCCTGGCCGATGGATAAAATCATAGAATTAAAAAATAAAATAGAGGCTGAAGGGTTAAAGTTATCTGTAATTGAAAGTGTACCAGTACATGAAGATATTAAACTCGGAAAATCAACTAGGAATCAATATATTGAAAACTACAAGACTACTATTAGAAGATTAGGAGAAGCTGGAATTAAGGTTGTATGCTATAATTTTATGCCAGTATTTGATTGGACAAGAACAGACCTAGAGTATCAGCTACCGGATGGATCTACAGCTTTAATTTTTAATGAAAATATGGTAGAAAAAATGGATCCATCAACAGGAGAGTTAAGTCTTCCAGGATGGGATACTAGCTATACTAAGGAAAGCATGAAGGCATTATTAGATGAATATAAAGAGATAGATGAAGAAAAGCTTTGGGGAAATCTTGAATATTTCTTAAAGGAAATTATACCAGTAGCAGAAGAATCAGATGTAAAAATGGCTATACATCCTGATGATCCACCATGGTGCATCTTTGGACTTCCAAGAATTATAACAAAAGAAGAAAATTTAGAGCGATTTTTAAGTTTAGTGGATAATCCTTATAATGGACTAACCCTTTGCAGTGGCTCCCTTGGTGTATCTAAAGATAACGATATGGCAAGGCTTGTAAGGAAATTTGGTAAAAAGATTCATTTTGCCCATACAAGAAACGTCAAAATTACAGGACCCAAATCCTTTGAAGAAGCAGCTCACCCATCTGAGTACGGTTCTTTAGATATTGTGGAAATCTTAAAGGCATATCATGAAGTGGGTTTTGATGGACCTATGAGGCCTGATCACGGTAGAATGATTTGGGGTGAGGAAGGAAAACCCGGATATGGTTTATATGATAGAGCTTTAGGAGCAATGTATCTAACTGGAATCTGGGAGACTTTAGAAAAGACCAAGAAATAAAAGGAGTGTTAATATATGTTACCCTTTAAAATTGATTTAGAAGAAAAAGTAATAGTAGTAACTGGTGGTGGTGGAGTTCTGTGTAGCATTTTTGCAGAAGCCTTAGCACAGTGTGGGGCTAAAATTGCTATATTGGACTTAAAGGAAGAAACAGCTGTAAAAACAGCTGATAAAATCTCAGGCAATGGTGGAACGGCAATTGGAATAGCTGCTAATGTACTGGAGATAGAAAGTTTAGAGAAAGCAAAAAAAATAATCAATGAAAAATTTGGGGCTGTTGATATATTAATTAATGGAGCTGGCGGAAATCACCCAAAGGGTACAACCACTAAAGAGTATTTATATAAAGAAGACTTAAAAGACCATAGTGATATAACAACCTTTTTTGATTTGGATCCAAAGGGAATAGAGTTTACCTTTAACTTAAATTTCATAGGGACTTTATTACCTAGTCAGGTCTTTAGTAAAGATATGATAGATAAAGAAGGAGCTTGTATCATCAATATTTCCTCTATGAATGCTTATACACCTCTAACTAAGATACCAGCCTATAGCGGTGCAAAGGCAGCTGTTAGCAATTTTACCAAATGGCTGGCTGTACATATGTCGAAGGTAGATATTAGAGTAAATGCTATTGCTCCTGGCTTTTTCTTAACAAAGCAAAATGAAAAGCTTTTATTAAATGATGATGGTAGTTTTACAGAACGAGCTGAGAAGATAATCAATCAAACTCCAATGGAGAGATTTGGAAAACCAGAGGAGTTAATAGGTACTCTATTATGGTTAGTTGATAATAAAGCATCAGGCTTTGTTAATGGTATTACTGTACCTGTAGATGGTGGTTTTTCATCATATTCTGGTGTGTAATTAGCTAACCTGTAGAAGTATAAGCTAATAACAATAAGCTAAATTATAGTTCAAGCTCTCTAAAAAAACTCATAGAAAACCTGCTAAATAGTAATTATTGGCAGGTTTTTGTTTTTCTACATGCATAATGTTTACTCTCTCATAACCACAAGGAAAACCTATTGGTGAAAATTTTATAAAGGAAATATGGGTTAAATGAAGAATATAGTAGATTTGCAATAAGTATTTGATAGAAAAATTCTACAGCCTATGATGAGAAAGGAGATAAGAGTTGAAACCATTTACAAAATCACTAAAGCTTATTTTGAACCTTAGTATGATAGGGATTACACTTCTTTTACTCTTATTTATTACTAATCAGATAATTCAGATTGTATCCTATGCATCAAATATAAATATTTTATTGGGGAGAACCCTTCTAGTTCTATTGATAGTTTTTTTTGGGAGTATAATACTTATACCAATTGTAGGTTTTATTAAGTTACCATCACCTTTAGTACCCCCAGATAGATCTGACGAAGGTGCCTATAAGAAATATCAAAAACAATTAATCTATAGATTATCTACAAATAAATATTTAAGAGAGGAAGGTTTGGCTGTAAATAAAAAATCAGAGTCAATGGACGATATACAAAAAGCCATGGAAACCCTTAATGCAAAGGCTACAGTTATTATAAAAGAAAGTGCATCTAAAACATTTTTTACAACTGCCATTTCACAAAATGGAGCATTAGATGGTATCTTCGTTCTAATGACCCTTTTACATATGGTGTGGAAGATTTCCCACCTATATAATCAGAGACCAAACTTTAAAGATATTTGGATACTATATGTAAATGTTGGAGCAACAGTTATTATGGCTAGAGAAATAAATGACCTGAATTTATTAGATGAACAACTTGAGCCAGTGATTACTTCTTTATTGGGGGGCACAATAGTCAACATTGTTCCAGGAACCACAATGGTTACTAATTTAATAGTTAACTCAATTATTGAAGGGTCTGCCAATGCTTTTTTGACCCTGCGGGTTGGAGCTATTGCTAAAGGCTATTGTAGTTCTATGGAGCCAGTGAATCGAAAAAAGCTTCGCTACTCTGCAACCTTAGAAGCCTGTAGTATGCTGGGTAATATAATTCATGAAAATTCTTTTGCTATTACAAAAGCCTTTGTGGAAGCAACAGGTAAAGCAGCTAATAACACTTTTAAATATGGAAAAACAAAAGTAGAACAGATGGTTAAGAATAAAAGTATGTTTAGAAAAAAAGATAAAGCAACTTTATAAAAGCCCTTATAAGCACAAGAGCTTTCTTGCAATAAAATCACATAAAAATAGCATTTGAAGATGGCTTAGAACCAAATATTCTAAGCTTTTATAATATTATATTGAGTATACCCCAAGCATATCTTAACAAGATTTAAAATATTTCAATAAAGGTTTTATCAAATTTTACATGGGTAATAATAAAATAATGTAGGAATGACCCTAAAGACTTAGGGACATATATCCCTAAGTCTTAGGGGGCATATGACTCTTTATGAAAAACCTTCTCAATATGAATTGAAAACAAAGAAACATTAACATATAATACTGTTTAGTAATTAACGATTAGATACTTACTAACAGATTCAAATTAGGGAGGAAAAAATTTATGAAAAAGTTTTTAGTTTTATTATTAGCTTTAGCTCTAACATTAACATTTGTTGGATGTACGTCCACAGACAATAGTGATCCTTCTGCACCAGCAGGGGAAGTTTCCACTTCATTGGAAGGACGATATGTTGGTTATTCATGGCAAGGAGAGTCTAAAGGAGAAACACTTGAAGACGCAAGCCAATATATTGAAACTATTCTTGAATTGGATGAAAAGGGTATTATAAAAGATGCAAAAATGCGCTTTTTTGTTAAGAAGGATGGATACTGGACTACTCGTCAAAGTGGAAATGCCTTCGTTGATGTAGATTTTTCAGTAGAGCCTACCTTTGCAGTACCAGGAGATGACTACAAAGCAGGAGATTCTATGTTTACTATTTATACAGCAGATATGATGTCCTTTTATGCAGTAGCTGTAGATAATAATGGTGTAGCAGCCTTTGCCATAGTTGATCCTATCACTAGATATCAGTATGAAATGAAGTTTACTACAGATTTTGATTTTGAAACAGCTGTCGGTGAGTTAACAATTGGAAGTGGTATGAGTGTACCAACAATCAGGACTTCTGGTTCTGGTATGGTGAAACCATCTGAATGGGATTCTTTAGCAGATAAAACGATATTCAACATTAGTCCATGGTCTCATGTTGTTAATGATGTAGGTGTTTTAGCTGGAATTACTAACGAATCTACAGCTAAGGAATTACTTGAAGCATTAGGAGTAGAATTTGATGGAAACAAGCCTCAGCCAAAATCTGTGGAATATGGATACTTTGGCTTAGGTGGATGGACTGGTAACTTCAGTGCTATAGAAGAATCGCTTATTGGTCAAGATGCAACTCAATTAACATCTCTAGTTGATTGGACTAATGCACGTTATGCTGGAGCTATTAACGATAAAAACCAGTTTGGAGTAGATGTTCAGTCAGGAGCAACAAGAACTGTACAAAACTCTATTGATGGGATTTCTGGAGCAACAGTTAGAATTTCAAGAGAAGCAACATCTTACCAAAGAGCATTAGTGAATGCTGGTATTATCGATGAAGCCGACGTTATTATCGGCAGATTCTAAATAAATTTACCCACCATAAGAATTAATATATAAATTAGGAGAACCCTGTAAGCTTTCTTACTGGGTTTTTCTAATAAGGAATTTTATACAGCTGTAATACGAAACAACCTTTATTTGTCTAATTTAGAAGAAAGTTATTAAAGGAAAAAACCACTGATTATAGAATAGTATACATTGCATATTAAATTATAAGGATATGGAGACTAATAGCATGAATATACCCTACAATGTTAAACGATTTATTTCATTTCTAATTATAGTATCTATTGGTATACTAATTATTTTTGGTATTGTTGTATGGCGGTATAACTGGAATATGAATTACTTCTTTAATGAGAAAACAATACCCTTAGAGGGAGAATTGGTAACGGATGATGAGTATCTGACCATTATTCCTAAAGAGATTGTATTAAACCATAAAGGAATAATTTTGAGGGCTGAGTATCGATTATCAGAAGAATTGAAGGAGAATGGATTTTATATAGGGGCATTCCATTTGCCTCGTTTAATGCTTGAAAAAAATCCCAAGGACAATCATATGTTATACTCTTATGCACCAGGGCAAATGGCTAAGTCGGCATACTCAAAGGATGGGGAGGAAGGGACATATTTAGAATACTTTTACCCCTATAAGGATATAGACTTTAAGGAGGGAGATAGTCTACAATTAAACTTAAGTTCTGCTGACCTTCTAAAAGAAATAGAGGAAGTATTTCCCATAGAGCTTAATAATTGGGTTGATATACCGATTGAGGAACTGGCGGAATACAAAATTCGCATAGTTAAACAAAAAGAAGATTCTTTAATAGTGGAGACTTCACTTAGGGGAAAGACAGGAAATTATATGAGTATTAAGGATAGTGTTTATAGTATTGTTGGTGATCAGGAGATTAAAACAGGTAATGGTGGAGGCAGTGGCACAGGGCAATTGAATTATTATAGCTTTAAAGGAAATTATCAAGTTGATCAGTCTTTTTGGCAAGGAGACCATTATGTGCATTTGTATTATATTTCAATGGAAATTGGGCCTTACTATGAAAACTATCCACGTTTAATGCTAATTGAGGGAGAATAGTGGATGATGTAAAGAAGTAATGATTTGTGGCGTAGCCACCATTGCAGCCAGCTTTCAAAATCTGTTGATTCAAAATACAATAGTGACGGATGGCAATTATCATGCATCCTTTTACAATGTAGCCTATGGTGATAGCAAATATATAACAAATAACGTGTCAACCATCCATTCAATATTAAGTAAGGGATTAGGCTATTCCAGTTTTCAACAGTCCAATAATGAAAATAAGCCATACATTTACTTGTATGCTTATAGTGAAACTGCTTTTAATAATTTGCCCATAAACCTTAAAGAGGGTTTTTCAGACTGCTGAAAAATTTTCTGCTTCTACATGAAAAAATTAAGGAGGTTCATTAATTTTTATTGATTTATATTATAAGAAAATATATCATCTAAGGAGGAGTTACAAATTACTTAGGAGGATTAAGATGATTAGAGAATTAAGAATAGAAGACAAAGCTTTGTTTATTTCAATGGTTAAGGACTTTTATGAATCAGAGGCGGTACTTCATAATATTCCTATTGAAAATACAATCAATACCTTCAATGAAATAAACTCCAGCTCACCCTATATTAAAGGATATTTAATGGAAGATCAAGGAGAAGCAGCTGGATATGGACTTGTAAGTTTTACATATTCTAACGAAGCCAATGGTTTGGTTGTTTTAATTGAAGAACTATATATAAGAGAAAATTTCAGGGGTTTAGGATTTGGAGGTAAGTTTATAGATTTTATAATAATGGAGTTTTCATCTCAAGCAAAACGATTTAGGCTTGAATTATCAAAAAAAAATAAATCAGCAGAAAAGTTATATTTACGAAAAGGATTTATACCATTGGAATATAATCAAATGATATATGATTTATAGTGTATTATATTGTTTGTTGAGAATAATAGTTTGTGTTCCTATTAAAGCAAATACTCATTGGTAATAATCACATTTCAATGGAAATAGGGCCTTACTATGAAAACTATCCACGTTTAATGCTAATTGAGGGAGAATAGTGTATGATGTAAAGAAGTATAAACTAAAAAGAGTGTGAATGGAGCTGCCTATTAATTATTAAGATAGGTAGCTTTTGTATTCTATAGGAGTATTAGGGATATATAAAGAATTAAGGCTTAGATAAAAATATTAATATTATATTTTAATTAGTATTGTATATATTTTATATCTGTTATATACTATGTATAACAGATATAAAACAGGAGTGGATAATATGTTTTTACAAATACAATTTGAATCAGAGATACCAATTTATCAACAAATTAAAAATCAAGTTATAAGAGGAATAGCTATAGGAGAATTACAGCTAGGTGAAGATCTGCCCTCCGTTAGGCAATTAGCATCCGATATTGGCATCAACTTTCATACTGTTAATAAGGTATATAACCAGTTGAAGCAGGAGGGCTGGGTAGTAATTCATAGAAAAAGTGGAGTTATGATAAATCCAGATTTGAATGTGGGAAAAACCCAAGAATATATTGAGTCACTAGATGACCTTTTAAAGATTACAACAGCAGAAGCATTTTTAAGGGGATTATCTAAAGAAGAGTTTATTGCGCTGATTGATAAAAATTATGATAGCTACAATTCTAAAGGGGGGAAATAATATGTTTTTTCATATATTTCTTATAAATTTATTTACAGTGTATATACCACTTTTAATTATAGGGTATTTTATGCCTAATTTAATAAAGAAAACCCTATTGTTTGGAGTTGTTATACCAGAGGAGGCAAGTAAAAGTGCCGAGGCTTTATATTTAACAAAAATATATAAAAGAAATTTTGGGTTATCGGCGGGACTATTCAGTATTTTAATAAATGTTATAGCCTTCAAAAACCAAAATCCAAACATTTTAGCCTGGGGTGTTATGATATTATTAGGCTTAATGTCTGCCAACTATGTTTATATACACAATAAAGCCAAGGAGTTAAAGATAGAAAAGGGATGGACAGTTAATAAAAAGCAAATAGTAGTTGTAGACACATCCCATTCAACAGATAAAGGCTTCATATCACTTCATTGGTTTTGGCTACCAACCAGTATATTTATATTTACATTATTATTTACTATGATCCAGTATCCCCATCTTCCAGAACAAATACCAACCCACTTTGACTTCTATGGCAACCCTACTACCTATAAAGCTACAAGTTTTACAGCTGCCTTTGGCTTACCATTAGCTCAAGCTGGAATGACAGCAATGTTTTACTTTATTTTAAAGATAATTAAAAGGGTGAAGCCCAACATAAATCCAGCTAAGCCTAAAACTTCTTCGATTCAAAATAAGATAGCAAAACGTTACTGGGGTATATATCTTTTATTTGTTTTGGCTGTTTTAAATACACAGTTTGCTTATATTCAGTTGAATGTATTGCAGGTACTAATACCATCTATGATAACAAATTTCATCATACAAGGATTCTCAATTGGTGCACCATTGCTGGGTGCAATAGTTGTGTCATTAAAGACAGGTCAAAGTGGTAATAGAATTAAGGTTGAAGAAGCAGAAGAAGCAAGCGACAATATCATCGATAGAGAGGACGATCAGTTTTGGAAATGGGGAATGATATACTATAACCCTCAAGATCCAAGCTTGTTTATAGAGAAGAGGTTCGGAATAGGATGGACCATCAACTTCGCTAGACCAGCGGGGATGGCATTTATCTGTATCACTTTATTAGTAATTTTGGCATCACTGCTTATACCTGTATTATCAAGATAGAAGTTAATAAAGGAGAGAATTTGAAAAATGAAAAGAGCAATAAAGTAATATATATGTATTTAAATAGTAATAACAGGTTTTATATTAAAATAATTGAGGTGTTTTTATGAATGGCATATTGATTGTAGAAGATGATAAGACCATCGCTATGGGAATAGAATACTCTTTAAAGCAGGAAGGCTTTGAAACTCATATTTGCCATAATGCTAATGATGCAATTGATATCATTGAGAGAACTGATTTTTTACTAATTATTTTGGATGTATCACTTCCTGATGGCAATGGCTTTGACTTATGCAAAATTATTCGAGAAAAGGGCGATACACCGGTTATTTTCCTCACAGCATGTGACGATGAAGTTAATATAGTTATGGGATTAGATATGGGAGCTGACGATTATATTATTAAGCCCTTTAGAGTGAGGGAGTTAATTTCCCGCATTAAAAGCATATTGAGAAGATCCAATAAAAAAGCTAATAGTGGTGAGTTTATCAACATAGGAGATATATCAATTAATACAGCCGCAGCAAAGGTATATAAAAAGGATAAAGATATTCTCCTTACAGCCTTAGAATATAAGCTTTTACTTACCCTTGCCAATAGTGAGGGTAAAATACTTTCAAGAAATCAAATATTAGAGGGAATATGGGATGTTGCTGGCGATTTTGTTAATGACAATACACTAACTGTCTATATCAAGAGATTAAGAGAAAAGATTGAAGATGATCCCCACAACCCGCAAATTATAAAGACCATTAGAGGTTTAGGTTATAAGGTGGGTGAGTAATATGAAGCTTTCAAAAAATCCTGAAGTGAAAAGGCTACTGATGATATTTGCAGGTATATTTATTTTATTTATAGCCATAGCAATGTTAATGATTTATACAAGCACATGGTATTACAATAAATCAGTTCAATATAATAATGCTGCTATTCTGGGTGCTATAGTAGAGAAATACCCAGATGCTGAAACAGAAATTATAAATCAGATAACCAGCATCGATACAGGTACTGCTGAAATTGGACAAGCAATTTTATCTAAATATGGAGTTGATGATGAAAATCAGTTATTTTTGGAATTGGATATTGTAAGAAGGAGCCTTAAAGTGAATCTCACTTTGTTTCTTCTACTTACAATACTTATATCTTCAGCGTTTATATTGTTATTTATAGTTTTTTTGAAGAAGCTTTACTCAAGAATTACTGAAGTAACAAAGTATGCAATGAATATTCAAGAGGGAAACTATACTCTAGATATTCGAGATAATTGTGAGGGAGATATAAGTATACTTAAAAATGAAATTTATAGAATAACCACTATGCTAAAGGAGCAAGCAGAAAGCCTAGAAATGGATAAAGTGGCCCTTGCTAATTCGATTGCAGATATTTCTCACCAACTCAAAACGCCAATGACTTCTATGAACATGTTAAATGATCTATTGGCAAATAACCCAACTGAAGAAATGAAAATTGAGTTTTTAAATAGAATAAGATCCCAGCTTACAAGAATGGAGTGGCTTGTTGTTTCGCTTCTTAAATTATCAAAGCTTGATGCAGGTACCGTAATCATGAAAAAAGATAGCATCAATGTCAAAAAACTAGTAGAAAAAGCTCTAGAAGCAGTTAGTATTCCTCTAGATATTAAAATGCAATTGGTTGAAGTTAAAGGAGATGGTGATTTAAATATTGTTGGTGATTTCAATTGGTTATGTGAGGCCATAATAAATATACTTAAAAATTCCATAGAGCATACCCCTGAAAATGGGCTAATACAAATAGAATTTGAAGAAAATCCAATATATACTATTATTTCGATTTCAGATAATGGAGCCGGCATTGCCAATGAAGATATACCTTACATATTTAATCGCTTCTATCGAGGGAAAAATGCAAGGGAAGAAAGTGTTGGTATAGGCCTTGCTATGGCAAATACCATAATAGAAAAGCAGGGTGGAAATATTAATGTAGTAAGTCAGCAGGGTAAAGGAACAGAATTCTCAATTAAATTTTATAAGAGTGTTTTCTAAGTCAATCCCTTTATTAAGGTGACAAAATAGTCACTAATAAAGTCACTGAATAGTCATTTTAGGCAGATATAATTGAGTTATAAAAATCAAAGGAGTAGAGGAAAATGGAAATATTAAAAGTAGAAAATCTGTCTAAAATCTATGGAAAAGGAGATATACAGGTAAAGGCTTTAGATGATGTATCCTTTAGTGTAAAAAAAGGTGAGTTTGTAGCAATAGTAGGAGCATCGGGATCTGGAAAGTCTACCCTTTTGCATGTTCTTGGAGGGGTTGATCGACCAACAAATGGCAAGGTATTTATAGATGGTACCGATGTATATGAAATGAATGAATCGAAGCTTGCAATATTTAGGCGTAGGCAAATAGGCCTCATATATCAATTTTACAATTTAATCCCTATTCTAAATGTTGAAGAGAACATAACATTACCATTACTTTTGGATGAAGGAGAAGTAGATAAAGATCAGCTAAGTGATATACTAGCAACATTAAATCTATCTAATAGGCTTCATCACCTGCCCAATGAGCTTTCAGGGGGACAACAGCAGAGGGTTTCAATAGGAAGAGCACTATTTAACAAACCTGCCCTTGTTTTAGCAGATGAGCCTACAGGTAACCTGGACAGTAAAAATTCAAAGGAAATAATTGATCTACTGAAATACTCAAATAAGCAATACAATCAAACCCTGATTATTATTACCCATGATCATCAAATAGCCCTCCAGGCAGATAGGATGATTACCTTAGATGATGGACACGTCATAAAGGATGAGGTGATCAGAGGATGAATGTATTAAAGAAACTTACATTGCAGAATTTGAGATTTAATAAAAAACGAACTATTGTAACTATTATTGGTATAATTCTTTCGGGTGCAATGATTTGTGGCGTAGCCACCATTGCAGCCAGCTTTCAAGACTTGTTGATTCAAAATACAATAGTGACGGATGGCAATTATCATGCATCCTTTTACAATGTAGCCTATGGTGATAGCAAATATATAACAAATAACGTGTCAACCATCCATTCAATATTAAGTAAAGGATTAGGCTATTCCAGTTTTCAACAGTCCAATAATGAAAATAAGCCATACATTTACTTGTATGCTTATAGTGAAACTGCTTTTAATAATTTGCCCATAAACCTTAAAGAAGGACGTCTGCCAGAGAAAAAGGGTGAAATACTCATAACAGAGGATATAGCCTCCAGTGGAGGACCTGCATATAAGATTGGGGAAACAATTTCATTAGCAATTGGTAACAGAAAGGGTAATGGGAGGTTTTTATATCAGGATACACCCTTGACAGAAGCCGAGGAAATAGATGTAATTTTTAATGAAGAATTTATAGTTACTGGAATAATATATCGTCCTCGAAATGAATATTATTCTACACCAGGATTTACTGCTGTATCTTATCTAGATGAAGATCTATTGGATAACGAGGATATTGTTAATGTATCCATCCTTGTAAAGAACCCCAAGAAAATTTTCGAAATAGTGCCTAAGATGGCAGCAGATGCAGGAGACGTAAGCTTTAGCTATAATAATGAGCTTTTGAAATGGATGGGTATAACTCAAAATAAAGCCTTTAATAATATGTTTAATACAATTTCATTAATAATAATAACCCTTGTTGTAATAGGCTCTGTGGCAGTAATCTATAATGCCTTTGCAATATCTGTTAGCGAGAGAAAAAAGCAATTTGGTATGCTCTCAAGCGTTGGAGCTACCTCTAACCAAATTAGAAAAATGATATTTTATGAAGGCGCAATATTGGGGTTAATTGGTATTCCTATAGGAATTATTTCTGGGATAATAGGTATTGGAATTACCTTGAAGATTGTTAATAAACTTTTGATCAATTCCATGTTTAATCATGACATTGTTTTAAGACTAATCGTTTCTCCATATGTAATTCTAACAACAGTTCTATTTATGACTATTACAATATTTATGTCTGTGTATATCCCAGCAAAAAGAGCTTCTAAAATATCGCCAGTAGAAGCCATTAGACTGAACACTGATATAAAAATAAAAGGAAAAAAACTTAGAACCTCAAAACTAACTAGATATTTATTTGGAATTGAAGGTGAGTTGGCCCTCAAGAATTTAAAAAGAAATCGTAGAAGATATAGAGCTACAGTTTTCTCACTATTTATTAGTATTGTGTTATTTGTATCCTTTTCATCCTTTATGAAGTATGGCTTCATAACAAGCAACATGTACTATGGAGGAATACATTATGATGTAATGGTGACAAAGAATGAAAACACAATAGAAGAGAAAATGGAGTTTTATCAAAATATTGCTGAGCTTAATGATGTGGAAAGATATTCTATATTAAGAAGAATCCATACTTCCACTAAGACTCCTTACTCGCAATTAAGCTCATTTGTTCAAAAACATATAGTAGATAATGAATCATACTCCATGAATGAAGATGGAAGCTACAATCATGAAATCTACATCGTAGCTGTAGGGGAGGAAGAATTTCAAAGGTTTGCAGCAGAAAACCAACTGGATATTTCTGTGTTTAAAGATACAAAGGAACCTAAAGGAATTCTAATTAATAAAAATATAATAGCTGGTCGTATTGAATATAATCCAATGAATATAAAAACGGGAGTGAACCTGTACCTAAAGGATAACTATGAG
This sequence comes from Alkaliphilus peptidifermentans DSM 18978, assembly GCF_900101495.1. GTDB lineage: Bacteria > Bacillota > Clostridia > Peptostreptococcales > Natronincolaceae > Alkaliphilus_C > Alkaliphilus_C peptidifermentans. The sequence goes on from NZ_FMUS01000003.1 coordinate 24,020, forward strand.
GATGGAATTAATCCACCTGCTAATATAGCAATCAATATAGGTGCAGTAACAGATAATATTCCTCTGGGAGTTCCCTACACATTTTATATGGCAGCCAATTTATTAGTTTCAGACGAAGTGTTTGACTCTATCAAAGCTTTACTTCATGAAGAAAGTAAAGTAATGGCAGATAACACAAATATGCTTATTCAAACAAATAATAGTGAGGATATTATTAAGGAAATAAAAGCTTTAAACCCAAATGATACAGAATCTTCCCTTTCTATTAGGGATATTACCCTAATGAAGGCTGAGATGAAGCGAATAATGACTTCCATTGCAATTTTTCTATATGGCTTTGTATCTCTAATCACCTTAATTGGTGTAACCAATATCTTCAACACCATCAGTACAAATGTAGCCCTGCGACGAAGGGAATTTGCAATGCTTAAATCAGTTGGATTAACACCTAGAGGCTTTAACAAAATGATTAACTATGAAAGTATTTTCTATGGACTTAAGTCTCTTTTATACGGATTGCCTGTTGGTGCTCTGATTAGTATGTGGATGTACAATGCCTTTGACAATATATTTGATTTTAGATTTGTACTACCTTGGCGGGAGATGATAATTTGCATTTTTGGAGTCTTTATAATTGTCTTTATGACGATGATGCATTCAAGTGCAAAACTGAAAAAAGAAAATATTATTGATGCCTTAAGGGAGGAAAATCTGTAGTATTTGTGTTAACAATAATATTATAATTATAATCAAAAAGGACCTAAGTTGGTTTTAGCCAACTGGGTCCTTTTTAGCGTATATTAGAAGCAAAACAAGAACTTATATGTGGAAATGTTTTCATTTCCAAATAGATTTACTGGAATTTTATCAGTTGTAATATTGGCGGAGAATAATATTGCAATTTGCAATTTCGTGAATAAGATAATATTATCAATGCTTTGGTGGGATGAACCGAAATATTGTGAAAATTATTTTTATAAAAGAAGGAGTTTTTGTTTATCTGTCGAATTTGATTATATGAAAACATTTTCATATTTTGACTAAACTTTAATATTGATAAATTAGCGTTTTCTAATTATATTTTAAGAAAATACTTACAGGAGGTAAATATGAATAGTATAAAAGATGTAGCCAAATTAGCTAGTACATCTATTACGACTGTATCGCGAGTAATTAATAACAATGGATATGTTAAAGAAGAAACCAGACAAAGAGTTTTAGAGGCTGTAAGAGAGTTAGAGTATAAGCCTCTAGAGAGGACTGATTTAGAAAAGGAGACAAAAGCTATAGGGCTTATAGTTCCCAATATTGAAAATCCTTTTTTTGGTAAGGTTGCAAAGTATATAGGAAAGGCTGCTAATCAATATAACTACAACATACTTCTCTTCAACATAGATATAAGTGAAAACCTTAAAGATGATTTTCTCTTAGATTTAATGGAAAAACGTGTAGATGGATTGATTTATGCATCCTCTCAACGATGCTTAGAAGCAATTAATAAAGCTAAAGAGAAAAATATTCCTTTTGTACTTTTAGATAGAGAAGTTAAAAATGAGAAAATAAGTACAGTATTTATTGATAATAATTATGGAGCATTTTTAGCAACTGAACATCTAATTAAACTTGGCCATAGAAACATTGCCTATATAGGTGGACCAATAGATATGGAGGTTTCCAATAAGAGAAAAGAGGGTTATATGAAGGCTCTTAATGAGTATGGAATAAATATCGATAAAAGCCTAGTAGCATACGGTAATTATAAGATGCAAAGTGGATATGATTGTATGAATAAATTATATATAGATAATAAAGGGATTACTGGTGTTATTGCTGCAAATGACTTGATGGCAATAGGTGCTCTGAATTACTTAAATCGATCTGGGGTCAAAGTGCCTGATGAGATTGCCATTGTAGGGTTTGATAACATTGAAATGTCTGAAAGCATAATACCTTCCCTTACTACTATTGAATATCCAATTGAAAGAATGAGTGAAAGAGTTATTGATTTAATTCTGAAGCAAATAAAAGATAAAAATACAAATGTTGAGATGGTAACTTTGTATCCTAAACTATTGGTAAGAGAAAGCAGTAATTATTCTAGAACTGTAGAGTTAGAAAATCAATTTTAGTTAATTGAGGAAGGAGGAAAATAATGAAAAAAAAGTGGGCATATCTTTTAATGGCTCCAGGCTTAATCGTCATAGTGGCATTTCTAATAATTCCGATACTAAGTAGTATATTGCCTACCTTTCATGACGGTGATTCTTTAACATTTAGTTCATATACTGATTTTTTTAAGGATAGCTACTATAATCAAATATTTATGAGAACCCTAAGAATATCAATAATAACTGTAGTTATTTGTGCTATCCTTGGTGTTCCTACAGCATATTTCGTATCAAAGAGCAATAAAAAAATCAGAGGTATTCTTATCGCTTGCACCATATTTCCTTTGCTTACAAACTCTGTAATACGTTCCTTTGCTTGGATAACTATATTAGGGAGGAATGGAGTCTTGAACAATGCTTTATTAACCCTGAATTTAATAGCTGAGCCCAAAAGGCTTTTGTATACAGAAGGTGCAATAATAGTTGGAAGTGTATATCTTTTTTTACCATTAATGATAGTATCCCTTGTTGGTGTAATGGAAAATATTGAAGGTGAGTTATTCGAGGCAGCAGAAAGCTTAGGGGCAAGTAAAATAAAAGCCTTCTTCAAGGTGATTCTTCCGTTAAGTGTTCCTGGACTTATAGTTGGATGTGTATTAGTATTTACAGGTGCCGCTTCAGCCTACACTACTCCTCAACTCCTTGGGGGTAATAGAAAAATGGTGTTATCAACATTAATTTATCAACAGACAATGACCCTTGGAGATTGGTATGGAGCTTCAGTGGTAGCTACAATAATGATAGTTACTAGTATATTGGTTATGGGAACCATCAACAGATTGGCAGCAAAGCTAAACGAAAGGGGTGTATAGAGTGAAGCAGAATAAAGGTTTATTTGCTTTTGTAATCTTAGTCTATTCATTTCTATTTATACCTATTATAATTATAGCCGCTACCTCCTTTGGCAGTGAAAGCTATGTTGCTTTTCCTCCAAGAGGCTTTAGTCTAAAGTGGTATCATAATGTTTTTACAACAGAGAGCTTTATAAGGACATTTAAAATTAGTATGGAGGTATCTGTTCTGGCAACACTTATTGCACTAGCTTTGGGAATCCCCGGTGCTTATGCGTTAACAAGGTTTGATTTCAAAGGGAAAACTCTTTTGAAGAATTTTTTCTTTTCACCTAAAATAGTACCGGGTGTAGTTACTGGGTTTGTAATGTTTCAGTTTATAGTGATTAACTTAAAATTACCTATATACTATAGTCTTTTGTTGGGGTTATCAATTTTTGAAATTCCATATGCAATCAGGGTAATTGGTTCAAGTTTAGAGATGGTGGACTATACAATGGAGGAAGCAGCCATGAGTCTTGGAGCCAGTAGGTTACAAACTTTTTTCAGGGTTGTATTTCCTAACATTACATCAGGAATTATTGCTTCATTTATGCTTTCTTTTATTAGTGCATTTAACAATGTTCCCGTGACATTATTTTTATCCGGGCCGGGGATTAGTACACTACCAATTACAATGATGAACTATGTAGAGTATAATTACGATCCTACAATATCTGCACTCTCTGTACTATTAATGCTTATGACAATTGGAATTATGTTTGTTGTTGAAAAAACTCTTGGAATAAATAACTTGTAAGCTAGGAGGGATTAAATGCCATTACTAAGTTTAAAAAACATAGATGTATCATATGACGGTAAAACTAACATATTAGAAAAACTTAACCTAAGCATTAATAAAGGAGAATTAGTATCTCTTCTAGGGCCCAGTGGATGTGGAAAAACTACTACCTTAAGGGTAATTGCAGGATTTATCGAGCCAGTTGGGGGACAGTTTATTTTAGAAGATCAAAATTTTACTAAAATACCAGTTCACAAGAGGAATTTTGGTATTGTATTTCAGAGCTATGCATTATTTCCACATCTTACGGTTTTTGATAATGTTGCTTTTGGTCTTAAGATGAAAAAAATATCTAAAGATAAGATTAAGGATTTGGTAGATTCAATACTTAATACTGTCGATTTATCCAGTCTATCACAAAGATACCCAAAGGAACTATCAGGTGGACAAAGACAAAGGGTTGCCATAGCTAGAGCACTTGTAATCGAACCTAAGCTATTGCTGCTGGATGAGCCATTAAGTAATCTTGATGCAAAGCTAAGGTTAAAAATGAGGGTTGAAATTAAAAAGCTACAGCGGCAAATGGGGATTACTACAGTATTTGTTACTCATGATCAGGAAGAGTGTTTTTCAATATCAGATAAGGTAGCAGTAATGAATGCTGGCGAGATAGAACAATTCGATACACCAGAGAACATTTATTCAAATCCTTCCACTGAATTTGTAGCAAGATTTGTTGGTTTTGAGAATTTCATAGATTTAAGTAATATATCAGGTAATGAGTTTCATGCCAAAGGAGGAAAGAAGTTTACCATCAATAGCAATAGAGATATTACTAAAGAGAATATAAAAGGTACCATTAGACCTGATGACATAGAAATTGTTGATGAAAATAGTAATAAAGAGAATTTAATTGATGGAAGCATTGATGTGAGAACTTATTTAGGAAAATCTTATCAATATAATATAAAGACCGATTTAGGCACCTTAGTTGTAAATGGTAGTAATAACAACGTTTACAGCCAAGGTGATAATATAAAGCTTTATTTACCATCAAGCAAAATTATTTTAGTTTAAAAAAGGAGGAAGTTGTATGAAAAAGTTTCTGTCGGTAGTTTTATTAGTTAGTTTGGTATCAATGATATTAGTGGGTTGTGGAGGCAAGGTGGAGACGCAAAATCCAGATGGACCTACAACATTAATAATTTCTAATTGGGGTTTTTCTGAGGATGAACTATTGGAAAATATATTTAAGCCCTTTGAAGAAAAATTCAATGCTAAGATTGTTCTAGATACAGGGAATAATTCAGAGCGATTAATAAAGATAAGAAGTAACCCCAACAATAATGTTGATCTTATTTATTTAGCACAAGCTTTCGCACAAGAAGGTTTTGATGAAGGGTTATTTGAGACAATTGATTACAATAAGATTCCTAATGCTAGTCAATTAAATGAAAAGGCTAAGGAATTAACTATTGAAGGTCAAGGACCAGCCTATACGGTAAATCGACTAGGAATAATTTATGATAAAGAAAAATTGGGCTTTGAAATTGAATCCTTTGAAGACTTGTGGAGACCAGAGCTACAGGGAAAAATATCAATTCCTGAAATAACTACAACATTCGGCCCTGCTGTACTTTACATTGCTTCACAAAAAGCAGGAGTTGACATAACAACAGATAACGGCGAGGCTGCATTTAAAGAGTTAGAAGCGCTAAAGCCCAATATTGTTAAAACTTATTCTAGATCTTCTGATTTAGTAAATATGATGGGTAGTGGAGAAATAGTAGCTGCTTTAGCGGCAGACTTTGCTTATGCATCAGTTAAAAATAGTTCGCCAGAGGTTGTATTCATCGATCCTATAGAAGGTTCCTATTTAAATTTTAACACTATTAATATAGTAAAAGGTTCTAAGCAAATAGATTTAGCTTATGAATTTATTAATTATTTAATCTCAGAAGAGGTACAAGTTAGAGCTGCTAAAACTATTCCAGATTCACCTGTTAATGTTAACGCAAATTTAACAGATGAAGAAGCTGAATTCTTAACCTATGGAGAACAAATAACTAAATCTAACCTTATAGATTTCAAATTTGTAAATGAAGTCATGGCTGATTGGGTTAACACATGGAATAGAACACTAAATCAATAAGCTAATAACATAAGTATCTACGACAAAAGCTCTAAACTCAATATATAATTACAGACTGAGGCTAATCCAATCCCCCGATAAAGGTAAAAAATCAACAGAATTCATTGTTCATAAAATCATAATAATTTGTTTAATGAATATAATGTTGAGGCTTCAGTCTGAGTCGTAGATATACTTAGCTATTAGAAAGTGGAAGGAATGAAGCTTGTGACCAAACTGATGATCAGGAATGTAAATATAGTAACTATGAATAAAGATAAAGAAATAATTGAAGATGGTTTTGTGATCATTGAGAGAGATAGCATCACATATATCGGCAGTAGTAATGAAACGAATGAACATAATGTAAGTAATGATTATAATATAATAGATGGAAAAGGTGGCATTCTAATGCCGGGTATGATCAATACCCATACTCACGCTTCCATGATTGCCTTTAGAAGTTTAGCAGATGATGTGCAGGACAGGTTAACAAAATATATATTTCCGTTAGAAAATATTATGGTGGATGAGAAACTAGTATATAGTGGAGCTAGATATGCAATCTGCGAAATGCTTTTAGGCGGGGTTACGACTTTTTGCAATTCGTATTATTTTGAAGATGAAGTTGCTAAAGCAGCAAAAGAGATGAGTATAAGGGCAGTTTTGGGTGAAACAGTTGTTAACTTTGTTGCTCCCGATGCTAAAGAGCCATATGAAGGATTAAAGTATGCTGAACGGTTTATTGAAAAATGGAAGGGTGATGATTTAATTACTCCTGCAATTGCCCCCCATGCTCCATATACAAATGATAGTAATAAATTAATAGAAGCATATTCTTTGGCAAGAAAGCATGATGTACCTATAATAATGCATGTTGCAGAAATGGATTATGAGCAGAAAAAATATGCTGAAGAATATAATATGACACCAGTGCAATATCTAGACAGCCTTGGAATACTAGATGAGAACTTTATTGGGGCCCACTTAATTAATGTATCAGATGAAGATTTAGATATTTTGGAAAATAAAGGAGTTGGAATAAGCCATAATGTAGGATCTAACTCCAAAGGTGCAAAGGGAGTTGCACCAGTAGTAAAAATGTTTAAAAGGGGAATGAAGCTAGGGCTTGGCACAGATGGACCAATGAGCGGTAACACTCTAGATATAATAACTCAAATGTCTTTAGTGGGTAAAATCCATAAACTTTATAACATGGATAGAACAATATTTCCTGCTATTGAAATTGTGGAGATGGCTACTATTGGTGGAGCAAGGGCTCTAAATATTGACAATGTAACTGGTTCTATAGAAGTAGGCAAAAAAGCAGACATGGTAATAATTGAAACTGAGTCTGTAAATATGTGTCCTATTTATGATTACTATTCTGCCTTAGTGTATTCAGCTAACCCTTCCAATGTAGAACTGGTAATAGTGAATGGTGAAGTATTAGTAAAGGATAAAAAGCTAATTAAAAATGATTTAATGGAAATTAAAAATGAACTACTTCAGATGAAGGATAAAATATTAGAAGTATCAAAAAGACTATAATTTGCAAATTGATATAAAAGAACTATGACTTCATAACTAAGAGGTTATAGTTCTTTTTATTATCGAAGTAAAATATTAAAATTCTTAAAATATACTAGGTAGTAATTTAATGGTATACATGGAAAAGACATAGAGTGCTGTATTTCTATTTAATATGTTATAATATTGTTAGATAATAATGAAAAATCAGTAGTTTAAGCATTATATTTGAAGTGTATCTTTTTTAAATAATACATATTGCTCTATATCATCAGATTTAAAGGAACAAGATTAATGAATATTAGAATTAAAAAATTTAACTCAAAATATTTACTTATAAATCCAGAATAGGAGTGACAAAAAAATGGAAAGAAAGATCAAAATATTAACATGGCTAGTAGTTGCCAGCTTGGCAGTTAATGTGTATAGTTTTTTACGAGCAGATAGGATGGAAAACAATTTTATAGATCGACTAAATAATCTTGAGCGGAATGTCACTCATACATTAGGAAATGAGACCAGGAGTTTTTATTACCACCTGAATGAACTAAAAAATGCAAATGAGTGGGTTATATCAAAAAGCTTTCAACCTATTGCTGAGGTCTCTTCTCCAAATGAGTTGCATTTTGATTTACAGTGGACATTAAGTGAGGTAGAAAAAGATGCCAATGTTTTACTTTTATATAGGTATAAAAATCAACCAGACTGGTTAAAAGTATTAGCAGACGATATAGGAATTAATGAGTTTTCTGCACCATTGATTTTGTCACCGGATAATGATTATGAATACAAAATAGTATCAGAAGGTAGTCTTATTAAAGCAACTGAGGCAATTGAAATTTCATCGGAATATTATAAGCCTACTCCCTTAAATAATAGTGGGTCAGGGTCGTCATCTTCCAATGGTAAGTTATCTAGCTTTGATATCTCATATTCTCAACTGCATCCAGCTTTATTTGATTTTTATATGATAAAGGACGTTGAGGCAAAACTTTATATTGACAATGAGTATGAGAGTATTCCATTAAGAGTGAGTAATATGTATGATAGAAAAGAATGGAGTCTTGATTTTCCTACTGAGTACCTAGTGACAAAACCTACGGCTATAATTCTAGTAATTGAATATGAAGATGGTGCTATTGTAGAAGAAGATCGTACAGATGAGGTATTAGAAGCCATGGAAAGGATGAGCCAGTGACCTATTATGTATTGCAAAAGGAGGAATATAATTGCGTAAAGATATAGTAGAGCTATGGGGTGTAATAATAGGACTAGTAATAGGCTTTATTGTAGCTAAGGTATACCAAATCTGGGCTATACTTTTTATATATCAGGGAAGTAGATATGCTGGAATAGATGGTTGGTTTAATACGGCACTATGGGATGTTGCCACTAGAAATCCCTTGGCTTTCTTAATTGTTGTGGAGATAATTTTTGCTGTGTTAGGATATCTGTTTGTTAAGACTTTTTTTAAACATATAATGTAATTCAGGACTTAGTCATCACTCTTTTGACTAAGTCCTTTTATTCTAGTTGGCCCTTCAAGATTTTAACAATTCAATAGGAGCCTTTTCCTTATTAACATTCAATCTACTATTCATATACACTGTAGCAACAGCAGTCAGTATAATCATAGATACAGCTGTAATTAGATGCGTAGAATGTATATCTCTAGAATCTTTTAAAATACCCATCAATGGCAAAGTTATGGCAGCTGCAATGTTGGTACCCAAGCTATGAAACGAAAGAATTGTAGCCCTCTTGTCGGTAGGTATATGTTTGTTAAGATACTTTGTTATAATTGGTCTGTAAAAACCTCGCGCAGCCTGTTGAAGAAGAATAGCCGCTACTCCAATCCACATCTTTATCAATCCAAGCAATATGAAAGATACTATTAATAATAGCGCCATAGAAACCAGTGTTCTTGGTTTGGTTTTTTCCATGAAAACATGACTTTGCTTTGAAGCAAACGCAGCTACAAAATTGAATATCATAAATATTACTCCAAAATATTTCACGGGTATGTTTACTGACTCCATGTAAGGCTGAAAAAACCAAAAGCCAGTTCTATAAAATGCAAAAAATACCATGGAGAATAAAACAATCGCCTTTAGTTTTTCATGGGTTAAAACATATTTTCCACTTTCAATAATTTGCTTCAAGTATTTTACCCTGGTATTTTTTTTATTGTGTATGGGAGGCTCCTTAAAAAATATAGTTATAAATATTGTTAAAATAACAAAGCCAATAGATATCATCAGTGGTAGATAAATGTTCTTTTCATAAACAAAGCCTGCAATAACCGAGCCAATAGCCTGGGCATATAAGGCTAGAGAACGGGCGGCTCCTTCAATCCTTTGGTACTCGCTTTCCTTGCGTAGTAATTTTAAAGAATCATATATAATTGCGTTATCTGCACCAGATTTAAAACATATACCTATACTAAATATTACTTCTGCTATAGCAAAGGTTAAGAAGCTACTTCCTACTATATACATAGTTAAGCTTACAACCCATAATGCAAGGCCGATTATAACACTCAGCTTTCGACTGTATCTATCTGCTATAGCACCAGTTGGCACTTCAAACAGTACAACTGCAAAGGCTGCAATTGATTGAAGCAGCATTATTTCTGTAAAAGAAAGACCTTTGCTTATTAAATACAATACAATTATAGGACCAAGTATCAAAAGCTCTGTGAATGTTGAGTAGAAATAATAGGTTTTTATGTTTCTTTCTAAATTCATTTCGATTCCCTCCCTTTAAATACCCATTAAACTCTCTGGATGTTCTTCAAAAAAGTGAATAAAAAAAGTCCACAGAATCACAATGGTAGTGACTCCGTAGACTTATCTACGTGTAGAAATGGACTTCCTGTACCGCTTACATAAATATTTATGCTTAGATACACTCACTAATATTAAATAATTTTAGCATATAAGGGAAATAATTGTAAAGGGGAAATTTTAGATATTTTAGAAACATGTTTAATTTCAATCAAAAGTACTGATTAATATAGTTATAATGGGTAAAAATAGAAAAAAATTCAATGGAGGTAAAATATGTATGGATGTTATTGAAAAAAATCTGAATTATTTTATTGAGAACCATAAGGAGATTTATGAGGCTTATGAAAGTTATGGACATAAACTGCATGAAGAGGGTGGACCTCTGGATGAAAAGACCCGTTGGCTCATTAAAATAGCTATTTCAGCCTCTTGTCAGTATGAGTTTGCCCTCAGAACTCATATTAGGAAGGCTCATCGTTGTGGATGTACAAGGGAAGAAATTGAACATGCCATTCTATTAGTAGCTCCCAGCGGCGGTTTTCCTAAGATGATGCAGGCATTACTAGTTATGAGGGATGAGCTGGAGAATTTATAAATACGTTTGAAATGGGTAAAGAAAAAGGCTTTTAAGAGGAGAATACATCTTAAAAGCCTTTTTTAATAAATATTATATTAATTAAATATTTGTATATAGCTGATCATAGGCGATAAATCCCATAGCATTAATATTCATGCCTGATAAATGCTTGTGATAGGCCACCCCTGACTTAGGATGAAATAGGTAAACCCAAGGTGCTTCTTCCTTTAATAATAAACTAATTTTAGTATATATCTCTAATCTTTTTGATGGATTTAGCATTTCTTTCGCCTGTGACATTAGCTCAGAAACCTCTGGATTATTGTAGCTAGTAAAATTACCAGTACCATTAGGAGTAAATATTGGTTGAAGAAAGTTATCCGGGTCACCATTATCAGCAACCCATCTTGAAACAAATATATCACAGGTTAAGTAGCGTTTGTTTCCAACAAAATCGCTGCTGGCATAGTCACTTAATTTTATTTTAATTCCTATAGCTTCTAAGTCTTCACATACACATTTTAATATTTTTTCAAATATTCCACCTTGATTTCCATCTCTTGCGGCAAGATGTAAAGAAAAGTTGCTTATACCTGCGTTTTTCAACATTTGTTTAGCCTTTTGAGGATTATACTCATATGGCTTTATTGCTTCTCCTCCCAGCATTAAGGAGGGCATAGGGGAGGAGGATATAGAACCTAATCCGCCTAATGCATTCTCTACAATTCTTTCTTTGTTTATTGCATAATTAAGTGCCTGTCGAGCCTCTTTATTATTAATAATAGGATGGTTGGAATGCATATTAAACCCAACGAAATAAGATGCCAGCATATCATTAACATCTAGATTCATATTTTTCTCCATAACAGCCTTATATAAAGTGGCATTATCAACCTTAATATAGTCGTACTCCTTATTAATAAACCGTTGACCTATGCTTTTTACGTCAATAATAAGCTCCAGTGATTCTATATATGGTTCACCAAGATAGAAATCCTTAAAGGCCTTCAAATGAATAACCTTATCATTAGCAACCTCGATGGTATAGGCTCCACACCCAACTATATCACCATTATTTTTGAAAGCTTTTTTTGAATATATAGGACACACCACTTGTCCTATATTCAATAGGAAGCCGGCGGAGGGAGATGTTAAACGAATTCTAATTACGTGAGGATTTATGATTTCTAACCCTGAAATTTTTTGAGCTTTTCCAGTTGAAAACTCCTCAGCACCTTCAATATCAAATAGCATCCAAGTATTAGGTGATTTCAGCTTCGGATCTAAAAGACGTTCATAAGAAAAAATAACATCATCTGCTGATAGAACATCTCCATTATGGAATTTTACTCCCTTGCGAAGCTGAAATTCCCAAGTAATCTGATCATCTAAGACTCTCCAGCATTTTGCTATTCCAGGAGAAACCTTTGTATGTTCATTTATTAATGTTAAAGTAGAATGTACATTTTTAAAGACTTCTGCCTCTGTTGCATCTAGACATTTCATTGCATCTATTGTACTTAATGGATAGGCAGCATTGGATTTTAACTTGGTACTAGAAACATCCTCAGATTTTAATTCCTTCATTAAACTATCATTATTAGAGTTCAGCTCAGTAGATAGCTTTTTAAGGGTTTTTAAAGATGTACTGGTGTATTCAGTATTAAGAAGGGTTGTTTCCACTTTATTAATCAGCATAGAAAATTGCTCGTTCATTGCATATGTTGATTCAACAACATGCTCTAGTGAAGAATTTTGCTTTGTAACAGCATGATTTATTTCATCTGACACTGCAGAAGTTTCTTCTGCTGCTTTAATTATGGTTTCAAAAACAGATCTGGAATTATTTGAAAGGGTTCTTCCAATATTTACCCTATCTTCGGTTTCATTCATTAAGGCACTTGTATTATTAATACTTTGCTTAATTTCAGTTAATATTTCATTAATATGAGTAACTGATTCTATGCTTCTGGTGGCCAGCTTTTTAACTTCATTGGCAACAACAGCAAAGCCTCTTCCTGCATCCCCTGCTCTAGCAGCTTCTATAGAGGCGTTTAAAGCTAATAAATTAGTACTATCAGCAATATCCTTAATTAATGTCAGTAATTCATCTACATTCTGAGATTTATTATATAGCTCACCAACTGCTTGCTTTACTGTTGTCATGGAGGACTGAATATTATCCATAGATTCTAGAGATTTATCGATTGTTTTTGATCCTTCCTTTGCTACAGTAAGGGTTTGATGAGTTATTCCCTTGGAATTTTCTATGCTTGCAAAAACCTCCTCTGCCAGTGCAGAGTAATTACTGATTTCATCGACAACTAATTCAATTGATTTCAATTGTGATTCTATAGCCTTACTAATTCCTTGAGTAGTGTCAATTAAACTACTTGCTATTACACCTGTTTCATCTATTCGATTAGTCAGCTTTACAACCATTTTCCTTTGATTGTCTTTTAATACTGTTATGCTGGTAGGGATATGCTTATTAACATCATATTTGGTTTCTGCCTGCTTTAACTGTTCATCTGTTATAAGATCCTTTTTTTTAAAAAACATACTATGCCCCCTTTAGGAAATCTTTGGATTTAACTAATTATGTTAATTTTCTACATATTTTAACATAATCCTTTATAATATTTTAATAACATATTATTAACTTAAATAATACTAAAAAGATTTCTAATAAGAAATAAAGCAAATTAAAAACATTAAATAGATAATACTTATGTGTTTTATATCACTCTAGTGATAACCAAATTAATTATATTAAAATTTTCAAAAAATATTGAAGAAATATTTTAGTATATGTATAATAATTATAATAATAATAAAAAAACTTGTAAATGCTGAAGATAGTTATTTATAAAAGATATATATGAGGGGAGAGGTTTAATGGATAAAGAATTAGGTATAAAAATAAAAACGTTAAGAACCTCTAAAAACTTTACCTTAAAGGATTTAAGCGAAAAGACTAATTTATCAATAGGTTATATTTCACAGCTAGAACGAGGGCTAACATCTGCTGCCATATCAACCTTAAATAATATAGCAAAGGTGCTGGAGGTGGATTTATCCTATTTCTTTTCTGTATATAAGGAAGATAACAAAAGAATTATACGAAGCTATGAACAAAAAGTTACCCTTGTAAGAGATCCTCTGTACATATATTATAGCTTAGCAAATAGAGGAGAATGTAAGGATTTTACCCCTGCTTTAGTCAACCTACTTCCCACAATAGATGCCTCTGAAGAAACATTACCCTATAGTCACGATGGAGAAGAATTTATTTATGTACTGGAAGGAATTCTTACACTATTTATTGGAGATGTTAGACATGACCTATATCCCGGAGATAGCTACCATATAAGCTCTAACACACCCCATAATTGGTGTAACTACACAAGTAAGCTGGTGAAAATACTTACAATTAACTCAAAATATAACTTTTAAATTAATTGGCTTAAGAATAAAAAAGGAGGATTTAAAAGATGAACACTGGTAAATTACAAGATTTAAGAAAGCTAATGGAAGTAATAGGACTTGACGCATATATCATACCAAGCGCTGATCCGCATCAAAGCGAATATATTCCTGATCATTGGAAGGCCAGAAGCTGGATTTCTGGGTTTACTGGCTCAAATGGTACTGTTGTAGTTACTAAAGAAGTAGCAGGTTTATGGACAGATGGAAGATATTTTATTCAAGCAGAAAAACAACTGGCTGGTTCTGGAATAGATTTGTTTAAAATGAATGAGCCAAATGTATTAAACTACCCAGATTGGCTTAATAGGATGTTAAATGAAGGATCTTCAGTTGGCTTTGATGGAAGAGTTATGTCGGTATCAAAAACTAAAGAGCTAGAAAAAAAGCTTAAGGGTAAGAATATTAAGCTCAAGAAGGATGTAGATCTTATAAGTCTACTATGGACTGATAGGCCAGAAACTCCTTTGACACCCATTTTTATACATGATACAAAATTTGCGGGACAAACAATTGAAGATAAACTTCAAGATGTAAGAAAAGAAATGAAAAATAAAGGTGTAGATTACTATATAATTTCAACCCTAGATGCTATTGCTTGGTTGTATAATATTAGGGGGAGAGACATACCCAATAACCCTGTTGCTTTATCCTATGCCATCGTTTCTGAAGAGAGTGCCCTGCTATTTATCGACGGTAGAAAGATAGATGATGGAATAAGAAAATACTTAGAAGATCAAGGTGTTTTAACAATTGAATATAATGATATAGTATCATACGTTAGATCTATCCCCGTAAACTCAACCATTTATTTTGATCCAGATAAAACAAATACAATGGTTCATGATGCTCTAGATGATGAATGTAATAAAAAGAAGGGTAAGGATATTATCACTTATCTTAAAGCAATAAAAAATACCACTGAAATTGAAAATTTAATAAACTGTCAAACAAAAGATGGGGTAGCATTGGTTAAATTTCTGCACTGGCTTGACTGTAATATAGACAAAGAGGAGATAACAGAAATATCAGCTGCAGATAAATTGGAATTTTTTAGAACTCAACAAGAAGACTTTGTTGAACCAAGCTTCCAATCAATTACTGCTTATAAGGACCATGCAGCTATGATGCATTATAATCCAACCTTAGAGGGGCAGTACTTATTGAAAAAGGAAGGTATGTATTTGATTGACTCAGGGGGACAATACCTTGATGGCACCACAGATATAACTAGAACTATTGTATTAGGGGATATTACGGAAGAAGAAATGCGAGACTTCACCCTAACTTTAAAGGGGCATATTGCATTATCTAAAGCTATTTTCTTATATGGAGCCACAGGCTCTAACTTGGATACTATAGCAAGGCAGCATCTGTGGACAGAAAAAATTAATTATAATTGTGGAACAGGTCATGGAGTAGGATTTTTCCTTAATGTCCATGAAGGACCCCACAATTTTAGTCAACTACCAAATAATACTAAACTGGAAAAGGGTATGGTTATTACCAATGAGCCAGGAGTATACAGAGAAGGTAAGCATGGCGTTAGAATAGAAAATACCTTACTTGTAATTGAGGATGAAAAGAATGAGTTTGGACAGTTTATGAAGTTCAAAACTATATCTTATTGTCCAATAGATTTAAATGGTATAAATGTTGATTTGCTTACTACTGAAGAAAAAACATGGCTAAATAACTATCATCAAGAGGTAAATAAGGTCTTGTCTCCTTATTTGGATGGTGAAGAAAAAGCTTGGTTAGATAGGAAGACTATGAAGATTTAACATATCAGTATATGGGAACCTAGAAATATAAAGCTTCAGACAAAAATTAATATAATAAAGGATATTAGGAGAGAATCTTCTAGTATCTTTTTTATTGCGTTTGAAAGTCCTAAATCAACCATCAAATTTTTCTATAGAACATTGAAGATTAATCAAATATTTCTATTTGTTGGCAACATAGCCATTTGTTATAATTCAATTGCTATGTATTTAACAAAAAACGGAGGTATAATCATGAAAAAAATTAACTTGTTAATATGTTTATTTCTAGTATTTAGTTTAATGCTAACAGGATGTAATAAAGCAGATACCACTTCAGGCAACGATGATTTTAAGGCTGAAATCATGTTTAGTGGTTCATCTACACTAGCTCCTGTAATTTCTAAAGCAGCTGAAGAATTTAAAGAGCTACATAAAACTTGGGATAATGTTGATAAATCTTTTCCAAATGAAGAAATATCAATATTTGTTTCTTCAGGAGGCTCCGGAGCGGGAATAAAGGCTGCAATAGAAGAAACCGCAGACTTTGGATTGACAGCAAGAGCAGTTAAGTCGGATGAAAAGGAAGCCCTTGGAGAGCATCAAGAATATACACTAGGGGTAGACGCTCTAACAATTTCGTTAAACCCTGAAAATCCGATTCTGGAATTTAAGGACAATTTCACTTCTGAAGAGCTTCAAAAAATATTTTCAGGTGAATATACTCATTGGAATGAAGTAGATGATAGGCTACCAAATACTGAAATAGTTGTTGTAATAAGAGATATTGGCGGAGGTGCCCACGAGGTTTTCCAAAGTAGTATAATGAAGGATATTGACGTTCGACAAGATGCAATACAATCTCCATCAATGGGTGCATTAGTTACTAAGATAATAGAGAATAAAGGAGCAATAGGATATGCTTCTTTTGGAGCAGTTAATATTAATGAAGGAAAAATTATTCCTTTAAAGGTTGATGATGTTGAGCCTACTATAGAAAATATATTAAATGGTTCATATAAAATAAGTAGACCCCTTATCGTTGTAAAAAAGGGAGAACCTACTGAAGCAGAACAAAAATTCATTGACTTTTTATTTTCTACAAAGGGTGTAGAAATAATTGAAGAATTAGGCTTTGTTCCATCCAATTAGTTTTAATTAATTATTAAATCAGAGGAATATATGTTCCTCTGATTTTGCTTGCTTTAGTAAAGTATTTATATCAGACTTAAAGGAAGTGGCTTTCTATGCATAAATTTATTGAAAAAGTATTTTCTTTATTTATTAGACTAATGGCATTTATGTCCATATTCCTTATCATATTTATAATCTTCTTTATATTAAAGGAAAGTTTAGTTTTTTTCAGACAGGTTTCATTTTTAAGCTTTATTACAGGGAAAATCTGGAGACCTGTATCTGTGAATCCTTCTTATTCAATTTTTCCTATAATATTATCTACAATTTTTGTGTCCTTAATAGCCATTATAATAGCTTTGCCCATAGGAATAGGTTGCGCACTTTTTATATCTAATTATTTAGATGAAGGCTTAAGGCATTTTGTAAAGCCATACATCAATATTTTATCTGGAATTCCTTCGGTGGTATATGGATTCATTGGATTTTTAGTCATCGTTAAAAATTTTGAGGTTAAACTAGCCTTCTCCTCAGGTGAGAGTATATTAGCAGGGGGAATACTACTTTCAATTATGATTCTGCCCTTTATAATATCCACCTGTGATGAGTCTATGTTTAATATTAAAAATAAATATTTAACAACATCTCAAGCTTTAGGTGTATCCAAATGGTATATGATAACAAAGCTTATATTGCCTACAGCAAGAAGGAGCATTATAGCATCTATAATACTGTGCTTAGCAAGGGCAATGGGAGAGACGATGGCAGTAATGATGGTTATTGGCAATTCACCAATTATGCCAAAGCTTTTAAGTAAGGGTCAAACAATCCCCTCCCTGATAGCACTTGAAATGGGTGGTGCCCAGGTTGGAAGCCTACACTACCATGGGCTTTTTGCAGCAGGATTAGTTTTAATGCTTTTATTACTCTGCATTAATATAATATTATACTTCTTACAAAGAAAATTAAATTTTTAGAGGGTGTAAATAATGAGAAGGTATGCACAAGGATATTTTATAAAGCTATGGTGTGTTTTAAGCGGAATTATTGTTTTATCACTTATATCATACATAATAATTTATATTATTATTAATGGAATCTCTGTCTTAAATCTCAGCTTCATTTTTGACAGTCCCAAGGGGATGCCCCTTGGTTCAGAGGGAGGTATATATCCAGCTATAATAGGCAGCCTATACCTTACCCTTATTGCATGCTTTTTTGCTTCAATACTAGCCATTTCTACAGCAATTTACCTCTTGTTTTATTGTAATAGCATTAAAATTTCCAATCTTATTCATCTTGTTATTGGATGTATTGCTGGAATACCTTCAATTATTATAGGAATGTTTGGATATACTCTATTGGTATATCAATTGAGGCTAGGCAGATCTTTAATCGCTGGGGGAATCACCCTTGGTATAATGATCTTTCCTGTGATTGAAGTTAAGGTAGAGAGAATAATATCTGAGATTGATAGTTATATAATTAGTTCATCATATGCATTGGGGGTTTCAAAGACCTATACTTTTTTTAGGCTAGTGCTGCCAGCCTGCAAAAGAGATATTATAGCCTCAATAGCCCTTGCAGGAAGCTATGCGATGGGTGCTACTGCTCCAATTATACTAACATCAGCGGTTATGTTTGCTCCAACTCCTAAATCCCTTACATCTCCAGTTATGGCGTTACCCTATCATCTTTACTTATTGATTTCAGAAAGCATTTCCATACAAAATGCATATGCTACAACATTTGTACTTATTTCTATACTACTTACTATAAATATTATAGCCAGCTTAGTCGCTAAAACTGGGAGGTAATAAAAAAATGGATACAATTATAAATATAAATAGTTTATCTGTTTCCTTTAATAATAAAAGTGTGCTTAAGGATATAGATTTAAATATTATAAAAAATAAGATTACTGCAATTATTGGACCTTCAGGGTGTGGTAAATCAACCCTATTAAAAACCCTTAATTATATGACCTATGAGGATCAATTTGCAAATATTAACGGAGACATATTATTCAATAAGATAAATATTAAAGAAATTCCAAAAGAAGACCTGAGAAGAAGAATAGGTTTAGTATTTCAAAATCCAACACCTTTTCCCATCTCTATATACAAAAACATGGTATATGGTCCTGTTTATTATGGAAAGAAGGACAAAAAAAGTCTTAACATTCTAGTAGAGGAAAAGCTGAAAATATCAGGCTTGTATGATGAGGTTAAGGAAGACTTAAATGCTTCTGCTTTAAAGCTATCTGGAGGTCAACAGCAAAGACTTTGTATTGCAAGAGCTTTAAGTGTTGAACCGGAAGTAATTTTATTAGATGAACCCTGCTCCTCATTGGACTTAAAAAATACTGCCAATATAGAAAAAATGTTAAAGAACCTTTCAGATGATTATACTATAATAATTGTTACCCATAATTTGTCACAGGCTAAAAGAATATCTGATTATACCGCCTTCATATTAAATGGAGAGCTAATAGAATATGGAGAAACTCAAGAATTATTTACTAAGCCTAAAGACGAGAGGACTCAAGAATACATCGATGGAATATTTGGTTAAGGGAGGGTATTAACATGCTTGAAATTAATGTGCCAGGAAGAGATACTTATCAAATAGCTAACATAGTTTTTGATTATAATGGAACCTTGGCAACTGATGGGATAATTAATGATGATATTAGAGAGGCTATAATACAGCTTAAAGAGCTTGCAAATGTATATGTAATAACAGCAGATACCCACGGAAATGTGAAGCAGCAGTGCAGTGGTTTAGGAGTAAATATAACTACATTTCCAACAGGGGATGCAGCAACCTACAAAAAGATAATTGTGGAAGAGTTAGGAGCAGATAAAACCCTATGTATAGGTAATGGATATAATGATATTGAAATGTTTAAGTCGGCCATCCTAGCCATTGCCATCATTGGCAGAGAAGGGTGCTCTGGTAAGCTAATAGAGGTAGCTGACATTGTTGTAACTTCAATAGAAAATGCTATTCAAATAATTTTAAAGCCCAAAAGAGCAATAGCTACTTTAAGGGGATAGAACCTCTTTAATCAAAGTATAAGCTAATTCTTACTTATATTAGTTCAAATTAAATAAATAAAGTAAAGGGCACATTAAAGGTGCCTTTTTGTTTTTAAAGATAAATAAGTGACGATGATGAATAGTGGAATGGCAGAAATTGTTTCTATTATTCCAGGTGTTAAGCTAACTGCACCAAACATAATTAGCTATAGAGCAAATACAATTACAGAGGCATATCAGGTTCTAATGTGTACCACATTAATTGCCAATAATACTTTATAGGAAAAATAAAAGAGCCATCCTCAAAGTTATTAATTTCTTTTTGGATAGCTCTTTTAAATTTTTTGCGATTATATTTTGAATCACCGATAACTCCACACCCGCTATAAACACCTGGCATACTTCGATTTAGTTTGTTGGCTGATTTGATGAATGCTTCCTTTCCACTTAATTTAATGCTTTCCTTCTTCATATTAAGATTTTTCTTTTTCCCCATTGTTCTACCTCCAATATTTTGGCTTCTTCTATATTTTATCATAAAATATCTATTTTATATAGATGCTAAGATATTCTACTTAACATAGTATAGTATATAAAATAAATTTCAAATAACATATTATCAAAATTAAGTCAATATATTGACAATTGGTAAGAAATTTTATATAATAATGATAATCATTATCGGTAAGAAATATACAAAGGAGGAATTTACATGAAAGCTCTATTGGTTGGTGCGGATCGACTTGGAAATATTCCTAATATACTTATGGAGTACGGAATTGAAGATTTTACCCATTGGACAGGAAGAAAAAAAGGAATGCGTAATTATGAAATACCCACAGAAACAGATATGGTCATTGTTTTTTATGATTTTATTGAGCACAATATAACACAAATTGTTAAAGAAAAGGCTAAGCAAAATAATATACCATGTGTTTTTTCAAGAAGGGCATGTAGTGATTTATCAAAACAACTAAATAACTGTAGTGGATGTGCATTCAATAAGAAACAATAAAAAATTTTTTTACTGACTGTTGAGAAGTGTTATCAATTGAATCCTACATAAATAGATAGTTGACTGCTGAAGGAGGGAGGAAAGCATAATGGGAGGAGAATTAAACCATTGTTATTGTCTGAATAAAAATAGCGAATATGAATTTATCAGATGGATTATTGAAGCTTTGGGTCCAGTTTTATTAGGTGTAAAGCCATCTGAAATCTTAAGCTTTCCTGGTAATGACCTTATTAGTATTAGAAAAAAAGAAGAAGTAAAAAGTATAATTAACATAAGCTCAAAGGTTTGTTATAAAGAGTTTAACACATTAAATGGATGTAGTAAGATACTGTTTTATAATTACCTACTGCTGGAGGACACCCTTAGAGAAAATAGGAATTTAAGATTTTTAAAGGGTCATAACTATCCAAAGGAATACAATTTAGACAATTATTTAAATCATATGATCGAAAAAATGCAAAATGGAGTAATACCCCATGAGATTGGTGTATTTCTAGGATATCCTTTGAAGGATGTAATTGGTTTTATGGGTCACCCCTCCTTAAAATTAACTAAGGTGTGTGGATGGAAGGTTTATGGTGACACAAGGCTATCAGACAAAAAATATAGGGAAATTATTAATGCTAAAAACCAAATAAGGACAATGCTTCAAATCAATGAACCTGAAGAAATAATTCAATTAGCTTAAATGTGTCTAGAATATCGGACACATTTTTTGTGTATAAACTACAAAGGTTGATCATTAAGTTGAGGGTTAGACTAGATTCTAGTTAAATCAGAGAAAATTTTTGTATGTAATAATATGGATTGTTGACAAGTGAAATATCCTATGCTATACTATCAATTACAGTGTTGAAATATAGTCATAGCCTTGGTAGTAGTGGGTTATGCAATAGGAATTGGAGAGGTGTCCGAGCGGTTTAAGGAGCTGGTCTTGAAAACCAGTGACTCCGAAAGGGGCCGTGGGTTCGAATCCCACCCTCTCCGCCATTTAGAAGTCAGAGGGCAGAAAGCAGAGTGCCAGAAAACATAAAAGATAAATTGAATTTCTGTAAGAAATTCAGACTTTGAAATCAGGCAAACTGAACTCCGACATCTGATATCCAATATGGAGAAGTACTCAAGTAGGCTGAAGAGGACGGTTTGCTAAACCGTTAGGTCGTGTATGCGGCGCGCGGGTTCGAATCCCGCCTTCTCCGCCATTAACCCAAAAACCCTATATTATAGGGGCCTTTAGCTCAGTTGGTTAGAGCGTCCGGCTCATAACCGGTAGGTCCGGGGTTCGAGTCCCTGAAGGCCCACCAATTAAATAACAGAAGGTAGATGGCGGAATGCTTATAACAAGCACTACCTAACGAGTTATATTCAAAAGTCAGAGTACGGATTATCCATTACTCTGACTTTTTATATATCTATTGAACATATGGAGTTCTTATAGCCATAGTTATTATTTCTAAAATTAGACCTTCAAAAGGTTGCAGGTTAGGTGAGTGTATGTCTACATGTAAAAAGTGTTCCTCATAAAGCTGCTCATTATTTTGATAGACTTGATTTTCTCTTGATATATTCAATACCCTTAAATCGATAAAATGAATTTTTTTACCACTGTTTAACTTTGTATTAAATAAAGGTATGTCTAGTTTGAAGCTACCTAAGGAAGGATCCCAAAAGAAACTAAAGCCTTGATGATAGTGCTTTAATTGAGGCAAATTATTATTTTTAGAAGATCTTCCAACTAATGTTATAGCTTTAGACTTAAAAGAAAAATCAGTGGGAAAAAATGAAAAGCTAATTGCTTCATCATCTAAGTGTACTATATGCTGCCATTTTTTATAAACTTCTTCAGGAATAAATTTAAATATATCTAGTACTTTCCCTAAATAGTAAATATCCTCATAGTTATGCAATAGTATTTTTTCTAATAACGCTGCTGACCTTTTTTTTGTAAACTGGTTATAAAGTCTAACACTATCTTCTCCGCTAATTATGTCTTTTCTGTTTATTCCTAAGTATTTTTCTACTGTTTTCAGCTTGAAGTTGTCAATTTTTAAATACTCTTTATTCTTCCTAAGGTGCTTTAAAATATCAATATGCTCTAAGGTCTCCCCGGGCCATTCTAATTTATGTTGAATAAAGCGTTCCTTTAAAAAAGGACAATCGAAGGTGGCACCATTATATGTTATCATTGTGTCGAAGTTACTTATGTCCTTCATGAACTCTAATAGTATTAAACCTTCTTCTGAAGAGTCTTCAGCAAATAATTGTCTAATTTTAATTTGACCATCCTCAGCAAATAAATAACCTATAAGAATTACTTTATTATGATATTTACTAAGCCCTGTTGTTTCTATATCGAAAATAACTGTGTTATTACAGCTTACATATTGATAAACGTATTTAGGTATAATCAATTGTTCTTTATGAGTATATTCTTTAATTATCATAATGACCTCCGAAGATTATCTATAATAATATAATATCAAAAAAAATCTGTTTGGGAAATAAGCTATAAAATATAGAAATTTCTAGTATATTGTTATAATATGTAAATTGAGGGTATAAGGATGAGGAAATATTATATGTCATACAAATGTAAAACAAAACTTCTGTTACATATGATACTATATAGCTGTAAATAATTTACAGCCTAGTACAAGGGGGTAGTACCTAATGAAGGGTGTTATTAGAACAATTCTATTAATTGCTTTGATTTGTATTTTCAGTATTCAGTTTACTATGTCAATGGTTATATTTACAGATTTGGATAATCATTGGGGTAAAGAGCACGTTAATTGGGCAGCAAATACAATGGAGTTAATTGATGGCTTTAATGATGGAACATTTAGACCTGATGACATAATGACTAGAATAGATTTTATTCTAGCATTAAATACATTACTTGTGAAAAAGAATATTTATCAAGATGTAGGGTTACATTTTGGTAAAGGTATTAATATATCTTACACTGATGTAGACAGGTATCACTGGGCATATGGTGAGCTTGCTATACTGGCAACCTACATTTCTGAATATGGCAATGCTGATATTGAGATTAAAGAAATTTTTACAGAGGATACATTTAATCCCAATAAACCTATTAATAGACATGAAGTGTTATTGTTATCTAGAGCAGTTACCACACCACCAATAGAGGATCATATTATTAGCTTTAAAGATGTAGATGCTAATATACCAAACTATAATCTGATAATTGAGTCGGTTAATAATGGAATTTTAAGAGGCTATTCTGATGGAACTCTAAGATTAGATAAAAACATTACAAGGGCTGAAGCTGCAACAGTTTTGCGTCGAGTAGCAACTGATGTAAATTATCTAGCAGACAAGTTTCTTGTCTATGAGGATATTAAATCCAGAAATATTGGAATAGAACTTCCAATATTTCAACAAATAGATGAACATGAATCTCAATCACAGCTTCATCAACGCTTCATTGATGCAATTACATCTATTCAATATAGTGCTTTTGTTGGACATATACCCTATCATGAAAGACACTTGTATGATATGCAGCCAATAGAAACCCTCTGGGGCTTAAAAAACCAAAACTATTACAATGTTATAGGAAACAATTATTATCTTATTAAGTATGACAAGGATTTAGTTATGGAAAGAAAAAAAGAATTGGTAAAGGAAGGTCTTCAGCATCTAAAGCTGAATGTAAACTCTAGTTTTGATGGATTAATAAGCTTTTTATCAATAGCAGCTGAACTACTTCCCATGGAGGAAACAATGAATGCTGCAGAAGCTACCTTTAGACAATCTGATAATAGCAAAACTAAGTTAGAAACTGGACTCTTTATTATGAGTCAATATATGGCTAATAATGAAATGGATAAAGGTTTAAACATACATAGAAGTCTTTTAGAATATGAATTTGCTGATGATATTAAAGCTCAAATAATTAGAAACTATGGATATCTATTATATAGTTTGAAGGGTGCAGATGAAGCCATCAGAATTTTAAAAGATCTGAAAGACGAAATGGATTTAGATTTCAATGAATTAAACCCTAATGCAATAGAATTTACTTTTAATGGTTTGATGAAACAAATATTAATACAGAGTAAAAATTAATAGTAATACTCTGTATATAATTTAATAAAACTAGTCATTGCCATTAGCAAATTAAGAAAATGAGTCGGACAATTGAAGTAAACCCCAAATGTCTGACTTATTCTATCTCACAACCTATAGCTTCTATTTGTCTTTCTAATTGAAATATGATAAACTTTAAAACTGCAGATTTAATTAAAATATGCTTGTAGAGGGTGTAAGCTTTGGATTTATATAAATATTCCTTAAACAATAAGCAGCTGGAGGCTGTAACTCATAAAGATGGACCTTGTATAGTCTATGCTGGTCCAGGCTCTGGAAAAACAACTATAATAACACATCGCATTGGTAATTTAATAAAAAATCATAATGTGTCTGGTGAAAACATACTAGTAATAACCTTTACCAAGGCTGCTGCTGAGGAGATGCGTTTGCGTTTTGGTAAGCTTATGGGAGGTAGCGATGGAAAAGGAGTTAATTTTGGCACCTTTCACGCAGTATTTTATAAAATTATTAGACGTTATTTTGGACTAGAAATGTCAAATATTATAAATGAAAAGGATAGAAGAAATGTAATAAAGAATATTATAAAAACACTTGAGGTGGAAAATCCATATAATGATGATTTAATTAAGGAAATTTTACAGGAAATAGGGCTTTATAAAAGTAATCACTATTTAGTTGGTAATTATTCTTCTAATGTACTATCAGACAATGATTTTCAAAGGGTAATTGATTGTTACGAAGCCTACAAAAAGGACTTAGGGAAAATAGACTTTGATGATATGTTAACTAAATGCTACGATATATTGAGTAAAGAGAGAAAACTTTTAGAAAACCTAAGAAATCAATTTCAATATATTCTGATTGACGAATTTCAGGACATTAATGCTATTCAGTTTGAAATTATAAAAATGCTCTCAGCACCAAAAAATAATATTTTTGTAGTTGGTGATGATGATCAATCTATTTATAGCTTTCGAGGTGCCAAACCAGAATTTATTTTGGAATTTGAACAGATCTATCCTGACTTAAATAAAATCTCCGTTCAAAGAAATTATCGCTCACAGCAGGCTATAATTATTGCTGCAAATCAGCTGATCTCAAATAATAATTTTCGTGTAAATAAAAATATGGAGCCGACTATTACAAGTTCAAAAACAATTGAATACTACTCACCTCTAAATAGAGAGGAGGAGAATAGAAGGGTTTTTGACATAATAACTGACGCTGTGAAAAGGGGACATCAGTATAAAGATATTGCAGTTATCTATCGTACTAACCTATTGGCAAATGGGCTGGTGGATATTTTATTAGATAATAAAATACCCTTTATCTGCAAAGATCAAATTGATAATATTTATGATCACTGGATAGCAAGGGATATTATTGCATATATGAAGGCCGCCCATAATCAACTGGACAATAATAGCATAATAGCTATAATAAATAGACCAACTCGCTATGTTACAAAGAAATCCATAAGAGAAGCCAGTGAATATCATAAGGACCTAATTACGTCTTTGAAGCTGAAGGGAGGACTTTTACCTTACCAGTTGAAGCTAGTTGAAGAGTTAGAAGTTGACTTGAAATCACTAAGGCACATGGAGTTTAAGGAAGCAATTTCTTTTATACGGAAAAAGATAGGCTACAATCAATATATAGTTAATTATTGCCTAGAGAAAAATATACCAAGCAATGGTTTTTTCGATATTCTTGATGAGTTTGAGGAAGCATGTGGAAAATATAAAGACCTTAATTCTTATTTTGCTGGTATGGAAGCCTTTAGAAATCAAATAAGAAATAAGCCAAAGGACAATGACGACAACAGAGTGTCATTACTGACCATGCATAGTGCAAAGGGCTTAGAATATGAAGTAGTTATTATAACAAGTGCTATTGAAGAAATTGTTCCCCATAGTAAATCTGTTTCTTGTAATAAAATGTTGGAGGAAGAAAGACGACTCTTCTATGTGGCTATTACCAGAGCAAAGGATGAGCTTTATATTTTATCACCTAAAAACAGATATGATAGAAAAGTGGAGGCTTCAAGATTTATTGAAGAAATGAAATGCTACCAAATGGAGAGAAGTAGGTTTTTTAAAGGAAAAGAAATAATTCATAAGGCATTTGGACATGGGTCAGTTATAGATATTATTGATAACATACTTAAAATACGATTTTCATCTAATGAAATCAAAGATTTTGATCTTGATACCTGTATAAAGAACAATATATTCAGATAAGATTATAAAAAAAAATCCCAATTTATTATTGGGATTTTTGCTATGGTTACTTAATATTAAGTCTATAACTCTTAGCTCTTATTTTAAATTTAGATTTTCATTCTTCAATTTTCAATTCTCAACTTTTCATTTTCAACTTTTAACTTTTAACTCTTATTTAGGCCCATATTGATTATGCTCCATTATCTGTTTGACTTCATTTAAGCTTTGAGTAACTGCCAAGGCTAGCATTAGTTTGATTCTAGCCTTTTGACCAGGCAAATCTCCACCTAAAATCACTCCTAAATTCCGTAGGCTTCTACCCCCACCCTCATATCCATAGGTATCTAATACCCGGCCAGTAGGGCACCTAGAAACCATTACCACGGCAACATCATTATTAATGGCATAGGTTATACCATCAATCATGCCGGGGGGAACATTACCTCTGCCCATAGCTTCCAGTATAATTCCTTTTGAGCCTGAATCAACACAGAACTTTAATAGGCGTGAATCCATTCCTGCCACACATTTAACTAGATCAACGTTTGGTATAATAGAGTCTGTATAAATATGTTGACGGCTTACTATATCCCTATGTAGAATTACTTCATCATTATCAACAATACCTAATGGACCAAATTCTAAAGATTTAAAGGTATCTAAGCTTAAGGTATTGGTTTTAGTGACTTCACTGGCAGCATTTACTTCATTATTCATAACCACTAAAACACCCTTGCCCTTAGTTTGTGGCGATATAGCAGTACATACAGCAGCGGCTAAATTGCTTGGACCATCATATCCTAGTTCAGAAGAATTTCTCATGGCTCCAGCTATTACTACCGATTTATTTGAGTCGATAGTTAGATCCAATAAAAATGCAGTCTCTTCCAAAGTATCTGTACCATGAGTTATTACTACTCCATCAATATCCTCCCTCTGAAGGGTATCCATCACTAAGCTTCTTAAATCCATCATCAGAAGGGGATCAATATGAGGACCAGGTAGAGTTGAAAAGTTAATTGTTTCAATGCTTGCATACTTATCAATATTTGTTACCAATGAAAGAATTTCTTGGTTAGAAAGTGATGGAATTGCAGCTCCGATTCGTGGATCTATAGACATAGATATAGTGCCACCTGTAAAAATAACAGCAACTTTGGGCTTATCCATAATAAACCTCCTTTAAAGAGTATATAAAAGCTTTTTTATTTGTTTCAACAATATTATATATTATAGTGTTGCATTTGTGAATTAGCATAAACCTCTTAGATCATTAATTTTTTGCAAAAAAAAAGAGCTGGGGTTCGTCGCCCAGCTTCACATCTATAACGACGTGAATCAAAAGGGGTATTGGGAAAATAAAAAATTTAATAAATCGAGGTTACCAGGGGGATAACCACAGCTTTATTATAGCAAATTTCGACAAAGTTCGCAACAATATAATTTATAATCATATTTAATTAATAAGCATTATTATAGCAAATAACAATGTTTTTTTATATTGTATAATATTGTATAATAACTTAAAGAGATTTAATTATGGACTGGGAGGTTTTGATATTGGGAAAAATAGAAATGATTATTAGTAATTTGCAAAAAAGGAAAATTCCAGCAAAGTATTTTGAAAAAGCAGAGGATGCGAAGAAGGCCATACTTGAAGAAATAAAGAAAGAAGAAGTAGTGGGTATTGGCGGCTCAATGACAATTCATGATATGAAGCTGCACGAAGATCTTATAAAGGCAGGGAATCCTGTTCATTGGCATTGGTTGGTTGAGCCTTCTGAACGTAATGGGGTTAGACAAAAAGCTGCTACAGCAGATGTATACTTAACAAGCACCAATGCATTAACTGAGGATGGAGAATTAATAAATATTGATGGTGTTGGTAATCGTGTAAGTGGTATGTTTTATGGTCCAAAGAGGGTAATTGTTATATGTGGAATAAACAAAATATGTAGTGACATTATTTCTGGAATAGATAGAATTAAAAACTCAGCCTGTCCACCAAATGCAAAAAGATTAGGACTTAAGACTCCATGTGCAGAAACTGGAATATGTAATGATTGTTTAAGTCAAGATAGAATGTGTAATATAACAACAATTATAAATCACAAGCCTATGACGGTGGATTTAAAGGTTTATATAGTAGGTGAAGAGCTAGGATATTAAGTAGGAAATCCCAATTATTATTGGGATTTTAGACTGATGAAAACCCCTCATCTTCTTCGTTGCTTCGAATACCTAGCACCCTTACGTATTACGTATACGCTGCAGTCGCTAGGTTTTCTTGAGCCTTGAATCTGTGGCATTTTGATCAGTCTTCATTTTGATGACTTTGTCATCAACCTGAAATCCCAATTGTTATTGGGATTTTTGTATGTACTAATTTAATCATATACAATTGTTAGATTAGAATTAAATCTAATGCTTAATGAATACAGCATTAAATGCTTTTATTAAGGCTTCTACAGCATCTCCTTCTTCAAAACCTGCATCTTGCAAGCTATCCTGAGTCATCACAGACGTCACCATTGGTGAGTGATCAATCATAATCAGTATCCTCATAAGATGAAACTATAATGTAGGGAATATGTAGCTACTTAAAAAAGCAATTTTGGTTATAATAAAACAAAGGAAAACTTTACAAATTAAGATTAATTAGATATCATAAAAGCTGTAATCTCATAGATTGAAGGTGAAGTTTTTGGAAGCATATTTAGATAACGCTGCAACAACAAAGGTAAAGCCCGAGGTAATGGATGTAGTAAAAATAGCCATGACTGAGATGTATGGAAACCCATCATCTTTACATAGAAAAGGTGTAGAGGTAGAAAAAAGTATTAAAGAGGCAAGAAAAATAGTCGCCAAAGCCATTGGAGGTAAAGATCAAGAGATTTATTTTACCTCTGGTGGGACAGAGTCAAACAATATAGCTATTAGAGGTATGGTAGAGGCTACTAGAAGAAGGGGTAACCATCTTATTACTACTAAAATAGAGCACCCTTCAGTGTTAAATACATTTCAGTATTTAGAAACAAAAGGCTGTAAGGTTACTTATCTGGACGTTGATAAAAGGGGCTTTATATCATTACAGCAATTGGAGGATACAATAGCTGAAGATACTGTATTAGTAAGCATAATGCATGTGAATAATGAAACAGGGTCGATTCAACCCATTAAGGAAATCTCACAATTAATCAAGAGGCGAAATAAAGAGATACTATTCCACATTGATGCGATACAGTCCTTTGGAAAAATACAATTTAACGTAGAAGAAATTCAGTTAGATGGATTATCTATAAGTGGACATAAAATTCATGGTCCTAAGGGTATAGGAGCCTTATATATTAAAAAAGGTGTGAAGGTAAAACCAATTGTAACTGGTGGAGGTCATGAATTAGGAATAAGACCAGGAACCGAAAATGTACCCGGGATATTTGGACTAGGTGAAGCTGTAAAATTAATTTTTACTGATCAAAATCAATACATAAAGAATATATCCTCTTTAAAAAATCATTTTTATAGCTGGCTTGATAACCAGTTAGAAGGAGTAACCTTTAATTCTGAAAATAATGATAGCTTTGCCCCCAATATACTTAATGTGTCTTTTAGTGGTGTAAAAAGCGAAGTGCTTCTCCATAGTCTCGAAGGGGAAGGAGTTTTTGTATCGTCAGGTTCAGCTTGTTCTTCAAAAAAAAGAGGCTATAGTCATGTTTTAACAGCTATGGGTTTAAAGGATGAACAAATTGATAGTGCCATACGGTTCAGTTTTAGTGATACTAATACAATTGAACAACTGAATTATGCTTTAGAAAAGATCGAAAAACATGTCAGCTATATCCGCAAAATTATGAAGAGGTGATCTGCTTGGAAAGAGTGGTAATAATAAGATATGGTGAAATTATGCTTAAAGGTCAAAATAAAAAGTTTTTTGAAGATAAATTAGTAAAGCATATACGATTTGCATTAAAGGATATGGGTGACATAAAAACCTATAAAAAGGATAGTCGTATTTATGTAAATGTAGAGGATTTTGACGAGAGACAAATCATACAACGGGTAAAAAAGATTTTCGGTGTTATTCTCGTTAGTGGGGCAATAAAGCTTCCTGTAGATTTTGATTTGATAAAAAAAATAGCCCATGAGGAAATTCAAAAAAAGATACTAACAGAGGGTGCAAAAACCTTTAAAGTAGACAGTAAAAGAGTTGATAAAAAGTTCCCATTAAAGTCACCTGAAATTAGCAGAGAAATAGGTGGGTTTATTCTTGAAAATCAAGAAAATATTACTGTAGATGTACATAAGCCGGATGTAACTGTTTATGTTGAGGTTAGAGAAGAAGCCTATATATTTACAGAAAAGGTCCAAGGCTATGGAGGACTACCTATTGGTTCAAGTGGTAAGGGCTTACTTTTACTTTCAGGGGGAATTGATAGCCCAGTTGCTGGATGGCTTGTTGGCAGAAGGGGTTTAGAAATTGATGCTATCCATTTTCACAGTTACCCATTTACCAGTGAGAGGGCTAAGGAAAAGGTTTTAGACTTAGCTAAAATATTAGCCATCTATATTGGCAAATTTAAGATATACTCTATTAATTTATTACCTATTCAGCAAGAGATTAATGAAAAATGTCGTGAAGAAGAGATGACAATTATATCTAGAAGATTTATGATGAAAATAGCAGAGAGAATAGCAGAAAAAACTGATGCAAAGGCTTTAATAACGGGAGAGAATATAGGTCAGGTTGCAAGTCAGACTATTGAAAGCTTACATACTACTAATTCAGCAGTCAATCTACCGGTTTTTAGACCTCTAATTGCTATGAATAAGGTAGACATAATAGACATAGCTAAAGATATTGGAACCTACGAAACCTCTATTCTACCCTTTGAGGATTGCTGTACAGTTTTCTTGCCAAAGAGACCCCTTACAAAGCCAAGGCTTGAAAAGATTTTAGCTTCAGAAGAAAAGCTTGATGTAGAGGCTTTAATTGAGGCCGCAATTGATAATATGGAGATTGAAAGAATTTATATTGATTAAATAGTAAATGAAGGGAGATGAAAGGGTGGATAATATAAATTTTACTCACTTTAATGAAGAGGGTAGAGCCAAGATGGTGGAGGTTGGCGAAAAGTTAAACACAAGGAGAGAAGCTATTGCAAAGGGAAGCATTTTTATGATGCCGGAAACCTTAGCTAAAATAATAGATAAAACAATAAGTAAAGGGGACGTTTTGGCAGTATCACAAGTAGCTGGTATTATGGCAGCAAAAAAGACAAGTGACTTAATCCCCATGTGCCACAATATTATTTTAACAGGGGCAGATATTAACTTTTCAATTGATAAAGACAATAGTAGAATTGATATTGAAGCAGTAGTTCGTACAACCGGTAAAACAGGTGTGGAAATTGAAGCATTAAATGCGGTTTCAGTTTCAGCTTTAACCATTTACGACATGTGCAAAGCTGTTGATAGAGGTATGAGAATCACTGATATTCGACTGGTGAAAAAAACTGGTGGTAAATCAGGGGATTATATAAGAGAAGATTAAAGAATAGGGAGATGCTTCTGCAGCTCCCTATTTTAACCAAGACTAACATCTAAAAACATCATAATAACAAAGCCGATCATCAAACCATATGTGGCTATTCTTTCATAGCCATGTTTTTGTGTTTCAGGTATTATTTCGTTACATATAACATACAGCATGGCTCCTGCTGCAAATGCTAAAGCATATGGTAAGACAGGACTGGCTATATGTACCAAGGCTACCCCTATAACACCACCAATTGGCTCAACTAAGCCAGTTGCTAAGGCAATTAAAAAAGCTTTTGTAGCAGAATATTTCTCCCGTATTAGAGCAAGTGCTACAGCCAAGCCCTCAGGAATATTTTGTAGACCAATAGCAATAGCTATTGTTAAACCATTACCGATATCTCCATTACCAAAGCCTACACCAACCGCCAGGCCTTCTGGAAAATTATGAAGGGTGATGGCGATAACAAAAAGCCATACCTTTCTTAACTGGTTAGATTCACTTCCATTGGGGAGTTTAAGAAAATAGTTATGGGGTGAATATTGATCCATTAAATCTAAAAAAATACCACCAAGAAGAATACCAATTACAGCAATGGTAGCTCCTCTTCTGCCATGTCCGCCATATTCAATGGCTGGAATAATTAGGCTAAAGCATGTAGCTGCCAGCATAACTCCTGCAGCGAACCCCAGCAGAATATCAAGTGCTTTATGGGAAATTTTTTTAGTGAAAAAAATAGGTATTGCCCCTAAACCTGTGCATAAGCCCGCCAAAATACTTGCAGCAAGACCTATGGTAATAATATTATATTGAGATAAGTAATCTACCACTAATTACACCTCCATATTTCACCGCTTAATATATATCATATTTAAGGCTACAAAATTTGGTTACCATAAACTTAATTACACAAATATTTTTTAGAGAATGCTATATAATAAAGATGTAAAGGATAGATTATTATGAATAAATTGACAAGAGAATTCTATAATCGAGATACTCTAGATGTAGCCAAGGAGTTACTAGGTAAGCATTTGATTATTATAGAAGGTAATAAATCCAGCACCAGCAAGATTGTTGAAACAGAAGGATATATAGGATCAATTGATAAAGCAGCCCATAGCTATCAGAATAAGAGGACTCCAAGAACAGAGGTTATGTTTGGTCCTCCAGGCTATGCCTATGTATACTTGATTTATGGAATGTATTATTGCCTAAACATAGTAACTGAGGCTGCTGGAGAGTCTGCAGCTGTATTAATTCGCGCAGTGGAGCCCATAAGTGGGGTAGAAGAAATGTCTATAAGAAGATATAAAAAAACCATTGACCAACTTAATAGAAAAGAAATTTCAAATCTAACCAGCGGCCCAGGAAAGCTTTGTATGGCCTTAGGGATTAATAAATCACATAATGGAATGGACATGTGTGGTGATTCAATTTACTTAACATATGGAAGTGATGAAGAACATGAAATAGTTACTTCTAAACGTATAAATATTGATTATGCTGAAGAGGCAGTGGATTATCCATGGAGGTTTTATATTAAGGACAATCCATTTGTTTCGAAATAATTGTAGAGGTTAAAATTAAATAATCTTCTGATAGTTAGAAAACGAAAAATAAAACAAAAAAAGGGAGTCAGAAGAATCTGACTCATTGAGAGTTGAACTACGATGTAGCTAATTGAATTTTTTCATAATCAAAGTCAAGGTTATTCTTTATAATTTTATAGGTCAAAACAGTCAGATCTGTCGATTTTTCGATATTATCGACATAAATGGGTTCTGAGATAATAACCTGTACTTTAGCAGGAGTTATTTTATTATTATTTGCCTCCATAATTTTATAGGAGCCTTTAATTGTTACTGGTATTATTGGAACATTTGCTTTTGTAGCCATTTTTAGACTTCCAGGCTTAAAGGGTTGAAGCTGACTACCCTTACTACGGGTTCCCTCTGGAAATATCACCATAGATTGACCAGACTTTAAAACTTCTATAGCCTTAGTAATAGCTCTTAATGATTGTCTTAAATCCTTTCTATCAATGAATACGCATTCTAAAAATTCCATCCATCGATTTATTATAGGTAGTTTCTTTAATTCAATCTTTGCTACGAAGCTAATAGACTTGGGCAAAGATGAAAGTAGTATAGGGATATCAAAATTACCCTGATGATTACTAACAAAAAGAACAGGGCCGTCAGGAATATTTTCCAAACCTAAAACTTCAACATTACTACCTGTCAATAGTACAAGCTTTTTAGCCCAGTTATGAGCTAAGTTTTGAGTAAAATCTCTTTTTTTCTGGATTTCATCTTTTTTAATAAAATACTTAACCCTTGGAATTGAAAAAGCAGTACCAAGAGTGTAAATCCAAAAATAAATAAACCATAAGATTGTCCGCATGATGGTCCCCCCTTACTTAACAAGAAAATATATAATATTATTTTAATATTAATGACATAAAATATCAAATATACAAAATAATTTTTAGAGGTTATTTAACATTGATATCGAAAAATCCAATATATGTTGGATGAATAAATTAAATGAAAGGATGAAATTATGAGTAACTTTAATATTGCTGTATGTCAAATGCTTGTGGGTGAAGATAAAAATAAAAATTTAGAAAAAGCAGAGAAGATGATTCGCAGGGCAGTATTAGAAAAAAATGCTAAAGTTATTGTTTTGCCTGAAATGTTCAATTGTCCATATGACAACTCGTATTTTCCTCAGTTTGCTGAAGAGGTACCTGGCCCAACTACTGAGATGTTGTCAAAAATAGCAAAGGAACTGAAGGTGTATATTGTTGGAGGGTCAATACCAGAACAATCAGGCTCAGAAATATATAATACTTCTTTTATTTTCAATGATGAAGGGGAAATAGTAGGGCGACATAGAAAAATACATTTATTTGATATAGATATTGAAGGGGGAATAGTCTTTAAAGAGTCTGATACTCTTGGTCGTGGCGACGAAATTACTGTAGTTGATACCCCCATGGGGAAAATTGGAGTTGCAATCTGTTATGATATTAGATTTCCAGAGTTGATTAGGCTTATGGCCTTGAATGAAGCAAAGATTATTATAATACCCGCAGCATTTAATACAACAACAGGCCCTGCCCATTGGAATGAGCTGATAAAGGTAAGAGCATTTGATAATCAGGTATATCTTGTGGCAGCATCTCCAGCAAGAGACCTGGAGGCTAGCTACCATGCATACGGCTATTCTTCAATTATAGATCCATGGGGCAAGATTATTGATCAATGCAGTGAAGTAGAGGCTATTATTAGCGGTGAGATTGATATGGATTATTTAAACAAGGTTAGGAAAGAACTGCCACTTTTAAAGCATCGCAGGACAGACCTGTACCATTTGGATTTAAGATAAAGGAAAAAAGTAATAGTTGGTGGGTCGTTTGATTAAACGACCTTTATCTTTTTGGAATTATATAATATAAGCATCAAAAAAAAGGAAAATGCTATACTCGTGTTTAATAATAAAATGGATAAAATTAACATAGGAGGTGTTTTATGAAGAAGGGGATTATAGATCGTTTCGAAGGGCAATATGCTGTGGTAGAAATTGATGGAGGCTTTCAACATATTGAAAGGGGTAGCCTGCCTAGGGGTGCCAAAGAAGGAGATGTCATAAAAATAGATGGAAGTAAAATACAAATAGATAGTGAAGAAACAAACAAACGAAGGGTAAATATAAAGAAATTGATGGATAGTTTATTTAAATAATCCAATGCTGGTAAAACTTACACCCGTTGATTTCATATACATTAACCGTTTTTTATGCTAAAATTTTTGTGACAGATAGAAAGGTTGATGATCATGATAAAACAGATTTTAAAAACAAATAAATATGTTTTGTATTCAATTGGTGCTATCCTGGTAATCTCTCTAATGGCTTCGTTTGTACTCTTTTTTCAAACTGAGGAAGCTAACAGTGATAATTTAATTGGTATTGAAGAGAAACAATATGATGAAACCAATGAAGAAGCCAATGGGTTAGAGTTGGCAGACTCAGCAGAGGATAAAGATGATGAGTTAGCAGAGGCGGAAGAGGAGAAGACAGATACATACCCGCCGGATAAATTGCAAAAGAACGAAAAAAATAAAACTGAAGTAAGTGTAGAGGTAGAAACAGAGATTATAGAAGCTGAAAAGCCTGAAACTGAGGAAGAAAAAGCTAATCTTAGTCCTATTACTTCTGATCAGTACATTGTGCAAAATAATGATACTCTATATGTAATTAGTCAGAGAGCTGGCTTATCTATAGAGGATATTAAGAGCTACAATAGAATGAATTCTGATAGTATAATGGTAGGACAAGTATTACTTCTGAAAAAGCCAGAAGCACCTGTAGGGGAAACCTCTCCACCTATCTCTAGGGGCACAGTGAGAGATGATGATCTTTATTGGTTAAGTAGAATTATACATGCCGAGGCACAGGGAGAACCTTATAAAGGCAAGGTAGCAGTGGGGAATGTAGTACTAAATAGAGTGAAAAGTGATGAGTTCCCCAATTCTATTTATGGAGTTGTATTTGACAAGCAGCATGGATATACTCAATTCTCCCCCGTAATAGATGGTACAATTTACAATACACCAAATAGTGAGAGTATCGAGGCTGCTAAAGAAGCATTAAATGGGGCAAAACCAGTAGGAGATGTTCTATATTTTCTTAACCCTAGAAAATCAACTAACTTTTGGATTGTAGAAAATCGTAAATTTTTCACTACTATTGCTGATCATGATTTCTATTATTAAACTACTTTTCTAAAACTCCAGATAAGGTCACTTATCTGGA
Source organism: Alkaliphilus peptidifermentans DSM 18978 (assembly GCF_900101495.1). Taxonomy (GTDB): domain Bacteria; phylum Bacillota; class Clostridia; order Peptostreptococcales; family Natronincolaceae; genus Alkaliphilus_C; species Alkaliphilus_C peptidifermentans. The sequence continues at coordinate 61,885 of NZ_FMUS01000003.1, forward strand.
GTTTTTTATTATTAATTGTAATCAATATGCTAGTTTTAGCCAGTATGGTACAATATAATAGTGTTTTTAAGTTCTTAAATATATTGGAGGTTAAATAGTATGGAATTGATAAAATGTAATAATTTAGGCTATGCCTATAAAGAAAATAAAGTTTTAGAGCATATTAACTTTTCTGTAGAAAAGGGAGAGGTGCTGGGGGTTTTAGGACCAAATGGTGCTGGAAAATCCACACTTATGACGATATGTGCAACACTTCTTAAGCCATCTGAGGGGGAAATAGTTTATTATGGTGACATCAGCATAGATTATAAAAAGCTAAGAAGAAAGATTGGCTTTGTACCACAGGAAATTGCATTATATGAAGAATTGACCCCAGCAGAAAATTTATATTTCTTTGGGAAACTTTATGGATTAAAAAGAGATGAGTTGAAGTTACAAGTTGCTCATGCAGCAGAGCTAACTGGTATAGCTATTAATGAAAGAAAAAAAATAAAAGAATTGTCCGGTGGAATGAAAAGAAGGGTGAATATTGCTGCTGCTATAATAAACTCTCCAGAAATTCTGATTATGGATGAACCAACTGTCGGTATTGATATTCAATCTAGAAGGGAGATTCTTATGGCGGTAGGGAATATGATGGAAAGTGGAAAGGCAATTCTTTATTCATCCCATTATTTTGATGAAATAGTAAAGGTATGCTCAAAAATATTAGTATTGAAGGATGGAAAAGTATCTGCCTATGGAACCAGTAACGAACTTATTCCTAAGCATGTACAAGGAGATGTATCCTTAGAAGAGAATCGTCTATTAGACTCATTTTTTCTTTAGATGTTGAGAAATAATAACTATTGTGTTACTATGAATAATGTAGAAAAATCACACTTAGGGGGAAAACAGATGAAAAAAAATAAAATAATGTCGATTATGATAGTGATGCTACTGGTGAGTGCACTTATTTTAACAGGTTGCACTAAAACTAGAAGCACTAAAGAAGTACTTAAAGATGTCTTTGCAAATGAAGTAGAAATTACTTCTGCTGAAGGCAAAATAGAAATGTCTCTGAATGTAAATATGGAAGGCTTTGATGTTACTACTGTAGACGATCCTCAAATGCTAATTGTAATGAATATGTTAAACAACTTAAAAATAACAATGAATTATGCTACTGATCTAGAGCTTGAGAAATCTGCTATAGACTTTAATGCTGATATGGGTGGAATGTCCTTCTCTGGAAAGATTTTTACATATGATGAGAAGATAGCAATTCATATGCCTTTCTTAACTCAATTTCTAGGTGACCCAAGATTAGCTAGTGGTTATATAGTTATGAGCCTAGAAGAAATAGCCGAAATGCAAGGTAGTACCTTAAATATTTCTGATACAGATAAAACTAAGGAATTGGTGATGAGCTTAATAAACTCAATTATCTCTGAACTAGATGATAAAGCTCTTAGTAATAATGGATCCTCTACTATAGAGGTTGGTGGGCAATCGGTTAAGGTTGACGAAATTCAAATTGATATCGGTAAAGAAGAAATAAAGAGCATTGCACTAACCACTATTAATCTATTGGAGGATAAAGATTTTAGAGATTTGGTATTTGAAATGGCGCAAGCCTATGATCCATTCTTATCAAGACAGGACTTTGATGAAGAACTAGACAGCTTAAATTCAGCAGAAGCTACTGAAGAAATAAACAATGCCTTAGAGGAAATAGGAGAAATTATTGACTTTAACAAGACAGGGATTAAAACCCAGCTATTCATTGATAAAAATGATAACGTGATTAGAACTATTATGAAAATGTCTCTGGCAATTAACGATGACGGAGAAGCATTCGAGGTTACCTTCAATGTAACAGATGACAAGTGGAACATAAATAAGCCTGTAACAATCGATATACCTGATATTAATGAAAGTAATAGCTTAGATTTATTTGAAATATTATTTGGTGGATTTTTGGGATATTAAAACTGTATTTCTTATAACACATTAAAAGATGAAAAGCTGGTTGCAATGCCAGCTTTTTTCTAACAAGAATTTTGGGGTGATGATATTTTGAAAACAATAATAGCTATAGCATTCAATCAAATAAAAACAATTTTCTACGACTGGAAAAAGCTATTATTATATGCTTTCATTCCCATAATACTTCTAATCTTTTTATCTATGGGTTTTAGCAATCTATTTGAACAGGGTATATATTTAGAACCCTTTGAAGTGATCGTAGTAAACCAGGATACCCATCATCTATCTTCTCTTCTGGTTTATCAGATTAAAGAAGATAAAAATCTTGCAAGTCTAGTAAATGTAACTGTATTGGATGGTGAAGAGGAGGCAATGGAGCTTGTTAGAGAGAATCAAGTGGTGGCAGCTGTCATTATTCCCGATGGCTTTATAAATAGCTTAGAGCGGGGAACAAACCATTCAGTGAAACTGATTACCAGCTTAACTCAACCGGTGAAGGCTCACATGATAAGGTCGATTATGGAAAGCTATATGAAAAGCGTATCGGCAGGCCAAAGCGCTGTAAATACAGTATGGGATTACTACATAGAAATGGGTATGGACAGTAATGAACGTAGAGAAAAAATTGAAAATGTAATAAATGATATAACATTAAGGGCTTATTTTGTAAGAGGAAATACAATACAGAAAAAAACTATACCAGGTGTAAATAGTATCCCGCCGTTGGTTTTTTATGGTGTCTCCATAGTTTTGGTTATAGTTATGTTAAGTGCAATATCTTATGGTAGGCAAATTATTGAAGATAGAAAAAAAGGGTAATAGAGCGTGTTATTCTGACTGGAATATCAGCAAATCTATATTTTATGGGTAAGTTTTTTGGATTGTTTGTTATTGGTTTAATTCAAGGGGCCATTTTGTTTATTCCTCTAGCATATTTGCTAGAGGCAAACTATAATATAGCATGGATATACACATGTGTAATACTAATAACTACAGCCTTTATAATTTCATCTGTCACAATGGCTGGAATAACTTTTATTACCAATGGTGAAAAATTTCAATATATAGGAAATTTTGCAATTCTTGTTTCTGCCATTATTGGAGGTGGCTTTATACCTCATATTTATCTGCCTGAGCTTGTTAAATCCATTTCACCATTAACTCTACACTATTGGGTAATGGGAAGTGTGATTAGTTTTTCTGGTAAGCAAAATTATGAAGGATTACAATCTCTGGCTACTGTAATACTCTTTGCTATATTTATTTTGATGCTATCCTATTTACGTTATACTAAAGCTAAGGAGTGGCAATTAGGATGAAGACCTTAAACATCGCATTTTTTAAGCTTAAGGCACTGGTGAAATTAAAATCTGCATGGCTTACAATACTGGTTATTCCTATAATATTTACATTTATTGCAGGTGGTATTTACAGCCCCAAAACAACAGCAGAAACTATTCCAATAGCCATAGTTGATGAAGATAATAGCCAATATTCTAATTTTCTCATAGGCCTTATAAAAGAAGAGGGGCTATTGGAGGTTATAGAAGCAGATATAGCTTACGGACTAGAGCTTGTAAAAGATCATAAGGTAGAAGGAACCTATATCATTAAAGAAGGCTTCCAAAGCTTAATTAGGAAGGATTTAAATCCCCAGATGGAGGTTATCAAGTCATCAAATTCCTATGGAGCAGATGCCATTAGTGAAATAATTGCCAGTGGATTAGTCAGACTTCAATCTAATGCAAGGGCCGCCAATATTATTATTAAAGAATATGAAAAGAGACAAGAACTTAATGATCAGGAAAAAGAGCGATTATGGGAAGAGATATTTAATCATTCAGAAGGGTATTGGTATCCTCAGCAATTAATGAAGCTGGATTATCAATCGTTATATTTTAATCAGGAATCAGCTGACAAAGGCAGCCCGGTTGGTTTTTCAGAAGGACCATTTGGTGTGATATTAGTTTTCATAGCGTTATCAGGCATATATGGGTTAGGGTCATTCTCAAATGAACTTAAATTAGGAACATTTAAAAGACTTTACTTAATTACCAATTCAACGAGGGCATTAATTATTGGTAATTTAGCACCGTTAGTAGTAATACTTTCTCTTCAAGCTTCAATTTTGTTTTTTGCTCTAAACAAATTTTATGGAATATACACAGATATTTCATTATTAAATCTAATAATAACTGTGTTAGCTTATATAATTCTAACTGCCTGCGGAGTGGTTTTATTATCAACATTTTCAATAAAGGAATCACAGCTACAAAATAGATATGCAATATTTGTTCTTATATCCTCTATAGTTGGAGGTAGCTTCTGGTCGGTAGACTTAATGCCATCGAACTTGAAAATGGTAGCAGGACTAACCCCCCAAGGTATTACAATGGAAATGTTCAAAATGGCAAATTTGGGCAATTTAAAAATGCTTATGATTTACTTTGTTGCAATTATTATTGTTTCTTTATTATTGCTATTATTAAGTAAAAAAAGAATAGAGACCTATCTTAAGTAAAAAAAAGCCTCCATAGTACACTCAAACTGTTGAAAATAACCCAGCATCCCTACGTATTTCGTAAAGGTGCTGGGTTTTCTTGATCCTGTTTGTAGTTAATTGACTTTTTTAACTTGCTTGCTCATTTTCCAGTGTACTAAATAATATTCTTCTTACATCACCGACTAAGTAAAGGGATCCGGTAAATATTGTTGCTTCTCCGGTTTCTACTGTTTGTAAAGCTGTAATTACTGAGTCTTCAATTGAATTGGTTATTAGAATCTCCTTGCCATAACCAGCAGCTAAAAAAGCTAATTCTGATGGATCGATGGCATTAGGATTATTTGGTTTTGTGACAATAACTCGCTGACAAAGCGGTACAAGTTTATTTAACACCCCTGTAACATCTTTATTATTAAGCATACCTATAACTAAATTAAGCTTCATATCCTTAAAATACTTTTCTATTGCCATTGCCAAAACCTCAGCCCCTTGAAGATTATGGGCTCCGTCAATTAAAACTAAAGGAGATTCATATACTAATTCCAGCCTACCAGCCCAGCTGTTTAATAATACCCCCCGACATATGTCATCGTCTGTTATATCAATCAAATTGTTATGACGTAATACAAGGGCAGTTTCAATTGCTATTGCAGCATTATAAATCTGATGAAGTCCTAACATTTGAATTTTAATATCCGGCAACGCAGAAAATCTATTTTCATATTTAAATACTTGTCCCTTTAAACTCTCTTCTATAAGAAGTATACCTTCTTTTTCAACTCTATAGGTTAGTGCACTTTTTTCTTCGGCAACTTTTTTAATTACAGCTTCTACCAAAGGCTCCTGCCAATGGTAAACTACTAATCCTTTTGGTTTAATAATACCTGCCTTATGAGAGGCTATAACCTCCAAGTTATTACCTAATACATCTATATGATCTATAGCTATAGGAGTAATTACTGAAATCAATGAGTCTTCAATTACATTAGTGGCATCATATAAACCTCCTAACCCTACTTCTAGTACAACATAATCTACATTTTGATTATTATAGTAAACGAAGGCTAGTAATGTCATTAAATCAAACATTGCAGGGTGAGGCATCCCTTCTTCTATCATAGGATCTATAATCTCTTTAATCATAGAAAAATTTAAAGCGAACTCATCTTGAAGAATATTTAGACCGTTTATTCTTAGTCTGTCAGTATAGCAATGGAGATGGGGAGATGTAAATAAACCAACCTGATATCCACCTGCTATTAATATACTGTGAATAAATGAAGAGGTTGAGCCTTTGCCATTGGTACCAGCGACATGAATGTATTTTAGATTTTTATGGGGATTATTTAATTTTGTCAATATAGAGCTAAGCATTTCCAGTGTTAATCTAGTACCATGGGAGTGAGAAAACTCAATGTATTGGATAGCCTCATAAAATTTCAATCGGATTCCCTCCTAATCATAATTTTTCTAAATTTATAGTGGAGCAAGATTAATTATACTACCAGCGTGTCTCTCCAGCAATAGGGAAAAAAAGAGAATTTATAGCTTGTTTTAGGGAAATTTGTTATATAAAAAAGAAATGAAGAAAATATCCTTAAAATTGGATGAAAAAAATAAAATAACTCTGAAAGCAACTATTTTGAAAGAAAGACATAAAGATTGGTTATTATAATAAGATATATTAAGAAAATTATGAAGGAGGATATTTAATGCCAAGTTTTGCTAATCCATTTCAAGGTAATATTAACAGGAAAATTTCTAAGGAAGAATTAATTCAAGCAGTTAGGTTAGATATTGCAGGTGAACTAGAAGCAATATTTGTTTATGATGCCCATGCCATGGCAACAGATGATCCAAGAGCAAAAAAAATATTAGAAGACATTAGAGACGAAGAAAAAGCCCATGTAGGAGAATTGATGGAGTTATTAAAAATACTTGATCCTAGAGAAGCTAAATTTTTTGAAGAGGGGGTTCAAGAGGTACGTGAAATGATGGAGGAGCTAGGAAATGAGGGATTTTTAATATCTGAGGAGAAGAAAAGTAAAGCCCTTAAAACCGTGGGAAGTCTGTTAGAAAAATAGGAGGTGCAATATATGGAATACTTATTAAGGGATGATAGTCCATTTAGCCATGAAGTGTGGGATGAAATAGATAAAATGGTTGTTAAGGTAGCCTCTGAGCAACTGGTGGGAAGGCGATTTTTATCTATTTATGGTCCGTTAGGTTCAGGTGTACAAAGTATTGCTTTTGATCAGATTAATTATCAAGAAAAGGGAGAAATTGATCTATTTGGAGATGAGGAATCATATGAAATTTCTCCTGAAAACAGAAAATTTGTTGCTCTGCCAATGATTTATAAAGACTTAATTATATCCTGGAGGGATGTTGAATATAGCAAGCAATTTCATATGCCCTTAGATTTATCAACTATTGCTGCAGCCACTGCTGCCTGTTCAATGAAGGAAGATTATTTAATATTCAATGGTAGTAAGGAATTCAGCAGTAAAGGACTTTTAAATGCAGAAGATAGACAGATTATAAAAAAGGAAGACTGGAAAATTGGAGAAAATCCCTTTAAGGATGTTGCCAAGGGTCTTCAACAATTAATTGGAAAGGGAGTATATGGTTCCTGTGCTTTAATTACCAGCCCGCAGCTATATGTTCAAATGCAGAGGATTCAAGAGGGCACTGGAATTTTAGAGCTAAATAGAGTTAAGGAGCTAATTGATGGGAGAGTGTATCAATCACCTGTAATTACAGAGAATAAAGCTGTTTTAGTAGCAATGGGGCCACAGAATATGGATTTAGTAATTGGACAAGATATGGTTACCGGTTACATTGGGCCAGAGCAATTAAACCATAAGATGAGGGTCATGGAAACACTAACATTTAGGATAAAAAGGCCTGAAGCTATAGTAACCTTTGAGTAGTACGCAAGATGATGAGAGTAGTATTTTTAACAAATAATATTGAAAATCAGTTGACAGGGTGTTTCTAGATATGATAAACTACCTACAATACACAGTTAAATACTAATTAATAGATAGAGGTGCACCGAAGAAGAGTATATGTTAGGTGTTAAGAGGGGAAGTCCTCAATACTAGCATAAAAAGGCTGACGTGCCGAAATAGTCAATTTACTTTCAATTTGACTGTTGGGTGTCTGGTTAATAACTAGGCAACTGTCATAGAATACATTCTATGGAGTGCTATTTGTTGATAGTGATAATATATATGCGTTGAAAACCATATTGTGGTTTTCATTCGTTATTTTTTTATTGCTTTAACAAACTCCTTTTAGAATATTCTAGGGAGTTTTTTTCTTTTTTTAGCACTTAATATACAATAGAAACTATATTTGTGCTATATCATAAGATAATAAGAACACAACCTATTCTATTAATGTAACAAAATTTATTTATCAATAAAATTATAAGACGGAAGGGGAATATTATTATGGGTTTAATTGTTGGTGTAGTTGGTGCAACAGGTGCAGTGGGAAGAAAGATGTTACAAATATTAGATGAAAGAAAATTGCCCATCGATCGATTAAGACTTTTTGCATCAGAAAAATCGGCAGGCACTACTGTTAGCTTTAGAGGGGAAGAAATTCAAGTTGAATTACTAACTGATGAAGTTATGAAGGATACTTTTGATTATCTATTGTTTTCAGCTGGTGGAGGAGTTTCAGAAAAATTTGCTCCAATTGCAGCTGCAGCAGGAAATATTGTTATTGATAATTCATCACAGTGGAGAATGACAGAAGGGATACCGCTAATAGTACCAGAAGTGAATCCTCATGTTTTAAAGGGGTACCGCGGTATAATTGCTAATCCAAATTGTTCAACTATTCAAATGGTGGTGGCTTTATCACCTCTCCATAAGAGATATGGAATGAAGCGTATAGTAGTATCTACTTATCAAGCAGTATCAGGAAGTGGTTTTAAGGCTATTCAGGAGCTGGAAAACCAAACAAAGGATGAAAACCATCCTAATGAAGTTTACACAAGAAAGATCTTTGGAAATTGCATACCTCATATTGATGTTTTCAACGAAAATGGATTTACTAAAGAAGAATTGAAAATGGTATATGAAACACAGAAGATATTTGATAATAAAGATATTCAAGTAAATGCTACAACTGTAAGAATTCCTGTTTACTATGGACACAGTGAATCGGTATATGTTGAATTTGAAGAAACACCAGATGTTAATGAAATTAAAGAGATCTTATCAAATTCAGAAGGAATTGTATTGATGGATAACCCTGAAGAAAACTGTTATCCAACACCACTTGAAGTAGAAAACACTGATGCTACCTATGTGGGAAGAATTAGAAAGGATTTATTTAATCCAAAGGGTATTTCTTTATGGGTTGTAGCAGACAATTTAAGAAAAGGTGCAGCTACTAATGCTGTTCAAATTATAGAGGCTATGGAAAAAAATAATTTATAAAAAGGAGCGGTTTTAGTATGTTTAATGGTTCTGGAGTAGCTATAGTTACCCCCTTTAAAGGGGCACAGATAGACATAGAAGCCTATAAAAAACTTATAGCGTTTCATCTTGAAAATAAAACACAGGCTTTAATTGTACTTGGAACTACAGGAGAAGCTTCAACCATAAGTCATAATGAACGAGAATTATTGATTAAGACCGCCATCGAAAAGGCAGGGGGGAAAATACCTGTAATTGTTGGTACTGGTTCAAATAGTACAGAAGCAACAATAAATTATACAAAAGAGGCAGAGCAACTGGGGGCAGACGGTGTATTAGTAGTTACACCCTACTACAATAAGGCTACACAAAAAGGTTTAATAGCCCACTATACAGAAATTGCTAAGTCAACCAAGCTACCAGTTATTTTATATAATGTGCCTTCACGAACAGGGGTTAATATTTTACCTGAAACAGTTGCAGAGCTGGCTAAAGTTGAGAATATCATTGCTATAAAAGAGGCTAGTGGAAACATATCTCAAATATTAGAGGTAAAGAGACTGACTCCTAATACCTTTAAAATATACTCAGGTAATGATGATCAGGTGATTCCTATTTATAGCTGTGGTGGTCATGGTGTAATATCTGTTTCAGCAAACATCATACCTGGTGAAATGCAAGAAATGTGTAGGGCATTTATGGAGGGTAGGGTAGATGATGCATTAAATCTACAGTTAAAATATAAGAAGTTAATAGATTGTTTATTTATTGAAGTAAATCCTATTCCAGTTAAGGCAGCTTTACATGAAATGAAATATATAGAAAATCAACTTAGATTACCTTTAACAATGATGGAAGAAGAGAATTTTAAAAAACTTAAAAATGAAATGAAGGCCCAAAACATTATTTAAAGGGAGTGATCTATTTGAATTTATATATATGGGGTATTAACGGCAGAATGGGACAGAACATTTACCGTTTAGGAAAAGAAGATTCATATTGGTCAAATATTGCTGGAGTTAATAGAAATAATCCAGTTGAGAGAATTGACTTCAAGGCTGATGTTGTTATAGATTTTTCTCATCCCTCCGCAATTGATCATGTACTGAAGTATTGTATTGATAACCAAACTCCATTGGTTATTGGTACTACTGGCTTTGAAGAGGAAGGACTGTTGAAAATAAAAAATGCATCAAAGCTTATCCCTATACTACATGCTACAAACATGTCCTTAGGAATGAACATAATGTTCTCACTGGTGGAACAGATTTCAGCTATGCTACAAAACAAGGTGGATATAGAGGTAATTGAAGCCCATCATAATAGAAAGATGGATGCACCATCAGGGAGTGCACGAACAATTGTTGAAGCCATAGAAGCAGGTCTGGGGACAAAGACAAAACACCAGCATGGTAGAGAAGGCCAGTGTCCACGGGAAAAGGGTGAAATTGGTATTCATGCCATTAGAGGAGGAAACATTGTAGGACTTCACGAGGCCCATTTCATAAACGATTTAGAAACGGTTAAAATTGTTCATGAAGCCCATGATCGGTCAGTATTTGCCCAAGGAGCATTAGAGGCAGCAAAATATATAGCAGGTAAGGCCAATGGTTTGTACAATATGAAGAATGTATTAGGATTAAACTAAGGAGTAGACTAAGGAATAGACTAAGGAGGAAAATATAATGGATGCAAAAACAATTATTGAATACATTGGTAATAGTGAAAAAAAGACTCCTGTTAAAGCCTATGTTAAAGGTGAAATGGAAAAGATAAATTGGAGTCAGTATGAAATAAAAAACTTTGTTACAGGAACCACTGCCATATTGTTTGGAGAGTGGAAGGAAGTTTCTCAACTCTTGGAGGATAATAAAGGACTTATAGAAGATTTTGAAATAGAGAATGATAGAAGGAATTCCGCAATTCCATTATTAGATTTAAAGAATATACATGCTAGAATTGAACCTGGTGCCTTCATACGTGAAAAGGTGGAAATAGGTAAGAATGCTGTTATTATGATGGGTGCTGTTATAAATATTGGAGCAATCATCGGTGATGGTACAATGATAGACATGAATGCAATAGTTGGAGGAAGAGGTATCATCGGTAAAAATTGTCATGTTGGTGCCGGAGCAGTTGTTGCTGGAGTTATAGAGCCTCCATCGGCTACTCCAGTTATTATTGAAGATGATGTTGTAATTGGTGCGAATGCTGTTATTCTTGAAGGTGTGAAGGTAGGGAAAGGATCTGTAGTAGCTGCTGGTGCTGTAGTTACACAAGATGTTCCTGAAAATGTTGTGGTGGCAGGTACTCCTGCAAGGATAATAAAAAATATTGATGAAAAAACCAGGTCAAAGACAGAGATTGTTGAAGTGCTTCGCAATTTAAAGGAAGCCTAATCCATGAATATAGTAGTACAGAAATATGGTGGAACCTCTGTAGGATCTGTTGATAAAATTAAAGCAGTTGCAGACAAAATCATAAAGAAGAGAGCTGAAGGCTTTCAAGTAGTAGTTATAGTATCTGCAATGGGAAAAACAACAGATGAGCTATTATCTTTAGCAAAAGCGATTTCTGATACACCTGATCCAAGAGAAATGGATATGCTATTGACAACAGGTGAACAGGTTGCAATTTCACTGTTGTCCATGGCTTTAATTTCAAAGGGACATTCAGCTGTATCCTTTACAGGACATCAATTAAATATTCAAACCACATCACTTCACCAAAAAGCACGTATTAAGGATATTAGTATTTCAAGGGTGATTGAAGCATTTGAGGATAATAAGATTGTTGTTGTTGCAGGTTTCCAAGGAGTAACTGACAATCATGAATATACTACATTAGGTAGAGGTGGCAGTGATACCTCAGCAGTTGCTCTGGCTGCCAAGCTGGGGGCAAGATGTGAAATCTACACAGATGTAGAGGGTATTTATACTATGGACCCTAGAAAGCTGACGAAGGCAAGGAAAATTAATAAAATAAGTTATGCAGAAATGATGGAAATGGCCAGTTTAGGCGCAGGGGTAATGCATTATAGAGCAGTAGAAATGGCAAATAAGTATAAAATACCTCTATATGTGGCTTCAACCTTTTCTGAAGAACCAGGCACCATCATACAATTTGAGGGGGAAGACTCGATGGAAGAAACAGTAATAACCGGTATGGCTTCTAACTTAGAGGATATTCAAGTTACAGTAATAAATCTACCATCCTCCACAGGTAATCTTTATAGATTGTTTGGACAACTGGCAGACAGGGAAGTCAATGTAGATATGATTTCACATATGATAACTGAAGATGGGAAAATGTATGTGAGTTTTACAATTCCCAAAGAAGATCTATCAATAGCAGAAGACATTATAAGTAATTGGCAGCAGGAAATTCCTGAGATTAAATGGGAGATCAATAAAAATATAGCTAAGATCTCTGTGGTGGGCTTAGGTATGCGGACTCATTCAGGGGTAGCTGCTGGAGTTTTCAAAATAATGGCTGAGAATAATATAGAAATTAAAATGGTAACAACATCTGAAATAAAAATTACCTGGGTAGTAGATAGTTGCCTTGAAGAAAAGGTAATCACTCTAATAGGTAAAGGATTTGGGTTGGTGACAGTAGAATGAAGGAAAAATGGATACAGCTAGATGCAGAATACCTTTTACCTACCTACGATCGCCTTCCCATTGTAGTGGAAAAGGCTAAAGGAATGTATATAACCGATGAAGATGGGCAGAGCTATCTTGATTTGTTTTCAGGACTAGCTGTAAACATACTTGGCCATTGTCATCCACTACTGGTGGAGGAATTAGAGAAACAATCCCAACAATTTTCACATATCTCTAATTTCCTTTATAATAAGCCCGCCATACTATTGGCTGAAACCCTTGTACAAAATTCTTTTGCAGGAAAAATTTTTTTTGCTAATTCTGGCGCAGAAAGTACTGAGGCAGCAATTAAATATATTCATAAATATGGAAAAGACAAAGGTAAAAATGGAATTATTGTATTTAAAAATAGCTTCCATGGTAGAACAAGTGGGGCAATGAAGCTAACAAGAATGGCTTCTGTTCAACAGGATTTTTCAACAATTGACGAGGCTGTTTATGAGCTTGATGAGCAAGATATTGAAAAGCTTAAGGATATCATATTAAACCAAAAGCCTGCTGCCTTTTTATTCGAGCCGATATCTGGTTCGGGGGGAATTGAAGTTATTACTAAGGAATTTATGGAAGCAGCAGAAGCCCTTTGTAAAGAACATGGAGTTCTTTATTGTGTTGATGAAATTCAGACAGGTATGGGAAGAACAGGAAAGCTGTTTGCCTATCAGCATACTTCTGTGAAGCCAGACATTCTTTTGTTTGCCAAGGGTGTAGGAGGAGGATTACCACTAGGAGGCATTTTGGTGGCCAATGAAATTTCTCATTATTTTAAGGTGGGCGACCATGGAACAACCTTTGCACCTAACCCAGTAAGTGCCTCTTTAGGACTGAAAACTATAGAAATTTTACAAAATGGACTTATTAACGAAGTGCCTGGCAAGGAGCTCTATTTAATTAATAAGCTAAAGGAAGTAAAGGAACAATTTCCCCAATATATTGGTGAAATTAGAGGTAAGGGCTTTATGCTGGGGGTAGTGATTAATGGTAATGCAAATCAATTAAGACTTCAATTTATGGAGAGAAACATTTTGGTTAATATTACCAATGGAAACATTTTGAGACTGCTTCCCCCACTAATAATTAATTATGATGAAATAGATACATTTGTTAATTATCTTATAGAAATACTAACAGAATGGAAGGGGCACTAATGATTAAATACTATAATAATCACCTTACTGTTGAAGACATAACAATAGCAGAGATAGCTAAGGATAGACCTACTCCCTTCTATCTTTACTCGTGGCAACAAATAGTTAAGAATATAGAAAGAATTAAAAGAACATTTGAGGGTTTAGACTATCACATATCATTTGCTGCTAAGGCCAACAATAATTTATATCTTCTTGAAGAGTTGAAAAATATTGGTATAGGAATTGATATTGTTTCTGAAGGAGAGTTTGAATCGGCTAAAAGAGTTGGCTATGATCCAGCCAATGTTATTGTAAATGGTAACGGAAAAACCAAGTCGTTTTTGATGGATATGCTTTATTACCAACCGAGGGCATTAAACATTGATTCCAAGGAAGAGTTAGAGAGGTTAGAAGAACTTGCAATTAAAGAAAATAAGTCGATAGTTATAGCCCTTAGGGTTAATCCTGATGTTGATCCTATTACTCATCCTTATATTTCTACAGGATTAAAGAAGAATAAATTTGGAATGGACTTAGATACAGCCAGCAGCTTGATTAATAAGTATTATCAACATCCACTGGTGCAGATTCAGGGGCTTCATATTCATATCGGTTCTCAAATACTAAATATAACACCCTATGAAGATGCTTATGGTAAGATTTATGAATTTATAAAAAGCTTAAATAATCATCAATTGACCTTCATAAATATCGGAGGTGGTTGGGGTATCGACTATTTAAAAAGTGGCAAGGAATTTCCACTAGAAGATTATCGTCTACGGGTAATACCAATCATTAAGCAGATGAATTTACCTGTTATTCTAGAGCTGGGACGTTTCATTATTGGTAATGCTGGAGTACTTGTAGGAAGGGTGGAGTATGTAAAGAAAACTCCCTATAAAACCTTTGTCGTTACTGATGCTTCAATGGCAGATTTAATTCGTCCAAGCTTATATGATAGCTATCATCACATATATCCCCAGCATGATACAGGGGATGAAGGCAAAATAGATATTGTAGGGCCTCTATGTGAGACAGGAGACCGTTTTGCAGAGGAAAGAGTTATACCTTTACCGAAAAATGATGAATACATTGTAATCGGTGATACCGGTGCCTACGGTAGAGTAATGAGCTCAAACTATAACTTTTCCTTAAGACCAGCGGAATATCTTATTAAGGATGGTGAAATTGAAGAAGTTCGTCCAAGGGAAGATTTTAAGGATGTAACATCATATTATATTAAAAGTCGCTAGAAATAGCGGCTTTTTTGACATGATATCTAAAAATTAAGACTAATTAGTATGGTTAATTAGTAATAAGCTTGATTTTAGAAAAAATTAAAAAAATAAATTTTTAGAAAATTATAATATATTTAGAAATTTTCGTTATAATTAGTATGAGGGAATATTTTAAGGGGGAGGTATAAATATGGCAGAAAACATGAATGACTCAAATATATTAGAAGATATTTATGTTTTTAAGGTATACTATCCTAAAGAACGGAAAATCAATTATAATGATTTTACTTGCCTAGAGATTATGAGAAAAATAATAAAGGATAAGAAAGACGTAAAACTGGAAGCAATGCATAAAGCCTTATTACAAATAATTAAAGAGGAGCATTATCAATTAGTTTATTATGATGGTCATATTCCAGAATTCACAAGATATTTATATGAAGTAATTGTAAATACTGTTGATATAGATCCAGCTAGCCATAAATTCCATATGTTTTTATGTGATTTAATCTATTGGACTAAAGAGTACTTTCATATTATGGAGGCTGTTGAAGCTACAAATTAGTTTTTTCAACTATGATATAGGGAAAGGAATTGAGTCTATGTATAAGCCCGTACCTCGTATTACAGGAAATTTGAGAAGCTATATGATAAAGGTACCTGAAATAATTCGTGAGGCATCTGGAATTGTTATTTTAGGAAGAAAAATAAAATCCCTGGCCTTTACAACAGATATAGCTATTATAGAAAACATTGATGCAGATGCCATTTGGGCAGTCTATCCCTTTACACCGCAGCCTACCATTACCCATGCCATAATGACATGCTCTGATGTACCAGTATTTTGCGGAGTAGGTGGTGGTGTTACCAATGGGCAGCGCTCAAGTAACCTAGCCCTACACGCAGAATTTCAAGGAGCAATAGGGGTAGTATTGAATGCACCATCATCAAACGATACTGTTAATATGATGAAGCAAACAATTGATATTCCTGTGGCCATTACTGTAGTTTCTGACAACCTGCAAAAAATAGAGGATAGAATTAATGCTGGAGCAGATATTTTGAACGTTGCCGCAGGAAAAAACACATCAAAGGTAGTGAAAATTATCAAGCAACATTTTAGTAATATACCTATTATAGCAACTGGAGGAGGAGACGAAGAGGTTATTAAGGAAACCATTGAAGCAGGAGCCAATGCAATTATATATAATCCACCTTCAACATTAGAAATCTTTAGAAGCAGAATGGATGTCTACCGAAATGAATATTAGGTTATATTTATGGCATTTAGAAGACAAACACGATTTTTAAAACTTAAGTAAACGATTAGTTAAGTTAGAATAAAAAGAGTGAAAAGGTAATCAGATAATAGTTTTCAACTGTTTGAGCAGATGCGAGTTTTGAAAACTACTGATTACCTTAAGCTCATTCCCGTTTTGGTTCTGAACGGGTTTAAGTAGTTTTGAAAATATCAGGGTTTGTTTTTATAGAATAATAATGCTCCACTTCAACTGAAGTGGAGCATTATTATTCTATTCAAATTTATCGTAAAAAATTCTGTCTTCAGAAAACCCTTTTGTCAATAGACTTTTAACCGTAGAATCTATCATTGGAGCACTTCCACAAAGATATGCTTCACGATTTGGAGCTTCATCCAAATATTCTGCAATAGCATCAGTTACTCTACCTTTAGCTCCCTCCCAATCATCCTCCTCTTGAGGACGGGAAAGGGTTGGAATAAACTTGAAATCGTATAGATTTTCTTCTAGCATCTTCATTTCATCCAACATAAAGAGGTCATCCTTTGAACGTGCTCCAAAGAAATAAACTGCCCTTCTATTTATTCCTTTATCAAGCATTTCATACAATATACTTCTTATAGGAGCCATTCCTGTTCCGACAGCAACCATTACCATTTCGGCATCAGTGTTCTGAAGGTAAAAGTCTCCATATGGTCCATTAAATGATACTTCATCTCCCTTTGATAAATGCTTATGAACATATGTGGTAAGTATTCCACCCTCTACATATCCAATAATCAAATCTATATAGTCCTGATGTTTAGTAGAAGATGCTATTGAATAAGCTCGATATACTTCTTCTTTATTACCAGGATACGCTGGTGCAATTAATTGAACATATTGACCTGCTTTAAATGATATTTCTTGACCATCTATAATTTTAAATCGTAAGAACTTAATTTTATCTGTTAAGTCTTGAGCTTCTTCTACTATTGCTCTAAACTGTTTTACGTTAAATAACTCCTCTGGTATTTCGATTTCCATATCTTCCTTTACCTTGACCTGACAAGATAGACGAACATTATTCTTTTGATCTTCGTCAGTTAAATAGGATAGCTCAGTAGCAAGAACAGGGCCTGCACCATTGTTAATTTTACATTTGCAATAGCCACAGCTCCCTTTACCACCGCAGGCAGAGGGAATAAATATGCTACTGCCAACAAGGGAAGAAAGAAGAGTATTTCCTCCATCAACTATTAGTTCTTTTTCACCATTGATTATAATCTTCTTTTCTCCATAATCTGCAATATAAACATCTGCTATTGTTAGGAGTAGTGCAAGAATGGTAGATAAGCCAGATATTACTCCAATTGTAACCAGTATGTTAATCATAGGGCTATCCCTCCCCTCTGTTATTGTATTCTAACAATTCCGGAAAAGCCTATAAAGGCTAATGCCATTAAACCGGTAATAATTAAGGTTATTCCTGGCCCCTGTAAACCTTTTGGGATTGGAGAATTTTTCATTTTTTGACGTATTCCAGACATCGCCAATATTGCAAGGAGCCAGCCTAAACCTGACCCGATTCCAAAGGCCACCGCTTGAATAAATGAATAGCTTCTAATAACCATAAATAGAGATACCCCTAATATGGCACAGTTTACTGTAATAAGGGGAAGGAATATTCCTAAAGAGTAGTAGAGGGTTGGTAAATAACGTTCCACTACCATTTCAACCAGCTGTACGAATGCAGCTATAGTTATGATAAATACAATAAACCTTAAATATTCTAAGTTGAAGGGAACCAGTAGATAATGATAAACTAGGTAGTTTATTATGGTAGTTCCTGTCAATACAAAGGTTACTGCTTGACCTAGCCCCAATGATGTTTTTATTTCTTTTGAAACCGCTATAAATGAGCACATTCCTAAGAAATTGCTTAGTATCATATTGCTTGTAAAAATTGAAGCGATAAGTATTACAAAAGGATTAATATCAGACACTATTCAACACCTCCTGCTTTTACTGTTGCTGGTGAAAGACTTTCCTCTTCGGCTTCAGGAACAAGTGAATTGGCAACCCATATTAAAATAGCCAGCATAAAGAAGGCGCCAGGTGGCATTATCATGAATATCCAATTTGGCCACCACGAACCAACAACTTGAATACCAAAAAGAGTACCAAAGCCCAAGAGTTCTCTAAAAAAAGCTATTGTTAAAAGAACAAATGTATATCCAATTCCTGATGCCACACCGTCTAGAAAAGCAGGTAGAGGGGGATTTTTCTGAGCAAAGGATTCACAACGACCCATGATGATACAATTGGTGATAATTAATCCAACATATGGTCCTAATGCTTCACTCATTGTAGGATAATAGGCTTTTAATATAATATCAACTATTATTACATAAGCAGATATTATTAGGGTCTGCACCATCATTCTAATATGCTTTGGTGTATATCTTCGTATAAATGAGACCGTTAAACTTGAAAAGGATGTAACAAAAATTAGCCCAATTCCCATAACCAGAGAGTTTAGCATTAGGTTCGTTACTGCAAGAGCAGAACAGATACCTAAAATTTGACGATATATAGGGTTATCTTTAAAAATAGCCATGGAAAATATATTCTTAATTTCTTTTATTTTAATCATTGGAAAGACCCCCTTTTTCCTTAAGGATGTCATTTAAGTTATTGTTTAAGATCCTTCTTACAGCATTGGAGGTGCCAGTAGCTCCAGTTATTGAGTCTACTTGTCCATCTGGGTGTGGTCGATAAAGGATATATTCATCCTCCTTGGTATGATCAATCTCAATGCCCCTAAATTGTTCTTTGAATTGTGTCTCGTCAATTCTACCCCCCAACCCCGGAGTTTCACTATGGGAGATGAAGTCAACACCAATGATTTCATTAAAATCTGGTGAAAGGGCAATAAAGCCCTTAAGGGTACCCCAAACTGCTTCACCTTCTATAGGGAATATATATCCAACCTTAAGATCATTTTTATACCCTTCGTAATATGTAAAATCATCAGTGTTTTGCTCAATGATATTATTATTAAAAAGGGAGCTTACTTCAGTAGCAGATTGCTTATCAGTAGGGAAATCTAGTACATATAAAAGGGATTTTTGCTGTTTTAGTTCCTGATTAAGCATTACTTGTTCACTGGTAAATTCATTAATAATTGCCAGGATACCAGTAAAAATAACAGATATAACAAGCATAAAAATTATGGCTTTATAATTGAATTTCTTCATGCTGCCTTCACCTGCTTTCGTTTCCTTGAATTCAAGTTTTTAAAACCAATATCTATGATGGGGGCAAAGGTATTCATTATTAGTACTGCAAACATAGCACCGCCAACAAAAATTCCATATACCCTTATTAATAAAGTAATAATTCCAATAAACAAACCATATATTATTTTTGCTTCTTTATTTTTGGGGGCTGTTATTGGCTCGGTGGCAAAAAATATTGCCACAAAAAGTATGCCTCCAGATAGTAGCCCGAAAAGTGGTCCAGGGTCATTTGCAACACCCATCAGTGTTAAGATACTACTTAAACCAACAAACCCAATAATAGGAGACACCATTAAACGCCAATCTGCAGCCTTTGTATAAAGGAGGATTACAGCACCAATTAGTATTAAGAAAACGCTTGTTTCACCCATTGAGCCTGAAACATTTCCCCAGAAAAGCTGTTGTAAAGGTAAGGCTTCACCCGTTTGCCTTAAAATTGTTAAGGGAGTTGAGCTGGACATTGTATCTACTGCAGGTGTCATATATTGAAGGAATCCACCTGGAAATGTGTCGGCAGCAACATTCCATCTAACTGTTAGGTATTCTGGAAAGCATACATAAAGAAAGGTCCTTCCAGCAAGGGCTGGATTAAATACATTATGTCCAAAGCCACCAAAGACTTCCTTTGCGAAGGCAATACCAAAAATAATTCCTATAATAGCAACCCAAAAGGGAGTAGACACCGGTAAGGTGAGGGTGAAAAGAATAGCAGATACTATTACAGCTTCAGTAACGGGTTTTTTTTGCTTTCTTTTAAATATTAATTCCGTTAAAAAACCAAATAGAACTACAACTGACATTAGTATGATTGTTCGCCAACCAAAGAAGTAAATAGCACCAAAGATTACTGGTATCAGACTATATAGAACCTTTCTCATCATGGGCTGCTTCATAAAAATATTTTTACTTATGGGCATTTTTTAACCTCCTTAATGTAATAATAAATGATAATATCCTTCTACCCAAGAAATAGCATTTCAAAACACGGAGGGTAAAATCTTGTACTGGTAATATATACGTTTTTAGAATTAGAATAATGAAAACTATATTAACAGAAAAATAAAACCTCAAATTAAATTTTAAATATAATATAATTAAACATTAACTTAATATATATTTCTTGAATTTCACTAATAAAGATGTTATTATAAATTATATTTATGTCGAATATTTTGGGCAATTAACTCAGCTGGTAGAGTGTTTCCTTGACGTGGAAGAAGTCATGGGTTCGAGTCCCTTATTGCCCACCAATTAGAAAAATAAAAAGCAAGGCATTCAGAGAATAATAATCTGACGCCTTGTTTTTTATTTGTTTGATATACCAAATAACAAAACTCGAATATATTATTATAAAAAATAATTGACCTTCATAAATAAGAGGTATATAATTAATATCAAATTTATTTATTCGCTGAGTTCATTTATGAAGCGGGGGACCCAATTTTAGGGGCGAATTCCATATGGATAGGATAACTCTTTCAATCCGAGCCCGTCAGCTAACCTCGTAAGCGTTGAAAGGGGAGCCTATGGCTAATTTTTTGACCATGACTCTTCATGGTTTTTTTATGTTTAAAAGATAAAATCAAGTGTAGGATGGTGATCTTTTGAAGAAGAGTATTAAAGCAAAAATGCTTATGATTTTTATACTTATATTTACTATACTTGCTACCAATAGTATCTGGGCAATAATCAATTTTAATAGGCTAAATAATTCAATAGACAATATTATGGAGTCAAACTATAGAACAATAGTTGCTGCACAAAATATGATTGTTGCTTTGGAACGACAAGATAGTGCTGAACTGACACAAATGTTTACTGTAGATGGAAGTGCCGAGAAAATCTTCTTAGAAAACGAAAAAGAATTTATTAAGTGGTTAGCAAGGGCAGAGGATAATATAACTGAAATAGGAGAAGCTGATATACTGATTATCATCAATGAAATGTATACACAATATATTAAGCAATTTAATGAATTAATAAGAATACAAACAAATGATGGACCAGGGGCTGCAAGAGACTACTATTACAATGAAATATTACCAGTATTTGAAAGTACTAAGGAAGAGTGTAGGAATCTTTTAAATCTCAATCAAAATGCTATGCTAGATCGTAGAGATAGAGCTAAAGCTATAGGTAAAAATGCCTCCTATTCTACTATCCTTTTATCAATCATTACAATTCTTATAGGTTTAATATTAGCTATTTATATTTCGAATAAAATGATAAAGCCGATATATAATTTAATAGAGAAAATCAAAGGTATAACTGAGGGTGACTACAGCCAACAGCTGGATATAGACAGTAGTGATGAAATAGGAGAATTGGCAAGAGAATTTAATACTATGACTAGGAAATTAGAGTCTTATGAAGTGCTTAATATAAAGAAGCTTATGAAGGAAAAGCAAAAAGCTGAAGCTATAGTAGAAAGCATAAGTGATGGAATAATTGTAACAGATGAAAACAATAAAATATTACTAGTAAACAGAGCTGCTGAAAAGGGCCTTGGTATAAGAGAAAAAGAAGTTTTAAATAGACATTTTCTTGAAACTATTAAGAGGGAAGAAATCTTTCAAATGATTGATGAGGTGAAAAACTCAGAAGATATAAAATCGTATAAGAAATATATAAATATTACAGTTACTACTGATGAGAAAACTAGACACTATCGTATTAATGTTAGACCAATTATGGATAAGGATGGTGATAATGTTGGAGTAGTAACGTTGATGCAGGATATAACAAAGCTTAAAGAAATTGATGATATGAAATCTGATTTTGTTTCTACAGTTTCTCATGAATTTAGAACTCCCTTAACATCTATTAGTATGGCAGCAGGGTTACTATTAGATAAAACCTCAGGAGAAATAAACGAAAATCAAGCAGAACTATTGGAGGCCATTATAGAGGATAATGAGAGACTTAAAAACTTAGTTAGTGATCTACTAGATCTTTCAAAATTTGAATCGGGTAAAGTTACAATGGATATAGAGCTTCAGGATATAAATGAAATGATCGAATACGCTGTTAAGCAGTTTAGGCAAAGAGCAAAGGATAGAAATATTTCATTGGAGATTGATGTAAAAGAGAATATGCCAAAGGTTAATGCGGATTTCAATAAAATATCCTGGGTATTAACGAATTTAGTTGGAAATGCGCTAAGGTATACACCTAGAGATGGCTCAGGAAAGATCGTAATTAAAGCAAAGGAAACTGCTAATAAAATATTAGTATCTGTAGCTGATAATGGGAAAGGCATAGCAGAAGAATATCAGGAGAGAATTTTTAGTAAATTTATTCAAGTTAAAGATGACAATGGGGATGAAAAGGGTGGCACTGGCTTAGGTCTTGCCATAAGCAAAGAAATTATAAATGCCCATGGTGGTGAGATATGGGTAGATAGTAAACTAGGAGATGGAAGTATATTCTATTTTTCACTTTATGTAGGCACCTAAGAGGGGGTACAGTATGAAAAAAGTTCTAATTGTTGAAGATGAAAAGAATATAATATTATCTTTAAAAATGCTACTAATGAAAGAGGGATATAAAATTGAAGTAGCAACTAATGGAATAGACGCTATAAAGCTAGCACAGGAAGCTTTACCTGATTTAATATTTTTAGATATTGTACTTCCTTACGTAAATGGATACTTGGTTTGTGAAGCATTACGGGAGGATCCAAATACTAAACATATACCAATAATCTTTACAAGTGCAAAAAACCAAGAAAAAGACATTCAAAGAGCCTTTGAGGTAGGTGGAAGTGATTATATTGTAAAACCTTTCACTCCGGCACAGATCAAAGAATTACTGATTAAATATCTTAAGGAGGAATAGAAATGAACAAAAAAATACTAATAGTAGATGATGAAAAAAACATAAGGTTAACCCTTAAGCAATGTCTGCAAAATGATGATTATGAGTTGGATACAGCAGTAAATGGAGAGGAAGCTGTTCCTAAGATACTAAATAATGAATATGATTTAGTGCTTCTTGATATTAAAATGCCCGGTTTAAATGGCATGGAGGTACTTAATAAATTAAGGGAAAAGAGTAATAAGGTAAATGTAATAATGATGACAGCCTATGGAACTATAGAAAATGCTGTAGAGGCTATGAAGATGGGTGCCATTGACTTTGTTAGTAAACCCTTTACACCCGAAGAAATAAGAGAAATGGTAACAAGAGTATTAAATAGAGAAAGCTTAAAGGAGGATAAACTTCAAACCTTTAAACAAATTATAGATTATGCTAAGAAATGTATTTTAACAAATGATATAAAAAAAGCTGAAGATTATTTGAAGAAAAGTATAATCTTAGATATAAATTCTCCTGAACCACACAACCTTCTAGGCGTAATAAATGAGTATAGAAATGAGATTAATCAAGCCCAAAAGCACTATAGAGCTGCTTTGGCTTTAGATCCAACCTATAAACCAGCAGATAAAAACCTTGAAAGAACAGCACAAATGAGATATACACAAGTAGGAATCAACATGGGAGGATTCAGTAATGAAGAAGAATAATGATGAATATATCATTATAGTTGGATGTGGTAGACTGGGGTCACACTTAGCTAGCCTTCTTTCAAAAACAAGAAGAAGTGTAGTAGTTATTGATAAAGAACAGCATGCATTCCACAGGCTTTCTGATGACTTTAGTGGATTTACAATCGAAGCAGATGCTATTGAGATAGATACACTACTAGAAGCAAAGATTAACAAGGCAGATGTATTAGTAGCTACAACTAATGATGACAATACAAATATTATGGTAGCACAAATTGCAAAAACAATTTATGGGGTACCAAAGGTTGTAGCAAGATTATTTGAACCTAGCAGAAAGATTGTTTATGAGGAACTCGATGTAGAAACCATAAGTCCTACAGTTCTCTCTTCTATAGCTTTTAAGAACATTATAGTAGGCTCAGAAATGGAGGATTAATAAATGAATATTATTATAGTTGGGGGAGGTAAAGAAGTTCATTTTCTTACCAAATCCTTTCTATCAAAGGGATATAGAGTAACAATTATTAATAAAGATGAGGAATATTGCAAAAAATTAGCAAGAATCCACGAAAGGGCAAATATTGTTCATGGTGATGGAACGAAACCATATATTTTAGAAGATTCTGGTGCAGCCTATTCTCAAATGGTTATAGCATTAACATCAAATGACCCCGATAACTTAGTCATTTGCCAAGTTGCCGAGAAAATGTTTAAGGTAATAAAAACCTTTGCTATTGTAAATGATCCAAGAAATATTGAGATATTTAAAAAGCTAGGAGTTGACACAGTAATAAGTACAGCTAATATTATATCATCTCTAATTGAGCAGAAAATTGCTGTAGATGATATTACTAATCTCATACCTATTGAAGAAGGTAAGGTATCTATAATGGAAATTGAAATAAGCAAAGGATATCCAGTTGTTGGTAATATTTTGAGTGATATAGCTTTTCCAAAGGAAGCAGTTGTTGGATGTATAATGCGCAATGGTATTGCAGTAATTCCTCGGGGGAATACAGAGGTAAAAGAAGAAGATAAATTAATTATATTATCATTACCAAATGTTCAGTCTGCTGTATTAAGGGTTATAAGAGGAAGGACTGATTAGAAATGATATATATACAACAATTAAGGGAAAGATATCAGTTAACTATAGGGTACCTAGGTACGATAGTTATTGGAATAGGTATAGCTCTATTAATCCCCCTTTTAATAGTACCTATTTATAAAGGTGAAGTAGAACAGATTAAGTATTTTTTAATACCATCAGTTTTTTCAATAGTACTAGGTTATATAATAAGAAAAGCAAATTTAGATAAAGAGGCTACTTTAACTCTACATGAAGGAGGCGTTATAGTTGTTTTTGCATGGTTTATTACTATAATAATATCAGCTACGCCTTTTATCCTATCTGGACAACTTAACTTTACCCAAGCAATGTTTGAATCTGTTAGTGGATGGACAACTACAGGATTATCAGTTGTTGATGTCACTAAAACACCGAATACTTTTTTATTATGGAGAAGTATAATGCAATTTTTAGGAGGGGCTGGACTTGCTGTTGTAATGCTTTCTGCAATAATTGGCCCCCATGGATTAGGTTTATATAATGCTGAAGGCCGTTCTGATAAATTGTTACCTGATGTTGCAAAGTCAACAAAATTAATTATGACTATTTATCTAAGCTATATAGTTGCAGGTATAGTTCTATATATTATAGCAGGAATGAACTGGTTTGACGCTATAAATCATGCAATAGCAGCTTTATCTACTGGAGGATTTTCAACAAAGGTAGATAGCATTGGTGAATTTAATAGTGTTGCTATTGAACTTATAACAATAGTACTAATGTTTTTAGGAACCATTAACTTTGCAGCACATTTTTTACTTTTGAAGGGTGAAATTAAGAGATTCTTTAAAATTGGTGAAATACGATTTATGTTTTTTATTTTATCCTTAGCAATTCCAATCACTATAGTTATTGCCCTTCTAGGAATCTATAACACATTAGGTAAAACAATTAGAGTAGGAGTTTTTGAACTAGTATCTGCTCTATCTACTACAGGCTTTTCAACTGTTGGATATGAAGGCTGGCCTAGCTTCGCTATATTTATAATGATAGCGCTTATGATAATAGGAGGAGGTGCTGGCTCAACAGCTGGCGGATTGAAGCAATACAGAGTATATATAATGTTAAAGTCTTTAATTTGGAATTTAAAAGGCTATCTAGTGCCTAGAAACACTGTAAGGCAGGAGTATGTCATCAGACCAGAAGGGAAGTACTATGTTCCTAAAAAACATATAGTTGAAATTACTGCATTTGCTACTATATATTTTATAGTCTATGTTATTGGAGTGTTAATAATGTTAGCTTATGGATTCCCATTACAAGAATCAATGTTTGAGTTTGCATCTACTTTAGGCACAGTTGGTTTATCTGTGGGAATAACATCACCTGATACTCCTGTGTTAATTTTGTGGTCACAGATTTTAGGTATGATGTTAGGAAGGCTAGAGTTCTTTGTATTCTTTTTTGCTGGTGTTAAGATTATTAGAGACACTAAATTGATGGCAACAAGTTTTAAAAGATAATGGGGGAATATAAGTGCTAATTAAAAGCTACGAAATTAAAAGAGGGAACTTGTTTTATAGAGAAGATAAGGAATTTATATCAATTTTTCAAGAAATAAGATGGATATTAAAAATGAGATTAAAAGGATTTAAAGTAAAAAAATTGTAAAACAAATAGTTAAATAATATAGAGGTGAAACCATGAGATTTGTAACTTTTATTCAAAATAACAAGGAAAAAGTAGGAGTTCATGTAGATAATGATTTAATACTTGACCTATCATTAATTGATGGGATTAAGTCATCAGCTAATATGCTTGAATTCATTTCTGGCTTTAATCAAGAGATATTAGAAATAATCAATTGGTTTTTAGAGGAAGAAAACACAAGCAGTTATATTAAGGCTGAGGATATAAAAGTTATAAGTCCAATTCCTAAGCCATTACGTAATATAATTTGTTTAGGATTGAACTATCATGACCATGTACTGGAATCGCAACAATTTAAGGGTAATAACTTTACTATACCCGATGCACCGGTATATTTCAGTAAAATGGCAGCATATTCAATTGGCTCTGGCGAGGAAATAATAAGTTATAAAGAACTAACTAACCAGCTTGATTACGAGGTTGAATTGGCAGTTATTATTGGAAAGGACGGAAGTAATATTCCAATAGAAAGGGCAGATGAATATATATTTGGATATAGCATACTGAATGATGTAACAGCACGAGATTTACAAAAAAAGCATACCCAGTGGTTAAAGGGAAAAAGCCTTGATACATTCAGCGTACTGGGGCCATGCATTACCCATAAAAGTGCTATTCCTTTTCCCCTTCAGTTAAATCTGGAAACCACTGTAAATGGTGAGTTAAGGCAAAGCTCCAATACCAATAAGCTTATTTTTGATATTCCCCACATTATAAACGACCTATCAAAAGGAATTACATTAAAGGCAGGAGATATTATTGCTACAGGAACACCAGCGGGAGTGGGAATGGGATTTCAGCCCCCAAAATTCTTAAAATCTGGCGATATAATAAGCTGTACCATAGAAAAAATTGGTACATTAACTAATACAGTAAAATAATTGAACACAACAAAAAACCAGCATAGGTATCATATCAGTGTGAACCAGCTGGTTTTTTGTTGTGTTATATTTTTATATTTTGATCTCTATAAATTTATTATCTTTTCAATTTTAATTCTTAATTTTTATCTTTTAGTTCTTTTGGACTTTTTATTACTTATTTATTTCATCCAACATTCAACATTCAACATTCAATTCTTAACTCTTAACTCTTAACTCATAACTCTCAACTCATAACTCTATTTTTCCTTCGTGTCTTCCTTCTCAGATGAAATTTGATTTTTTAGTATAACTATACAATCATCCATACTGGCATAACCCAGTACAATATCCTCTGCCAAGGCTCTACAGCGAGGTGCTCCACAGGCTCCACAATCTATATTTGGTAGAGAAGGAAGAACCTTTTCGATTTGCTCCATTTTTTTTATTGCTTCAGAAAGATTATCATCCAACTTAGTTACTTGTATAGGTGCAAGTGATTCAGTTAATTGATAATTTTCAAAGGATTGTATAGCTTTAGGTTCATAACCATAGTGGGCTTCTACAAGCTTTCTAATACGGTTTCTTGCAACAAATGAATTTTCAATGGTTAAACTACCTCCAACGCAACCATTAGTACAGGCATGACACTCTAAAAAGGTTAGGTCTCTAATTTTATGATATTCTATTTCCTCCAGTACACTTATTACATTTTGTATACCATCAACAGCTAGATATTCCTTTAAGCCTAAAGCTTGACTTTGGCCACCAGTTCTTGCCCAACCAATTCCTTTGCCAGAAGGATAAAAATCCTTATGGGTTGTTTGGTCTTTGTCTAGATTTTTACTAACCTCTAAAAAAACATCCTTTACAGATAGCGTTCCACTTACGTGGGACTTTTTTATTCCTACAGGTTTTTGAAAGCTATAGATTCTAGCAGGGCAAGGTGTAATATAATATACACCTATATCTTCTTCCTTTAATCCATGAGTAGTTTTAGCATTTTCACGGGCTAAATGGGCTGATATTTCCACAGGTGAATCTATCGGTAATATATGTTCAATCAAACTAGGATATCTAACCTGTATAAGTCTAACAATGGTAGGACATGCTGATGATATAATAGGTCTTTTAAACCCATTATCAACTTGTTTTTTGTAAATTCAGTTATAATATCTGCGCCCTTTGAAGTTTCAAAATAATCATTAAAGCCCATATTAAGTATACTACGAATAATTTGTGAAGGGGTAATACCTTCAATAAATTGTCCGTATAGGACTGGGTCTATTAGGGCAATTCTATATTTGAAGTTGTTGATGGTCTTTAAATCATCTGTAATACCGAATCTCGCATGGCGTGGACATACTTGAATACATTGACCACAATTGATGCAACGTTCTTTAATAATTTTAGATTGACCATTTTTAACCCTAATGGCTTCTGTTGGACAATGCTTAATACAATTAGTACATCCGACACATTTAGAGGGATCCAAAGCAATTGCATGGATTAATGAATGCATAATGATTCCTCCCAAAGATAATAATATATATATTCTACTATATCAATTATATAATAAAATCACAATCAACAAAAATAATTATTATTAAAACATTATAATTATTTGCAATTTTTCTACATTAGTTTTATAAGAAATATTATATATAAAAATTAAATAAACTATTGAAGCTGTCACCAATTTTGTTTAAAATTAGTAATGTTGACGTCAAACATATAACATGAGGAGGAAAAAACAAATGAAAAAATTTGGATTATTACCTAAACTACTAATAGGTATTGTATTAGGTATTATTATTGGTTCTACAGGAATAGAATGGTTAACAAGAATTTTTGTTACCTTTAGTGGTATATTTGGAAATTTTCTAGGATATATCATACCTTTACTTATTATAGGTTTTGTTGCACCTGGTATTGCTGAGCTTGGACAAAAAGCAGGAAAGCTTCTAGGAATCACTGCAGGGATTGCCTATCTATCAACAATTTCTGCTGGAATATTAGCCTTTGTTGTTTCTGCTTTAATTTTACCAGGAATTATTGCTGGTGGTGATGTAGCAGGAGGTGGACAAACCATTTCAGCTTTTTTTGAAATACAGATGCTGCCAATTATGGGAGTAATGACAGCCTTAGTTACAGCCTTTTTACTTGGTTTAGGAATGGCAGCAATAAAGGAAAAAACTATTTTTAACTTTATGCGTGAATTCCAAGAAATTATCAATAAAGTAATAGTGAATATAATCATTCCTTTATTACCACTACACATTCTAGGAATTTTTGCAAGAATGGCTTATACTGGTGAAGTTGCTAGAACACTGGCGGTATTTAGTAGAGTAATAATATTAGTTTTAGGGGTTCATTTAGCCTTTATTTTAATTCAGTATCTTATTGCAGGTGCTTTTACTGGTATAAACCCATTTGCGGCAATAAAAAACATGATTCCTGCGTATTTTACAGCGATAGGAACACAATCTTCAGCTGCTACTATTCCAGTTACAGTTCGTACTACAAAGCTTAATGGAGTAACCGATGAAGTAGCAGATTTTGCGGTACCTCTTTGTGCAACCATACATCTTGCTGGAAGTACAATTACCTTAACAATATGTGCTTTAGCTGTTATGGCATTAGAAGGCTCAATAGCAGGATTTTCCACAGTGCTTCCCTTCATTATGATGCTGGGTGTTACAATGGTTGCAGCCCCAGGTGTCCCAGGAGGAGCAATAATGGCGGCTTTAGGCTTACTTGAGACTATGCTTGGCTTTAATGAGCCTCAACTGGCATTAATGATGGCAATATATATTGCTCAGGATAGCTTTGGAACAGCTGCCAACGTTACAGGTGATGGAGCGATTGCTTTAATAGTAAATAAGATTGCAAGAAGATAAACAAAATTAACAATATTAAAGGAGGCAGAAATGCCTTCTTTTTTTGATGAATAGGATAATTGATGCAGAACTCAATTGCTTTTATTATTGAATATGTGATACTAATAAAGGGAATAAGAAATTTATGTAAAATATATTTAATATATATTTTATAGGGGTAATAAACTAATGTAAGAGAAAGGTGGCAAAAGAGATGAGAGAAGATAAAAAAAGCTCTAAAAAAATACTAGAGAGAGAAGATATCGATATCGCATATAAATGGGATATAGAAAAGATTTACAAAGATGATGAAGAGTGGGAACAGGATTTCAAGAAAGCAAAGGAACTGACAAATGATTTTGTACAATATCAGGGGAAGCTGAATGATTCAAAGAAGCTTTTGCAGGCATTACAGCTATATGAAGGCTTATTACAAAAAGTCTATAAGCTTTATACCTATGGAAAAATGAGACGAGATGAAAATAATCAAAATCCTAAATATCAAGCATTAACCGATAGAGCTCAGAGCTTACATATAGAAGTAGAGAGTGCCATATCCTTCTTCACTCCAGAATTACTCCAGATAAATGAAGAGGAAATAGAAAAATTCTTAAATGAAGAGGAAGGTTTGAAAAAATATCATCAATTCTTGATGGAAACACTGAGAAATAAACCACATGTTCTATCAGTTCAAGAAGAGAAGATAATTGCTCAAGCCGGTGACTTAGCCCAGGCTTCTGAGAACATATATGATATGTTAAATGATGCTGATATGAGGTTTCCTGAAATAGCAGATGAAAAGGGAGAAATAGTTGAATTGACAGCTGGCAATTTCACTCATCTAATGGAGAGTAAAAATAGAGAGGTACGAAAGACTGCCTTCTATCAGTTTTATGGCACATATTCAAAATATAAAAATACACTTGCAGCAACCTTCAACGCTAATTTAAAAAAGGATGGATTTTATGCTAAGGTAAGAAAGCATAACTCATCATTGGAGGCTAGTTTATTTGAAAGTAACATACCAGTAGAGGTTTATGATAAACTAATAGAAGCGGTTAATGAAAACCTCCACCTAATGCATCGTTATATGGCAATCAGGGAAAAAATGCTTAAGATTGATGATTTACATATGTATGATATATATACACCTATAGTGGAAGGGGTGGATATAAAAATTACCTACCAGGAAGCAAAAGATATGGTAATGGAAGGTCTAGCAGCTTTGGGAGAGGAATACTGCAATACTATAAAGTTCGCCTTCGATAATCGATGGGTAGATGTATATGAAAATAAAGGGAAGTCCAGTGGAGCATATTCTTGGGGTACCTATGATTCATATCCCTTTATACTTATGAACTATAAAGATAATGTGGATAATTTATTTACATTAGCTCATGAAATGGGACACTCTATTCATAGCTATTATACCGTTTTAAATCAACCCTTTATTTATTCAAACTATAAAATATTTGTAGCAGAGGTGGCATCAACTGTTAATGAAGCTCTATTAATGGACTATATGATTAGTAAAAATGAAGATAAAAAGGTGAAAATGTATTACATTAATCATTTTTTAGAGCAATTTAGAACAACTATGTTTAGACAAACAATGTTTGCAGAGTTTGAAAAAATAACCCATGAAATGGTGGCAAAAGGGGATGCTTTAACAGCAGAAAAGCTATGTGAGATATACTATGAACTAAACAGAAAATATTATGGTAGTGATATGACTATAAATAAAGAAATAGAAATTGAATGGGCTAGAATTCCACATTTTTATAGGAGCTTCTATGTATATCAGTATGCAACAGGTTTTTCTGCGGCTATAGCTCTTTCTAAGCAAATAAAGCAGGATGGGGAAAAAGCTGTAGATTCATATTTAAAGTTTTTAAAGAGTGGAAGTATAGATTATCCTATTAATTTATTGAAAAATGCTGGGGTTGATATGACCAGTAAAAAGCCTGTGGAAATGGCATTAAAGGTTTTTGCAGATTTGCTAGATGAGATGGAAAAGTTGGTTGAGGAGAATTAGAATAGAAATACAAATAAGCAATGAAAAATCCAAACCCCTTATGAGGCAAGCTACCTATAATAAGGGGCTAGATTCTTTTGGAGTATTATTTCATGGCTATAGGTAAAGCGTTAATTTACTATTATCATTTGTATAGGGTTCTTGAGAGGTTACTTTTTGCAAGTTATTTAACTTGCTTTCATGGTGCTGTTGAATTAGAATCTTGGTGAGGGGAATTATATTTTCCATTCTAACAACTTCCTTGTATGTGAAAAATTCAACTGCACTATTTTCAAAGCCATCAGATGTTGGATTTCCACAATTATAGGTTAGAAGGAAGACTATATAGCAATCTAGTGATTTGGTGCTTCTCTGACGAGAACGTACAGCTACTATATTGGTGGCGGTAGTGCTGACACCTGTTTCTTCATATACTTCCCTTTCAACGGCTTTATGCAAGTGTTCACCAGAATTCACATGACCACCAGGAATAATCCACATATTATTATACTCACCGTATGAATGCCGTACTAGTAAATATCCATTATTGTAATAAAGTAAGCCCCCAACACCGATAAAATTTGAATTCTTCATAGGATAACACCCTTTCATATTAAGTTTAGCATATCAAATTTAAACTGTTTTATGAATAATATACATCTTTATTTTATTGTTTAATCAATGAAAATTTTAACGAGACATCAAACTTCCGGCTTTTATATTATAAAAAGAGGTGATATTTATGATGAATGAACTTATAAAGCTAATAGAAGGCTATAGTATTGAAGACCTTTTGTTGATTGATATGGAGTCAATAAATTGGGTGTGGATAAACGAAGAAATTTTCTCGGATATTATAAATAATATTTCTGAACTTAACGATTATCAAGAATCAGATTTAGAAACCCTAGTAAGCTCTATTGATAAAAATAGATTTATTAATTCTATTCGCAATAAAATGAAGCAGAAAGGTTGGTTGGAGGTAAATCAGTTTTTTTTCACTGAAATTGATAAGGAGTTTATTCCAACCACTGATATCGAGACGTATGTTTTTGTTAACAGAAAATATTTTATTTCAAGAATGAATAAAATTACTTCGGAAATGGAGTGGGTTTTCAAGGCAATGGCCATTGATACATTCCAGCACTTGCTATCAGAAGAAAGTCTGACAAAGATTTACGATGAATATTTTAGTAATAACTACATGCTAATAGAAGATCTATTGGTAAAGGAAGAATATTGTCTTAATCAAGGTAAGTGGCATTATTATAAGAATAATGGAACATTAGTATTTTATAAGAATAGCAAAAAACATAGGCAATGGTCTGAAGGTAGCACTATTTCCACTTATAATGAGCTTAATAGATAAAATTATTAAAAATATACCAGAAGATTTTTATATAAATGAAATTTGATTAAAAAATAACAAAAATATTATATAATAGAATTAATTGTATAATCATTATTAGAGGGGGGATTACTTGATTAAAATCAACTCTAAAGCAAAGCAAATGCTTACTATTTGTTTTGTAACAACATTTATGGGACAGATATATTTAAATCCCTTTAGTAGTGATTTCCGTTTTTCCTTAAGTGTAGTGGCATTTTCGTTATTTATTTTTTGGTATAAGGAGCTTAGCATTATCCATACCTCCTTTTTTACTGGGGTATTCTTATTGATTTTTAGAGTATTTATTGAATTCCTCCAAAATCCTTCTACCAGCATAATAGGAGACTTAGTATTAGTACATTATCCAGTTATAATTTATTATACTTTTTTTGGGATTTTCTTAAGCATTTCAGGATATAGATTATTACAAGAAAAAAAAATTATGTTTATTGCATTATTAACCATGTCAGACGGTTTATCAAATATCGTCGAATTACTGATACGAATGGAATCTTTACATAATTTCACAGTAGTTTTTTTTGTTGGATTTATAAGGAGCTTTATTACTATACTTATAATTGAAGTCGTAAAGTATTATGAAATGCTTCTAATGAAGGAGCAGCACGAAGAGAGATATAAGCAATTGGTGCTTATAACATCAAATTTAAAATCAGAAGTATTCTTTTTGAAGAAATCTATGGATGACATAGAAAATGCAATGGAGAAAAGCTATCAACTATATCAGGATATTAAAATCCAAAATAGTGATGAAAAAAATGAACTTAGCTTTATGGCATTATCAATTGCACGTGATATACATGAAATAAAGAAGGATTATTTAAGGCTGACAGCAGGGCTAGAAAACATGCTGCCAGAAATAGGGTCACATGAAGGTATGCTTCTTGAGGACATTTTTAGTATTATTGAACCTAGCTTCGAGAAGAACATTCAGCTTATGAAAAAAGATATAAACATAGATTACCTTTGTAATGAAAATATTATGATAAACAACTCATACGAACTGATTTCAATCATAAATAATCTTATTACTAATTCCATTGAAGCAATACCTATAAAAGGAATTATTATAGTTAAGGGCGAAATAGTTGGACAAGAACTAGTGATAACGGTAAAAGACAATGGAGAAGGTATTTTACCAGATAACTATAGCATTGTTTTTGAGCCGGGCTTTACTACAAAATTTGATCAAGGCACAGGTAAGATGAGCTCGGGAATAGGATTAACACATGTTACTTATCTTGTAGTAAATCAATTCAAAGGGAAAATTGAGCTTACCAAAGAGAAGGATCATATCAATTCCTATACAGTCTTTACTATAAGGATACCTATGAAAAATATTTGATGGAGGATGATTTATGGATCTAAATATTTATATTATTGATGATGATATTAGTATAAGACAAATCCTTAAGAACATTATCCTTTCAAAAAAATTAGGGAATATTATTGGTGAAAGCGATGAAGGTGAAGATGGCCTAAATAAGATATTTTTAAGTAAGCCAAATATAGTAATAGTTGACTTGCTGCTTCCAAATCTTGATGGTATAGAATTAATTGAAAGAGCGAGGGAAATTAATCAGCAGATGCTCTTTATTATGATTTCTCAGGTTAGCTCTAAGGAAATGGTAGCTAGAGCCTACGAAAGTGGAATTGAATATTTCATTAATAAACCCATCAATGTAAATGAAGTAGAATCGGTTATGAAGAAGGTAATAGAGAAGTATAAGCTAACAGAAACCTTGAGACATTTTGAAAGTGCCTTTAAGCTATTAAAGGATATGAACAATAATCAAATGATGGACAACACTAAGCAATCAATTAAAGAGCCTGTTAAACTTATATTATCTCAACTGGGAATACTGGGGGAAGCCGGTAGTAAAGATATTATTGAGATTGTGTATATGCTTTCAAACAATAGAATACATAAAAATGAGAGCTTAACAACTTATAAAACCTCAGATATATATAAGCTATTATGTGATTACTATTGTAATAATTATAATCAAATGGAATGTAGCGAAAAAGCAATTGAACAAAGGGTAAGAAGGTCAATAGGAAAGGCATTACGAAATATTGCTAGCCTAGGATTAGAAGACTATGGAGATTTTACCTTCTCTACTTATTCAAATACATTATTTGATTTTCAAGAAGTACGAATGGAAATGGAATACTTAAAGGAAAAAAGCAAATATCGTGGAAAAATAAATGTAAAAAAATTCTTGGAAGGAATTATATTATTTGCAAACCAAGCTTAATTTACCAATTAAGACCTACTTGATACTATATAATATTTCTAAGTAAAATATTATAAAAATACCCCTTAGGCATAAGGAATAAATCCTGCCCTCTAAGGGGTATTTCTATAAAAACTTATCAATTACCTTTCCCCAAAATTCAAAGCCTTTTAACCTTAGCATTCGAACATTCAGCTCAGATAAATTGAGGGAGATTTCAGTGATACTGTTATATCGATGCTCCATTCCGTCACTTACAAGTACAATGGCATCTTCAAAGCGATACTCCGGATTAACTTTAATAGTGGCTTCATGGGGTAATATAACACTGGAAGTAAAGGACCTATACGCATTTGTATTTATTGGGGCAAGTGGAGTTACTTGTAGCACATTTAACCTAGGATCAACAATACTTCCTCCGATAGAGTAGTTATATGCAGTACTTCCAGTTGAGGTTGAAACCAATATTCCATCACCACTAAAACGTTGAATAAGTTGATCATCTACAGAAATATCAAGATGAACTGTTCGCGATTTATCACCTTTAATAACAATTTCATTTAAACCAAATGCGTTAATACAATCAGTCCTTGTGCAAATAACAGCTTCAATAGGATTTATATTATGTATAAAATAATCTTCCTTTATATATCGATCTAAAAAATTATCTATTTCATCAGGATTAATTTCCGCTAAAAATCCAAGGTGTCCTGTATTGATTCCTACAATTGGAATGTCTGGGAAGTCATACTGATGAAGTGCTCTCAAAAAAGATCCATCTCCACCGATACAAATAGTAAGCTCTGCTGTATAGTCAAAAACATCACTAATATGATAACCTAGCTTTTTCAACTTGTTTTCTAGATATTGGGATGTTTCAACAGAAAATGTTGATTCGTTATTAACAATATTAATAATCTTATTGAAATCCATGACCATTCTCCTTTAATGCTTTTGAATTATGACTTATTTACCTACATAAATAATTTATTAGTGGTTTTCAGAGTATACTAATAAAAAGCTACTCTATTTAATATATACCACAGATACACATTCTATAAAACTAGTAAAATTCCTTTCCCAATTTTTAATTGTTTTAAAACTCATGAAATACTTTTGTTCTTGATATAGTAAATATTTCATAATATAATAGCAATGCAAAAGAAAAAGAGGTGAAAAAATGCTTATAAAAGATTTGCAGACTGAAACCCTTATGGTGTACCAAGCAGAAGAGGATGACGAAGGAAAGCCAATTAAGCAAATCCTTAAAAATAAAATGGACTTTTCTAGTCGACTTTTAACAAAGCTTAAAAAGGAAAAAAATATTCTGATAAACAATTCTTATGCAAAGTACCATGAAATAGTTAAAGATAAGGACATAATAACTATTGATATGGAGGAGCCAGAAAATCAATTTATACCTCAAGACATCCCATTTAGTATTGTATATGAGGATGTTGATGTAATTATTATAAACAAACAGCCAGGAATTGTGTCTCATCCAACAAAAAGTCATTCTAAATATACTATTGCCAATGCTGCTGCTTATTATTTGCAAAAACAGGGAAAAAAATGCAGAATTCGCTTCGCAAATCGCTTGGATATGGACACCTCAGGGCTATTAATTATTGCTAAAAATCCTTATGCCCATCATGTGATTTCTCAAATGATGGCAGAAGATAGGATTCAAAAAAAATATATTACCTTTGTGGAAGGGTTAGTGAATAATGATGAAGGAATAATAGAAGAACCTATTTATAGGCCAACTGATGATTCCATTCGAAGAATAGTTGATAATCGAGGACAATATTCCCTTACAAAATATAAAGTGATAAACAGATTCAAAAATGCTACCATGCTGGAGGTAGAGCTTCTGACCGGTAGAACCCATCAAATACGTGTTCATCTGCATCATTTAGGACACCCCATAATAGGGGATACACTATATGGTGAGGAAGCTGGACAAATGATAGAGAGACAAGCTTTACACGCTGCATACTTAAAACTGTATCAACCTAGATATAAAAACCAACTGGAGGTAGTAGCAGAGCTACCTATGGATCTTAAGGAATTGCAAAGGAGGCTAAGTACTATATAGAATATAAGACTTTAGCGTTACCTTTACACTTATAGAAAGGCATAAAAACAAGCAGGGTACAATTACCCTGCTTTCTTGTATTTCCAATATTGGTGGAGCATAGCGGACTTGAACCGCTGACCTCTTGACTGCCAGTCAAGCGTTCTCCCAGCTGAACTAATGCCCCATAAATTCTTGCAATATCATTACCATGTAGATATTATTATATTATAAATATATTTTTTTGTAAATTAAAATTTATTTAAAACTAAATCCTTAATTAAAAAAAATTTGTAATTTAGGAAGGATTTTACTTTTCAATATAGAATAGTTATATCACTTTCACATATCGTTAACTGTTAAGCAATAATAATATCATTCTAAGGAATTTTATTCTTCTGGGTAAACAATATGTAAAAATTATACAATATAGCAGAATATTTTACATAATTCTTGGATATATTTACTTAAGAAGTGTTATTCTTTAGAATGAGGGGGAAGATCAATGTTAAATACCGAAGAATTTAATAAGGAATTAGAATTACAGGTAATAAAAGAAGAGCTCATAGAAGTATCGCAGCTATTCATTGAGTTATTGGAAAGATATCTTGATAAGGGACTGATTGATGAGCAAAGCTTTCAACATTTAATTAAACATAAAAAGGAGTTTATGCAACAATAATAAACATTACACAATTTTGGAGTATGGGCATACAATATATTATTGATTGATTAATGTAGGAGTGTATGCTTATGACAGAAATAGATTGGGTTACTGCTGACTTTTTAGCTACTTTCTATGGAGCAGTTTTTATTACCAACATTATTACACACTTTATTAAAGACTATATGCCGGAGGGGCTTGATAAAAAGATAATAACTCTGTTTGTTGCAATATTTGTTACACTGGCTAACCGTCTTATATATGCAGGAATTAGTATTAGCAATGT
Organism: Alkaliphilus peptidifermentans DSM 18978; assembly: GCF_900101495.1. Classification (GTDB taxonomy): domain Bacteria; phylum Bacillota; class Clostridia; order Peptostreptococcales; family Natronincolaceae; genus Alkaliphilus_C; species Alkaliphilus_C peptidifermentans. The sequence continues at coordinate 101,074 of NZ_FMUS01000003.1, forward strand.
ATATATTAGCATTATTAATTCATTCCTTGTAGCTGCTGCAGCAATAGGCAACTACGATATAATTATAAGCAAAATGAAAAAAAGAGAATTATTAGATCAAAATAAATTAGCCCCAAAAAAAGAAGTTAGCTCTAATATTAATTTAAATGAAAAGTAAGAATTAATAAAGCCAAGGGCTTTATTTTTTTTTGAATTTATGTTAATATATTATGTAAACCACGCTTCTGTTTGTATGCTCAAAATTATACATAGGCTAACCAATTAAATAATAAATCAGAGGTTAGTCTGAGATGCAAAATAGAAGGGGGTATTTCGAATGAAAACCTTAACAAAGAATAAGAAGTTAATTATAGCTACGGTTATAGTAATTATGGTATGTGTAGCGATATATGGAGCATATAGTTTTTTTAATAGGCCTGATCAAATTAAAATTACCTATAGTGATTTTATAGATAAGGTGGAGTCAGGGGAAGTATCAGAAGTATATTTATATGATGGACCACAATTACAGGGTCTACTAATTAATGGCGAAAGATTTACAACCGATAACCCTAGAATTGATAATTTAAAAGAAATGCTATTAATAAATTCTGTTGAGGTAGTTGAGGTTAATGAACAATACACAATAGGACAAGTTGTTACCTTTATTATACTCATTGGTGTCTTTATAGGCTTAGCTATATTTCTTTCACGTAATAATGGAAGACAAGCATCCAAAGAATATGATAAAATGTCTTCAATTGAGTTTTCAACAGAAAAGGAGCAACAGCTTACATTTAGCTCAGTAGCTGGTAATGATGAAGCTAAAGATAGCTTGATGGAGTTAGTTGATTTTCTAAAAAATCCTGATAAATATCAACGCTATGGAGCAAGAATGCCTAAGGGGGTTATTTTGTACGGACCTCCAGGGACAGGTAAAACTTTAATGGCAAAGGCCCTTGCCAGTGAGGCAAAGGTAGATTTTATGGCGGTTTCAGGCTCTGACTTTGTTCAAATATATGCAGGTTTAGGAGCAGCCAGAATTAGAAGCTTATTTAAGAGTGCAAGAGAAAAAAGAAAATGTGTTATATTTATAGATGAAATAGATGCTATTGGTAAGAAAAGGGATCGTGGTGGTTTAGGGGGCAGTGATGAATCTGATAGAACATTAAATGCTCTTCTTACTGAAATGTCTGGGTTTAAAGGAAGTGAAGGGATTATTATATTGGCAGCTACTAACCGTGTAGATACCTTAGATGATGCCCTACTAAGACCTGGAAGATTTGATAGACAAATTGAAGTAGGTTTACCAGACTTTAAAGCTCGTAAGGAAATATTAAAGCTTTATACTGAGAATAGACCAATAGCACCAACCATTGATTTGAGCCAACTGGCTCAGCAAACAGTATACTTTAGTGGTGCCAAGCTGGAAAGCTTGATGAATGAAGCAGCTATTTATGCAGCAAGGGAAAACGCTGAAAGTATATCTGATACTCATATTGATAAAGCCTTTTATACTGTAATTGCAGGAGAAGAAAAGAAGGATAGAAGTCAAATAGCTCATCAGGATCGTAAAATTACAGCCTTCCATGAGGCCGGGCATACCGTTGCAACTAAGCTATTGGCTCCACAAAATAAGGTGACAAAGGTTACTATTATACCAAGCACCAAGGGAGCGGGAGGGTTTAGCATGAATATTCCTCCAGATAAGATGTTCCACACAAAGATGGACATGTTAAATAATATTAAAATATCATTGGCAGGACGAGTAGTAGAAGAGATTATCTTCGGTAAAGACAATATTACTACAGGTGCAAGTAATGATATTCAAAAAGCTACAGAAACTCTAATGATGATGATCAAACATTTTGGAATGAGTGAAAAAATGGGAATGCTTAATTACGAAATGCTTCTAGGGCAGCAAACTGCTGATGGTAATTTAGTAAAGGAATGCAACCAAAGCATGGAAACATTATATAATGAAACAAAACAGTTGATTAATGATAATATAGACTTGGTAAATGATATAGCAAACCAACTGTTATTAAAGGAAACTTTAAAGGAAGATCAGATAGATATAATTGTACAGGAATGTATAGCCAAAAGAACCCATTAAGGGTTCTTAGACTGATGAAAAACCCCCATCTTCTTCGTTGCTTCGAAAACCTAGCACCCTTACGTATTACGTATACGCTGCAGTCGCTAGGTTTTCTTGCATCTTGAATCTGCGGTTTTTTGATCAGTCTGCATTTTGATGACTTTGTCATCAACCTGAGAACCCATTAAGGGTTCTTTTTTTAATAAAATAGTTCATTTATTTATCTTTAATGCCTTTATATCTGATATACAATATATCGAGAATATATAATATTTAAAAAAATTACTAAAAAGTAATAAATTGATGGATAATTATAGTTGAATAATATGAGATATGTGCTATACTAATAAATGAAATGAGACATACTTAATGCTTTCAAAAAAAATCAGACCGAGGTGACGGATGTGCAAATGAATAGAATTGTTGCAAAAAAGGTGATTGTGAATCCAACGGTGGAGGAATTAAGGAAGCTGGCAGAGCATCATGAACAAACTACTAAATATGAAAGTGCAGCTTATGTATCTAAAATAAGAAATAGAAGTGCAGGTCAATCCTTTATAGTGGACGATATTCCATTAGGTGTAGCACAAAGAGGAATTTCTAGGATGAAGGCAGATGAGATAAAAGATGAAGTTTTAGATTACTTAAAGGATAAGAATATAATACAGCTAGATAGACAAATGGGAATGAGTAGTAAATTCAATTTCCACTGTCGTTTATATATTACACAAGAGTATGCAAGAATTGCCCATATGTGGAATAATACTTTGCTTGAGCCAAACAAAACAAATGATCCTGATTTTATAAGTATTTATATTCCTGAGTGGCCTGAGAGAATTATTATTGCTGACCCAATCCAAAAGGTTACTTATATACTTGGAACAGATTATTTTGGGGAAGCAAAGAAATCCTTTTTAAGAATGGCTATGTATGAAGTTAAAAAGAATAATGGGTTAGGTCTTCACGCTGGAAGTAAAGTTCTTAAGGTAAAGGATAAAGACGGAAAACTGCAGGAGGTTGGATTTTTACTTTTTGGTCTTAGTGGAACAGGAAAAACAACATTAACTATCCACGATCATGGCTTAACGGGTGAAGAAACTGCAATAGTAAGGCAAGATGATGTGGTTTTTATGGATGAGACAGGAAGCTGCTATGGAAGTGAAGATGGCTTCTTTATTAAAACTGAAGGCTTAGATGAATCTCAAGAAGTTCTATATAAAGCAGCAATCCACCCTACCACCATATTTGAAAATGTAATGATTGATAATGAAGGGCATATAGATTTTGATAACACTGAGCTTACCTCCAATGGTCGAGGTGTTGTTTTAAGAAAAGAAATTGAAAATACAGATAACAGCATTGACTTGAAGAAGGCTAATAAAATGGTCTTTATTACACGTAGAAATGATATTATTCCACCTGTAGCTAAGCTAACAGCAAAACAGGCAGCTACCTATTTTATGCTGGGTGAATCCATAGAAACATCTGCTGGTGATCCTACCAAGGCAGGACAATCTAAAAGATGTGTAGGAACAAACCCCTTTATAACTGGACCTGAGAGTGAAGAAGGTCATAGAATTTGGGAAATAATGAAAAACAATCCAGATATGGAGTGTTATCTTCTTAATACTGGCAGTGTAGGGGCTAATGTGAATTTCAAGGGAGAAAAGATTACCATAAAAATATCCACTGAAATTATGAAGCAAATCGCAAAGGATGGCATAACATGGAAGCAGGATGAGGACTGGGGATATATGGTGCCTGAAGAGGTGAATGGGTTAGACCTAAGTAAGTATGAACCAAAGCAATACTATACCGAAATAGAATACAAAAATATAGTTAAAACCTTAAAAGAAGAAAGACAACAATGGTTAAGTCAGTTTAAGGAGTTAAAGGAAGAGTTAATAATGGTAATTGCGTCTTAAAATATATTAGCAATTGACCTAGACGCTTCACTTATAGGGATAATTAATTATTAATTTATATAGCAGACTCCTCATATTCCTCCCTCTAACCTTATGGTTAGTGCTTGTGACCATCCACGTTGCAAGTCAACTGCTATTGAATTAACATATTTCCAACTAGGTGAAAGATAATAAGGTAAAGGAGCAGACAGTCTGTTCCTTTTTTTTATAAATATTTTAAATAATTGAATTATAAAAAAATATATGTTAACATTATGATAAAATAAAATACTTATAAATTTCCGAGTGAAACAATCTAAAGCAAAGCTAAGGAAGGCTATGATTTTTCACCAATGGGTAAATAAAGAAATTTATTTACCTCCCACCCTTGGAAAGGAAATTTCTTTACTTCGTATACTAATACTGTAGTTAAAGCTAACCTTTAGGGTTAGCTTTTTATAATGTAAAATAAAGGGTTAAGCTTAACATAGCATGCTGTTAATTAATTAATGCAATAATAATAGATAACAGAGGAGGTAGTCTAATGGAATTATTCAATACCTTATCAATTGAGGAAGCAAAGGAGAAAATTGAAAATGTCTTTAAAAATTCCTCGCTTGAAATAGAAGAGGTTACTCTGATGGAGGCTGCAGATAGAGTGCTGGCAGATGATATTATTTCACCCATTAATGTACCAGAATTTAATCGCTCCACCGTAGATGGATATGCGGTTATAGCAAAGGAAACGGTGGGAGCCAGCGAAGGGTTACCTGGGTTTTTGAACATAATTGGAGAAGTGGAGATGGGCAAGTCTGCAATAAAAAGCATTAGATCTGGAGAATGCTGCTATGTACCAACTGGTGGTATGCTCCCTGAAGGCAGTGATGGCGTGGTAATGGTGGAATATACAGAACTATTGGATGATAAAACAATATGTATACAGAAACCAGTTGCTCCCCTAGAAAATTGTTTGCGCAAAGGGGATGACATAAAGGCGGGCGATAGGGTCTTGACTAAAGGACATTTGCTAAGAAGTCAGGATATTGGAATTCTTGCTGGTATGGGCTTTAGCAAAGTAAAGGTATATCAGAAGCTAAGGATAGGAATTATTTCTACAGGTGATGAAATTGTTGGTCCAGAAGACAACCTTAAATTAGGACAAGTTAGAGATATGAATACATATAGTTTAGCAGCTGCTGCAATAAAGGATGGTTGTCAAATATCAGCTAGAGCAGTTGTGCAGGATCAGTTAGAGCTTTTAACACAAAAAATAAAAGAGCTGCTAGAAATAAGCGATATAATTCTTATTTCTGGTGGTAGCTCAATGGGCACACGTGATATAACTAAGGATGCAATAAATCAATTGGGTCAGCCTGGTGTCTTTATCCATGGGCTTGCTGTTAAACCAGGTAAGCCAACTATAGTTGGAAAAATAGGGGAAACACCTGTATTTGGACTACCAGGACAGCCAGTTTCTGCTTTGGTTATTTATCATATATTAGTGAGTAATTTTATAAGAAACCTTCAACAGGTATCTATTAAGCAAACCTATATAGTTGGTGAATTAGCTGTAAATATTCCATCGGCTGCTGGTAAAGAACACTATATAATGGTGGATATTTCCCAGGAAAAGGAGAAAAATGTGGTATATCCTATTCATGGGAAATCAGGAATGTTAACAATGATGACAAAATCCAAAGGATATATAAAAATCGAAAAAAATCAAGAAGGGTTACATAAGGGAGAATCAGTTAAAGTATACATATTCTAGGAGGGGGCTATTGTAATGAAGGAAAAAAGAAATATATATCTCACTAATATTCCACTTAAGGAAGCCCAAGAAACATATTTTTCTCGAGTTGATATATTAAACTTAAACTCAGAGACTGAAGTTGTTCCTGTAAGAGAATCCTTAGACAAGGTATCGGTTAGCCCAATTTTTGCACGAAAATCATCACCAAATTATAATGCTGCAGCAATGGATGGAGTTGCAGTTGTTGCAGCTGAAACCTATGGTGCAACTGAAATAAACCCCTTGAGGCTAAAAAGGAATAGTGGCTTTGAATTTATTAATACAGGGGGTCATATTAAAGAGCCCTATGATGCAGTTATTATGATTGAAGATATTGTAGAAATCGATAAGGACTGGATAGAAATATATGAATCGGCAAATCTTTGGCAGCATATAAGGCCTATAGGTGAGGATATTGTTGAGGGTGAGTTGATTATTTCTGCAAATCATCAAATAAGACCTGTTGATATTGGAGCATTACTTGCTGGACAAATTAAAGAAGTTGAAGTATATAAATTGCCTAGGGTAGGAATTATTCCTACTGGTTCAGAAATTATTGATGTCTCTGAGGAGATGACAGCCGGAAAAATAATTGAATCAAATGCCAGTATGTTTGCTGCAATGATTAAACAGTATCAAGCTATTCCTAAACGTTATCCAGTGGTGGTTGACGAATATAATCTAATTAAAGAGCAGGTCCTAAAGGCTGTTGAAGAAAACCAGCTTGTAGTAGTAAATGCAGGATCATCAGCCGGATCTAAAGATTATACCGTTGATGTATTAAGAGAAATTGGTGAAGTTGTTATACATGGAGTGGCAACAAAACCTGGTAAGCCTGTTATTTTAGCCATTGTAAAGGGAAAACCTGTGGTTGGCATACCTGGGTATCCAGTATCGGCATATTTTACCTTTGAGTTCTTTGTTAAGCCTTTAGTAGCAAAACTTAATCATAGACCACTACAGCAGCCCACAACATTAAGAGCTTATCTTTCGAGAAGAGTGGTTTCATCCTTGAAATATGAAGAGTATATTCGTATCAAGCTGGGGTTAGTTAATGATAAAATGATTGCTACACCTTTAGAAAGAGGCGCTGGAGTAACAATGTCTTTGGTAAGGGCAGATGGTGTGTTGGTGATACCACAGCAGTCTGAAGGATATGAAGGTGGTACAGAGGTAGAAGTACAACTTTTAAAATCAACCAACGAGATTCAAAATACTATTGTATCAATTGGAAGCCATGACTTAGTTATGGATTTGCTAAGTGACCAGCTACACTATAATCATAATAATATATATCTTTCTTCAGCCCATGTTGGCAGCTTAGGTGGTATAATGGCTATGAAAAAAGGAGAGTGCCACATTGCACCTGTTCATCTATTAGACACAGTTTCTGGTAACTATAATGAAGCATATGTAAAGCGATACTTAAACGATCAGCAAATTGCATTAATTAAGTTTGTGGGTAGAAGTCAGGGCTTAATGCTTAAGGGGGGAAATCCTAAAGGGATAAAGGGAATTAAGGACCTTCAGCGACCAGAAGTCACCTTTGTTAATCGTCAAAGGGGTGCTGGTACAAGAGTTTTATTAGATTATCACTTAAGTAAAGAAGAAATAGAAAGCTCACAAATACAAGGATATGAGAGGGAAATGACTACTCATATGGCTGTAGCAGCTGCCATTGCAGGAGGTACAGCTGATTGTGGTTTGGGAATATACTCAGCCGCTAAAGCAATGGGTCTTGACTTTATTCCTATTGCTTGGGAGGATTATGATTTACTGGTTACACAAGAAGCTTTAAAGGATGTAAAAATATTAAGTTTACTTGAAACATTAAAAAATACTGAATACATCAAAAAAATTGAAGCTTTGGGTGGTTATAAAACCGATAGGATCGGTGAAATTATTATACTTTAAGGAGGAGTAATAGATGGCAAAGGTTGTTTCAATCAATATCAGCAGTGAAAAGGGGATTCCTAAAGACCCGATAGATAAGGGAGAATTTTTAATTGATTTTGGATTAAAGGAAGATTCCCATGGAGGTGACTGGCATAGGCAGGTAAGCTTGTTGGCTCAAGAAAGTATTGAAAAGATAAAGGATATGGGAGTAAAAGATTTATCTCCTGGTAGATTTGCAGAAAACATTACAACAGAAGGTATTTGTTTATATGAGCTGCCAGTTGGAACACAGCTAAAGATCGGGGATACAATACAAGAAGTAACTCAAATAGGAAAAGAATGTCATACTAGGTGTGCAATTTTTCATACAGTAGGAGATTGTGTTATGCCAAAGGAAGGAATTTTTACTAAGGTTATTAAGGGTGGAACTGTTAAAGCTGGAGACAGTATAGAAGTAATGAGTAATAAGTAATGAGAATAATATGAGGGCTATCTAAAGATAGCTCTCAGACTGATGAAAAACCCCCATCTTCTTCGTTGCTGCAAAAACCCAGCACCCTTACGTATTACGTATACGCTGCAGTCGCTAGGTTTTCTAGCGCCTCGAATCTGTGGCTTTTTCATCAGTCTGGATATTGTTGACTTTTTCAACAACCTCAGGGCTATCTAAAGATAGCTCTATTTTTTTAAAATTACAAGAAAATAAGCAAAATAAGTTTAAAAACATAGCTATGTAGGTATTATAATTCTATGTACTAACTCTAAAGGACGGTGTATTTATGGATAAAAATGAAATTAGTATAATTCTTGAGGAAATAGGTACCCTCCTTGAGCTAAAGGGAGAGAATCCATTTAAAGTAAGAGCATACTATAATGGGGCTAGAACAGTCGAGATGCTGGAGGAGGATTTAAATCAACTGATTAAGGAGAATAGACTCCAGGAAGTAAAAGGAGTTGGTAAAGCACTTGTAGAAAAAATTACAGAGCTGGTTACTACGGGTAAGCTGGCCTTTTATGATGAATTAAAGGAATCTACTCCCCCTGGATTACTGGAAATGTTAAGAATACCAGGGGTTGGTCCTAAAAAGATTAGTGTTTTATACAAGGACCTAGGAATAAAGGCTGTTGATGAATTGGAGGATGCGTGCCTTCAGAATCGTTTAGTTAGCATTAAAGGCTTTGGTGAGAAAACTCAAAAGAAAATTTTAGAGGGTATTGAGAATTATAAAAACTATAAGAATCAATTCTTGATATCGACAGGACTTAATTACGGCACCTATATATATGAGCAACTTAAGGAACTTCCACAGGTGCAACGAATAAGCCTGGCTGGTAGCATAAGAAGATTTAAAGAGGTTATTAAGGATATTGACTTAATCGTTAGCTGTGAAGAAAACAATATAGATTATATAATGGATTACTTCACCAACCTTGAAGGTGTTGCAAGGGTGACAGGGAGAGGGATAACAAAATGTAGTATTACTTTAGATGTAGGAATGAACGTAGATATGCGGATAGTCAATGATGAAGCTTTTCCTAATGCTTTACAGCATTTTACAGGCAGTAAAGAGCACAATACTGCCCTAAGACATAGAGGAAAGCAGATGGGATACAAAATTAATGAATACGGATTATTCAACGGTGAAGAGAAGGTTTATGTAGGAAGTGAAGAGGATATTTATAATATTCTTAAGCTACAATATATTCCACCTGAAATTAGGGAGAATAATGGAGAAATAGAGGCAGCCGAATTAAACGATATTCCCAAATTAGTAGATTTAGATTTAATAAAGGGAGTATTTCATGTTCATAGTAATTACAGTGATGGTAAAAATACTATTGAAGAACTGGTTAAAGCAGCCATTGATAAGGGATTTAAGTATATAGGCATATCTGACCATAGTAAAAGCGCCATTTACGCTGGTGGCCTTAAGGAGCAGGATATAGTTAGACAGCATGAGGAAATTAATAATCTAAGAGTAAAATATTCTAATATTACTATTCTAAAGGGAATTGAATCTGATATTTTACTGGATGGATCTTTAGATTATGATGAAAATACTTTGGAATCCTTTGATTATGTTATTGGATCAATTCATTCCAGCTTCAATATAGATGGTGATTTAATGACGGAAAGAATGCTTCGGGCTATAAAAAATAAGCATTTAAAAATATTAGGGCATGTGACAGGTAGACTACTGCTTTCAAGAAATGGTTATGGGCTAGATTTAAAAAAGATAATTAATGCATGTGCAGAGAACAAGGTTGCAATTGAGATAAATAGCAACCCCCATCGATTAGATTTAGATTGGCGGATGTGTAGATATGCTAAAGAACAGGGAGTAAGGCTGGTTATTGAGCCAGATGCCCATAAGATTGAAGGATTAGATCATATTTTTTATGGTATTGGAGTAGCTAGAAAAGGGTGGCTTGAGGCAATTGATGTACTAAATACCAGTGACATAAATGAGGTGAGGGAATTTTTTAAAGGATAGCAAAAAATGCTATCCCTTTATAGCCTTTAAAAATGCTTCAATATCTATTGTTTTTGTTAATGCAAGAGATATAATATAAACGAGTCCTCCTGCAACAAAAACTGTAGCTCCCTTAATGTTTGGATTAGTGAAGGCTTCTATATTTTTTATAAAAATCATAGTACCAATCATTATCAAGGAGCAAATTAAAGGTTTAATGACACTTTGAAGAAGAGGTAGCTTAAGAGGAATAAAACGATGTAGTGTAATGAGATGCAACACAAAAATGACAAAAGATGACATGATAAAGCCAATAAAAAATCCATTAATACCATAACGCGGATTGGGCACTAAAAAATATGTGCAATAAAGCTGAATTATCATACCCAATAGAAAATTTATGGTTGTAATTACCTGCTTACCTAAGCCGTGAAGAATCCCAGAAAGAGTATGCTGCATACACATGAATAAGGTTGAATAGCTAATTATTTGTAAATATATACCAACATCTTTTTGATGATATACTAAGCCAGCCAGCTCCTTACCTAAGATTGTATAAATTAACGTAATTGGAATCGCAACTAATAGAGTGATTTTTAGTGCAAGATTTGACTTGTAGGATACATCCTTTAGATTATTTACAGCAATTTGTTCGGATATATTAGGTATTACATTAATAACAAGAGCACTGGTAACAGTAAAAGGGAGAAAAAGAAGGGGCATTGCCATACCAGATATTTTACCAAAAATTTCAATTGCAGCTACTGAAGAATATCCTGCTACCACTAAACGATGAGGTATTAATATAGAGTTAATGGTTTGCATAAAAACTGATAAGAGTCTACTAATTGTAATTGGAACTGAAATATACATGATGTCTTTAAAGATATTCACGGGTGAATTATCAATAATACCTAAAGATAGCTTTCTATTTAAAAGCTTTTTAAGATTAAAGCTTACGATTAAGTAAAGGAGTCCAAAAAATTCACCAATTGAAACTCCAATTATTGCAATTGTAGCCATTGTTATAGGGTGAGTAGGTCTCTTGTAAATGAGATATGCCAATACAAACCCAATGCGGGTAAGCTGTTCTAAGATTTGAGCTGTTGCAGCAGGCTTTAAATCCTTAAGACCATAAAAATAGCCTCTTAATATACTGGAAAATGCAATTAAGCTGATGGCTGGAGTAACCCAAATAATTGGTAGATGCAAATCATTATTTTTAAGTATGCTTGTAACAATAAAATTTGTATTTAAAGAAACTAAAACGGTTAGTAATAATGAAATTCCCCCACCAATAATAAGTGAAATTGATAGTATCCTATAAATCCCCTTTCTATTATTAAGGGAGTTTTCTTTTGCTACAAGCTTGGATACTGCAATTGGTATACCTGCTGTTGGTATAGTTATTAACACCATCAAGAAAGGAAATACCAACTGATACAAACCAATAGCTTGAGGACCAATCATCCTTGAGAGAACTATTCTATAAATAAATCCAAGGGACCTAACTATAAAGTTTATGAAGGTTAATAAAATAATACCTAATACAAATGAAGTCTTTTTCAAACTATCACCCCATAATTTTTTTCATATTCAATAATTATTCGAATTCAAAAGGCTTTATTACCTATGTTAATTTAATAATTAGTTGAATTAGATCAATAATTAGATTATTATGGATGTGAATAAATGATTAATGTGGGTACATATAAATATGTCAAATAGAAAAATATACTGGTAGATAACCAAAATCCAAAGGGGGCGGATTTGCTTGATAAATAATATTGATGGAATACTACACAAGGATGATTTTATAAAAGAAATAGAAAATAAGATAGCATGTGGTACCGAAAGCTTTACACTTGCTACAATAGATATAGATAACTTTGAAACAGTCAATACCTATTATGGAGAGATAGTAGGAGACGAGGTTATTAAGAAAATTGCATCTATATTAAAGCATAATATTTTGTCAAATGATATGGTATGTCGTAGCAATAAGGATGAGTTTAATATCTTATTCGATAATACCTCGATTGAAACCACCTTTATCATGGTTGAGGAAATAAGAAAATATTTAGATAAGCACACCTTTCAATTAGGTGAGAAGAAAGCTGATATTGATATTAAGATTAGTGGTGGTTTAGCTAATTACCCGAAGCATGCAAGAAATGCTGTTGAACTATTCAGAGCTGCTGATAGTGCTCTTTTTAGAGCAAAACGTGAAGGGAAAAATCGAGTTTGTCTCGCTGCAGATGAGAATATGATTACTAGATCAAATTATTATACAAAAACACAGCTAGAGAGGTTACTTGTACTTTCGAGAAAAACTGATAAAACAGAGGAGTTTTTGTTAAGGGAAGCCTTGGATGATCTATTAGATAAATATAGTAAGTAGAAAATCATTAAGAGTTGAGAGTTAAGAGTTGAGAGATAAAGAGAAATTGAAAATTGAAAATTGAGAATTGAGAGTTAAGAGTTAAGAGTTGAGAGTTGAAAATTGAGAATTAAGAGCATAAAAATGGAATGTTGAATGTGGTTAGTTTTGTGTCATTCTGAACTTAGTGAAGAATCTATGTGGTAAACAACATAGGGGGACGACCCTGTAGGCCCTAGAAATAATAATATTACGAGGTGATAAAATGGACAAGCCAGTAATTGGCGAAATTGCCCCTGATTTTCAGGCAAAATCTACGAACGAAGAAATGATCTCACTTAAAGATTTCAAAGGGAAAAGTAATGTTATTTTGTTCTTCTATCCAAAGGACAATACACCTGGTTGAGCAAGTGAAGCCTCTGAGTTCAGAGATCATTATGAAAAATTTAAAGCATTAGATACAATAATTTTTGGTATTAGTAAAGATAGTATCAAAAGTCATGCCAAATTTAAGGAAAAATTAAATTTACCCTACCAGCTTTTGAGTGATGAATCAAAGGAAGTTCTTAATTTGTATGGTGTACTAAAGCCTAAAAAGATGTTTGGTAAAGAGGTTGTAGGTACAGAAAGATCTACCTTCATAATAAACAAAGAAGGAATGTTAGTTAAGGAATTTAGAAAGGTAAATTTGAAGGGTCATGTTAAAGAGGTTCTTGATTTTTTAATTGAAGTTAACAACAAGTTGGTTTTAGATAAAAAGTAGTGCTAAGCTCTTTATTAAGAGTAAAGGATGGAAAAAGGCCGATATGCAAATAATAAAATTACAAAATTTAAGGAGGTTGCATATGGCGAGAAAAGCATTAATAATTAAACAACAACGAAAGGCTAAATATAAAACAAGAGAGTATACCCGTTGTAACATTTGTGGACGTCCACATGCAGTATTGCGTAAATTTGGAATATGTAGAATTTGCTTTAGAGACTTGGCATATAAAGGACAAATACCTGGAGTTAAAAAGTCTAGTTGGTAAGGAGGAAAATTATGGAGTCTGTTTGTCCCGTATGCAATTGTTTGGCTAGTTATATTGTTAAATGCCATAGCTGTGGTAATGTTATGAAGGATTATGGTGTAATTCAAGATTACTTTGATGATTATAGTCCATATTTAGATAGGGATATTACAGAACGGTTGGATGGAGCAACTAGAAATGAATGTATGCATGTTTTCTTTTGCGAGATATGTAACTGGGATAGTAGGATTCCAATTAACCGAATAATGATGTGAAAAATAAATATTGAAAAAAACTGAATAGCTTGTTAGTATTATAAAAAGGGTGCAACATTTTAAAAGGGGGAATTAAGATATGGAAAATTTTGCTAAGAAGCAGAAGTATGTACCTGAGATAAAAGGGGTTTTGAGAAGTAAATATCTTGAACTTCCCCAATGCATTGCAAATGCCAGTGGTATTAAGATATTTGGAAGAAGAATTAAATCCATCTTATTTAGCACCGATGTTGCTATAATTAAAAATACCAATGCAGATGCTGTTATTGCCGTTTATCCCTTTACCCCACAACTGGTTATAACACAATCTATAATGCTGGCGTCGGATATGCCTGTCTTTTGCGGTGTAGGCGGCGGATTAACAACAGGGGATAGGGTTGTAAATTTAGCAAATCATGCAGAAGCTCAAGGGGCTGTTGGTGTAGTTGTTAACAAGCCAACTCCAAATGAAATAATAAAAGCATTAAAGAGAAACATTGATATACCCGTTGTTGTAACAGTTGTATCGGAAAATGAGGATATATACGCTAGATTAGAAGCAGGCGCCGATATATTAAATGTTTCTGGAGCATCTAGAACACCTCAGATAGTTGAGGAAATAAGAAAAATAAGTAAAACAGTTCCTATAATTGCAACCGGTGGCAATAAAGAAAGTACTATTACAAGAACTATAGAAGCAGGTGCAAATGCAATAACCTACACTCCTCCAAATATTGGAGATATATTTAGTGAGATAATGGATAGATATAGAGAAGGCTAAATAAAAATAGCATGATCCGATTAAGGTCATGCTATTTTTTTAGATTAGACTTATTATCTTGTGAAATCTTGGCTGCATAGTATCAAAGGTGCAGATATACTTAAAACCAATTATATCAAGAGCCTTCAAGGCATTTTTAAGGTCGAAGCCCAGTTGATCAGTTCTATGGGCATCTGAGCCTATTGTGATAATCTCTCCACCAAGCTGATGATATAGTTTGAATACATCTAAAGAAGGGTGATAATCTCCTACCTGATAACGGATTCCAGAGGTATTTAGTTCTATCCCTTTACCCTTTTCAATAATCCTCAGTAAAATGCTTCTTGTAATTTCGCTATAGCTTTCTAGGGGTAGCGGAATATCATAGCTGCCATATCGTTTGATAACATCTAAATGCCCAATGACATTAAATTCTTCAAACTGAGTAATTATCAGATACAATTCTTCAAAGTATTTACTATAAGCCTCAAGCTGAGTTTTTTTATTAAAAAAACTACCAGAATACAAGTCGGTTTTTTCCACCGAATGAACAGAGCCAATAACAAAATCGAAGGAATGGTTTTGTATATCTTCATTATATTTATCTAATGAGTGGCTTTGAAGACCTAATTCCACACCTATCTTTATTTCAATTTCGTTTTTATATTTGTCTTTATAATTTTTTATTGCTTTAAAATAATCATCATAATCGAAAATAATGTGATGATTATTACCATCGAAGTCATAATCGATATGATCAGTAAAACATATTTCACTTAATCCTTTAGTAATAGCTGCCTTTATTCCGGCCTCCATTGTCATAATAGCATCCGGTGAAAAATGACTGTGAATATGATAGTCAAACATAAATTGCCTCCTAAATTCCCAAATTACAACTCTAAAGTTTATTTTACAACGAAAAATTTACCATGTCAAAAATTTTATTGTTAATAATAGCTTTTATATATCGGCACGTACTAAAGGCATACTCATACATCTGGGACCACCTCGGCCTCTAGATAGCTCATAGGAGTCAAATTCTAGTACTTCTATTCCTACTTTTCGTAAAGCTTCATTAGTGACATAGTTTCTGTTATAGCAAACAACCTTACCGGGAGATATCGCTAAGGTATTACTACCGTCGCTCCATTGCTCTCTACCTGCGGCAATAACATCATTATTACCACATCTTATTAAATCCACAGATGGTAATCGAAGATATTTTTTTAGAATTGAAGATAAATCTTCAGCCTCGTAGCTAATATTTATATTGTTGTTACTACCCTTCCGTAGGCTATAAACATCAAGGGGCATTTCTATTCCAGGATAAATAGTGAATTTATCATAGTCAATCATAGTAAAAACTGTGTCTAAATGCATAAAAGCCCTTGTTTTAGGAATGTCAAAGGCCAGTACCACTTCAAAGGATTCATCGGATTCAAAAACATTTCTTGCTACCATTTCAACTGCTACTGGATCAGTTCTATCACTTACACCTATTGCAATAACTTTAGGAGAGAGCACAAGCTCATCGCCACCTTCAATAGGATGAGTTTTATTTCTGTTATACCACCTTCTAATATTTTTAAATCTTGGATGATGATCAAATAAGTACTTAGCAAAAAGAGTTTCTCTATTTCTTGTTACAGAGGACATAACATTTAAGGTTACACCACTGCCTATTGTGGCAAAGGGATCCCTTTGAAAATATAAATTAGGTATAGGATCTAAATAAAAGGGGTAAGGATTTTTTACCAAATCAGCTAAGTGTTTATTATTAATCTCTTTAACTTCATCCTTTCTAACGCCAGTAATTGCCTTTTTTGCCATTTCTAAGGGAGTTAATAGTGAAAAAAATTCTCTTAATGCTTCACGAACGCCTTCTGTAGGTACCTTTCCTTCATCCATTAGATTCTCTAAAAATTTTTGCCGAACATCAGGTGCTCCTAGTATATCTGCCATCAAATCAGTTAGATAAAGGACTTCTACTCCTTCTGTTTTTAAAATGTTGGCAAATTGATTATGCTCTACAATCGCCTGCTTTAAAAAGCAAATTTCATCGAACAGTAGTCTACTTAAATAATCAGGCACGATATTTTCTATTTCTTCACCGGGGCAATGTAGTAAAACACTCTTCAACTGACCAATTTCGTTATATACGTGAATATAGTTGTTGTTTTCCAATTTTATCATCCTTTCTAAATAAACTCTAATCATTCTATATTTCAAAGCAGTAATATCGACAAAATAGCTTATAAACTTGGACAAATTTTCGTAGAAAATGCAATAATTCTTTTCTATGCATTCATAAATATCGAAATTTTCTATCTATTATAATTATTTTATACTATTAATATGATTTGTAATTTATTAAATTATTATGTCTTGTAAAATAAACGTTCAAACTTTGGCAATTAAGGTGAAAGTCAGAAAAATTTCCATGAATAAATAAAAATGAAGAAATGAATAATAAAAATATAAAATTGCAATTGACAGATAAATGAATTGATGCTATAATTAAATTACAAATTCGGATAAGTTTGAGGGAGGTATGGGTTATGGTTAATAATATTAAAGACTTTGAAAATACAGAAGAGGTTCGCGAATGTGGTGTTTATACATGTATACACTGTGTTGTTAATACCTGTACTTTAGATGAATGCGAAATGTATGAAAGAAGATATTTGCAAGAAGGCTAAATAATTATGCAGAAATCAAATATATTAAAGCTTCCAATTTAGTAAAATCTGGAGGCTTTTTATTTTTTTATAGGAAAATTTGTTCAGAACTTCTCTATGTAATACGGGGTTGTTAAGGGGGCGTTCTTACTTATGATCAATGAGGAGGATACGAATTTTTCATTATTTTAAAGCATGAAATGCTATTGTTCTTAAAAAGAACTGATAGAAATATAAATATACACAAATATAAACTAGGTTAATTTAATAAGAGAAAAATGATATAATGAAAGTGTTAAATGTTACACCAAAGACTTTATATTAAAGGAAGAGCATAATGAAAAAAATTATTACTTACTTAATAGGTTTATTGCTAATTGTATATATAATTCTTCAATGGAGCATCATATATGACTCTATTAATGCAACACCAGAAAAAGGGGATGCTATCATTGTATTAGGCTGTCGCCTTTATGGAGATAAGCCAGGGCCCATGCTTTTGTATAGGTTGGAAAAAGCCTTAGAGCTCTATGAAAAGGGATACGCAGAAGCCTTTGTTGTTAGTGGAGCACAAGGAGAAGACGAATGGATCACAGAAGCCGAAGCCATGAAGAGGTATTTAGTTGATGCAGGAGTACCTGAAGATAGAATATTTAAAGAAGAAAACTCCTATAATACATATGAAAATTTAACTTTTAGTAAAGCGATAATGGAAGAGCAAGGCCATTCAAAGGGTATAATTGTATCCAATGGATTTCATATAAGACGATCACTGTTAATTGCTGACCGTATACAGCTGGAAGCTTCAGGAGCTCCAGCAAAGATGTATCCTAATTTATTTGTGAAAATTAGATATTATCTTCGTGAGGTATTTGCATATACTAAGGACTATATTAAGGTGAAGAAAATTTAAAGAATAATACAATAAAAAACTTAAAATAAATTAAGGGTGAGGGAATTATTCCTTCACCTTTAATTTTGGGTGTAAGGGTTAGTTTTTGTTGGTATGCATTACTATGTAAAAATATGTCGCAATATAAAGAAATATGAAGAAATATTATGATTGTCATGAAAATATAAAAATGATACTATATAAATTACATAAATTACATATTTTACTAAATATATGAAATATATTAAATTTATGTAATTAAATACCATGCTATATGTACATATTATTTGTTTTCCTAGAACTCAAGTAAGAAAGTCTTATTATAGGAGATAAGGTTGTGTATGAATAGAAGTAAAAATCTGAAAGGGGTATTTGAATGTGTATTAGGAAATTCGTATCAATAACAATATTAATTGCTTTGCTTGTTTCGGGATTGAACTTTCAAGCATTTTCTGGGCAAGAATTATGCGAAAGTAATCAACAAATTCTTAATTTCAATACTATTAGCGAGACTAAAATCTCAGCTTACTCACCACTTAGAGTGGGAGATGTAGGTACTGGACAAGAGGACTTAGTAGCAATAACCTCTCAATATAATCAACCCCGTAAGGAAAGTGGAATATTAAGAGTACATGCTGGGCTTGATTTACGAACTAGGAAAACAGATGGAACAGGAAGAGATGTTTTTTCTGTTTTTAATGGAGGTAGAGTTATACATACTACCGATAATGGTGGTGGTTATGGGAAGTATGTTGTAATTCAACATGAGTATATTCCATCGGGTACAGGAAAAAGATATTATTTTCAAAGCCTGTATGCTCATTTAGATTCAAGAGCACTTACATCAACAACTAGTAGATATTACAATCTACCTTACACTACAAAAGTGGGAAAAAGTGGATATTCTGGCATGAGCGATTCTAGTCAGATTCATTTACATTTAGAGTTTTTGACCCCAAAACAAGAAGTTAATAATAATATAGCAGTGGGAAATTTTAGATATGCACCATCTGTTTTTTATTGGCATAAGGGTGCCTGGGGTACAAATACCAGCTTCATAAATTATTCAAATACCACTGAAAATACTGTAATATTTAACATTGTTTCCTATGATAATGGAGCAGCACATAGTGTGGCTGCTGATAAAGTTAAGATTTACTATAAAAATGCTTCGTCGTCTGGAGGTTTTACTAGCAAAACGATGAGTAAAAATGGGCATACCTTTGTTTCCACTTTTACTGGTTTTCCCGTTGGTACAACTATACAATACTATATTGAAGCTCAGGAAAACAGATGGGATGGAACATATTATAAAGCTTTTAGGCCCTATTATGACAGATTAAGCACTCCACCACCTGCTGATAAATGCTTTAAACATGTAATGGTGACATCAACAGTAGAACCATCATCAATAATTGAAGAATATTTACAGCAAGCAAGTAGCACAATGTCATATCAAGAATTTATTGAAGACAAAACCTATGATGGCAGATATGAACCACAGATTAACATTCCATGGATTCCTTCAGAGGAAAGTGTGAGGAAGGGTCTTGAACTAAATAATATCTCATTTTTAGCGAAGGTGATTGAGATAAATAATGATGGTAGTTTGGTTGTTGAAAGCATCAATGGAGGGGAAATGTTTGAAATGGACGAATACCAAACTGCACATATTACTGAAGATTTAGAAAAAGGTCAGATATATACAGTAAACCTAGAATTTGAAGATAAAATATATATAGGAAATGTGTATAGATTAAAGGGTCTATATGACAATGAAACCGAAACAATAACTGTATATGATTCGCTGTTTTTCTCAGGCTACTACGAGGAAACCAACTAGATTATTTAAAAGTTATACACCCTACTGCAATAATAGCAGTAGGGTGTATAATATGAGAAAAGTAAAGTTTGGAGGTATTTATAGTGAATAAAAAATACAAAACTTACATAACACCTATTCTTTCCATCATATTAATGGTAATGCTGATTTCTGGTTGTACTACTATTAAGGAGGAAGATATAAATGTGGATAGACAGGGACAAGTAGAAGAATTAAAAATAGAGGAAATCATCTTACCATATTATTGTGGCGGTGTTGCTTATGCGCCAGAAGGTGTGAAGGTTATATATCTACCTGAGTCTTCAAAGGATAATAATAAAATAACCGTTAAATTTAATAAAGAGCTATCTGACGAAAATATAATGAATCTTTATTATATACAGACTGGAGGAATTGTACCAATAATATCTATGGAAAATAAATTACCCGCACCACGGCCCTTTGAACGTTACAGAATAAAGGACAATACAATCGAAATAGGCGATAACTGGAAAGGAAATTACCTGCCACCAATGATGTTTAGTGGCTTATTTTTACCTAAAGAGCTATTGGGAAAGGATGGCAGTAAATTGGAAAATGATATGGCATTATTCTTTTCTTTAGGCATTCCATCACCTCATGGACAGTTTCTAGAAATAAATGCAGTAATGGAAGACAGCCTTACTCCCACCCTTGTTATACCCATGTATTCTGAGAATAGTCTATGGAATAATTTAAGCAACCATAATCCCAAGGTTGGATATGTTATAAAAACATCAGCAGATATATATAATGATAAGGAGTTAACAGAAAGAAATGATGAAATAAGCTTTGGAGCCAATGTGGAATTAATTGAAAAATATGATGACTATTATTATGTGTATTATTATCTACCTCGAGATATTGAAGATCCAAAGCATTTTTCATATCATACATTACAATATAATATGAATATTTTCGATAGTGAGCATGTTATAAAAAGAGAGGGATATGTTAAATCAGATGACTTAGGTCTAATTGAACCCTTCGATAACAAAGGTTGTAAAATTATAGTTTACACTACTGGGTTACGAACCATAAATGGTACATTAGAATTATATATTGGTAATACTCTGTATCCTTATAGTGGAGCAGGCTATCGCCTTTATCATGTAGAAAATGACACAGAGATTCGATCCGACGAGGTTTTAAATAGAATAAATAATATACATATTAATGCTCTAGAGTTAAATAGCTATTTGAGTGTGGACGGGATGCTTGGAGATGGGTACAGTGGTGGTTATCTGGATGAAAACAACATGTCTATGGCAATGGAGGATAAACGGCAGCATGAATTTATATTGGATTTTTTTAAAGCGGACAGACAGTATATTATGAGAATGTTTGAAGTATACAACAACTTTATATTCGATTCATGGAATAAAGCCGCCAGTAACATAGAAGGGGAAAAATATAAAGAGGATGTTGATTTTGTGTTAGAAAGCATAAGTAAAAGAAATTATCTGTGGTATAAATGGAGTGAAATTGATCCAGAATTAAAAAGAGAAACCTATATTAACCTCATTATTGACAATTTCGCAGCAACAGATGAAGAAAAAGAAGAAATTCGAAATTATTTTAGAGACAATGAAGCACCGCTTATAGAACAAATGAGCAATTTATTTGTAGATATGGTATGGAGTAGGTTAAGAGAAAATGAAATCGAAGAACTTGTTAATAGAGCATTTGAATAAAGGTTTATACAGTAATGTTGTATTCAATACAAAATTAAGGGTGAAGGAATAATTCCTTCACCCTATTAGCCCATTATTGCGTAAAGCTTTCTTTATACTGCAATTGATAAAGATTAAAATAAATCCCCTCATTTTGTAATAACTCTTGATGATTACCCATTTCACGAATTTTTCCCTTATGCAAAACTATAATTTTACTACAATTTTGAATGGTGGATAATCTATGGGCAATTGCAATGGTTGTCCTTCCTTTAATAATTTTCACAATGGCATCCTGTATAAGCTCCTCAGTTTCGGTATCTATATTGGAGGTGGCTTCATCTAAAATTAATATTGATGGATTAAATACCAAAGCCCGTGCGAAGGCCAATAGCTGTCTTTGCCCAGTTGAGAGATTAGCTCCCCGTTCCATCACTGGCTCATTGTACCCTTTGGGTAGCTTTTCTATAAATGAATGGGCGTTAACGTACTCTGCAATCTCCATAATTCTATCATCTGTTATATTCTGTTGATTTAACACTATATTGTCACGGATAGTACCAGTGAACATAAATACATCTTGTAGAACTACTCCTATATTTTTTCTTAATTCCTTTAAGGGATAATCCTTAATATTGACACCGTCAATAAGTATTTCACCCTTCTGTATATCGTAAAGCCTACTAATTAAATTAATAATTGAAGATTTACCAGCCCCTGTAGCTCCAACAAAAGCAACTGATTCACCAGGGTTAATTTTAAAGCTAATATCCCTTAATACCCAATCCTCATCCTTATAAGCAAACCAAACGTTTCTGAATTCAATCTCTCCTTTAAACTCAGTTGCTTTTACAGGACTAATTGGATCTGTAACTGCTGGTTCCTTATCAATCAAAGCAAAAATCCTTTCGGAGGATGCCATAGCAGACTGTAATATATTATACTTTTCAGTTAAATCATTAATGGGCTGAAAGAATCGTTTCAAATAGCTTATAAATGCAAAAAGGACACCAAATTCAATGTTTTGTCTAAGCAATTGACCACCACCATACCAAATTAAAAGTGCCATTCCAAGGGATCTTATTACCTCCATAGATGGACGGAAAATAGAGAATATAAAGATCTCTCTTTTATTTGCATCTAAAAGCTCTCTGTTGCTATGATCAAAGCTATTATATTGCTGATTTTCCCTTTTGAAAATATGTATGGTTTTCATACCAGTAAAGTTTTCATTAAGACTAGAGTTAATTTTAGCCAGCTTAACTCTTACATCACGATAGGCATCTCTAATTTTTAATCTAAAAATTGCTGCTGAAATTAGAATTAATGGTATAACGGCAAATGAAATTAAAGCAAGCCTAACATTCATTCGAAGCATAACAATGACAATACCTAGAAGAAGAAATAGGTCCTTAAATAGATTTACCAACACTCCTGTATACATCTCATACAGTGTTTCTGTATCGTTGGTAACTCTAGTAACCAATCTACCTACTGGGTTTTTATCAAAAAAGCTTAAGGACATCCCTTGTAGGTGAGAAAAAAGCTGCTGACGTATGTTATAAACAATTTTATTGCTGGTATGGTTTAGTACATATACTTGTATATAGTTAAATAGAAATCCAAGTACTATTATTGCAAGATACAGGAGGCTCAGTTTATAAAGAGATGATACATCACCCCTTCTAAAAACCCTTACATCGTTGGGAGAAAGGGATTTTACCTCCGTCAATTCTCCATTATACTGCAATAATATAGTGCCATCCTCTTCTATTATTTCGTATTCTACATTTCTTAAATTATATTCACCCATTACAAGATAGTCATTCTGCTGATGACGTATAAGCTGAACAACATCATCATAAGTAAGGGAATCTGAATCTGGGTAATCTTTTTCTTTAACATAATACCTTCCCTGAAAAGCTACATAATCTAAATTGTGTGGTGTATCATCAAAAACATAAATAGGCTTTTCGTACACATTTATATGATCATCAATAGCGATTTTTATTATAAAGGGTTGAGCTAGGTCAATAACAGAAATTAATATAAGAAGTACAATACACAATGTTAGGGCGGCCCAATAGGGCCTTGCATATTTCAATAGACGACCCATAAGCTTTGAATCATAGGATTTTCCAAGTACCTCTTCTTGAAAATTATTACTCATCTCTACACCTCCTAATCCTGTGCTATTTTTTCCTCTAATAGTTGTTTTTGATATATTTCAAAGTATAGTTTTCTATTTTCCAATAGCTCGTTATGGGTTCCTTCCTCAACTATTTCACCATTATCCATAACAATAATCTTATCGCTATCTTTAATGGTGGAAATGCGATGAGCAATAATTATACTGGTGCTCTCCTTCATCGCATCCTTTAATGAACTCAAAATGCGCTCTTCTGTATCTGTATCAACTGCTGAAAGGGCATCATCCAACACTAGTATTTTTGGTTTTTTGATTAGAGCCCTTGCAATTGATATTCTTTGCTTTTGTCCACCAGAAAGGGTTACTCCACGTTCACCTACAAAGGTTTCATATCCATCAGGAAAACCTACAATATTATCATGGACCTCTGCAATTTTTGCTGTTCGAATAATTTCTTCTTTACTACATTCATCAACACCAAAAGCAATATTCTCAGCTATGGTTGTAGAAAAAAGAAAGCTATCTTGATCAACATAGCCTATTTGACTTCTAATACTTCGTAGCTGTACCTTGTTAAGAGCATTACCGTCAATAGATATTATACCTTCGTTTGCATCAAACAATCTCAATAGAAGTGTAGCAATGGTTGTTTTACCACTGCCGGTTTTTCCAATAACACCTATACTGGTACCAGAGGAAATGCTAAGAGTAAAATTCTTTAGGGCGTCTTCATTACTATTAGGATATTTAAATGACACATTATTGAATTCAATATCACCCTTTATATCTTTATGATCAATAGCATCAGGTTGATCCACAACTTCTGGCTGTTCATCTAATATAGTATTGATTCTTTCCATAGAAGCTGAGCCCCTTTGAAGCACGTTAATAACCCAACCAATAGCCATCATCGGCCATACAAGTAAGGCTAGATAAGCCTCAAAGGCTATAAAATCTCCTAAAGAGATATCTCCGTAAATAACTAGAGTGCCTCCATAGCCCACAACAATTAAAAAACTCAAAGCCGACATAAATTGAACAAATGGAAAAAACATACCGAACAATTTAACCATAGCCATGTTTTTGTCATAGACATGCTGGTTTTTTACACTGAACTTTTTAATTTCTGAGTCCTCTTGAACAAAAGATTTAATTACACGAATACCGGAAAAATTCTCTTGTACCGTATCAGTTAATGATGAAAAGGACTCCTGAACAGCTTTAAAGCGAACATTAATTACCTTGCCAAATTTACCTATAGTAAATGCTAAGAAGGGAAGGGGTAGTAGGGCAAGTATTGTTAAACGCCAATCTGTTGTAGTTGCCATCATTGTTATAGCAATTAATGTAATGAAAATTGCATCTGTCATCATTACTATTCCTGGCCCTAAAGCCATTCTAACAGCATTTATATCATTGGTTGCGTGGGCCATTAAATCGCCAGTTTTGTGATTGGTATAATAATTAGTGGATAGCTTTAATAGATGGCCAAAAAGCTTGTTTCTAAGCTCATATTCAAGCTTTCGAGAGGTGCCAATAATGTATATTCTCCATAAAAAACGGAAAAAGGCAATTCCAAAACCAATACTAATTATATAAATACCATACCTAATGATATCTTCATTTGAAAGAGTATTAGCTTGCAGCTGATCAGTAAATCTTCGTAATACCTCTGGTATAAGTAGCTGCAATACATCTACTAGTAATAGCCATATGATACCCAGTATGTAATACCATTTGTTACGAAAAAAGAATCCCTTTAAAGCTTTAAAGTGACTCATTATTTCACCTCTAATCATTATGTTTTGTTAGTCTAAATATTTCCTATTCTATAACAGTATAACATTTCCTTTATTTTTTTACTAAAATATAAAACAAAATTAAATTTCAAGGATATAATAACCTACAACTATTATTTTAAAGTAGGTTTATCTAAAATTAAGGATTAGTATATAAATAAAACTATAGGATAATACTTCAAATCAAGAACCCTTTTAACAATACAAAATGGAGGAGCTTTATATAGTATGTTGGATAACAAAATATTAAAGGTTAAAAATACAGGACAATGTATTGGCTGCTATTCATGCATGATAGGGTGCTCTACTATTGTTCATAAGGATCACTCATTATTAATGAGTGGAATTGCTGTGAAAACCAGTGGCGGTTACCCAGGGAGAATGGTGGTTGATATATGCAGAGGCTGTATAGAGCCAAAATGTGTAAGCTGCTGCCCAACAGAGGCACTTAAAAAGAGAGCTGGAGGTGGCGTTAGATTTAATAAAGATAAATGTAATGGTTGTAGTAATTGTGTAGAGGGATGTGTTATAGGGGGAATGCAATTTAATTATGATGAAAAAATCCCGATACCGTGCATTCAATGTGGTATATGTGTAAGTAGGTGCCCACATGAAGTGCTTAGTATGGAGGCTAGACTATAATGGAAAAGGAAAAAAAGATATTATACATAAATTTAAATGAAAGAACCTTTGAATCCATAAAAAGACCTGATTTAAATAAATATATAGGTGGTGTTTCATTAGGGACTCAGCTTTTAGAAGAGGAATGCTTATTTGATGAAAGCTCCCTTAGTCCAGAGCAACCAATCATTTTCACTAAGGGGCCCATGAATACTATTTTTCCCGTGGTTACTAAAACATGTTGTATGTTTAAATCTCCATTAACAGAGGAATTGGGAGAAAGCTATGGCGGAATGAGAATGGCTATGGCTATGGGGCTGGCTGGATTAGATGGAATTATTTTGAAGGGAAGCAGCCCTAGACCCTGTATTCTACATATTAATAATGATGAAGTTAAATTTTTAGATGGTGAACCCTTATGGGGATTAAACACAGATGAAGCAACACGCCTTCTTCATGATAAAAGAGGAAGAAGGGGGTTAAGGTCTATTATTACTATTGGAAAGGGTGGAGAAAAGCAAATAAAATATGCCTGTGGTTTAGTTGATACCTATAGACATTTTGGAAGGCTTGGACTTGGTTGCCTTTTAGGTATTAAAATGGTTAAAGCTATAGTTATTGAGGGGAGTAGAAGTAATCCCATTTCCAATACAGAAGACTATAGAAAAGCCTATGAAAAAATATATAAAAAGGTAACCGATACAGACCTAATGGAAAAGTATCATGGACTAGGAACTTCAATTAATATAAAATCCCTCAATGACTTAGGAGCTTTACCTGCCTACAACTTTAGTAAAAGCAAAATAATAGATGATAATAGTATAAGTGGAGAATTTTTAGCAGAAAACAAACTGATTAAGAAAGTTGCCTGTAGTGGTTGTCCTATAGGCTGTATCCATATTGCACTTCTAAAAAGGAAATTTGGTGATCCTTATGAATATGAGGCATCAACTGTTTCCTATGATCATGAGCTTATTTATGCATTAGGTTCTATGCTGGGGATTTTAGATGCTGACAAGCTTCTGAGGCTCATAGAAGCTGTTGAATTAACCGGATTAGATGCTATTACAACGGGGGTAATGTTTGCTTGGATGACAGAAGCCTATGAAAAAAAGATAATCGATGATGATTTATTATTAACAAAACCAGGATTCGGTGATATTGAAGCCTATCTACAGATTATTAGTAATATTATTAGTCAACCCAATAAATTTTACATAGATGCTGCTGATGGGACATATGCATTGGCATCAAAATATGGTGGCTTAAATTTTGCCATGGTTTTAGGCAAAAATGAGGTGGCAGGATATCATACCGGCTATGGAAATATTATTGGACAAGCTGTAGGTGCCAGACATTCTCATCTAGATAATGCTGGTTATGCAATTGATCAAGAGCTACAGGAGTTTAATCCAACGGAAATAGTAAATAAACTAATTAATGAGGAAATAGACAGAAACCTCCTAAATAGCTTGGTTATTTGTCTCTTTTCAAGGAAGATATACGACTATGAAACCATTGAAGATGCACTAAATTCAATTGGTTATAATATTACGAAAAAACAATTAAAGGAACTTGGGTTAAATACTTTTCTTGATAAAATTAGAATTAAAGAGAAAATGGGATTTTCGTATCAACGGCTTCAAATTCCAAAAAGATTTTTTGAAACAGAATGTTGTGGCAAAAGGCTAGAAGAAAAACAGGCAGATGAAATTCTAAGGCTGTATATAGATGAAGTTGAAAAGCTAAAACAAAAGTATAGCTTTAGTTAAGCAGCATTTTTTAACTATAGCTGTTTAGAATGGATTTTATATTATACCTGAATATTTGCAGTAACATTAGGAAAAATATTAGTATAAAGGAGGTGTGTAGCATGAATATGAATACAAGGGATATGATTACTAAAAAGCTTTTAGATGCACAAGAAATGG
The DNA here is from genome assembly GCF_900101495.1 of Alkaliphilus peptidifermentans DSM 18978. Lineage (GTDB taxonomy): Bacteria > Bacillota > Clostridia > Peptostreptococcales > Natronincolaceae > Alkaliphilus_C > Alkaliphilus_C peptidifermentans. The sequence continues at coordinate 129,225 of NZ_FMUS01000003.1, forward strand.
TTAGGGATTTCGAGATGTTTTCTAAGCATACAGAAGACAGTGAAGTAGCAAATCAGTTTAAGGAATTTGCTGAATTAAGTGGAAAGCAAGCAATGGAGCTTCAAAGATTAGCTGATAAATATAGAGGTGATTAGAGGATTCCATCCACTAAAATATTGATTAATGGAACTATTTAAACATAACATTAAGCACGCAAAAAAAATTACTTTTAACTACCAGCTAATGAGTCAGAAGTGCTTCTGGCTCATTAACTTTTTAATGGTTTTTAATTACTTATCTCAGTTATAAAAGCTGAATTAATTATTTAGTTATTTTCTAATAATTGTATATTAATAATATAGCTCCTTTGATATAATAAATTGTATGGTAACATTAATACCAGAGGTGATAAAATGTATAAATTTGAATCAATTAAGCTTGATAAGAATCATCCTCAACATTTATATGTTCAGTTATACAAAATGATTAAAGAGCTAATTCTTTTAGGTCATTTAAAGGAAGCCGATAGACTTCCCCCTGTTAGAGCTATGTCAAAAATGCTTGAAATTAATAATGTAACAGTTGTTAAAGCATATGAAATATTGGAAAAAGAAGGGCTAGTATACAAAAAAATAGGCAGCGGTACATATATATCAAAACAATTAATTAATCAGTTAAATGAAGTAGACCAAGAAAGTAAGCAACAGACCAATATTAGAAGTCAATTGATGGAGCAGGGTCATATTAAGGTTGAAAAAAACATGATTAATTTTGCAAGTGCAACCCCTTCTGCAGATTTATTTCCAGTAGAAGATTTTAAGCAAGTTCTCAATGAGGTTTTAGATAGGGACAAAGGATATGCCTTTGATTACCAAGAGGGGCAAGGCTATTATCAATTAAGAAAGATACTAAAGGATTACATCTTTCATTATGGTATTAAGTCAGAAGTGGAGAACATACAAATTATTTCTGGTGCTCAACAGGGAATTGATATTATTTCAAAGGCATTGGTGAACTATGGTGATTATGTTTTAATTGAAAGTCCCTCTTATACAGGAGCAATGGCTGCCTTCAACTCAAGGGGAGCGAAAATGATTGATATTCCTTTGCAAAAGGATGGATTAGACCTTGATATCCTTGAGAAAAAGATTAAAACCCATAAACCCAGATTTATTTATGTTATGCCAAATTTTCAGAATCCAACTGGCATCTCCTACAGCCCAGGAAAAAAGAAAGAGTTATTAAAAATATGCAAAAATTATAATATGTATATTGTAGAAGATGACTATTTAAGTGATCTTAACTTTTATAGTGAAGATAACACTACTTTAAAAAAGCTAGATGAAGATGAATTAGTAATATATATTAAGAGCTTTTCTAAGATATTTATGCCAGGCCTGCGGCTTGGGTTTTTAGTTATTCCTTCAAAGCTTCATGAAAACCTACTTATGGCAAAGCATACCACTGATATCTCTACTTCTGGCTTGTTGCAAAGAGCCTTCGAGCTCTATTTAGATAAGGGGATATGGCAACAGCACCTTAAATATATGGAGGATAAGTACAAGGAGAGATTTGTAGTAATGAAGGAATCAATTAAAGAGTATTTTCCAGAATATATTAGCTATTCCTTACCTTTAGGGGGTGTAAATTTTTGGTTTAAGTTACCAAAGGGTTTTTCCTCTAAAGAATTATATGAAAGGTCAGTAGTAAAGAATATAATATTTGCACCAGGAAATCTTTTCTTTATGAATAATAATGATGAAGGGTATTTTCGATTAAGTATAGCTGCAGTAAATCCTTCTGAAATAAAATATGGCATCAAGATTTTAAGTATAGTAATTAGGGAATATATAGATAAAAGAAGAGATCAAAGAAATGACTCGTTAATTAAGCCAATACTATAAAATTTCCTACAAATGGGGGAACCTTTATGAAAAGAAGAGTGAAAATCATATATAATCCGGATTCGGGTAGGAAGCTACTTCAAAAAGATATACCTAAGCTTAAGACTATATTAAGTGATGAATATCATATGATGGTAGACATTGAAGCCACTGAGGGAAAGCACCATGCAACAGAAATTGCTTTTAGGAGTAGTCAGGAGGAATATGATATTATTATAGCTGCAGGTGGTGATGGAACCGTTAATGAAGTTGTTAATGGTATGATAAGCAATACAAAATCTAGCCTTGCAATTTATCCTGCCGGTACAATCAACGACTTTGCAACTCACCTTAAAATCCCACGACAGCTAAGAAAATTTGCAGAAATGGTATATAACGAAAATACAACAAAGGTAGATATTGGTAAGGCAGGAGACACTTACTTTTTGAATGTTGCAGCAGGTGGCTTATTAACTGACGTAGCACATAAGGTATCATCAGATGCAAAAACTGTACTAGGTAAGTTTGCATATTATTTAGAAGGTATAAAGGAATTTCCAAAGCAGTTATTTAGACCCATAAAAATTTCTATTCAAATTGGTAACATTAAAGAAGAAAAGGAAATTTTGTTCTTTGTTTTAGCCAATAGTAAACAGGTAGGAGGGTTTAAAAAGATAGCATCGGAGGCAAAAATTAACGATGGCTTATTAGATTTAATTCTTGTTGAAACCAGTCATATATTAGATGCTGCTTCTTTATTTTTTCTGATTATTAAGGGTAATCATATAAATCATCCCAATATAACATATACACAGGTAAAGGAGTTTACTATATATAGCGATGGAGATTTAACTATAGACATAGATGGTGAGTTGGGTGGGAAGCTTCCAATGACATTTAGTATTATTAAAGGAGCCATACCAATAATAATTCCAGAAAAAAAGATATTAAATAATGATTCATACGAAAGTAAAGATCAAAAACATTTTTTATTAACTAGGCTTGATATCCGTTAAAAAAACCCGAAAGGGTTTTTTTATAGGTTTTCCAATTCAAGTGTTTTTTCATTATTGAGCATTTTACAATTGCCATCAAATATTGCATTTTCATCCAAAACAAAGCTTTTAACATTAACATCACCATATAGCTTTCCCTTAGCCGCCACTCGCAATTGTCCAGTAGCATAAACATTGCCATGTACTTCTCCTGCAACAAAAACATTACTACCATTAACATTTCCAATCAATCTGCCTGTTTCACCAATATAAAGGTTACCTTCGAGATTTATATCACCCTTTAACTCTCCTTCAATGCGGATTGTCCCCTTGGTATTCAAACGCCCTTCAAAGACGCAATCAGCTCCAATTAAGGTAGTGAATTTTGTGTATTGTACATCTTCCTTTTTACTAAACATGAATATCCTCCTTTATACTAATCGTCTAAAATTGATGATGGATCTATAGCTCTTCCATTTTTTCGTACTTCAAAATGCAAATGTGGACCAGTGCTACGGCCTGTACTACCCATCTTAGCAATAACCTCACCCTTTTCTACCCGTTCCCCAACCTTAACGAGATTCTTTGTATTATGGGCATAAACAGAAGTATAGCCATAACCATGGGAGATAATAATCATACGACCATATGCACCATTATATCCAGAGAAGGTAACAACGCCACTACCCGCAGCGAAAATATCTGTATTACTTCGATTCGCAATATCTATCCCTGAATGAAATTCTCGTCTCCTATTAATTGGAGAAATACGATACCCATAGGCAGAAGATATTTTACCGGTTGTGGGTTGAAGATTAGGTAATGAGTCTATATATTTTAATTGCTCTTCAACATCATCGATAAGTTTTTGCATATTTTCCTTTTGTCTTGAAATCAAATCATCTATTAGCTCCATTTCAACTTCCATATCTAGATCATTGTCAAAAAGCATACTCCGTCTGCTAGACCTTGATACTAAAAGGGATGGAATTATATCATTTGATACTTGTGTTACAAACATAGAATCAGATGGGTCTAAACCTACCATAGCCAGTACTTGGTTCTGCATATCATAAAGAGATATTAGCTTATCTTCTATTTCAATAGTACGCCCTTTTAAAAAGCTTATTTCTTCTATATATGCATAATTTTCAACCCGCAAGCTATTAATAGTGTTTTTTGCAGAAGTTAGTTTTGATGTTGTATCAAAGAGACTAGTTGAAAAGCCTACAGTACTAATAATTAAAGACACTATTATTATAGTTGAAAATATTGGTACCCAATAGGGAATATTAAATTGTATTATTTTATGTGAGGTGCTTGGAATGACGGTGAATGACAATGTCTTTTTTTGTTTTTTAGCGAGATGATTAAACTTTTTCATGAAAAGTTAACCTCCTTTTCCAGGGCGTTACAGATATTAAATATTCGACATAAGTTGATTAAAACCTTTTATGAATATAATTTTTTATAATAGTTAGTTAAATATGACTAGTTAATTAGCTTCGCAAAAAATAAAGAAGGATTTTTCAATAACAAGTACGAATTATTACATTAGTATGTTAAAATAAAAAAAACGAGTAGAGTGTGGGAGGTATGTATGAAAGATTTAAAATATGATGATACAATTATAGAGCTAGAAAAGGAAATAAGACATCTTTGTACAGTAATTAAACAAAAGGGTAGAGAAATCTTAACTGATTTTGAAATTACACCTCCACAATTTGAAGCACTTCAATATTTAATAAACGAAGATAATTTAACAATTGGCGAACTTAGTAATCAAATGTTTTTAGCATGCAGTACAATTACTGATTTAGTAGATAGAATGGAAAAAAACATGCTGGTAAAAAGGACAAGGGATGAAAAGGATCGCAGAGTTGTAAGAATAATAGTATTAGAAAAGGGTCATCAATTGATTAATGAGGTCCTTCATGCAAGAAGAAATTATCTAGCAGAACTATTGAAGGACTTAACACAGGCACAAAAAGACCAAATATTACAGGGAATTGGCATGGTTTATGGAAGAACTGTTTAATGTAATATTAATTCTATATTCGGGGAAGTGGAAAAATGGAGTTAATTAACAATCGCTATAGAATAGAAGACATAAAAGAACAGGAAAGTCTCTATAGTAAATATATTGTACAAGATTTACTACAAAAAAATAAGAAGGTTATTTTATATATTATAAATCATACACAATACTCTAATGAATTTATAACTTTTTGCAATAACAATTTTTATGAATTGACTTCTATACAACATCCCAACCTATTGCAAGTTTATAACTATGGGATTATTGAGACCATTGATGATAAAAGAATAAATGATAGAAGATTCTACTATACAACAGAGTATTATGATACTGAATCTTTAATCAATCATAATATACAATTATCAGAGGAAGAAATATTAAATGTCTATACCAAAGCAGCCTTGGTTTTAGATTATTTGCATTTTCATGGGCATATATATAAATTTATAGGCATTGATACAATGTTTGTTTTCCGGCATGAAAATGACATTAATATAAAGCTTCTTGATTTGGTTTCATTAAAGAAGTATGAAATAAATAAAAGGTATCTTGATGAGATGTCCATTAGTTGTCGTGCGCCAGAACTTACCTACGGTATTGAATTAGGAAGCTATACAGATATTTATTCACTGGGAGCACTATTTTTTTACCTCTATACAAATCAAGAATTTCAATATCATAAATTAATTAATAGAATGAACCACTTTGAAAAAACAGAAGTAAACAGTAGGGAATATTTACTGTTTGAAACCTTTAAAAAAATGACCCATTTAGATTTCTTTGAACGTTATCAATCTATTCATGAATTAAATCGTCACGTTAAGGAAGTATTTAGACTAGATGGTTTAATAGAAGATAAAAGCCCTCTAGAAAAGCTTAATTTTAAAACTCCAATTATTGGCAGAGATGTAGAACTTAAAAAAATACTTGATATTCAAGAGCAGTCACACAAAAATCTTATGCTAATACATGGCGATAAAGGAATAGGTAAGACTAGATTTGTAAGTGAAGTTAGAAACCAGATGAGATGGAAGGGCTACAAAACCTTTGGCACTACAGTTACATCCAGCAATGAGAATTTCTATAAGCTTTCTGCGGGTATTCTTAAAGGAATATTAAAAATTACTACCTCAAATATTATACATAAGTATGCAAATGAACTTATTAAGATTATACCTGAAATTGGCGCCAACAAGAATATTATACCTGCCCGTCCCCTTTCAGAGGGTAAAGAAATATTGAAGCTCTACGACCGTGTATCAAACTTTATAATCGAAGGAACAGCTAATCAACCTACTCTAATAATAATTGATGATTTCCAATACGTTGATCATACTGTAGCAGAATTTATAGACTATCTACTTAAAATCAGCAAGCTAAAAAAAGCACCCATTACTGTGCTTTTAAGCTTTATTAAAGATGAGCTAACCAATGAGTCAATAATGAATTATATTGAGCAATGGCAAAGGAATGATTATACATTAGAAACAAGGCTATCAAGACTTACAGTTGAAGAAACGGCAAAGGTTATTAAGCATATCCTAGGATGGAATCAGGAACCCCTTAATTTTGCCACAAGAGTAATGAAGGAAGCTGATGGAATACCTGCATATATAGAAGAGGCCATGAGGGAGCTATTTGCTCAAAAAATGATAATTGTTGATTATAGTACAAAATTCGATGGCTTCGCTTGGCATAAAACTACAGATGACTATTCTCAAATTAAGATAACTGATAATATTGACGAAGCAGCCGTTAAACAATTTGAAACCTTTGACCAATTAACAAAGAATATAGTGAAAATTATATCGCTATTTAATACATCTGTTTCACTTGAAATCATAACAGCGATTCTTGGAGAAGAGGATGATATATCTAACCACTTGCGACGCTTAACTCAGCTTAGAATACTTAATGAAAAGTTAGAAGATTGGGGCTACACCTATGGCTTTTTTAGAAAAGAGTTTAAAGGATATATTTATAACACAATTGATGAAGATTTAAGAATAGAGTTACATTTGAGTGTAAGCACCGTCCTTGAGGACTTATATATGAGAGAAGGAAGAGAAAACAAGGATGAATTAATTTATCATCTTCTACAATCAAATCAAAGAGAGAAAGCAATAGATTATTGTATAGATGCAGGAGATAGAATGTATGATTTAAAAATCCACTCCCAGGCATTGGTATTTTACATGCGAGCCCATTCATTAATTAATGAATCAGTTGATAAACGCAAGTTATATTTATTGATTAAAATCGGTGATGTTTATCAGAATCAAGGAAAAAATAAAGAAGCAGTTGAGTATTTTACAGAGGCAACTAAGCTTGCTACTGTTAATGATGTAGAGTTAATTATTGATGCAAAAATTAGAATTGGATTTATTGCTTTATATCGTAATGAATTGATTGAAGCAGAAAAATGTTTTCTGGAATGCATAGAAAATGCTGAAGCCTATGGATACAATGAAGGACTTTTAAGAACTGCATATTTATTAACAAGAGTATATATGTTTAGCCGAAGAATCGATAAAATGAGTGAAATTTGCACCAAATATTTAGATGTCGCCCGAGAACTTAATCGAGATGACTATATAGGAATGTTCCTAAGTCAAGTAGGGGTTAACTATTCATATAAAGGGAAAGAAGTAAAAGCACTTAGCTTATTCAAAGAAAGTGTAGTCTATTTAGAAAAAGCAAATAAGATCGAAGATACATGTCGACCAATAAATAATATTGGAGTTATACTTCAAGACCATTTTCAAGATAGTAAGCAGGCACGGGATTACCTAGAAAAATCTCTTAAAATTGCCCAGCAATATCATAGGGTAGAAGACGTTATAGTTACTTATAATAATATAGCAGATTCATATATGATCGACTATGAGTTTAACAAAGCAATAGAGGTATTAAACAAGAATGTTTTATTGGCACTAGAATATGAGGAAGAAACTATCAAAATATTGAGCTATATAAACCTTGTAGAATGTTATATAGATATTTGTGACTACAAGAGTGCATATAATTATTTAGTTAAAACACGAAATGAACATCAAGCCAAGACTGGAGGTCTCTATAGGGCCAATTTTCTTCTTGTATCATGTCGTTTTTACTTTGAAATGGGTCAGTACAAAAAAGCCAAGGAAATAATAAATGAGTATTTTACTGAATTCAATGAAAATGAGTCAAGGCAGTACTTGTTAATGAAGAAGCTAGAATTTATGACATTATCTCTTAATAAAGAGCCTATGGAAGATAAATACCTATTTGAAGTAATTGAACAGTACTCCAACACAAATTATGTGAGGGATCATAGACTTATTTTGTTAGAGGCTGCTATGTATTACTGCGATAGAAATCAGCTAGACTTAGCAAGGGATTTATTGGCTAAAGATGAAGTGCTAATCGAAGAATATAATAATGAGTATTTTCAAATACTGAGGATCTTCCTAAAGGCAATAGCAAAAAATCAGGATAACTTAATTTCATTTATAGAGGAGTCAATAATTCCATTTGTATCTGTTAACTCTAAGGAGTTAAAGAGTAAAATTTATAAAAAATTGGCAGAGGCATATTTAGAAAAGCAAGATTATTATCGTGCTGCCACCTATTATTTCAGTGTGCTAGAAATAATACAGTTAATTATTAATAGAATACCTGATGAATTTAAGAAATCATATTTTTTAAGAGAAGATAAATACCAAGTAAATCATCAACTCTTTATTATGAAGGAAGTAATTCTTAATAAGAAGTTTAATGATACTAATACTACATTAGACACAGATAATTTAGAGGAATATATTAACCTAGATGATTTTTTTGATATAAGTAAGTTCCAAGAGCTGTTTAATAATCCAGCCTTTTATCAGCTAGCCTTGGAGCAATATAAGAATTTATTTCCTATAGAAGTAGAGAACACCATGGATCTGATAGAGTCTTTAACTAATGATATTGACTATAATCTAGATCTATCCATAAAACTAGCAGGTAAGCTTGTTTTAGCAACTAGAGGGATTTTAATTGGTATTGCAGAAGAAGGATATGAAATAATTACTTCCTTCGGAGAAAAAATTGATTTAAAATCTATTAACTATATACTAGAGAAATCATCCACAATAAGAGAGGGGTTAATCGTAGAAAACAGCTTTATACAGCCATTAGATGGAAACGATGATTCCCAGAAAGACTCCAGAGCCCTTATGGTTGTACCTATTATTAATAAGAATAAAGGTGTACAAACTATTGAAACAGAGCAGCGGAATTTTGCAAGATATGAACAAGAAAAGATAGCAGGTTTTTTGTACCTAGAGACAGATAAAGTATTTAATAATTTTTCCCACGATACCCTTAAGGAGTGTGAAGAGCTAGTTCCATTATTAGGTATTATGTTGAATAACTACTACCTAAAAATATCCTCTTCTATAGATAAACTAACAGGAACATATATTAGAAAATACTTTGAAAAAGTATTGCAGGATGAAATTGAATATTCAAAGGATTACGAACATATTTTTTCAATCATAATGTGTGATATAGACCATTTTAAGAGTGTAAATGATACCTACGGACATCAAAGAGGAGATTTGGTTCTTACAGAGGTAGGACACATTATAAAGAACAATATTCGAAGCACCGATTATGCTGGTAGATATGGGGGAGAAGAATTTATTATTTTATTACCTAGAGCATCAAAAATGGATGCCTTATTGGTGGCTGAAAAAATAAGAACAGGCTTTAGTGATGCAAAACTTTTAGGTGATGATGTTGAACTTACAATTAGCTGTGGAATAGCCAGTTATCCCCATGATGGTGTAAATAAGGACACTATTATTGAGAGAGCCGACCAAGCCTTATATACTGCAAAGGAACAGGGGAGAAACCAATCAGTGGTTTGGGAAGATGGTATTAGATTTGTTAATAAACGAGTAGATAAGCTTGCAGGAATCGTAACTGGAAATATTGTACAAGATCAAAGAAATGTATTGGTTTTGGCGGAGGCAGTAGAGATAATAACCGAAGATTATTCCATAGAAGAAAAAATATACACTTTGCTAGGTAGACTAATCGAAATATTAGAAGCAGAAGATGGAATTTTGTTTATAGTAAAAAACAATGAAATATTAACCCAGTTTGGACGAAAGCGCTTCATAGACGAATGGATAAAAACCTATAGCTATAACAATAAGCTTATTGAAAAGGTTATACAGACTAAGCAAGGCGAGTATTTAATTGACTGGGAGGATGTTAGTCATATAGATATTTTCACCGGTGCTCCAAATTGGAAGTCAGTTATTGCAACTCCAATTATATTTAATGGAGAGCTGCAGGGAATAGTATACCTAGCAGTGTCTGTAAAAGAAAAGGAATTTGACTTTAGTGGTTATAATTTAGCAAAGCTCACCAGTAATATACTGGGTGCAGTTATTACTGATTATAATTATATAACAGAATAATATCTACTTAAACACCAAATAATATAATGAAAGAGTTTACTTACATTATTAGGAGGTGTTTAAGTGAAGAATAGAATAGCTGTGGAACATTCATTGACAGATGTTAGAGATTATTTACAGCAGAAGGGCTATGAGGTAGAAAGCTTAGAAAACGGAAAAGATTTAAACAGGTTTGATGCAATTGTTGTTACCGGTCAAGAATCAAATGTACTTGGTATTGAGGATGCAGTAACCAAATCACCTGTTATAACAGCCAGAGGCCAATCAGCTGAATTAGTGTATGATGAAATTAAAAAAAGATTAAAATAAGAAGCTGAGACGAATTTGTCTCAGCTTTTCTCTATATAGATTTAATAGTTTATCACAGTAAAACGACACCCTGCTAAAATTTGTTGAAGTGTTATAAAAAAATTGTAAATATGAGAAGGAGATATTTTATTCCTGTAGAAATTCTAATAAAGATAAAATATACTAAAGATAGATGATTTTCTAATTAAAGGAGTGAGCTTGTTGGAAAAAGTTGTTATTGATGGGTATAATTTGACATTAGAAGATGTTGTTAAGGTGGCTAGAGGGTTTTATCATGTAGATATTAGCACAGAGGCTATTGATAAAATTAAAGCCAGCAGACAGCTGGTTGATAAATATGTAGATGAAGAAAAAGTAGTCTATGGTATTACTACCGGCTTTGGAAAGTTTAGTGATGTTGCAATTTCAAAAGATGAAGCAGAGGAACTTCAAAGAAATTTGATAATTAGTCATGCATGCGGTGTAGGAAATCCATTGCCAGAGGATACTGTAAGGGGTATTATGCTTTTAAGGGCAAATGCACTTGCTAAAGGGTTTTCAGGAATTCGCTACAGTACAGTTACTACCTTAATTGATATGCTGAATAAGGGAGTACACCCAATCATACCAGAAAAAGGGTCTTTGGGGGCCAGTGGGGACCTAGCTCCATTATCCCATATGGTACTTGTGATGATTGGTGAAGGTGAAGCAATATATAAAGGTACAAGAATGTCAGGAAAAGAGGCTATGGAAAAAGCAGGCATTTCAATTATTAAATTAACTTCTAAGGAAGGTCTTGCTTTAATTAATGGTACTCAAGTTATGACTGCAATTGGAGCCTTAAATGTATATGATTGTAAGCAGCTTTTAAAGCTGGTAGATATTGCTGGAGCATTAACAGTTGAAGCACAAAGGGGAATAATTGATGCATTTGATCCAAAGGTACATCAAGTAAGACCCCACCCTGGTCAGATGGAGTCTGCTGAAAATCTTAGAATGCTATTGGAGGGAAGTACTTTTAAAACCCGCCAAGGTGAATTAAGGGTACAAGACGCCTATACAATTCGATGTATTCCACAGATTCATGGTGGAAGTAGAGATGCTATAAAATATGTTGAAGAAAAAGTAAGCATTGAAATGAATGCCGCCACCGATAATCCTTTAATATTTACTGCTGAAGAAGAGGTAATCTCTGGTGGTAACTTTCATGGACAGCCAATGGCATTGGCATTTGACTTTTTAGGTATAGCCATTGCTGAATTGGCAAATGTATCTGAAAGAAGGATAGAGCGACTTGTTAATCCGCAACTAAGTGGTCTACCAGCCTTTTTAACAGCTAAAGGTGGCTTGAACTCCGGATTTATGATAATGCAATATTCTGCTGCATCTTTGGTTTCGGAGAATAAGGTGTTAGCTCATCCGGCAAGTGTAGACTCTATACCATCCTCTGCTAATCAAGAGGATCATGTATCAATGGGAACTATTGCTTCTAGAAAAGCTAGAGAAATATATAATAATGCTGTAAATGTATTGGCAATAGAACTATTGGCAGCTGCACAGGCAATTGATTTTTATGAGGGTTATGAATTGGGTAAAGGAACTAGTATTGCCTACAATGAAATCCGTAAGAGTATAGAAACACTTAATGAAGACCGTATAATGTATACTGATATAAATGCATGCAGCCAACTTATAACAAGTCATCAAATAGTTAAAAAGGTGGAAGAGGTAGTCACATTGCATTAATAATGGGATGTTTATTAGCTCAGTATAAAAGCAGTCTTAACATAACTGAAAAGTTAAGTTAAGACTGCTCAGACTGTTGAAAATCCTCCATCTTCTTCGTTGCTGCAAAAACCCAGCACCCTCACGTATTACGTATACGCTGCGTTCGCTGGGTTTTCTTGCGCCTCGAATCTGAAGAATTTTGAACAGTCTGGATATTGTTGACTTTTTCAACAACCTCAGCAGTCTTAACATAACTGAAAAGTTAAGTTAAGACTGCTTTTTAATCTTCCTCTAAATATTCTAATACCCTCTGGAGCTTTTCTTTTTGTTCAGCGTTTAAAAAAGGTTGCAGTTTATCAATAATTTCTTGTTGATTTGGTATAGTATGCTTTAATTTTGCTAGCTCCTTTAGAATTTCATCTTCAGATTTATGACTATATTGATTGAATAGACTTAGAGCTTTTTGATAATCATCGTCAGAAATTAAATCTCTTACATCTTCTAATTTAGAATAATCTCCTGATTTTGCTGCTGCCATCAGTTCATTTAATTTTTTTCTGTCCACAATATCCCTCCTAGACATAATTACTAATTTAAATTTCTCATCTATCTATAGTTATGCCTCCAGATCAACTTTTGCCACTAAAATATGTTTTTTTATAAGTATTTATATAAAAATTCTTATGGTATTTAACAATTAGTTTAATAATTCAAACACCACTGCAATATATATTACTTAGAAAGAGAAAAAGCCAGAAAGGGAGGAAAAACAATGGATGGGAATAAAGCAAGAGATCTAAAGGATCCTATAATAAATAACAGCTTTTTGCAACAGAATTGGATTTTATTTTTACCTGTTATGATGATGGCTTCTAGTAAAATACCTGAAGTACTTAACTTTAGCAAGGTAGATACAATGGAATTAGAGAAAAAAATAAGATTACTAAATAGAATAAAGGGCTATATGAAGCCAGAGGAGCAAAATATTCTTCATAGATCAGAGATGATATTACATATAGTTGTAAAGGTAAAAAGTCTAATGGAAATTTCCAAGATGCAGAACCATGAAACGAAGTATCACTCCTTATCATTAGATGATAGAAAAAGATACATGTTGATGGATATAGCAGAATTTGTAGACGACGAAAAAAGAGATGTAATTCATAAGGCGATAGAGCTTAATTTAAAGGCCAATATGATGGGGAGCAAGATTAAAGAATTACAACAGCTATCAAGTGCAGAAGTATCTATTGAAACCATAGAAAAGTATATAGAGATTTTTGAGCCTTTAGTAGAAGGCGATATTAAAAGTAAGACGAAAGAACTTAAGATTCTTATAGGTTTTCTAAAGCTAATGAAATCAATATCCAGTAAAGAAAAAATTGATGAAATGGATATAGTTAACATGGTAAAGCCTATGGTGAATGATGAACAAGGTGAATCTTTAATGAAGATGATGCAAATATTTAAGGCCCTAAGTACTATTAGTAATGAAGCTAGCGAAAAGGAAGCAGGTAAAGATTTACCCCAACTACAGATAGGATCTAATGAAGAAAAAAAGCAAACTGCAAATGATGAACTGAGTTTTGAATACGAGGAAAAGGAAGCACAGGAAAATATAGATAACCCTTTATAAACCTATAAAAATATGATATATTGATAAATGATTAGGAATTGAAGGAGTGTATTATATGGTTACAAAGGAAAAACTTACTCGAATTAATGAGTTGGCTAGAATAGCAAAAAATGGAGAGCTTACTGATGAAGAGAAAAGTGAGCAGAAGGCATTAAGAGAAGAATATATAGAGGCTTTCCGTAAGACCTTTAAGAAACAGTTGGAAAGCATAGAGCTTGTTGATTAATTTAATAGTCTAAAGGATGGAAACTGTATTTTTATTCAGTTTCCATCGCATTTTTTGACAAAAGTTCTCCACTTTTAAAGGAATTAATAAATTAGTATCGAATAAAATAAGTAAATAAAATACTTTTACTTTATATTAAAAAAGGAGGGAATAATATGGCAGAGAGACAATATGTAATATTTAAGTTAGATAAAGAGGAATACGGTGTTGACATTATGCACGTAAAAGAAATCAGTGAGTTTAAAGAAAGTGTAAAAATTCCTAACTCACCCAAATTTGTAGATGGAATTATTAACTATCGTGGTGTCATTACTCCCATTATTAACCTTCGTAGAAAATTTCATTTAGAGTTAAAGGAAAATACAGCAGATGTGCGAATTATAATAATTAACTTAAGTGAGAAACAGGTAGGATTTATTGTAGACGATGCCTCACAGGTTTTAACCATTGATGAAAAGGACATAGATCCTGCACCAGACTTAATAGCTGACATTGATCAAAGATTTATTAGTGGTATCGCTAAGGTAGATGAAAGAATGGTAATATTATTAGATTTAGAAAAAGTATTAAGTGAAGAAGAAAAGAAAAATATTGAAATGTTGGACAATATGTAGGATATTTGTCTTTGAAAAAAAAATGACACCTTCTGTTGTTTAATTATTATTGAATGTCTCCAAGAAAGAGCAAATTTCTTTTCTCCTATTGTTTATAATAGGACACACAATATTTAGTGTTCATTATAAATAAAGGGGGAAAAGTATGAAGAAGATAGTTGTACTAATCTTACTATTAGGATTATTTGCTGCCCATCATCATAATATTTTTGCTGCTCTTCATGAACATGATAAAAATTTATATGAAGAGGAAGTTAAGGATAGATTTGAAGAAATATTTCTTCAAAGGGCTAAACTTTTTAATAGTCTATTAACAGAAAATGATTTAAAGCCAATAGAAATTAAGGTTGAACTAGAAAAACTAGAAACAGATCCTTTATTAAGTGAAGATGTAGAGATTTTTACACATATAATGGAAGAACCAACATGTTATGAATTAATAAATGGCTTTAATATACAAGAATTTAAAGTTGTTGGACTAAAAAATAACATAGTAATGATAGAAGTAGTATTACTGTGGGAGTTAATGGGTTTAAATGAAATCACCTTTGAGGAAATTACTTATAATGTTGAAATGATAAAAAAACAAGATGAATGGTTATTGATGGATTATCGTCTTGTTAGATGAATGAGAGTTATTACAAAATCCAGACCTGCGTATTTCTGTATACGATGCGTTGGCTGGATTTTCTTGCGCCTCGACACTGTCGAATTTGAAGAAAATATAAATGAGTTTTTTCAACAATGTTAGCATTATATATCTATGTTTTTAATCCTATTTCATTGAAAAAGCTATATTGTAGTCATAAAGTCCTAATCCTTTTAAGTTTTATAATTAACCCTTTAAAATAGAGGAAATTGTTATTTAGTGAAGAAATATGAAATTTAGAGAATGTTTCGAGGTGGATATTATGTCAAATGGAACTGTTGATGTTGAGCATATGAATATGATATTAAATAAAACAATTTCTGCTATAGAAGAGAGCCAAGAGGCTATATTTGATATCGCAGAAAATGCACGTAAAGAGTGTAATGCTCTAAAAAGAAAGCTTGAAGAAATCAAAGTAAAAATGCATGGAATTATTGCTGAGGTGGAAAAAATTGAATCACAAGAGAAGAAAAGCAGAAATAGGCTTCTAGATGTTAGTAAAGATTTTGTTAAGTATCGGGAAGATGATATACGGACGGCCTATGAAAAAGCAAACCAGCTTCAAATAAAGCTAATACTTATAAGACAGCAAGAAAATGATCTATTTAGATTGAGAAATGAAGTGGAAATGCGTTATCGGAATTCAGAGGAAATATTAAGAAAAGCTGAGGCCCTTATATCTAAGATAGGAGTGGCCATGGAATATTTATCGGGAAATCTTCAAGATATAAGTAGCACATTAGAGGATATCCAACAGAGGCAAAACTTTGGAAAAAACATCATTAGGGCTCAAGAGGAAGAACGACAGAGGGTCGCTAGAGATATTCATGATGGACCAGCACAAGCCCTAGCCAATGTTACCATTAAAGCAGAAATATGCGAAAAATTAGTTGATATTGATAAAGAGAGGGCTAAGACAGAGCTACAGGAATTGAGAATTGTTCTAAGGGATAGCATCAAAGATATAAGAAAAATCATTTATAATCTACGACCAATGTCATTGGACGATCTTGGATTTATTCCAACAATACAAAGGTATATAGAGGGCTTTCAGAAAGAATCAGGTATTACTGTAGATTTTATTATTTTATCACAGCTAACAGTAGAAGATCCTATAAAAAACCTTTCGATTTTTAGAATAATTCAAGAGGCTTTAAATAATGTTAGGAAACACTCAAAGGCAAAGCAGGTTAAGATAAGGCTAGAAATGTCCATAAAAAATATAACTTTATCAGTTGCTGATGATGGAATGGGCTTTAATACAGAGGAAGGGGCATTTCAGATAAGGAGTGATGGGGGGTTCGGTCTTTTTAATATTCGTGAGAGAGTAGAATTGCTTAACGGAACTCTTCAAATCAAAAGTGAATTAAATAAAGGTACTAGAATAACTGCAATAATTCCAAATGAAGAATAGGGAGGTATAATAATGGGAAAAATCAAATTGTTATTGGTGGATGATCATTCATTAGTGAGGCAGGGCTTAAAACAAATATTAGAGTTAGAGGATGATTTGGAAATTGTTGGACAGGCTGGAGATGGTGAAGAAGCAATCATAAAGGTACAAAACCTCAGGCCGGATATTGTGCTTCTTGACATTAATATGCCAAAACTAAATGGAATTCAAACCTTAAGACGTTTGAAGGATATGAACAATACGATAAAGATTATTATGTTGACCTTCCATGAAGACCAAGAGTACCTTTTTGAAACTTTAAATCTTGGTGCAAATGGGTATGTCTTAAAGGATGCTGAAAGTGAGAGCTTGATAAAGGCCATCAGAGATGTATACAATGGTTCTTCATATATACATCCTTCATTGGCATCTGGACTAGCCTTAGAAATGAATAGAAGAGATGTTTCTAATAAACATTCAAGTAGTAATAAGCTAACAAGAAGAGAGTATGAGGTACTAACCCTTATAGCCGATGGACTAAACAATAAAGAAATTGCTGGAAGCTTATACATAAGTGAAAAGACTGTAAAGAATCATGTTTCAAATATATTTAAAAAAATAAACGTTAATGATCGAACGCAAGCAGCCATTTATGCATATAAGCAAAACATAAAAAAAATTTAAATTATGATATATTTTTCAATTAAGGACTATCAAGTATTTAATTTGCTCTTTAAAAGGGAAAAAGTTGACATTTATTTTATATAAATATAATATTAATGTAACATATAAAATTTATTTTATGATTAAATATTTGGAGGGAAGAATCTAATATGACAATTGAAGAGCAAGGAAAGAAGCTGCAGGAAAAGTTAACAAAGGAGTTTAAGAATGCATGGGAACAGCTTGAGAATAATGAGATGGATGAAGTATTTGCCTTGGGTGAAGCCTACAAAAATTTTATGGACAAAGGGAAAACCGAAAGGGAATGTGTTCATGAAATAGTAAGAAAGGCTAAGGAAAATGGTTTTATTTCTCTTGAAGAAGCTATGTCAATTGGTACCTTAAAGCAAGGAGAAAAGATATATGCTATTAATCGAGATAAAGCGGTTGCACTATTCGTACTTGGGAAAGAAGATATAGAGAATGGTGGAATGAGAATAGTTGGTTCGCATTTAGATGCTCCTCGATTAGATTTAAAAGCATGTCCTCTATACGAAGATGGTGGTCTTGCTTTACTTAAAACCCATTACTATGGTGGCATTAAGAAATATCAATGGGTTGCTATTCCATTAGCACTTCATGGTGTAATATATAGGAATAATGGTGAAAAACTTAATATTGTAATTGGTGAGGACGAGAATGACCCAGTTTTTTATATCACTGATCTATTACCTCATTTGGCTGCAGATCAAATGAAAAAAACAATGGGTGAGGGAATTACAGGTGAGGGCTTAAACATATTGATTGGTAACATTCCATTTGATGGAAAAGATCTTAATGAGAGAGTTAAGCTTAATATACTAAATATATTACACGAAAAATATGGTATTGTTGAAGAAGATTTTACAGTAGCAGAAATTGAGATTGTACCTGCAGGAAAGGCTCGTGATGTTGGATTAGATCGTAGCATGATTGCTGCCCATGGTCATGATGACCGAGTGTGCTCCTATGCAGCCCTTAAGGCTGTTTTAGAGATTGAAAATCCCAATACTACAGTAGTAGGTCTGTTTGTTGATAAGGAAGAAGTAGGTAGCATGGGGAATACTGGGATGGAATCTATGTTTTTTGAAAATGTAGTGGCAGAACTGCTTGCACTTCAGGGAAAGGACAGTCATTTAGCCATTCGTAGAGCTTTTAAAAACACAAAAGTATTATCAGGTGATGTAACTGCTGCCTTTGATCCAACATATCCAGAAGTATTAGATAAAAAGAATGCTTCCTATGTAGGTAAAGGTGTAACTATTACTAAGTATACTGGTGTTAGGGGTAAATCTGGCTCTAGTGATGCAAATGCAGAGTTTTTGGCTGAAATCAGAAAAATTTTCAATGACAATAATGTAACCTGGCAGGTGGGAGAACTAGGGAAGGTTGATCAAGGTGGTGGAGGAACAATTGCATATATTTTAGCAAATTATGGGGCAGAGGTAGTTGACTGCGGAACCCCAATGCTAAGTATGCATGCACCAATGGAGTTAATTAGTAAGGTTGACCTCTATATGACATATAAAGGATATAAGGCTTTCTATAAATAAAACAGTTAAAAAGCTTCCAAACTATAAATGGAAGCTTTTTTTATTTATTTTAATGAAAAATGAAGGGAATAGCTGATTGATGTAGAAAAATAATATTAAATAATTATAAGGAGGTTTCTTATGCAAATAATAACCGATAGTTCATGTGACCTACCCAAAAGTTATATTGATAAGTATAATATTTTAATCGTACCATTAAATATTGAAATAAATGAGGAAAACTATGTTGATGGCGTTAATCTTAGCCATGAGGAATTTTTTAAGAAAATGGCAGAATCACCAACTCTACCTAAAACATCACAGCCTTCTCCACAAAGCTATTTAGATGCTTTTAAGGAAGGAGCTAAGAGGGCTAAGCAGATGCTCAGCATACATCTCTCTTCAAAGCTTAGTGGTACCTATGATGGGGCTCTGGCAACAAAAAAGATGACAGGCGATAATGTAGAGGTATTTGACTCCTTAAGTGGGTCTTTAGGAGTTGGACTACAGGTTTTAAAGGCCTGCCAAATGGTTGAGGAAGGCCTTGAACTTAATAAAATAGTTGAAAGACTAAAGGAATATCGTGAGCAAATGAAGGTATATGTTTATCTTGAGACCCTAGAAAATGCAGTTAAGGGGGGAAGGGTAAGCCGTACTAAAGAGATGGTGGCCAGTATTTTAAATCTTAGATTTGTCGTTCATGTTGAAGAAGGCTATGTAAAGGTTCTAAAAACCCTTAGAGGGAAAAAAAGAGCTGTAAGCTTTATGCTAGAAAAGCTAACAGCTGAAAAGGATGATTTTAAGGATAGAATTATTGGTATTACCCATTGTGATTGTCTAGAAGATGCAATTGCATTAAAGGACGAGATTATGAAAAGATTTAACCCAACCGATGTAATTATTACTACAATGGGTCCTGTTATAGGAACTCACGCTGGACATGGTGGACTACTTGTTTGTTTCTAAAAAATATATTTACTTAAACATTTTAATTTAATTTTAAAATGCTTCTGATGTTAATCAGAAGCATTTGCTTTTTGAAAATAATTAAAAACAAAGTTTTGAAATGTGGATTCCAATGGAGATGGATTTCTATACTTATGATAAACAAAATAGAATTTTCGTTCCAGATTTAAATCCTTAATTTTAAAAGACTTTAACGATCCAGCCTTTAACTCATCAGTAATGGCTTTCTGGGAGAGAAATGAGACACCTAGGCCACTGCGAATACATTGCTTTATAGCTTCTGTATTCTCAATATAAGCAACTACATTAAGGGAACTAATATCAAATTTGAAATCTGCAAGCTTGCTTTCTACTAGCTTTCGAGTGCCAGAACCTATTTCACGGAAAATAAATCTCTCATTAAGTATTTCTTCAATACTTATTTCCTCATCAAAGGAAGCATATGTTGAAGTAGCTGGTGTTACCAGTACCAGTTCATCATTAATAAGCTCAACATAGTTTAACTGTGGATGAGGGATCTCTGCTCCAACAATACCAAAGTCTATTCTATCTTGAATAATTCCCTCCACCACCTGTTGAGAATCATAATGAAGCATTTGAAAGGTAACATCGGGAAATTCTTTATTAAATTGACAAAATAATTGTGGAAGAATATATTGTTCAGGAATCGTACTGGATGCAATTTCTATATTACCGACAATTTTACCTTTATATTCACCAAGCTTATAAATTGCACCATCCTTTAGATTAAGAATATTTAAAGCATAATCATAAAGAATATCTCCAGCCTTAGTTAAGGAAATTTTGCGATTTGTTCTGTTAATTAGTATAGTATTAAGTTCTTTTTCTAAATTAGCTATATGACTACTTACTGTTGGTTGTGTTAAATAAAGGTGATCTGCTGCCTTAGAAAAGCTTTTAAACTTAGCCACTGCAACAAAAGTTTCTAATTGTCTAAGATCCATAATATAAGCCCCCTATATTAATACAATTTATGTTTAATTCTATCTTTGATTATGTTCACAGTCATTACAATAATGCTTTTCTTTTTTTTCTAGGCATGGATTCACATGAATTAAAACATCCTTTACATCTTCATTAGTTTTTATAACATTTACCTTCGCTCTTGCTGCAGCACCATGTCCTTCTTCAACTGTTATTTTAGGATCCACACAAATTTTCATATCTACAAAGTACTTAGACCCATATTGACGAACCTTAACATCTTGTACAGATTTTACACCCTCAGCATTTAATGCAGCACCTTCAATAGCATCAATAATATCTTTGTCAGGGGCTGTATCCATAAGACCTTTAATTGCCTCTATATATATGGTGACGGCAGTTTTTAATATTAGTAAGGATACAATAATACCTGCCAGTGGGTCCATAAAGGTATATCCAAATAAAGCACCAGCTATACCAATCAAAGTAGCTACTGATGAAAAGGCGTCAGATCTATGATGCCAGGCATCAGCTATAACGGCATTACTTTTTATTCTTTTCCCTACAGCCAACCCGTATTGATACATACCTTCTTTAACTATAATAGATAGAATGGCTGTATATATGGCTATTACTCCTGGAGGAGATATTTCTCCAACTCTGATTATTTTTACCGCTTCATATCCAATCCCCAAAGCAGTAACAATTAATATAATTGCTAAAATTTTAGAGGTAATTGATTCCGCCCTATGATGACCATAGGGATGGGACTCATCTGGAGGAAGATGTGCTATTTTTAGTCCCTGAAGTAATATTATGGTACCAATAAGATCAGAGGCTGAATGAATGGCATCTGCCAATAGAGCAGTACTACCAGCAAACATTCCTACTACACCCTTTATTATAGTAAGAAGCACATTACCTATAATGCTAATTATTGAAACTTTTTTTATTTCACCATAACGAATTTCATCATCCATTAACACACATCCTTTACTAGTGATTGCTCCACACAGTAATTATTATCTGAATACGATTAAGAACATATGCAAATACTTATTAAAGAAGATAACAGGAGGAGCTATTATGTCTAAGGTTGTTGATTTAAAAGATTATAAGGAACTTAAGCAAAGAGAATTTTTTATTAACTGCTATCATTTTCTTAATCGAAATCTTAACAGTAAATTAGATGATTTATTATTGAATACAAACCAATATTTTGTAAATTTACTAATAAGGAATGACTATGATTCAGGCTATGTAAGCTATTTTCAAGTTCCAATTATTACATTTATTGTAACAGTTTTTATCAGGAATAGCGATCTTGTTGATCATTTTCCAGAGATCCTACAAATTGATAATGATTTGAATAAAACTTTATTTAGAAATACCCTAGTAAAAATTCTTGAAACAATGAATGATGAATGTGATTATAAAAAGGTTGACTTACAGCTTAAGGACGAACTAGAAATAACCTTAGACTATATATTTGAAAATATTATGGAACTTGTTCCCTATAAAATAGTTTTTGTCTAATAACATCATTCCTTATTATAGTAACAAATATTTAGTAAAATGAATAATAAAAAATGCGAAAGGAAAATATATCATCCTTTAATAATACAGTTTAATATATTTTCTTGATAAATGAAAGAAAATTCATAGAAATCTTACTAAGTATTGGTAAGATTTTTTTGTGTTACTATATCTGAGGAAAATGTATAATTGCCTTAATTGATGCTTTATACAATAAGGAATAACAATTTCAATTATTAAAATAGAGGTAAGCTTATAATTATTTTGATATAATTACTATAGTATAATTTACAATATCAAATAAAGTAAAAATAAAGAGGTGCATTATGAATTTTCAAAACAAAGTTTGTGTAGTAACAGGTGGAGCAAATGGAATAGGTCTCTGTTTAGTAAATGAGTTTGCAAAGAAGGGATCAAAGGTGGCCTTTATAGATATAGATAAAAAGGCCGGAGAAAAAGCATTAGTAGAGCTAAAAGCAACTGGTGCTGAAGGACTCTTTTTCTGTGGTGATATTGCAGAAAAAAGTACCCTTGAAGAATTTGCAAGCAAAGTAATTGAAGCCTATGGAGGTATAGATTATCTTATTAACAATGCATGCATAAGCCGTAAAGGGATAATTACAGGTTGCCAGTATGATGATTTCAACTATGTATTAAAGGTGGGAGTAACAGCACCATATATGCTCGCAAAACTGTTTTTAGACTATTTTAATAAAGGAGGGGCTATAGTTAATATTTCATCAACTAGAGCAACAATGTCTCAAGTCGATACTGAAAGCTACACTGCCGCTAAGGGAGGTATATCGGCTTTGACCCATGCCCTTGCCATTAGCCTTGCAGGGAAGATTAGGGTAAATAGCGTAAGTCCTGGTTGGATTGATGTCAGTGCAAACTATGACAAAGACTATACCGCTAAACATAGTGATGCTGATAAAAAGCAGCATCCTGTAAATCGTGTTGGGGAGCCTCTTGATATAGCCAAAACTGTAATGTTTTTATGCCATGAAGATAACGGATTTATTTCAGGTGAAAATATAACCGTTGATGGAGGTATGACAAAACAAATGATATACAGTGGAGATTATGGTTGGGAATACAAACTATGATATGTTAAAGTATACTGATACATCAGATATACGAAAAAAGCAAGGGAAAAAAGAAAGGGGTAATAGAATGCCAAGATATTTTGAATATGGTGAAAAGGAAATTGATTACTTGAAAAGTAAGGATAAAAAGCTAGGAGCAGCTATTGACAAGATAGGTATAATTAAACGGGAAATTAATCCAGACCCTTTTATTTCGCTAATTTCAAGTATAGTAGCCCAACAGATTTCTGGAAAAGCTGCTGAAACTGTATGGAGTAGGTTTGAAAACCTTCTAAATGACATTACCCCCGAGAGTATTATTAAAGCAGACAAATCTGAAATACAAAAATGTGGTATGTCAAATAGAAAAGTTGATTATATTAAGGGAATAGCAGAGGCTGCAATGACTGGCCAGGTGGATTTTGAAAATCTACATACTCTAACGGATGAAGAAGTAATAAAAAAACTATCTTCACTCTACGGAGTTGGTGCTTGGACTGCTGAAATGTTATTGATTTTCTCCTTTTGTCGACCAGATGTTGTAAGCTATAAGGATTTGGCCATATGTAGAGGAATGATGAATTTATATGGACATAAGGAGCTTTCAAAGGAACAGTTTGAAAGATACAAAAAAAGGTACTCGCCTTATGGCACAGTAGCTTCATTATACCTATGGGAGCTATCAATAATGAAGTCATAAATAGATTTTGCTTTATTCTTACAGACCAAGCAAGGATATATTTTTTGCCTTTACATAGAACATGTGTTCTGATATAATTGATAATAAAATGATGAGAGGTGAAGGGCATGATTGATTTTATGTTGAACTATTCTTATGAAAATAAGGCCGTAATAACAATCATGTATCAAAAAGGTGTTGAAATTACCCAAAGGCAGATAAAGGTGCTAAGTATAAACGAAGTCACAGTACATGCATATTGTTACAAAAGAAGAGCAAATAGGTTTTTTAAGAAAGAATACGTGTTGGCAGCTATGATACCGGAACTAGTATTTAAGTATGGCACTTCAAATCATCTCCCGATATAAAGTACCATTTGAGATAATAGGTAAAAATCTCATGGGTATACCATGGAGAATATCATTGTAAAGGAGATAACGTTTAAGAGCATCTGCTAATAGGGTGTTCTTTTTGTTTCACCTCAATAATTGATGATGGAAGTTGAAGTAAGAGTACTACTTTAAATGTCAAAGAGAACAGTCTTAACAGCTAGCCTATATGGGATTTAGAATACTTCCTATAAAAAGTATAGAAAAATATTTATTAGAAGCACTTAATAGATTATAGTACATAAGTACTAATTAATTCTGTCAAAAAGTAATATATCAAACTGAAGAAGGAGAAATTCTATATTGTAGATGTTAACATAGAATGAAACCTGTGGCTTTTGTCGAAATTTGCGATTTATAATAAGAGGGTTTACTAATTTCTTGTTGAATGAATCCAATAATATGTCGATAATAATCAAAAAAGCTCATTAACCAAAACCACATATGTAATGTATTTAAGATTAGGCAAATGAATTATTGCTTATAAAATATGAGGTGAAGAATCCGTCCCAGTAGTTGGTACGGAGGCTTTGGTGTGTAAAAGGAGGATATTGATTATTATGAAAACATTAAAAACTAGATTTATAACTATATTTACTGTGCTTATACTTGGTTTAACAGCAACACTAGGGTTTATAGCAATAAGAATGGTTAGTAATAATATGGTTGAGAACTGTTATAGAGAGTTACGGATATTATCTGAGGAAAAGGCTAACTACATAAAAACTATAGTTGATGGTCATATATTCTATATAGAAGCTATTGCGAAAGATAATAAAATTACTGATGATGATATACCTTGGGAGGAAAAGGTATCATATTTTGAGGAAGAAGCTCAAAGGGCAGGCTATATAGAATATTCTTTTGCTGATAAAAATGGTAATGCTGTGGTATTTAATAGACAAAGAGATACTCTAAATATTAATGATCAAGATTATTATCAAAATGCTATGTCTGGTAAATCAACTATATCAGATGTTATTATAAGTGATGTGTTAAAGGAACCGATAGTTATTTTAGCAGCTCCAGTTATGAAAAACGGTGAGATTTACGGAGTTTTTTATGGGGTAAAGGAAGGTACTTTTTTATGCGATATTGCCAGTGAGTTTAAATATGGAGAGACAGGCTTTCAAATTATCATAAATCAGAAAGGAACAACAATTGGGCATGTTAATCGAAACCTTGTTATAAATCAAAGTAATATTATCGAAGGAGCTAAAGAAAATCTGTCTTTTGAAAGCTTAGCAGAATTGTTAGAAAATATAATTTCAAAAAAGGAAATTGGAAATGGCGACTATGAATATGAAGGAATAAAAAATGCAGTTGGGTTTTCTCCTATAGATGGAACTCAATGGACTGTGGTTTGTGGATTGGAAATAGATGAAGCATTAACTGAAGTAAAAATCTTCAGAAATACCTTTATATTACTTTCTTTAGTTATATTACTAATAGGTGTTATAATTACTTATTTTATTAGTAGTAGAATAGCTAAGCCTATCATTGCTATTACAGATAGGATTAACCAGTTGGCTAAACTAGAATTTACAATAATTGATGATATAAATGTTCATAAATATTATAATCGCAAAGATGAAATAGGTAGTGCTACAAGAGCCTTAAGAGATATGCGTAATAATATTGCAAATTTTATCATGAAAACTTCAGAATCATCACAGAAAGTTGTAGCAACATCAAAAGTGCTAACAGAAACATCTAGCCAATCGGCCATTGCAGGAGAAGAAGTAGCAAAAACTGTTGAGAATATAGCAGAGGGTGCCAGTAGCCAAGCTGAAGACACAGAAGTATCGGCTTTAAGTATAGAAGAAATGGGAAAATTATTAGAAAAAAATAAAGACTATACGAAGGAGTTAAATGAGGCAGCTAAAGAAATAGAAAAAGAAAAAGAGTCAGGATTTGATATATTAAAAACACTTGTGTTAAAGACAAAGGAGAGTAATGTTGCATCAGAAGAAATATTTGAAGCTATACTAAGTAATAACCAAAGTGCTGAAAAAATTGAAGAGGCAAGTACTATGATTCAATCCATAGCAGATCAAACTAATTTACTGGCATTAAATGCTGCTATAGAAGCAGCTCGTTCAGGAGAACAGGGAAGAGGCTTTGCAGTAGTAGCAGAAGAGATTAGAAAGTTGGCAGAAGAATCCAATAACTTTATAGTACAAATTAAAACATTAATAGAAGAATTAAAAACAAAATCTCAAAATGCAGTAAATAAAATGCAGCAAGTAAAGGAAATTTCTGTAGAACAATCAGATAGCGTAAATCAAACAGAAGAAAAATTCAAAAGAATAGCTAATTCTATTGAAGTAACCAATAGGGTAATTACAAAACTTAATGAATCAGCAGAAGCGATGAATGAAAAAAAGTACAAACTAGTAGACTTAATACAAAACTTATCGGCTATTGCAGAAGAAAATGCATCTGGAACCCAAGAAGCTTCAGCATCTATAGAGGAGCAAACAGCAAGCATTGACGAAATAGCAAAAGCCAGCGAAGAATTGGCCCATATTGCAGAGGAGTTACAAAGTATTATTAATAAGTTCAAGATCTAAAGTAAAAGAATAAAGCTCTATCGAAAAAAACCTGCTAAATATTAGCAGGTTTTTTCAGTAAGACATCATCTAACACCCCTCAGTTAATCTCGCATGTTGCAATGTTTAAAATCCCTTAGAGAATTTATCAGCCAATTTTATAATTGGAAATTAAAAATGGAATTTTTTGTATTGACTCTAAAAATATATAGTTATAAAATATAACCATCGAAGATTCTAATTAATAGAGTAATTGGAAATTAATAAATATATCGTAGAGATGGTGAAAAAATTCACAATCTCTATATACTAGGATAAAGGTGGAATAAAATGAAAAATACAAATTCGCAGCAGGATAGAGTAGAGTATATAAGAGTTGCCAACTACTATTATAAGTTTGGACTTACACAAGAAGAAATTGCACAAAAAATGAGCATGTCCAGACAGCGAGTTAATAGGATTCTTGCTAAATGTCTGGAGAATGGTATTGTAAAGATAGTAATTCCTGAGTTAGAAGAAACTCACCTGGAGCTAGAGACCGAGCTTGAAGAGAAGTATGGTTTGCAGGCCGTGCGAATTTCTAAGAGCTTATCTGATGAACAACTTTATTCTGAGCTGGGCGTTACTGCTAGTCGATATTTAATGTCAGTTATAAATGAGGGTGATATAATAGGGTTTTCAAGAGGTAGAAGTGTAGCGGCTTTAGTGGAAAAAACCGATAGTAAAAAAATTAATGACGTTACAGTCATCCAACTGATGGGAAGCTGGAACAGTGATGATATGAAAGTAAGCTCTGATGATATAGTACATCGATTTAGTGAAAAAATTGAGGCTAGAGCAGCTATGCTATATGCTCCAGTAGTTGTTAATTCTAAAGAACTTCGTAAATCAATAATGAATGAACCCTTCTTTAAACAGACATATGAAACTATTAAGGCATGTACCATAGCTGCTGTAGGTATAGGTGATACCCGTTATAAGGAAATTTTACCAACAATTGGTCATGAAGAATATGAGTATATTAAAAGAAAAAATGCAGTTGGTGAAATATGTACACATTTCTTTGACGAGGCTGGTAATAGAATTGTTTCTCCCTTTAGTGAACGTGTAATTTCAATTGGTTTTGATGACTTTCTAAGAATTCCTATGAGAATTGGAGTAGCTGGTTCGGAAGAAAAAATACCGGCGATTATTGGCGCGTTAAATGGAAGGCTGATTAACGTTTTGATAACAGATCTTGATACAGCAGAAGAGTTAAAACAGTATAAAAAGTAAAATGGATGTCACGTGAAAAAAACACATAAAACTATATTTTTTTTTATAAAAGAGTCGCTTTCTAAATGAAAGCGGCTTTTGTCTGTGTAAAAATATTTGCGAATGGATACAACAGCTGGCAATTACTTTCTTAGGAAACATTTCTAAATATAATAAGATTAAAATTATTCTGACAAAATAGAATTTTCCTCTTGACTTGTAAAAATAAATGTGATATTTTTAGACTAAACATTACATATGTAATATAAAGTGAGCAAATGTAACGACATATTATTTTTATGAAAAGAGAAAATTATTTGAGGAGGTTTTATTATGACAGCAAGAGCGAATCGAATGAACCATATTTTCAGGCCAGATGGCAAAACCTTTATTTTGGCTATGGATCACGGAGCTAATTTCAACGTGCTTCCAGCAATGAAGAAACAAGGGAAAATGATAAGAGAGCTGGCTATAGCTGGAGCAGATGCCTTTTTATCAACAGTTGGTATGGCAGATAAATTTGGAGATTGTTTTTTAGGTAAAGGTATAATTTTACGAGTGGATGGTGGTGTATCATTTCTTGGAGATCGATCAAAGTCAATGAAAATTGTTGCCAGTGCTGAAGATGCACTTAGATTAGGAGCAGATTCTATGATCGCAATGTCTTTTCCGGGTTCAAAGTTTGAAAACGAAATACTAAGTCAGCTTTCACATACCATTATGGATGCACATAAATGGGGAATACCTGTAACAGCAGAAGCTCTTCCTCGCGGTTTTGAGGGTGGTGATGACTCTAGGACACCGGAAAACATAACATTTGCTTGCAGACAAAGCGTTGAATTAGGAGCTGATATTGTTAAAACCGAATACACTGGAGATCAAGAGAGCTTTAAAGAATTGACTGAAAGTGTCTATGCACCGGTTGTAATTTTAGGTGGCTCTAAGAAGGTTCCAGAAAGACAATTATTACAAGAGGTTAAAGATGCTATGGAGGCAGGAGGGGCTGGAGTAGCTATGGGAAGAAATATTTGGGGACATGAAAACCCAGTAAAATATGCTGCAGCAATTGCAAAGCTAATCCATGAAGATTGCAGTGTAGATGTAGCCCTTAAAGAAATGAGTCAACTATATTAGCAAAAAATCAATCAGAATAGAAAAGGGGTAACTATATGGACAAATACAAGGTAAGTATACTTACTGGTGTTAATGAAACAAAGATATATGAACTAAATAAAAGAGAACCTATTGGAAAGGAAGTATTAGTTAAAGTTGATTGCTGTGCAATATGTACACTAGAACAAAGAGTATATGATGGTGTTAGAAAGCTGTATCCCTTTGCAGGTGGACATGAAATAGCGGGAACTGTTGAAAAATTAGGCGAAGATGTTAAAAATATAAAAATAGGGGATAAAGTTGCAGTACGAACCTTAAATACATGTGGTGAGTGTTATTATTGTAGGAGTGGTAATGAAAACCAATGTGTTGTTTCATATAAATCTACTATTCACGAAGGGTTTCTTGGACCGGGTGGTTTTGCAGAGTATGTAATGGTAAATGCGAAGAGTATTTATAAAGTCGCTGATGATGTTGATCTTAAACATGCTGCCCTTACAGAGCCATTAGCTTGTTGCATTCATAGTGTTAATCAAGCTGACATAAACCTTGGAGATGATGTGGTTGTGGTAGGTGTAGGAATTATGGGGGCACTACACATCCAGTTATCCAAGTTAAAAGGAGCACGTGTTATCGCTTGTGAGATTGATGATTCCAGGCTTGAAGTTGCAAAAAAAATGGGTGCCGATGTGGTTATCAATTCAACCGACATGAATAACGTCATTAGCGAAATCAATAAACTTACAGACAATAGAGGAGCAGATGTAGTATTTTGCACAGTACCGTCTACTCAAGTGGCTTCCGATTGTATTAAAATCACTGGTAAGCTAGGCCGAGCTATAATGTATACTTCTTTTCATCCGGATAATCCAGTAGAAGTGAGTGTTAATCATATTCATTCTAGCGAAATGGTAATTACAGGTGCAGTAAGTCCCAAAAATGTAGATTTTCTTACAGCAACCAAGCTTATTTCAAATAAATCAATTGATTTATCACATTTAATAACAAGTACTGAAAAATTATGCAATATCGATGAAGCTTATAAAAAAGCACTAAGTCCGACTGCTTATAGAATTATAGTTGAATCAGCTAAGTAGTATGGTTTAAAAATCCGCATGTCACAGTAACAGTAAATGATAGTAAGTACAGACATTTAATTGAAAACGTATTCAAGGAAGTTATATCAAAGTATCAGTCCATAAAATATATTTCATGAAACACGGTTTAGGAGAATTCTTAAAAAGCTAATCAAGTGCTATTGAAAGGACTTGATAAGAAGGAGGAATACGTAATGTCCAATTTGTCGAAGGGTAATACTCAAGAAGGTTCTTTAGGGTTAGTTGCCTGTGTAACAATGATTGCTGGAGGGATGATTGGAAGTGCAATTTTTTCATTGTCAGGAATGACGATTTACTATGCAGGCCCTGCAGCAGTATTATCCTGGTTGATAGCTGCCATTATACTATTGATGTATGGATTGCAAGTTGCAGAATTATCTACTATTTTTCCAAAGTCGGGAGGTGTATTTGTATTCCCTTCAAAATCACTGGGGCGAAATGAAACACAGGGAAAGATATGGGGATGGTTTTCAGTTTGGGGATATATTACCTCCAATATTGCAGGTATTGCTTTTTCTGCCATATATGTAGCTACTTATTTGGGTGTTGGCTTCCCAATATTTGCTAAATACCAGATTCTCATGGCTGTTGGAGCGGTTGTATTATGTAGTGTACTGAATTTTTATAAAATATCAGTTGCTGGTAAGGCCAATACTATTCTAGTTTCAGTGTTAGTATTAACTATGCTGGTATTCATTGCAGTTGGCTTATTTGGAGGTTCGTGGGAGTCGGATCTTCTAACCCCATTTTTCTCTCAAGGGATAAAAGGAGCCTCAGGCTTTGTTAGTGCTATACCCAATGCTATGGTTGCTTATGGATCTATAGTTGCTGTTGCCTTCATGGTTTCAGAAGTTAAAAATCCTAATAAAAATGTACCTAAATCTATTGCTATTGCAATGGGAATCGTGGTTTTCATTTATTCTCTGATCATTATTACAACTGTTGGTTTAGTAACAGCAGAATTCCTTGTTGAAAACCCAGGTATGAGGTTTATACCATTATATGCTGCCGCCTTTACAAAGCTTCAGATGTTCCCATGGCTTCCCAAGGTGATTTCTATTTCAGCGGTTATGGCACTACTTACTACTATTCTCGTTCTAATTGCAATAACAGCCAGAGCTATTTTTGCCACTGCTGAAGCAGGACTTCTTCCTAAGTTTCTAGCTAAAATTGACAATAAAACAGGAACTCCCCTTAATGCAACAATCCTCGTGGCATTGGCAACAAGTATTATATCATGTTTCCCACAGTTTACCGCAGAGATTGTTAACTTAGGATCACTATTTGCAGCAATTACAATTATAATAAACTGCTATTCACTTGTAGTTGCACGCAGGAAATTTTCACATATTGAAGGCAATTATCGTGCCCCCGGAGGAACATTTCTTCCAATCATTACTCTAGCGGTGATTATTGCCACATACATACCTAGAATATTGGAAGGCTCAACAATAATATACTTTACATTAGCTTGGTATGCAGTTGCAGCAGTTATAATAGCCTTTGTATTAAGACAGAGCCCAAAAACTAAAGCACCGATAGTCTAGTAAATAGTAATAAATATTTTTTAAATATGACATGAATAGAAAAAAGGTTATATGTAAGGATTACATAATATTTGTTTTATTATAAGGACCGTAGACTGCGGATTTTTAAAAATATTAAGGGTGTACCATCATTGCTGGTCACCCTTTTTACAAAATTTTCACATCATTGAGTAATGAGACGACTACACCATTATGAAGATAAGACTTTAGGGAGGCAAGGTAAATGAATTATATCCAAGGCAAGGATTTTAAAATGAAAAATACTTGTATAGCTTTTGGAAATTTTGACGGATTACATAGAGGTCATCAAGCTGTCATCCAAAAGCTAATTAAGCAGGAAAATAAAGAACTTACATCTATACTACTGAATTTAGAATATATGCCAGATGATTTGAACAATTCACTAAAAGAAATCTATACCACAGAAGAGAAGCTGGAAATATTAAATCAAAATTCTCCTAAGATTATGATTTCGTATCCATTTTGTAAAGAAACAAAATTAATGGAGCCTGAAGAGTTTGTTAAAAAAATACTGGTGGATAAACTTGACGCAAAGGTTATTGTTGTAGGAAAAAATTGTAAATTCGGAAGATCCCAAGCCGGAAATATTGAAACCCTTAAGGCACTCTCATCAAAGTATGGTTATCAGTTGGTTCCCTGTGAAGAAGTGAAGCTAAAAGGAGAGACTATAACCACCAAATGGTTACGCAGTGAAATTGTAAATGGAGAACTTGAAATAGCCAATGAACTACTTGGCCATAGCTTTTCATTCTGGGGAAAGATTGTTCACGGAAAGGCCTTAGGAAGAACTGTTGGTATGCCTACTGCTAACTTGGGTGTACATGAAAATAAACTTATTCCAAGGCATGGAGTTTATGCAACTCTTTCGGAAATTGATGGTGAATTGTTTCAGGGACTAACCAATATAGGACTACGTCCATCTGTCGATAACCATGGCTATGTTACAATTGAGACCTTCCTTTTAGATTTCTCAAGACAAATATATGATAAAGAAATTAAGTTGGAATTGCACAACTATATAAGGGACGTTAAAAAATTCGATAATTTAGATGAAGTTAAATATCAAGTTGAGAAAGATATTCTACAAATTAAAGAATGTCTTAATGAAAAAGATAAATTGATGATGGCATAGGGTAAATTTGCTAATTATTCAAGTATTACTTAAAAAAATCATCATATCAGATGTAAGAGAGGAGTTTATGTCATGGGTAGAATGCGGGCTGTATATTATATTAATCAGTTTTATGCTGGATTAGGCGGTGAAGAAAGGGCCGATATAGGGCTGAATGTTTTTAACGAAAAGAAGGGGCCGGCTTTAGCTATAGAAAAATACTGGAATGATGAAATGGAAGTAGTTAAAGTAATCTCCTGTGGTGATAATTTTGTTAATAACGATGAAAAATTCCACAGTATATTAACAGATATAAGCAATGTAATTAAAGAGGCTAAGGCTGATGTATTTATTGCCGGTCCTGCATTTAATGCTGGCAGATATGGGGTAGCATGTGGAAAGATATGTAGCTATGTCAAAAAAGAAATGGGAATACCTTCTGTTACAGCTATGTATTATGAGAATCCTGCAGTAAATATGTATGAGAAGGATATTTATATAATTGAGAGTCCAGAAACTGCTGCAGGAATGCGTAAAGTAATTCCTAAACTTGCAAATCTTGCTTTAAAATTAGCAAAAAGAGAAAAAATAGGAGCTTCAAGGATAGAAGGATATTTGCCCACAGGACATAGGTATAATGAATTCCATGATAAAACAGGAGCACAACGAGTTGTGGAGATGCTGGTTAAAAAGCTTAATAATCAAAAGTATACCACAGAGGTGCCACTAAGAACCCTTGAACAGGTTTCACCAGCCGAACCAGTTAAGGTTTTAAGCGAGTCTACCATTGCAATGATTACAACAGGTGGATTGGTGCCAAAGGGAAATCCAGATAAGCTGAAGCAGGCTTTTTCTGTAAGCTATGGGAAATACAACATAGAAGGTATGGATTCTATTCACAATGGAAGATATGAGTCAATTCATGGAGGCTACGATACAACTTTAGTAGACGAAGATCCCAATAGATTAATTCCATTGGATGAATTGAGAGGGTTAGAAAAAGAAGGCATGATTAAAAAAATATATAATCATTTTTTCTCAACATGTGGTGTTGGAACAAATGTAGAGAATAGTAAAAAAATTGGAAGAGGTATTGTAACAGAATTATTAAATGAAAAGGTTGATGCTGCCATCCTATCCTCCACGTGAGGAACTTGTACACGTTGCGTTGCAACGATATCAAAGGAACTGGACAAAGCAGGGATTCCTAATGCTGTTATTACAGGCTTTACATCAATAGCACTGAACGTTGGTGCCAATAGAATCGTGTATGGAGGAGATTTTACAAATCCAGTGGGAGATCCAGCGTTGCCCTTGGATAGGGAAAAGCACTATAGACGAACCATACTGCTTAAAGCTTTTGAAGCAATAAGCAAGAAAACAGATTCACCAACAATTTTTAATGTTGATGAAAGTAAGGAGTGTTAATAATGAGATTAACAAGGCGCTATTATCATGTTAAAGATGTTAAATGGAGGGATGAAATATCCTTTAATGATGGTATATTAAGCATCAGTAAAAAGCAGCTATTAGATGAAATATCACCCCTTATGAAAAGCATCGATTCAATAGATTTTGAAATTGCCAAGCCTGGGGAGAGCTGCAGAATAATCCATGCACTAGATGCAATACAACCTATGTATAAAGTATCAGGGAATGGGTATTCATATCCTGGATATTTTGGAAAAGCAGAAACCGTTGGTGAAGGTGATACAAACCTGCTTAAAGGCTTCTCAATAATTCAAAGTGCACCACTACCTTGGGAGACAACCAGTGCCAGCAGTGGTCTATTGTACCCTAGAGATGCAATAATCGACATGTCTGGCGAAATTGCTGGTATTTCACCTTTTTCCCAGACCATTAATTTGGTCATGATTTATAAATTGAAAGAAGGAAAATCATCAGCAGAGTACGACAATGATATACGATTATGCAGCTTAAAGGTATCAGAAATTTTAGCAAAAACTACTCTCCTAAGGGAGCCAGATGAAAAAGAATTATTTGCGCTTGATGAGTTAAATTCAAATCTTCCAAATGTTGTCTTAGTATGGCAATGTCAAAATCAGGGTGTCTACTCAAATACCAATCTATATGGCCAAAATATTGACAATCTGGTTCCAACCTTATTGCATCCCAATGAAATGCTAGATGGATGCATAGTCAGTGGAAATTACGTGTGGCCTGCTTTTAAAGTACCTACATATCTACATGTTAATCACCCAATATTATTAGAGCTCTATAGACAACATGGAGAAACAATTAACTTTAAAGGTGTAATCTTCAGCAGAAGTCACAATCCTACTAACTGGCATAAAGAAAGATCCGCAAATTTTTGTGTAAAGTTAGCAAAACAACTTGAAGCCCAAGGATTAATAATGGCCTGGGAAGGTGGAGGAAATGCAGCAGTAGATGGCATGCTGACAATTCAAGCAGCTGAAAAAAACGGAATTAAAGCTACAACAATTACTTTTGAATTTGGGGGAATAGATGGGACAGAAGGGATATTATTGGTTGATGATGTTCCAGAAGCAGATGCCGTTATTAGTGGTGGTAGTATAGAAAAGCAATATATATTGTCTAAGATGGATAGAGTTGTTGGCGGAGATGTATTAAGGCTTAATAAAGAATCAGGAGGATTATTTC
Source organism: Alkaliphilus peptidifermentans DSM 18978 (assembly GCF_900101495.1). Taxonomy (GTDB): domain Bacteria; phylum Bacillota; class Clostridia; order Peptostreptococcales; family Natronincolaceae; genus Alkaliphilus_C; species Alkaliphilus_C peptidifermentans. Next base: position 165,300 of record NZ_FMUS01000003.1, read on the forward strand.
CCTCTGCTTATGACAGCTATACCTTTGATAATACTACTCATCTGTACTGTTCTGGGAACCAAGCGGGGCATAGCAAGCTTTTTGCAGAATCATACTGATATTCAATTAATAAATGCTTAAATTATCACTCGTGAATCTGAATTAAAAAAGGAGAGTGAAATCCAATGAAACTAAAGTTTAACACTGATATCTGTACAGAATGCCACTCTTGTGAGCTTAGCTGCTCTATGGCTCACTATGATGTTTACAATACACAAAAAGCATCCTTAAGAATTATCACAAAATTCCCTGATAGTCCGGATCTAGCATATTGCAGGCATTGTTCCGATGCATTATGTGTAATGGCATGTAAATTTGATGCATTGTTAGTAGAAAACCAAGTGATTATTCTTGACACTGAAAAATGTGTAAACTGCGGAATGTGCCAAGATGCATGCCCCTATGATGCAATTTTTAAACTACCAGATGATACATACTTTAAATGCGACTATTGTAAAGGCGAGTTTAAGTGCACAAAAACATGTGCAACTGGAGCTTTATCAATTGCGAAGGAGGGGGAATAATATGTATGAATGCTATTCAAAGAGGCTGTTAAGGATAAATCTAACCCTAAAAACATATACAATTGAACCAATTAGCGATGAGTATATTGAGAAATACATTGGTGGTATTGGTTTTGGAACTGAGATAGTTTTTAGAGAAGTACCACCAACAGTTGATGCTTTTGATGAAAAGAATAAAATTACAATTAATGTTGGACCAATAAATGGAACCAGGGCACCATTGTTTGCACAGTCATGTATAGTGACAAAATCGCCAGCATCAAACGGTATGGTTAATAGCTATGCAGGAGGGGATATGGCCTATCGAATCAAGCAAAGTGGCTTTGATTCAATAATTATAGAAGGCAGGTCAGATCAACTGGTATATGTTCTTGTAGATGAAAATGGAGCGCAGTTTTACGATGCCAACCAGTTGAAGGGTAAGACCACAGATTATACTGAAGATCATATCAAATCAATCCACGGAAAAGAACTAGGTGTTATTTCAATAGGACTTGCTGGTGAAAATATGGTGCGTTTTGCAGCATGTATTTCAAATACTCGAGCATATGGCCGTGGAGGAGTAGGTGGTGTTTTTGGTTCTAAAAATTTAAAGGCCATTGCCATGAAGGGTAATAAAGATATAAAAGTGAACGATCCTGAAGGCTTCGAAAAAAATGTAGATAAATGCATAGAAATAATTGAAAGAGCCTTTGGCGATAACTGGAATTTATTGGCTTCTTTCGGTAAAAATGGAACAGGATCTGGTCTTGGAATGATTAATTCCAGAAATGCTTTGGCTACAAAAAATCATAAATTAAGTAGGTTTCAGAATGGTGATAAGATTGATGGATATGCGTATATGGAAAACTATCCCACTAGATTAGTAGCCTGTCACGCTTGCGCAGTTCACTGTGGTCAAGTTCACAGGTTTGAAAAAGGGAAATTTCCTGGGATGGTTACCAGAGGTCCAGAATATGAGACAATGTACTCATTTGGTTCTGATATTCTAAATGATGACCGAGAAATTTTGGCCAAAGCTCATCAAATTTGTGAAGAATATGGAATGGATACATTATCTGCTGGATGCACAGTTGCTTTTGCAATGGAATGCTATGAAAAAGGATTAATTGATAAAAAAGATACTGGTGGTATCGATTTGAAATTTGGTAATAATGAAGAAATGATAAGGATGTTGGAAAAAATCGGCAAGAGAGAAAATATAGGTAATCTACTTGCAGAGGGAACCAGAAGAGCTTCACAGAAGATTGGAAAAGGATCAGAGGGCTTTGCCATGCAAGTTAAGGGATTGGAGTTTGCTGCATGGATGCCACAGAGAATGAAAGGAGTAGCCTTAACCTTTGCAACATCCAACAGAGGAGCATGCCACAAACGTGCACCAGTGGGACTTGAAATAACTGGAAAGATCCCAATGGATAGTATTCAAAATAAACCGGAGCTTGTTAAAGAAATACAAGATAAGGTAAATGCTTTATTTACTTTGGTCTGCTGTAGGTTTGCAGAATTTGAATATCCAATGGGTCTATTCTTAGATTTGCTGACTTCTGCTTCTGGTATTAGGGTTTCTGAAGAGGAATTTGTTAAGAAAGGTGAAATGATATGGAATATGGAGAGAATGTTTAACATAGAATCTGGAATGTCAAAAAGTGATGATTGGCTACCAGAAAGATGTTTCGAAGCATTGACAGATATCAAAGAGCCGTTTCTTCCATTAACTGAGAAGGACCTAACAAATATGCTAGATCGATATTATGAATTAAGAGGATGGGATTCCCAGGGTATTCCCAAAAAGGAGACCTTAGATATACTAGGAATTGTAAGATGATCACCGTTTCAGTACAAATGATGGGGATTTTTAAGAACTACATATCGGAAGAGGAAAGATACATTTCCCTTAAGGATGGTAGTACAATCATGGATTTACTGGAGGAACTCAGTAAAAAATGCAACCATGAGTTTAGAAAGGATGTAGTAGAAAAAATATCAACCAGTGAATGTTTGCAAAGTCTAATTTTCATAAATAATAGGAATCTTGTTTTTGAAAAGGGCATTGACACTCAAATGGAGGATGGAGATAAAATTATGTTTTTACCTCCTATGGGAGGTGGATAACATACTGTAGGAGGACGGCTGTAGATTATGTTAAAAGAGGGTAATGGACTACTCATCACCCTCTTTTGTAATTTATTAAGCACACTATTATTAATGGATATATAGTGGGATTTCTTGAGATTGAAGTTAAAAACTCAAGAAATCTTTTATGGAAGAAAGATTTAAAAAGAAAGGCAGATAACTATTTTAAATAGAGAAGTAAATGGAATGAGAAAGGATGAAATAGCTATGGAAAAAAAGTATTCACCTTTGGAACTAACTAGATTTATTGTTGGTCGTGGATCTCTTGATTTTCTTGGACAATTGTCAGCCAAGCGTGCAGCAGTAATTCATGGTGGTGCAAATGTGATGTCTACGATTACGAAAAACAGGATACAAAATCTTATAGAAAAAAATGGCGGTAAATGCCAATTTATTTCGGAAATAATCAACGAACCTTATTTTAGTGATATCAAAACAGTTGGCGATGAGATGAAGGAGTTTCAGCCAGACCTTATTATAGCCCTCGGTGGTGGTTCTGTTATTGATACTGCAAAAGCAATACATCTCTTTTATGAGTATCCCAATATGAGTCTTGAAGACTCCTTAAAGCCATATCAACTACCAACTCTAGGAGATAAAGCCAAAATGGTTGCAATTCCAACAACTAGTGGTACGGGATCTGAAACAACATCTGCTGCAGTATTCACTGATGATGAAAGCAAGCAGAAACACCTTATGCTTGGGAATGGACTTATTCCAGCATATTCGATTATTGATGCTGACTTTACAGATTCACTTCCTTCAGTAATTGCAGCTCATACTGGTATGGATGCATTAACTCACGCAATGGAGGCTGCTGTAAGTATGACAGCTTCACCTATGGTTGTATCAATTGCAATTGGTGCAGCCCTTGATCTTTTAGAAAATCTTAAACACTCTGTTAATGAAAATATTACAACAGAAGGAAAAAGAAAGGTAAGAGAAATATGTCATATAGCAGCAAGTATGTCTGGAGTTGCTATTACCAATTCTTGTGCTGGTCTTGCCCACGGATTTGATCAGCCAGGACCTTATTTTGGAATTCCCCATGGACAAATATGTGGACTGCTATTACCTTATACAACTGCATTTACTGGCGTACACCCATCATATATCACTATAGCAAAAAGAATTGGAATAGTGGGCAATAATGATGGCGAACTTTGTCAATCTTTAGTAGACTATATTGTTGAGTTTAATAGGAGTATAGGAATTCCAGAAAGCTTTTCGGCTTTAGGTATTGATGAGAAAGAATTTATGGATAGAATTGATATTTTTTCTGAATTAGCAGTTTCTGCAATTGCAACAAAGCTATCACCTCGTATACCTAATATTAATGAAGCAAAAGAATTATTTATAGATGCTTTTTACGGTAAAAAACCGTTAATCTATGAAGAGTGATTGTTAGTATAAAATTATTCTTTTTCTGCTATTGCACCCAAAACTTAGCATCCTTATGAATTTTTAACAACCTCAAGGCTCATTTTGAGCCTTATTATTTTTTTTTGATTAGAATAAAAATTATATTATATCCAGTGTGTAACTTATTTAGTTACACACTATATAAAGGTAGTATCGACCACGAAAAAATCGACTATTTAAGTGTACCACCAATCTTTTATCAAAAACGACGTAGTAGGTGTAGTAGGCGTAGACATAGCATTAGATACATTATAGCAAATCATATCACAGATAAGGTTATAGACTATATTTATCATGAAGAGTTAGAAAGTGCCATAATTAATGGAAAAAAATTAACCTATGAGGATGTTTGATTTTTCACACAAATAGTAAGCCTATATTTTTTTTCACTTATAGTTATAGGTGATACAGCTGCACCATGGTCTTTAGTAAGTATTATTTCTATCGATGAAATAATGGAGGAAGAAGTTCGTACTACTAGAATAACCTTAATAACTAGTTTATTAGTAATAATTGCTTTGATTATTACTATATTTACTATCTCAACTCAATTTCAAAACCAATTGAATTATTAATCTATCAAAAATAAAATTGAAAAACTATCTAATAATGATTTAACCATTGATGAAAATAGTGAAGCTATAAAATACTTGGATAAAAAAGACGAGATAAGAACAATAACCAGAGCATTAGCTGCAATGCGAAAAAACTTAATAGCTAAAGGTGCTACTGAAAATTTTGTAAATTATGTAAAAATAGAGGATATATGAAGATTACGTAGAAGTAGAAAATATTCAAAATCAGTAATAAATCGTATGTTGAACGAAGGAATAAGTGTAAATAAAGTGTTAGTCATATTAGATGAATAAAACCTAGGGGGAATTAATGATGAAAAGGAAATTAATTATTACAATATGTATAGTTATAGCTGTGGTAATTTCAGGATGTACCAATAAATCTATTGACTCATTCAAAGATGAAAAAGACCATTTGATTAATAAGATCTTAGAATTGGAAGAACAGGTATCCCAAAAAGAGGATGATATAAAGCGTCTACAAGATCTAAATACCAAACTAACAATAGAGATAAAAGAACTAGAAGAGAGTTTTATAATGTCTAGGTTTTCTTCATATGCTATGTTAAAGGATAAATATGACTCCTTTGAAAATTTGAAAAATATATATAATATAAATGCGAAATATAAAATTAAAGATGATTGGTATGTTCTAGATGATGAATATTTTAAATTGGAATTAATTGGATACAAAAATGCTAAGAAGGTAGATTTTTATTTTCTAAGGATGGAATCAGATCAGGGAGAGGAATTAATATTTACTGATAATGACCCTAGTGATGGGTGGATATATACAAATGATAGCATTAGTGAAATAATAGAAAAACATATTAAAGCTCCAAAAGGAAAGTTTTCGTATGAGCCTTATTTCGTACTTTACACAAAGGTGACCTTAGAGAATGGAGAAATCACACAAACACTAAAATTACCAATATATTATGAATAAATAACTGTAAAAAATCTATGATAAAAGCAAAAAAAATTATCTAAGTTTGATAGTTTTTGTCCCATTAAATGTGTTATTAACTAATAAAAGAGTTTGGTTTGGTGTATGTAGAGGGTGCTTTGTTAACCTGACAGTAGATAACACTGTATTATTATTAGTTGAGAGGAGGGAAATATTTTTGAAAGATTATAATGGATTCATACCTCCTTGTGGTATTTACTGTGGTGAGTGCCCAAATTTTTTGAGGACAAATAACCCATGTGAAGGCGCAGAGAAGCATTGCAAGGTTAGAAAATGTAAAGGAATTTATGTATGTTGTATAGAGAAAAAGAGATACAATTATTGTTTTCAGTGTAGTATTTTTCCATGTAGTAGGTTTAAAAAGTTTGCAGAAAAATGGATGAAATTAGGACAAAACTTGATTTCAAATCAACAGAATTTGAAAGAGTTAGGAGAAACAAGATGGTTGGAAAAGTGGAAGCACAAAATTAATATGAATTGACGGTAACGAACTGATATATTAGGATTTTTAGTTACAATGGCTAGAGGTTAGTGCAAATAGTTAAAAAAAGCTAGGAGAGATCAAATAAATAAAAAAAGTCTTTAAAATCGCACTAGAATGCGAATTTAAAGACTTTATATTTTGGTGCCGCGGAAGGGAATCGAACCCCCACGATCTTTCAATCGGCAGATTTTGAGTCTGCTGCGTCTGCCAGTTCCGCCACCGCGGCATGTGAGGTACAAAATTTATGATACCATACACCTGTGAGAATGTCAATCATAAGGTTATAGAAAAATCTTCAACTATATATAGGCCACATATTCTGATATAATGCATTATGTAAACTATTGCAAGGTTGAAAAAACAAAGGGGGAATGGGGATGGACCCACTATCACACGCAATTATCGGCTTGTCCATCCATGGACTAAGTCAAGCACCAAGCTTAGGAAACCCTGCCAGCATCGGCGCTTTAATTGGTGCTATTGCACCTGATCTTGATATCATTACCAGAATAAAGGGTGATTATGTATATTTGAAGCATCACAGAGTTGAAACCCACTCGATTCCAGGGATAATAGGAGTTTCATTACTAATAACCTTAGGGCTTTCTCTTATCTACTCATCCTTTGTTTTTAGAGAGGTCTTTCTGTGGACAATGATAGGTGCTTTGTCCCATGTTGTTTTTGATCTATTGAACTCCTACGGTGTAGCATTACTATATCCATTGAACCGTAAGAAATATTCCATAAACCTGATAATGATATACGATCCAGTTGTAATATTGTTGAGTGGATATATTCTATTTTTCAGCGGTCGGACTTTTTTTGAAAACCTCATGATGGGAGTAATTATGCTGGCTTACCTAATTCTCAAGGCATTAGACAAGAAAAGCCTAAAGAGAATACTACAAAACCAATATTGTAAAGGTGCTGAAATTAGAAAAATAACAATTATGCCTTCGGATTATAATCCTCTTAAATGGGACTATATCGTAAAAACTAAGGAAGAATACTTAGTTGGAGATATTAAAAGCTTTAGAGGTATTCCAAATCAATTAAGACGATTTACTATTATAACCAATTCCATTATTGAAAAATCACTAAAGGAAGAACTGGGACAGTATTTTGAAAGCTTTACACCTTTTTTTCATATAGACTTTAAAGAGGAAAAGGATAGAATTATAGTGAAAATGACAGATCTAAGATATCGAGTAACTAATGGTTTTAAGCATCATGCAATTTTTCACTATAATAATAATGCTCAATTAGAAAAAAGTGTATTTCATCCTTTTAAAATGGATAATCAAATTACAATAAAGAATGATCGGTAGAATTAAGTCGATTATTTTTTATTGTTTTTTCAATAGTTTAACAAATATTTAAAAAACGTATATATCCTTTAACAGATAAAAGATATATAATTATAATGTTCAAAAAAATCTTATGGAACAAAAACCAACTTATTTCGTCTTAGAAATAGGAGGTCGTGGAAGGGAGTGGAACACTTGAGTCAAGAGGAAATCTCCTTAATTGAAGAATCTCAGCAGGGGGATATGGATAGCTTTGAAAAGCTAATTCAACCATATCAAAAGAAGGCTTTTAATATAGCCTATCGAATGCTAGGGAATCTAGAGGATGCCAATGATGTTACCCAAGAAGCGTTGATTAAAATATATAAATCAATCGACAAGTTTAAAGGTAACAGTCAATTTTCAACGTGGCTTTATTCAATTGTGTCTAATTCTTGTATCGATTATATCCGAAAAAATCGAAAGGGAAAAATACTATATTTAGATAAGGACTACGATTCTGGTGAGGGTACTTATCAATTAGAGGTTCCAGATGAAGAAAATACTCCGGAGTATTTACTTGAAAGGAAAGAGACACAGAACATGATACAGGATGCTATTAACCAACTTAATTATGAGCATAGAGAAGTTATTATATTAAGAGAAATAGAAGGCTTCACCTACCAAGAGATTTCAGAAATACTTAAGTGCTCAGAGGGAACTGTTAAATCAAGGATTAGCAGGGCTAGAAGTAGCTTGAGAAGTCTACTTGGAGAAAAAATGAAGGCTTGAAAGGAGGGTTAGAATGGATTGCAAAAATTTTGATTATTATAGCTCACTATATATTGATGAAATCCTTACTGAGGATGAAAAAATTAAATTTGAGAAGCACTTAGAAGAATGTACAAGCTGCAAGCTTGGTATTGAAAATCTAAAGATTGTTTTGGAATGCTTAGATGACATTCCTGAAGTTGAATTGCCTTCCAATTTTAATGAGACCCTCCGAGAGAAGCTTAAGATGGAGACTGGGGTGAAGGAAGGTCTACCGAAAAAGAAAGGCTTTAACCTTAGAATAATGAAGGGTATAGCAGCAGGTCTATTGATTTTATTGGTAACAGCTACTGCATATAATTCTTTAATGCCAAAGCAATTTAATACTAAATTTCAGATATCTGATATGGCTCCAGCCGAAGCTCCAGAGAGTATGAATTCAGCTAGAGCTGAAGAAGAGGGTAGGACTTATGGTGTAGAGATTGCCGATGTAGATAAGAATAAGCAGTTCAGCTTTAATTTGACACTGGATGATAGTAATGACGAGTCTGCAGTAATGGACACTGCTGAGCAGGAAATGATGACTATGGGTGCAACAGAAGAATACTCAGAGTTTAAGTTCATCCATACTGGAAACATTAGAATTGAAACAGTAGAATTTGATAGGGTATATGCATCAATAATGCAATTAGTTGACGATAATAATGGGTATATACAACAGGCAGAATCCTATTACCGTTACATTAATAGAGAAAGACCAGAAGAGTCTATGCGGGCGGCTCGATTGACTGTTCGAGTGCCTAGTGAAACCTTTAAGGGAGTATTCCATCAATTTGAATCCTTTGACAGGGTCATTAGTCAAAATATCGACACCGACAACATTACAGAAACCTATAGAGATACTGAGACACAAGTAAGAAACCTTGAAATTCAAGAGGAAAGACTCCAGGAAATTCTTAGCAAAGCAGAGAAGGTTGATGACTTATTAAGAATCGAGAATGAGCTTTCACGGGTCAGACTGGAAATGAATCGTTATTTAGGAAACCTAAAAACTTACGATCGACTGGTGGCTATGTCAACCATTCATATTGACTTAGAGGAAGTAAGACCATCAGTATTAAGAATACAATCTGTAAATGATGGACTATGGGGAAAGGCAAAAAATAACTTTGTTCAATCTGTTAATAGATTAATTAGGGTTGGTGAGAGAAGCTTAATTGGGTTATTTGGTATACTACCTCATCTATTCTTAATATCTGTTTTCATAGGTCCAATTGGATGGGTTATGTTTAAAAAATATAGAAAAGGAAGGATGAAAGAATGAAAAGTTTAACAGTGAAACCAGCACCATTTCTTACACTGATGGTTTTTATGCTGATTGGCTTTTTCTTCCTAGGTAGTTTTTCATCTGGTGTAGCAAATGCAGAAGCCAATACGGCATTACCTAGTGAAATTAGTGTAAATGGTACAGGAGTGATTTTAGTAAAACCAGACATTGGGATTATAAACATTGGTATAGAAACATCTAATAAAGATTCTAAAATTTCTCAAGATGAAAACACCAAGCAATCTACTCAATTGGTGGAGGCTCTGAAGAAAGCAGGTATTGGAGAAGAGGATATAAAAACCTCCTATTATAACATGTATCGTGAACGCTTTTATAATGATGGAAGACAGCAGGAGGGAGACTACAAAGTAGTGCATTCCTTTGAGGTTACTGTAAGGGATATAAACAAGGTAGGAGCAACCATCGATACAGCTGCAAAAAATGGAGCCAATCAAATTAATAATGTTAGATTTACTATGTCAGACAATGAAAAGCATTATTTAGAAGCACTTTCTGCAGCAATAAAGAATGCAGAAGGAAAGGCTGAAACTATTGCAAAAACCCTTGGAGTAACAATAGGTAAACCTTCAAAGGTGGTTGAAGCAGGCTATAGTGAGCCCTATGGAAAGTATATGGATGTTAGACTTGAAAGTGCAGCCGACATGAGTGTTACGCCTATTGCTTCTGGTGATTTAGAGATTAAGGCACATGTTAATGTAACATATAATTACTAAAATATAATAGGTTTTTCAACAATCTACTTTGTTGACTCTTGACAATTGGCACGTGAGCTTTTATGCTCACGTGTTTTTAATGTAATATGAAAGTTCGTTTAGAACTTCATAAATTCTAAAGCATGAAATGCTTTTATTCTGTACTTATGTAAATAATAATGTTATAGGTTTTACAGCGATTATAATTAGTGTTAAAATATTGATACCGAATATAATACCTTTCGAAGGGGATGGTAAATAAATGATTAAAGATCGTATAGTAATTATTGATGGAAATAGTTTAATTAATAGAGCATTTTATGCGCTACCACCATTAGTAACAAAGGACGGTAAATACACAAATGCCATGTATGGATTTTTGACAATGCTGAGTAAAATTTATGATGAGTACGACCCAGAATATATAGGTGTGGCCTTTGACTTAAAGGCACCAACCTTTAGACATAAAGAATATGGAGATTATAAGCTAGGCAGAAAAAAAATGCCGCCAGAGCTGGCAGAGCAAATGGCACCACTAAAGGAAATTTTAGATGCATTAAATGTGTATCGAATTGAAGCAGAAGGCTTTGAAGCTGATGACTTAATTGGAACATTATCAAAATACTGTGAAAAAAAGGGAATGGAAAGCTTAATTGTAACTGGAGATAAGGATGCACTTCAACTTGCTTCAAAAACAACAAAGATACTTATTACAAAAAAAGGAATTTCTAATTTGGCTACCTATGACGATGATGCAGTGTTTCAGGAATACGAGGTAACACCATTGCAATTTATCGATTTAAAGGGCTTAATGGGTGATAAATCCGATAATATTCCAGGTGTGCCAGGAGTAGGTGAAAAAACTGCTATCAAATTAATAAAGCAGTTTAGTTCTATTGAGCAGCTTATTCAGAATACTAATGAAATAGTGGCTGACAAATTGAGGGAAAAAATCGAAGCCCATATAGATGATGCTGTTATGAGTAAGCGATTAGCCACCATTATAACTAATGTTCCTGTTGAAATAGAGCTTGAGAGCTTAAGAAAAACTGAAGGGAACTATGATCAAATAGTCGAGCTTTTCAAAAGGTATGAATTTAATAGTTTAATAAATAGGTTTGCCATCCAGACCAATAAAGCAACTGTTGAAAAAAGGGAAAAGATAACCCATAGAATAACAGATTTAGATTCAATGATTAAAGTAAAGGATATAATTAAGGACGCAAAAAAGGTTGCTATTAAGTCAATAACAGAAGAAAATAATATGCTTACCGATAAAATTATATGTATTTCAATGGCTACAGATAAAGATATTTTCTTTTTAGACCTTAGGGCTATAGATGATCATAATAGTGTGATGGAAGCAATAAAGGATATTTTAGAAGCTGATAACATAGAGATAATTGGTCATGATATAAAAAAAGAAATAATTCATTTTGCTCCCTACAATATAAATTTGAAAAACATTGTATTTGATACAATGATAGGAGAATACTTAATTGATTCTGCAAAATCAACATATGGGATAAAGGAGTTAACTACCTTCTATTTAAATGAAACTATTATGGATGAAGAGGAGTTAAGAGGAAAAGGGAAGCAACAATTAAAACCCAGTAATATAGATTCCTTAAAGATAGAAGAATACATGTGTCAACATGGTAACGCTGTACTAGAATTAACAAAACCTATTATGGAAAAAATTATTAATCTGGACCTACAAAAGCTATATTATGATGTGGAGCTACCCCTTACAGAAGTTCTGGCATCAATGGAGATAGAAGGAATAAAGGTTGATAGGAAAATGCTAGAAGCTCTAAAAATAGAATTTGGAGATAAGATAGACCTATTAACTAAGGATATATATGCTTTAGCAGGTGTAGACTTTAATATAAACTCACCTAAACAGCTTGGGGAGGTGCTTTTTGAAAAGCTAGAGCTGCCTCCAATTAAAAAGACGAAAACTGGGTATTCTACAAATGCTGAGGTTCTTGAAAAACTCATCGATCGTCATGAAATAATTCCTAAAATACTTGAGTACCGTCAGGTTACAAAGCTAAAATCAACCTATGTTGATGGTTTGCTAAGTATAATTAATCCTATAACTGAGAGAATTCATTCCAGCTTTAATCAAACTGTGACTACAACAGGCAGGATTTCCAGTACAGAGCCCAACCTGCAAAATATACCAGTCAAGCTGGAGATGGGACGTCGACTTAGAAAGGTATTTGTTGCCAAGGAGGGTTATCAATTTGTTGATGCCGACTATTCTCAAATTGAGCTTAGGGTTTTGGCTCATATATCGGAGGATGTAAATTTACTAGATGCCTTTGAAAAAGATCAAGATATTCATACCCGAACAGCCTCAGAGATTTTTGATGTACCTATGGATGAGGTAACATCGGAAATGCGAAGTGGTGCAAAGGCAGTAAACTTTGGTATAGTTTATGGTATTAGTGATTTTGGCTTAGGTGGAAATTTGAATATATCAAGGGCCAAGGCTAAGCAATACATTGAAAGCTATTTAGAAAAATATTCAAATGTAAAAAAGTATATGACTAGTAGTGTAGAAGAAGCGAAGAAAAAAGGATATGTATTGACACTAATGAATAGAAGAAGATATTTACCAGAATTACATTCAAGCAATTTTAATATACGTTCATTTGGCGAAAGAATAGCAATGAATACACCCATTCAAGGAAGTGCAGCTGATATAATAAAAATTGCAATGGTAAAGGTATATGAAAGTCTTAAGAAAAATAATCTTAAAGCAAAGCTCATTTTGCAGGTTCATGATGAGCTTATAATTGAAGCTCCAGGAGATGAGCTGGATATAGTTGAAAAGCTGTTAAAGGATTGTATGGAAAATGCAATAGAATTAAAAGCTCAATTAAAGGCGGATCTCTCCTTTGGAGATACATGGTATGATGCTAAATAAACAAAAATACTCTATTAAGTTTTTAAGTACTGATGAAAATAAAAATAAAGGTGATACTAATGACTAGAGTAATAGGCTTGACAGGTGGAATAGCCAGTGGGAAAAGCAGCATATCAAAGATACTTCAGGCGTTAGGTGCTATTATTATTGATGCGGACATTATTGCCAGACGGATTGTTGAGAAGGGTAAGCCAGCCTTTATACAAATTGAAGCTACCTTTGGTAAAGAGTATATTACTAACAATGGTGAATTGGATAGAAAAAAGCTTGGTGCTTATGTATTTAATAATAACTTAGCATTAAAAAAACTAAACAGTATAACACATCCTTTTATTATAAAGGAGATAGAAAGTGAAATAAAAGATATAAAGAAAAAAATGTCTAATGGCGTTATAGTTTTAGATGCTGCGTTGTTAATCGAAATGGAGTTAATGTCACTTGTAGATGAGGTTTGGATTGTTGAAATAACAGCCGAAGAACAGCTTAGAAGATTAATGTTAAGAGATAAATTAAGCTTACAAGAAGCCAAGGCTAGAATTAATTCTCAAATGAGCTTTGAAGAGAAAAAGAAATATGCTGATAAAATTATAGATAATTCGGCTAGCTTTACTGAGTTGAAAGAAGTAGTGGAAAGTGTATTAAAAAAAGTGAAAGTTAACTGATACCTCGGAGGGATTGTTGTTGATCATATATATTGGAAAAAAAATACGTATTCTCATAACATTAACTTTTATATTAGTAGTAGGGATATTACTATTAAACAACGCAGACTGGATATTAAAAACAATCTATCCTATCCATTATCAGGAGCTTATAGATAAATATTCTGATATGTATGATGTAGACCCATATCTAGTTGCAGCAATAATTCGTAACGAGAGTCGCTTTAATCCTGATGCAATTTCCAGAAAGGAAGCAAGGGGGTTAATGCAAATTGCACCTATTACGGGAGAATGGGCATCAGAAAAACTCGGTATAGAAAATTATTCAGAGGAAATGCTCTTTGAGCCTGAGCTTAATATCAGAATTGGCTGTTGGTATTTAAATATTCTATATGGAGAGTTTGGTGACAATTTACAACTAATTATAGCAGCATATAATGCGGGTAATGGTAATGTATCCCGATGGCTTGATAATCCTGAGTATAGCAGTGATGGAAAAGACCTAGATGTAATACCCTTTGGAGAAACAAGAATATACCTGCAAAGGGTAAATAGAGATTATACAAGATATAGAGTTATTTACCAGGAAGGTGTTAGAGGCTTTCTTTCATATTTAAGACAATATACCTTATTTTAACAAGTTATATTTAGCTATTTCAACAGAGTTTTAAATCGTATATAATGGAGTAGATAATGTTTATAATTATTGCTACTTTTTAAAGGGGGACATACTTTGATGAAGCATAAAAAAATATTTTTATTGCTGGTATTAATAATGACTATGTTGATAGCAGCCTGTAGCCAGGAAATTGTAGTAGAAGAGCCAAACAACTCAGTTGAGATTATTGAAAACTTGGAGCCTATCAAGGGAGGAACCCTTAACCTATCAGTAACTAGATTTAATACATTTAACCCGCTTTTCAATAATAACAAAGGCATTAAACAGCTACAGAACATAATATTTGAAGGGCTAATTTCATTTAACAAGGAATTAGAGCTTCAACCGGCTTTGGCTGAGAAATGGGAAATAGCAGAGGATGGACAAAGCATCGAGTTTACTCTAAGAAATGGTGTTAAATGGCATGATGGACAGCCATTTACAGCTGAGGATGTACTTTTTACATTTCAGGTGATAAAGGGTAATATTACATCAGTAAAAAATACTTCTGTATATAGAATGAGTCTTCAACAGATTTCTGATATGAGAATCATTGATGAAAACCGTATACGGGTTACATTTACAAGACCCTTCAGTAACGGTCTAGAGGTAATGACCTTTCCTATACTGCCAAAGCATTTATTTGATGGAAATAAGGCCAGTAACCTAGATAGTGAGAGCTTTCCAATAATAGGGACAGGCCCTTATCAACTGGAAGAGCATCAGCCAATGAGGGATATGAAGCTTAAGCGAAATGATGCTTACTGGGGAGAAAGCCCATATATTGATAACATTGCTGTAAATATTGTACCAGATAGAGAAGCACAGCTTTCTCAGTTTGAAAATGGAGATATAGACTTTGCAGAACCTATCTCAATCGATTGGGGAAAATATTCAGATAGTAAGAATGTTAATGTTTATGAATATGTGAGTAATTACTATGAATTTGTTGGCTTTAACTCAAGAAATAAGCTGGTTAATGACCCAACCATAAGAAAAGCTATTGCCTATGGAATTGATCGTCATAAGCTGATAAATAATATCTATCTAGGACACGGAACCGTAGTTGATGTACCAGTATTTCCTCAATCTTGGTTATATAATGAAGAAAGCCTACAGTATGGTTATGACGCAAACAAGGCAACAGCTTTATTAGAGGAAGCCGGATATGTACATTCAGAAGACAAGGTTCGAAGTAATGAAGCTGGTGAAGAGCTTAAGCTTATACTTGTCACTAATAATGATAATCTACTACGTGAAAAAACAGCTTATTTTATAAAAGATGAACTAGAAGCAATAGGAATAGAGGTAGAGGTTAAATTATTAGACTGGGAAGAATTGAATGAACAGCTTAACACAAACTCATATGATATGTTATTAGGTGGTTGGGAATTAAGCATAGGACAGGACTTATCATTTGCCTTCCACTCAGCTCATTTACAGGACACAAACTTTATTGCCTATAATAATGAAGAGATGGACAATCTATTGGTTGAAGCCTTCCGCTCAGCAAATAGAGAAGAAAAGAAAAATAACTACGATGCTTTGCAAATGCATATTTCAAATGAACTACCATACTTCAGTCTATTCTTTCAAAATAGAGCAATATTAGTAAGAGATAAGGTTAAGGGTGACCTTCAACCTCAAATTGATAACAGCTTTAATGGAATAGAAGGATGGTTTATTGAAGCAAGATAAAGAGCTTAAATAAGAAAGAGGTTTACTTACCTCTTTCTTTATGTTTTCTTCACTTGTGGTAAAATATGGTTGGTGTTGACTTTTTACGGCCTTGATATTATAATATTAAGGTGCTAGACATGAAGAATTTATGCGGATGTGGTGGAATCGGCAGACACGCTATCTTGAGGGGGTAGTGAGCAACGCTCATATGGGTTCAAGTCCCATCATCCGCACCAAATCTAAACCATTTTCCAATATTTATTGGGAGATGGTTTTTTATTATAAAATTGAAACATAATAATGGAGATAATAAAGAATGAATAAAACATATATAGCTATTGTAATTGATTGTACTACGAAAGAAAGGAAGATGCTTATGGTTGAAGTTGTTGCTGCTATCATCACCAATGAGGTGGGATATATAATGATCGCTCGTAAAAAAGCGGGAAAATCGCAAGCTGGACATTGGGAATTCCCAGGAGGAAAGATAGAAACAGGTGAAACACCTGAAGAATCATTAAAAAGGGAGCTATTGGAGGAAATGAACCTTGATTTAGAAATAGATAGCTATTTTGATAGCAATATACATCAATATGAAAACATGAAAATAAAGCTAATAGCATACCTAGCTAAGGCAAAAGGTGGCAATATAAGCTTGAAGGACCATGACAAGGTTATGTGGGTGAAGCCTCCAGAGTTAATAAATTATAAATTTGCTCCTGCCGATGAACCTTTTGTAAGTAAATTAATTAAAAACTCTTAAAGATTCTGGCCAAAATTTTGAAGTTACAATAACTGATGCAGGAGAGCTATATTTAAGAAAAATATAATTTAAAAATAACATATTATAGAAAAGCTCACCTCTATGTTATAATATAAATATGATTATATTATAACTATGTTTATCATACTGGGAGGTAGTCTATATGAAAAGGAAAAGAGATAATTTTTTTGGCTTAAGAAACAAGCTAGTAGCAATCTTCATATTAATAACAATTATACCCATTCTAGTTATAAGCTTTGTTGTTAATGATAGGGTAACAAACCGTATCCACGAAGATTATGTCATAGCAACTCAAAAGGAGCTTGTTCAAGTAAATAATATTATAAATACATATTTTGAATCCGTTGCAGAAAATGTAAACTTATTTGCTAGTTTACCTTTAATAAAGAATATGGATGACTCTATCACAACATATATGGATAAAACTTCGCCAGAAGACTTACAAATGACACCGTCTGAAAATGGTGGTATAGAGGAAGAAATTTATAATATGTTTGTCATTTTTGCTAAAACCCACCCAAGGTCTGCCTATGTATACATGGCTACTGAATATGGGGGCTATATCCAATGGCCAGCGGGAAATATAATGGAAAGATATGATCCAAGGGAGAGACCCTTCTATAAAACTGCTATAAATGATACAGATTCTATAATTCGAACTAATCCATACTATTTTGAAGCCGATGATTCTGTTATTGTTAGTACAGTGAAGACAATTAGAAATGATGAAGGCAAAATAGTTGGTGTCCAGGGACTTGATGTAAGCCTAGATGGCCTTACAGATATGGTTAAGAATATTGAAATTGGCCAAACAGGATATATAATTTTAGCCGATAATGAAGGAACTATATTGGCACATTCCAAAGATTCAAGCTATAATTTTAAGAATTTAACTGAACTAAACATTGATGAGTTTAATAATCTATTAGATGTTGATTCTAATTATTTAGCAATTGAAGTAGATGGAGAGAAATATATAGCAAATGTGTTCACATCTCCAGAAACTCAATGGCAGTTTATTGCTATAATCTCTGATAAAGAGTTATTGGCTAGTGCAAATCAAATAAGAGATAATATTTTAGTATTGGCTCTTCTATTAATTGCTGTTGTAATAATAATTTCCATTTTATTCTCTAATAAACTGGCAAAGCCTTTAGTTTTAATAACAGAGTACCTAAATGCCATAGAGTCTGGTGATTTGACACAAGAAATACCTTACAATCTACTTAATAGAAAAGATGAGGTTGGCCTTGTGGGAAATGCTGTAATGAATATGCAAAAAAACATTATCAGGTTAATTAAGAATATAAAGAATTCCTCAAACACAGTTAAAACATCTTCAGCTTCATTAAAGGAAATGACTCATGAAACAAATCTTGCAACACAGGAAATAGCTCAAGCGGTACAACAAATAGCCATGACAGCAAATGATCAGGCAAAAGAACTGGATACAGGTACAATAAAAACGGGTGAGTTAGCAGACAGCATTGAAGAGGTAGTAAGTTCCACAATGGCGATGGAGGCAATATCTGCTGAAACTGATGCATTCAGTGAAAAAGGCTTACATATTGTTAGGTCATTGGCTGATAAATCTATAGAAACAAAGGAATCCACAAAGGAAGTTAGCATTTTAATGAATGATATGGTAATGAGGGCTGAGGAAATAAGTACTATTACACTGGTAATTAGTCAAATCTCTGAGCAAACCAATCTCCTGGCCTTAAACGCAGCAATTGAGGCTGCAAGGGCAGGAGAACATGGCAAGGGTTTTGCAGTAGTAGCAGAAGAAGTTAGGAAGCTTGCAGAAGAATCTTCGTCGGCTGCCAATAACATTAAAAGCCTTATAGGCGGAATTCAGTCACAAGCCCATAAAACAGTTTCTGCCATGGATAAAACAAATAAAACAGCTGAAGAGCAAGAATTAGCAGTGGAAGAAACTAAAAGCATCTTTGAGAAGATTTCATCCTCCATTGAAGCTCTTTCAAATAAGGTAAAGGAAATTAAAGAACACCAAGATGAAATAAGAAAAAGAAAAGATGTATTAATTGGAGTAATAGAAACTATAGCCGCTGCATCGGAAGAGACAGCTGCCAGCACACAGCAGGTTTCTGCTTCAACTGAAGAGCAACTGGCAAGTATCGAACAGGTAACCTCCTATGCAAATGGATTGAGTGAGTTGGCCGAAGCCCTTGAAAAAGAGATCTCTAGTTTTACAATTAAATAGCACCATATTAAACAATCCCCTAATGCTAAGTTAGGGGATTTATAAATCATCAATTTTATTGAAAGTAATATCATCCTGTGGGATAATATTTAATAATAGGTAATTAATAATTAACACTGGTGAGGGGGTAAAAAAATGAACTATAGTCATCTTCTAGAATCCATTTTAAAATATACCGATGAGGGAATATTGGTTGTGGATACAAATGCCAATGTAGTTCTCTATAATGAGCCTGCCACCAGTATTGCAGGTATTTCACAGGAAGAGGCAATCGGGAAAAACATTTTAGAAATATTTCCAGATTTAACACCAGAAACCAGCACTTTTTATAGGGTATTAAAGAGTAATGAAGCTATTATTGACTATGTACAAACCTATCAAAATTATAAGGGACAAATGGTTACTACTGTAACTACTACAATTCCTTTAATAGAAGATGGAACACAGGTTGGAGCCCTTGAGATATATAGAAACTTTTCTCAGGTGAAGGAATTATCAGAAAAGCTTATTAAGCTACAGCATGAGCTATATAATAAGAATTTAAAGAAAAAGCATTATGAAGGAAATGGAACCAGCTTTACTATAGATGATATTATTGGAGAGAGCAATGCAATTGACAGACTAAAGAAGCAAATAAGGATTATAGCAAATAGTCCTTCATCAGTTTTGGTTTGTGGTGAAACAGGCACTGGAAAAGAGCTAGTAGTACAGGCAATACATAACGATAGCTATTTAAGGCGAGCAAAACCCTTTATTGCACAAAACTGTGCAGCATTGCCAGCTACATTATTAGAGGGAATATTATTTGGAACAGCCTCCGGTAGCTTTACAGGTGCTGTTGATAAACCTGGATTATTTGAGTTGGCGGATGGAGGAACCTTATTTTTAGATGAAATCAACTCTATGGATATGCAGCTACAGGGAAAGCTATTAAGAGTCTTGCAGGATGGAATTATTAGAAGGGTAGGTGGAACAAAGACAATTACTGTAGATGTAAGAGTAATTGCCTCCACCAATAAAGATCCAATTACGGCAGTGGAGGGGCAAACCCTTAGGGAAGATCTCTACTATCGGCTTAATGTTCTTTCAATAGAGCTTCCTCCCTTAAGAAGGCGTAAGGAGGATATTCCACTACTAACGTCATATTATATTAATTATTATAATAATAAATTGAATAAAAGAGTAAAAGGAAGTAGTTCAAAGGCAACTGAAGCTCTATGTAGCTATGATTGGCCTGGAAACATTCGAGAATTAAAGTATGTCATAGAAGGTATGATGCACTTTATAGATAAGGATTTTATCCAGCAATCAGACTTGCCCATTAACATAATCAATAAGAGAATACTCAATAATGAAATTGAGGAAAACAAAAATAAACAACAACAGCTTTCTTTAAAGGAAGAGCTATCTGAATATGAAAAACAAATAATAGAAATGGCAATAGAAAAAACAAATGGAAATTGTGCTAAAGCAGCAAGAATACTGAATGTACCAAAGCAAACCCTTCATAATAAGATAAAAAAGCATGGTATTGAGTGGAAAACCATAATTGATGAATAGTCCCAAAAATGAGACGAAGTAAATTTTATTGTCTCGTTTTTGGGACTTTTTTTACCCTGTCTTAAAGAATAACCTTATTTCATTACATATATTGTGGATATACCTTGATTTCATTTATTGCTATAAAATGGTATGAAACTTGCATAGGATAATGGGTGCGTAACTCTTCATACAAAGGAGTGATTTAATGAAAAAAGCTACAATATTCAATATACAACGCTTTTCTTTACATGATGGACCGGGAATAAGAACAACGGTGTTTTTTAAGGGATGCCCTTTAGATTGCTGGTGGTGTCATAATCCAGAAAGTAAAAGCTTTAAAGAGGAATTGGTTTTTAGTGCCAGTAAATGTATTCATTGTGGTGAATGTATAGAGACATGCAAAACACAAAGTCTTAGTTTTTATAAAGATACTATTGTAAGGAATGAGGATAATTGCAATTTATGTAGGGGATGCGATGTAATTTGTCCAACATCAGCTATAGAGGCAATCGGAAAGAAAATGAGTACAATTGATTTGATGAAGGAGATAGAAAAGGATAGAGTATTTTATGAGGAATCTGGAGGAGGTGTAACCTTTTCAGGTGGTGAACCTCTGTCACAAGCAGACATTTTATATGAAGTATTATCTCAGTGTAAGCTTAAGGGAATTCATACTGCTGTAGATACATCGGGTTATGGGACTTGGAATGATTTTGAAAAAATTCATAAAGTTACTGATTTATTTCTGTATGATATAAAGCTTATGGATTCCAAAGCTCATGAAAAATACACTGGAGTAACTAATATTATTATATTAAATAATTTAGAAAGGCTTGTAAAGTGTCATGATAATATAATTATAAGGCTACCGATAATACCTTCCATTAATGATGATGACGAAAATATTATTGAAATTTGTAATTATCTTTCAAAATTACGTGTAAGGCAGGTGCATATCCTTCCCTACCATGATACTGGTATTGATAAGTATACAAAGATTAATGAAGATTATAGGCTGAAGGGATTAAAGTCACCCACTGAAGAAAAAATGTTTAAAATAAAAGAAAAAATTAAAGCCTTTGGCTATGAAGTTAAAATAGGAGGATGATAAAAAATGACAGTTGATAGAGGAATGAACGACCGAGTAAAAAAATTGAGGCTTCAAAGTGAGACCGCCATACCTATGATTTCAATTGAAAGGGCTGTACTGATGACAGAGGCATATGAAAAATATGAGGGACGGGTTTCTATACCAGTGCTTCGTGCCCTGGCCTTCAAGCATTTGATGGCAAACAAAACAATATGCATAAACGAAGGGGAGCTGATAGTTGGTGAAAGAGGCCCTGCACCTCAAGAAACACCAACCTATCCAGAGTTATGCTGTCATACACTAGAGGATTTACAAATCATGAACGATAGAGAGAAGATTTTTTTTAAGGTAAGCGATGAAGTGAAAAAAATCCATTCC
Organism: Alkaliphilus peptidifermentans DSM 18978; assembly: GCF_900101495.1. Lineage (GTDB taxonomy): Bacteria > Bacillota > Clostridia > Peptostreptococcales > Natronincolaceae > Alkaliphilus_C > Alkaliphilus_C peptidifermentans. Next base: position 187,494 of record NZ_FMUS01000003.1, read on the forward strand.
GAAAGGATTATACCCTATTGGCAGGGTAAATCAATGAGGGATAAGCTAATAAATTCAATGACAAGTCAGTGGCAGGATTGCTATGAAGCTGGAATTTTTACTGAGTTTATGGAGCAAAGGGCGCCAGGACATACAGTAGCAGATGATAAAATTTTCAAGAAGGGTTTTAAGGATTTTAAGAAGGATATAAAAGAAAGCCTAGCCAGCATTGATTTTTATAATGACCCTCAGGCCTATGAAAAGGCTGAAGAGCTTAAGGCTATGGAAATATGTGCAGATGCAATAGCGGTTTTTGCTAGGCGGCATGGAGAAAAAGCTCTGGAACTTGCTAAAACTGAAAAAAATCAAGTGAGAAGGCTGGAACTAGAGAAAATTGCAGAGGTTTGCTTCCGCGTTCCTGAAAATTCGCCAAGAAATTTTTGGGAGGCATTGCAGGGCTATTGGTTTATTCACTTAGGGGTTATAACTGAATTAAACACATGGGATGCCTTTGACCCTGGAAGACTGGACCAGCACTTATATCCTTTTTATAAAAATGAAATTGCAGAGGGAACATTGAGTAAAGATAATGCTAAGGAACTCTTAGAATGCTTCTGGGTAAAGTTTAATAACCAGCCAGCCCCTCCAAAGGTTGGAATAACATTACAGGAAAGTGGTACATATACAGACTTTGCCAATATAAATATTGGTGGCATGAAGGTGGATGGCTCTGATGGAGTAAATGATGTATCCTATTTGCTACTTGAGGTTGTTAATGAAATGAGACTATTACAGCCCAGCTCAAATATACAGGTTAGTAAGAAGAATCCAGACCAGTTTATTAAAAAAGCAGCAGAAATAATACGAGAAGGTTGGGGGCAGCCTTCAATATTCAACGCCGATGCAGTAATGGAGGAACTCATAAGACAGGGAAAATCCATTGAAGATGCTCGATGTGGAGGCACCAGCGGCTGTGTAGAGACAGGAGCCTTTGGAAAGGAGGCATTCATTCTAACGGGTTACTTTAACCTGGTAAAGATATTGGAGATAACACTTAATAATGGAATTGACCCCAGAACAGGAAAAAGAATCGGATTGCAAACAGGAAATGTAGATGAGTTGAAAAGCTTTAATGAACTGATGGGTGCCTTTAAAAGGCAATTAAAGCATTTTATTGATATCAAAATTTATGGAAACAATATTATTGAAAAGCTATATGCTATAAATATGCCATCACCCTTTCTTTCCATAGTAATTGATGATTGTATTAAGAAGGGAGTTGACTACAACGCAGGTGGGGCAAGATATAACACAACCTATATACAGGGTGTAGGAATTGGTACAATCACCGATAGCTTGTCGGCAATTAAGCATCATGTATTTGAAAACAAGCGACTAACAATGGGTAAACTGATGGATTCACTTAATAAAGATTTCCAAGAAACAGAAAATATTCGACAGCTATTACTTAATAAAACCCCAAGGTATGGGAATGATGATGATGCTGCAGATAATATTATGGTAGAGGTCTTTAACATATTCTATGAAGCGGTAAATGGTAGAAAGACCATGAGAAATGGTACCTATAGAATTAATATGCTACCAACAACGTGCCATGTTTACTTTGGTTCAGTAATTGGTGCTACAACAGATGGAAGAAGGGCAGGAACCCCTCTTTCTGAAGGTATATCACCGGTTCAGGGTAGCGATAGATTGGGACCAACTGCAGTAATTAAGTCTGCTGCAAAGATGGACCATTTAAAAACAGGAGGGACACTATTAAATCAAAAATTTGCTCCAGGTGTCCTAGATGGGGAAACGGGTTTGGAAAAGCTAACACATTTAGTTAGATCATACTTTAGACTTGACGGACATCACATTCAATTTAATGTAATCGATGCTAAAACCCTTCGAAAGGCACAAAAAAACCCCGAAAAATATAGAGATCTTATAGTAAGAGTGGCAGGATATAGTGATTATTTTAATAATTTAAATAAAAACCTACAAAATGAAATTATTGAACGGACGGAACATAAGCAATTATAACTAAATTTAAAAATCTGCTAATTTTTAGCAGGTTTTTTCCTTTTTAGTATAGAATTAATTACATTGGATAACAGAAACTAGAAATATTTTCTTGATGAATTTTGGTTAATTTTGTATAATGTCAATATAAGCTGTAAAAATATTCAAATAATTATCGAAAAATAATACCTAAATATATAAATAAGGATGGTTAGCCAATGGAAAATATAAATTTAACAAACTATAAAATTGTAGACACCTTTAAAGAAACTGAAAAACAGAAAATTTATATTGGAACCAGCTTAGACATAGATGGTAAGATGGTAATCATTAATGTTATAACAGATGAAGCTATTATAAATGTAATAAATTCAGTGGAAGAAGCATTTTTGATAGCTACACTAGATAACCTATTATTAGTGAAAAAAGAAGAAAACTCTATAATTCTTGTTACTGGTCTTAAGGATGCTACACCGCTTGAAGGCTTTATTGAGGACAATCTTTTGGCCTTAAAAACTCGTATGGACCTTGGTTTAGAATATTTAAAGCATATATTAAAATATGATCAACTGAATGATCCATTAAAGAGTGTGCTAGTGGATGAAGCTCAAATTGTGGTGGAGAATGATGATAAATTAGCCTTTGATGAGCTATTAATTATTGAAGATGAAATAGATGAAATAGATTTTAATCGAATAACTAGAAAAATAGGTACTGTGCTATATAAAATACTATTTTATGATGGTATGGAAACAACAAATCCATTGGTAACAGAGGAGTTAAATAAATTTATAGATGATCTTCAGCATAATTATCAACAATTCAATAATATCGAAAGGATTATGGAGGAATATAGAAAGCACTACATTTATTTCATATGCATGAACAATATCAACCAAGATGAGGAAGAGCCGAAGAAAAAGCCATTCTCTGGATTTGAATATGGTGGTAAGCCAAAGCCTGCCATAGGTAATAAGGCTATTGCAGTAGCTGCTATTGCTGTACTATTGACGGCAGGTATAGCCTATGGATTTAAGTATTTCAATTCAGAGGATACCCTTCAGCAACCTACTTTAGAAGAGCCAAATAACACCATAGCTGTAGCAGATTTTATAGTAGAAAAGGATGGACCCCATTGGAAATTTATTAATAGAAGCACGGCAGCGGATGGTGATACAATAGAAGAGTATAATTGGGAAGTTGCGAAAAATGGTGTTTTATTGGAAACATTGAAAACCCAAAATGTTACATTGGCCTTTAAGGAATCGGGCACCTATGAAGTCTCATTAACTGTTAAGGATAGTAATGATGAATGGAGCGAAAAATTTACTAAGGAAGTAGTTGTCTTATTGGAAGAAGATTATGAGGGTTTCAACAATAATACTGAAGGAACAGAAGGCAAATATGCATTTGAAATAAGCTACGATGAAGAAAAAATTCAAAAGGATACAGTTAACTATAGGAGAAATGATTATTCATATAAAATAGAAAATACATCTTTAACAGCATCCTTATCTATAGATGATGTTAAACTTGATACAACCGGTTTCTTAACCTTTTGGATTATGGGTAGTAAGGATGAACGTATCAGTGTAGAGCTTCAAATATATGATGACAAACAGAGGCTTATTGAAAAAGAAAGCATAATTCATAAGCTGCAATCCGATAATAATTGGGAAATGGTAAGGTTTCAGCTAGCTAAAGCCCATGCAGTGAAGCTGGTGTTAGCGGACTATAAAAATACTATTTGGATAGATGATATTAAATTTGAATTACTTAAATAAAAAGCTATAAAAAACACTAAGTGTTTTATATAGCTATTTTTGTTTATATAGGTCTATTAAAATTTGATTGTTTTTTCTCGTCTATTTTGCTTTTAGACTACTCACTATAAACTCTCAATTTTATTTCTTCTCATTTTTCCATTTTCAGCTTTTAATTTTCAGCCTTCAATTTTAAACTTTCAATTTTTAACTTTCCTTTTATATAGAATCCTTACTGGCAATTTGAAGTCCCCTCTTAGAAAAAATTCCAAATACAAACAATGGAATTACAAAGAAATTCACAAGTACTATGTAAGTATAGTAATTAAGCAGCTTAAATAATAGGAATAGGTTATCCCCTGCAAAGTAGGCACAGATGGCAACTACAATACTGATGCCATAAACCCAATATTTACTCTTCTGCTTCATTTCCCTCAATATACTAAGAAGTCCATAAAAGGTAATTACATACTTTAAGTACCACCCACCAACAATTTGAAGCATTACGAATAGCTCTCCCATTTCAAGAAAACGAAAATGGCTTACCAGCTGTGTCTGAAAAAGGTTGGGGTATGTCATGTAATTAATAAAATGAACATCAAAGGTCATAAAAAGCCCCGTTAAGGAAACAATATGTATTTGTAGTGCAAATAAAAGACCTATTACAACATAAAGTAAAAGGTTTTTGGTATCACCTAAACGTTTTAGTAGGGGAAAGATAACAATTACACCTGCAAAAAGCCCTAAAATTTGCCCAATGGATTTAATAAACCCAATTGTAACACCTCTTTCAAAGACTGGCAATAGATAGGCCACTTCCTTGTATTTTACTGTCAATATGGCCAAATTAATACCAGAAATGGTTACTAAAACAATACCAATTAAGGTTACTATTATTATGGCTACCAAATCCTTTTTTACTGTATAGAGGGTAGATGTAAGAAATAATAAAAGAAAAAACCATACAGGGGTGTCCATCAAAAGATGATTATGTAGTGCATTAGAATAAACTGCTGCGCTTTCTACAAGGGTTAAAAAAAGTGTTAACAATAAAAACCCAATAAAAATGTTCCCCATGGGCTTTCCAAGGGCAGAGGTATAAATATCATAAAGATTAAAGCAATTATGTTTTAAACTGGCTTTAATAACATATACTAGAAACAATGTCATGATAATTGAAGCAATAATCATTGCAATCCAGCTTTCTCTACCACCATTCTTAGTGTAAATAGTTGGATAGGTTTTAGCTGAAACAATAATTGTAGCTAGAATGAAAAAAGGTACATGCTTTGAATTTATTTGATCCATAAGTAAACTCCTTTAATAATAATTTTTAAGCTTTATACTAGTAATTTATCCCAATATAGCCTTTTTATACTATCAGATCATTATAAGGAAGTGACGTTATGGGTAAACGACATATCTATGAAAATAGGTTTCATAAACGAATAGAAGAAATAAGGACAAAACTTAAAAATAACTATGATATAAAATTTAGGGAGCTGGAAATTGACCTAGGTAAAGTCTGTGTTATTTTTTGTGAAAGCATTACAGATGCTACCTATATAAGTGAACATGTAATAATGCCCCTATTAAGTCAACAAAATAAGCCTGCCGATATTGAAGCAATAAAGGGAGAGGTTTTAAATGCGCATGTGGTTGAAAAAGTAGAAGATGATAAAGAAGCCATACTTCATATTGTTTCTGGAGATATTCTTATATTATTTAGTTTTTCTGAAGAAGTGCTTTTTTGCACTGCAAAGAAGTTTAATGTTAGGGCTATTGAAGAACCCCCTACAGAAACCGTAATTAAAGGCCCTAGAGAGGGCTTTAATGAAAACCTTTCAGATAATATTAGCTTAGTAAGAAAGAGAATTAAGAATGAAGATTTAAAGCTAGAACGTATTACCATAGGTAAAAAGAATAATGATGATATCGTTATGGTATATATTGAAGGTGTGGCACCACAAAAGCTTGTAGAATACATTCGACAAAACCTTAACAGTATTGATATTGACTATGTTTATAATGCTAATCCTATTGAAGAGAAGTTTAAGGCAAAGAATACCCCCTTTGATACAGTAGGCTATACAGAAAAACCCGATATATTTGTTTCTAAGCTTGTTGAAGGCAGAGTTGGAATTATAATTAATGGGACTCCCTTTGGTATATATGCACCATATTTTTTTATTGAAAATATTACTATGGCTGATGACTATTATTTAAATAAATATAAAGCAGATTATTTTAGAATTGTTAGATGGACAGCATTATTTATTGCACTTCTACTTCCAGGCCTTTACATTGCCATGACCACCCATCACTTTGGTCTAATACCATCAATTTTTGTGTTTAGATTGGCGGTGCTTAGGGCAGGAGTACCCTTTCCAACTATTGTAGAGGTTGGAGTAATGATGTTTTTCTTTCAATTACTTAGGGAAGCAGGAGTAAGATTACCTACGGCAATTGGTCCTGCCATTTCCATTGTTGGTGCATTAATATTAGGAGACGCTGCAATTCGATCGGGTTTGGCTTCTGAGGTTACAGTTTTAGTAATAGCACTCTCGTCTATTTCACTGTTTTTAATACCTAAGCTCCATGGCGCTTTATCCATATGGACCAACATACTAATATTTGGTTCTGCTATATTGGGACTACCGGGATTTTATATAGCCTTTATTTTATTCTGCACCCATTTGGCTGGTCTCACCAGCTGTGGTTACCCATATTTATATCCTTTAGGGACATTAAATAACTTTAGCTTTGGTGATACACTTCTACGGGGAGACTTAAACAAAATATCTAATAATATATTAAAGAGAGATGATAGCCCATGAGAAAAGCATTAATAATATTATTAGGCTGTATAATTATCTTTATAAGTACTAACTGTAGCTACGAGGATATCAACAGGATTATGTTTACCACAGCTATTATTATAGATGTGGAGGAAGAGGGAGATACCATAGTTTATCTTGAGGTATTTCATGCCTTTCGTAGCAACCAAACCAATTCAGAAAAGGGAGAACGTATTTTATACAAAACAGAAGGGAGAACCATCCGGGAATGCTTTATAAGCCTTGCCCAAAGCTCCAGTCAAAAAATAGATTTTAGTCAAAACAAGGTGATACTTTTTACAGAGAGGGTTGCCGAAGTGGGAATAAGTGAATACTTAGATTTCTTAGTTCGAGACCAGGAATTTATATTAAGACCCTATGTGGCAATATTAAGGGGTGACCCTATAGAATTTATTGAATTACCTATAAAGCAAAACGAGTATATAGGTTTATTCTTATTCGACATATTTGACAGGCCTTTAGCTTTTTTAACACCTCGACATTTGCAAATATATCAGCTTATTAACCAACGGGAAATGGGGAAAAATGTAACCTATATTACATCTGTCAGGTCAGATAAAAATCCACTGCAGGATAAAATCAGCAAGGACGAAGTGGCCATTCTGGAGAATGATAAGCTGGTAACCTTTATAGAGGCAGAAGAAAAAAGGGGTATGGCCTTTATGCTAAATTCTGCTAATAAAGGGATGCTGAATGTACCCCATCCCCAGATAGAAGGTAACTTTGTTGTTGTGGAGATACTAAGCAGCAAAACAAAAACCAATGTTTACTTTGATGGGGAAAGTATTCAGCTAAAGAAATCAATTAATACCAGAATAACACTAGATGCAGCCCAGGGAGGCATAATATTAGATGAAGAGATTATTAATTATATTCAACGTGAAACTGAAAAAAATATTACGAACAAATGCCATATGGTTTTTAATAAATTTAAAGAGCTAGAGGTGGATGCATTACAGGTTCAGGAGGTTTTTAAACGTCGTTATCCCACTGCAGATGTTGAAAATGCAATAACTATAACCAACCTTGAGGTGGAAACAACTGTCTTCTTAGAAGGTAGTAGTGGATTAACAGATTTTAATACCCAGCATATGCAAAAAGGATCCCATAATATACGTTAAAAACCCTATTGGACCTATAGAATGAAATGAATTTCGGACCCTAGACTGAATTTAAAATAGTCTGGGGTCCGTTTTGCTTAGATGATAACTCCTTTATAATTTAATTATAAAATAAAATTTATAAAGGAGTGTTGAATATGACTAAAACCTTTTGCATTAAAAATATTAGATTTAATATTAATATTGAAAAGCTAAGAAAAGATACCCTAATATCCGCAAAATTAAGTGAAGCGGAAAGAGAATTGAATTACCAAAGAATTCTAAAAGAAAAAGAAGAACAAATAGTTAAATACTCTCAATTTATGATCTAGCTTTTACTTGATATATTTATTGTAAAAAATTTCAGACTTTATGAAAAGAAAATATAGAAAAGAACATTTGAATCTGTCATACTGAAGGAAGTGAAGAATTTTAAAGTGTTTAAGTTTTTGATTCTCTTACAAAAATGTTTATTGTATAATATAAACGTATCTATAAATCAGACGTTTTTGACATTTATAATGGGGGGTATATCTTTGAAAGAAAAAAGAGTAGGTAATATTACTGTTATAGCAGCCATTATTATTTTTTCGCTTAATTTTGTCAGTATGAAGTTTTTAGTGGAGCATATACCACCCTTCGGATTAATTTTTCTTAGATTTGCATTGGCTACTTTGTTTTTTAATATTATTCTGTTAGTAAAAAAGGATAAACAAGAAATAGCAAAGGAAGACAAAAGAACAATAATAGCAGCAGGCTTTGTTGGTGTAGTAATGTACTATTGCTTTCAAACAGTAGCTTTAAAATACATATCAGCTTCCCTAGCTGCCCTTATTTGTGGATTAATACCAATATTCACCTTATTTATCAAGGTAATAATGGATAAACGAAGGTTAGCACCATCAGAAATTGCTATTTTCCTACTATCATTGGTGGGAGTTTTTATGGTATTGGATATGAGTATAGGTGATCTTTTTAGCTCATCAGAGATAATTGGGTTTATACTTATGATCTTGGCTGTTTTCAGCTGGATTGCATATACATTATTAACCTATAGGCTACAGAATAAATATAATACCATTTTGTTAATTAGCAAGCAGTTTAACGCAGCAACAGTAATACTATTGTTTATTGCATTATTTGACCTTCCAAAGCTAATAATATCCTTTCAACAGGTTGAGGTTTTGCCTTCATTATTATTAAATCTTTTGTTTGTTGGAATTGTCTGTTCGGCTTTAGGCTATTTCTTCTACATTTATGGAATGGAGAGGATTGGTGTAGAGATTGCATCACTTTACATGAATTTACTACCAGCAGTAACTGCTATTGCAAGCTACTTCATATTACAGGAAGTAATGAATAAAACTCAAATTACTGGAATAATGGTTGTGCTCCTTTGCTTATATGCCAACGGCTATATTGATTGGCGAAGGGGGAAAAGCAGTATTAATGCAACTGAAAAAAGTATAATAAGAGAACAAAAAATCTAGAGCTGCCACAACTCTAGATTTTTTATATATATTGTTTTTTACTACTTTATACTCTTCACTCTTTTTTTAAATTCTCAATTCTCAATTCTCAATTCTCAATTCTCAAGTTTTCAACTCTTAACTCTTAACTCTTAACTCTTAACTCTTAATTCTCAACTTTCAACTCTTAACTCTTAATCCTTAACTCTCAACTGTATCACAGGTTCCCACCATAGGTAAGATAACGCCATACCCACTCAAATGGTCCATACTTATGCTTTTGGAGCCATGCCTTACTAAAAAATATTTGTGCAGTGTAAATTAAAACAGTAAATAGTATACCAGTAGCAATGCTGGCTTTGTTTAACAGACCTAAGCCATATCCATAGAAAATTAATGAGCCGATAATGCATTGAACTAAATAATTAGTGAGGGCCATTTGTCCCATATAGCTAAGGGGTGTAAGGGCCTTTTTAAAGGCTGATTTTTGGTATAAAAGCACAAGACTTGTAATATAGAAAAGTGAAAGAAATACGGTGGATATCTCCTTAAATAATGTAATGGAGCTTTTATATAATAATGGATTCAAATTAATAATATTAAATTGAATAAGCACATAAACTAAGGTAGATAAAGCACCTATTATTCCGCCAAGCCTCCAGGTTTTTCTAATCAGTTTTAGATTATCCTCAATATTACTAAATATCTTTCTTTTGCCAACATAAAATCCAATCAAAAACATACCAAGTATTTTAGGTATTAAAAAAACAAGGTTCGATGCAATCACAGGCAATTCAGTTTTCATTCTATAGGAAACTATTTCTCTAAAGGAGCCGTAACTATATAACTGTATAGACTCTTCCATTTGCAAATATATGTGACTGTTGTAGGCAATCATGGCTTCCTCATCAAGTATTACTGAAACTAAGTCATTTAATAATGTAAAACCACTGAATATTATTGTAGATATGATAAGTAACGTTATAATCCAGTTTCTAATGGTCTTTAAGCTGGTGTTTTTAAAAAGTAGTAATATAAAGCCGATTAGTCCATATACATGCAAGATGTCACCGTACCATACAAGAGTAAAATTTAGTATACCAAACAAAAACAGAAAAAATGATCTTCTAGCAAATAATTTTCGTGGTGAATTGGTTTTTGCTTCAGCTCTTTCAATAAAAATATAGAAGCCTAAGCCAAACAAAAACGAAAAGATTGTATAAAACTTACCCTCTGCAAAAATTTGAATGAATAAGGCCGATAGCCTATCTGATAATGTACTCAATGCCAATGGATTAGATAGAGGTGCAGCAAAAGCTGCCTCCGTGTACAATGTAGAATTAAACATTGCTATATTTACTAGGAGCACACCGAAAAGAGCGAACCCCCTTACTATGTCCAATTCCTTAATTCTCTCTCCTGAAGAAACTGGTTTAACTATTTTTGAATTAATTTCAGACAATTTAATCCCCTCCATTTTTAATTCTAATTACCTCATATAATTTTTATTATATCAAAAAACATCTAAAGAATATGTTAACAATATAAAAACAACCATAAATTTGATGTTTCAGTGAGAGATCAAAATAGTAGAGATTTTTTACTTTTGGATATTTTTACGTATTCAACACTACTAAAATATTCCAATAGATATAAATTTCAAGCAAAAATAACTCTAAACAATTGTACAAGCGACATTTTTTATGTATAATAAATATCAATATAATCATAAATATGCACTTATCATTCTGTATTTAATTATGGAGGGCAACGCATGCAAAAAGCACATATGGAGTTAGATGAGTACAATGAATTATATCAGAAGGTAGTAGAAGCTATTGAGGCAGTAATAGGGCTTGATGTTACTATAATGAATGAAAATATGAGAAGAATTGCAGGAACAGGTCTGCATAAAGAACTTATAGATGAAAAAATTGACATAAGCTCAGCATTTGGAAGATGTCTTACTTCAGGCCGTGTTCAGGTAATATCTGACAGATTTGAGGATGGATCTCTTTGTAGTAGTTGTCCAAGGGCAACTGTATGTACAGAGAAGGCATCAATTTGTGTACCTATAAAGCAAGGAGATAAACCTATAGGAGTACTTGGAATAACTGCATTTAATCAGATCCATAAACATAGAATTGTAGATAACTGGGAAGTTTATGTCAATTATCTTGAAAAAATGGCATTATTGATTGAAGCTAAATATTCAGAGCACCAGAGTAATATAGAAAAAAAGAAAATATCTGCAAGGATGACAGGGATACTAAATACAATAAATTCCGGTGTAGTATTGTACGATAAGGAAGGTAAAGTTCTTTATAAGAATAAATCACTTATACGAATTCTCAGAGAAATAGGGATTGAAGATGAAGACGAATTTGTGAAGGAAATAAGAAAGAACAAACTACTCCAGAGTCTCTTGGATAATGATGAATGTGCTCATCCATGCGAGATTGCAATAGACATACTTGGAGTAAAATATAATCTTTTAGTTACAATTACTTATTTAAAGATTTCTGGTTACAGTAATGAAGTTATGCTTACAATCCAAAATATTAATTATTTTAAGAAACAGGTAATGCAAACAATAGAAAAAAACCAAGTCAGACTAAAGTTTGAAAACATATTGGGAATATCACCAAACTTTTGCGAGGTGAAGCGTCTGGCAGAGAAAGCTGCTTTATCAGATTCAAATATATTGATACTAGGTGAAAGTGGAACAGGGAAGGAACTTTTTGCAAGAGCTATTCATAACTACAGTGATAGAAAGGATTATGCATTTGTCCCAATAAATTGTGGAGCTATACCAGACGAATTATTTGAAAGTGAGCTGTTTGGGTATGAAAAAGGTGCATTTACAGGTGCATTCTCCAACAAAATTGGGAAGTTTGAAATTGCAGATAGAGGTACAGTTTTCCTTGATGAAATAAGCGAAATGCCTTATAGATTACAGGTGAAGCTCCTTAGAATTCTCCAGGAAAAGGAAGTATCAAGAATAGGTAGCAATATTGTCCATAAAATTGATATTAAAATAATTGCAGCCTCCAATGTTGATCTCAAAAAGCGGGTTAAAGAAGGTCTATTTAGAGAAGATCTATATTATAGATTAAATGTTATACCTTTAAATATACCTCCACTGAGAGACCGGCAGGATGATATAATATTTATTACAAACCACTATGTGAAATATTATTCAGGAATGCTTAAAAATGATATCAAGGGAATTAGTCAACAGGCATTAGGATTGTTGTTGGAATATTCATGGCCTGGAAATATACGGGAGCTTCAGAATCTTGTAGAATATGCTGTTAATTTTGAAACAAGTAATTTTATCAGCAAAAAAGTAATTGAAAAAAGGCTGCTTTCAAATCAGGATAATTGCAAAACCAACAGACTACATAGTAAAAAATCTTTAGAAGATTGCTTGAGTGAAGTAGAAAAAGAGATTATTTGCTCTAGTATAAAACAACATTCTAATTTTGGTAACAGAGAGTATGTCATCAAACAGGTGTGTAAAGAATTGAAAATAAGCAGAGCAACCTTATATCGGAAGATTAATAACCACGGAATATGTCTCAACAATGAGACGAGTCTCATTGTTGAGACATAAATGACTTTTGTTGTAGAATCAATACGTCTAGTATTCTAAGCTGAAAACGAGTCTCTTAAATGAGACTCGTTTTTTATGTTAAGCATTGAAATTAAGCGCTTTAAAAGTGGCACAAATTTTGCATCTTAAAATAAAAAAGATGTCCTAGCTGCCGCTGCTCCATTATATCTCATGGGAGGAGGACATTAATAAATTTCATTGGAGGAGAAGACGACATGAAAAAAATAATTCTGTTTGGAAGTAAGCATTGACCCGGTTGTCAACCTATGAAAGAGTTTCTTTCAAATGAAGAAATAAAATTTGTATATCTTGATATTTCAGAAAATATGCTTAACTTAAAGATGTTTCTAAAATATAGAGATAGCTTTCCTCAATTCTCAGATATAAAGGAGTCTGGAAGAGTTGGGTTGCCTTGTATTGTTATAAATAATGGAGAGGACATTATATTTGATAAATCTTTGCTGGATATTGATGCCTTGAAGTTACAATAAAGGAGGATTCTGATGATGGATAGAGGAGTGGGTGCAACCTTTGAAAAAATGTATAAACACCTTATCTATAGAGTATTATTAATAGTTTTTGGAATTTTGTCATTACCAATTGTTTTGATAAAGTATTTCAAGGACAAAATGGAAAATCAGCAAGAAGTAATCAAAAAATCAATTGTCAGCAGACTGGAAAAAGAAGGAGTAAAAGCTAATATAACAGAAACAGCAAGAGAACAGGCTAAAAGGAAACAGGAATTTTTCAATAGAAATCTAAGCTCTGCAGAATTTGAAAAACAGGTGAATATTATAATAAATAAGCAGTTTGAAGAAAGGGTTAGTAACGAGCTTATTTTATATCAGCAAAAAGGAGAGGTATCTGCAGTAACTATTTGTAGCTCCTTTAGTAAGCTTCTGGAAAATAGATTATTTTTTATTTATTCTTTAATATTTTCCTTTCCTATGTATATTCTAATTGCACTATACAAAAATCCATATGCAAAGTATATATCAGAAAGATTATTTATGATGATATTCGTAATTTTTGGAGTAACTTGGTTGGTTTTTACCATTCTATACTTATCTCCTATGAATCCTGCTGTAAATATTCTTGGGCAAACTGCTACTCCTGAGCAGGTAGAACAATTTAATGCTGTTTATGGTCTAGACAAACCTTATATAGTTCAGCTTTTAAATACCTTCAAAAGCTTGTTTACATTCGATCTTGGGAAATCATACGTAGGAAATGAGGATGTTTTTACAGCAATAATGAGAAAGTTTCCGGTAACGCTTCAGGTTACCTTTGCATCTCTTTTTATAGCAATTATAATTGCTATTCCAGCAGGTATTGTGTCAGCTATTAAACAATACTCATCCTTTGACTATACATTTATGTTATTTGCTCTACTGGGACTATCAATTCCGAACTTCTGGTTAGGGTTGATACTGATACTTAATTTTTCTATAAGATTACAGTGGTTGCCTGCAACATTTATGGTAGGCAATTGGAAGACTCTGATAATGCCAAGTATAGTGCTTGGAACCGGACTTGCTGCAAGCGTTGCGCGGATGACGCGGTCATCAATGCTGGAAGTTAAAAATATGGATTATGTGTTTACTGCAAGAGCAAAGGGATTAAGCGAGTGGAAGGTTATCACTAGGCATATTTTGGCAAATGCAATGATTCCAATAATAACTGTTATAGGTCTACAATTTGGCGGTATGCTTGGAGGATCTGCTGTTACAGAGAAGGTATTTAACATTAATGGGGTAGGAAGCTTTATAGTAGACAAGCAATTTGTACCTGATATTCCAATAGTTTTAGCAGGTGTTGTGTATGTAGCTGTAATTATTAGTTTAGCTAATCTTTTAGTAGATTTAATCTATGCATTTTTAGATCCCAGGATTAAATCGAAAATGAAGTCTTATTAAGGAGATAATGGTCTATGGAAAATAAACATTACTATAAAAGAATTAATGGAAGGAAATTAAATAGATTTCAGGAGCATAGCATTGTATCCTATTCATGGGGTGTATCATTTATTTTGTCTATTGCAATGCTTATATTTAGTTATGATATTGTTACAAGGCAAATTGAATCATTCATCGCTTCTTTAGCATTTGTGTTTTTAGGTACAGGTATTATTCAATTCCTTATTTCATTAAGGGTTAAGAATGAAATACTTAAGTTTAACGAGATTAAGGGATCTACAAGGAAGCTAGGGTATCTGCTGCTGATTATGGGAGCTACTGGAAACATCTTCTCCATAATTGCAGGTTTTACCCTAATAAGAAAGGACAGAACTATAGAGTATACAATTTCAATTTATTCAATAATGACAACTATTGCAATAATGGTAATATCTTCTCTGAATATATTTAAGGAGTATGTAGCTAATAATTTTTTTATTGGGATTATTATATTGGGACTCCTATCCTTATACTACATTTTTATGATGTATATGGTGACAAAGCATATTAATGGGAAAAGGGTTGATAAAAAGCTTATACCACTGACAGTTCCCCTCTTGGGAAGTATACTAATTGGCAATTTCTTTGCTTTTGTTTTAGGGTTGATCATAATAAGCAAGTATAGGCATAAAGATGATGAAATATCTATTGAGTGGATCAGTGTTTTAAGGAGACTGTTTAGAAATTATATGTCAGTTATTGGCATGTTTTTTGTAGTGCTGCTAATATCACTTTCAATTTGCAGTAACATGACATTCGATTATTCACTAGCCATTGATAATAATTATTCTTCACTGCTTCAGACTCCTTCACTGGAGTATCCCTTTGGAACAGATAATTATGGAAGATGTGTTTTTACAAGAATCGTATTTGGTGCAAGAATATCTCTTGTAGTTGGTATTATAGCTACAATGGTTCCAATTGTTATTGGTGGGATATTGGGAGCACTTGCAGGATACTATGGTAAAAGAACTGATAATACTATAATGAGAATACTTGATATTTTATATGCTGTACCGGGAATCCTCCTTGCAATAGCGATAATTGCTGCTTTTGGTGCCAGTACAATGAATTTGATTTTGGCATTGAGTATTGGAGCTGTACCAATGTATGCCAGAACAGTAAGGGCTACTGTAATGAGTATAGCTAACCAGGAATTTGTTGAAGCTGCTAGAGCTTGTGGTGCAAGAAATTTCACCATAATATTCAAGCATATTATACCAAATTCGCTGGCACCTGTAATTGTAAGAGCAACACTGGGAATTGGCGGAGTGGTTCTGTCAACAAGCTCATTAAGTTATCTTGGATTAGGGGTGGAGCCACACATTCCAGAGTGGGGAAACATATTGAAAATTGGAAGTGGCTATCTTGAAACAAAACCTTACCTAGCTATTTTTCCAGGTTTGGCAATAATACTGATTGTTTTGGCCTTCAACTACTTTGGTGATGGTCTCAGAGACGCATTAGATCCGAAATTGAAATAAGTGA
Source organism: Alkaliphilus peptidifermentans DSM 18978 (assembly GCF_900101495.1). GTDB lineage: Bacteria > Bacillota > Clostridia > Peptostreptococcales > Natronincolaceae > Alkaliphilus_C > Alkaliphilus_C peptidifermentans. The sequence goes on from NZ_FMUS01000003.1 coordinate 203,747, forward strand.
GGTGTTAATACTTGGAAAATACCAAAATATTGGAGATCAATAACTTGCATGTTCAATATATTACAGAGGAAGAAACTGTAAATGCCGTAAATGGTGTAAGTTTGTCTATTTGTAAGGGAGAAAGTCTGGGACTTGTTGGTGAAACCGGAGCAGGTAAAACTACTACAGCTTTATCAATCATGCAACTGGTACCTTATCCGCCTGGAATCATTACAGATGGTGAGATAATATTTGAAGGGAAAGACTTGATATTTAATACAGAAAGAGAAAATCAGGAAATGAGGGGAAATGGTATTTCTATGATATTCCAAGACCCTATGACATCCCTTAACCCTATCATGACAATAGGAGAACAACTACTAGAAGTAGTTCTAACCCACAAGAAGGTTACAAGAGAAGAAGGGAAGCGACAGGTTATTGAGCTTTTAAAAACAGTTGGAGTAAAAGAAGACAGATATAATGATTATCCTCATCAGTTTTCAGGAGGTATGAAGCAAAGAGTGGTAATTACTATGGCACTTCTTTGCAATCCAAAGCTACTTATTGCTGATGAACCAACAACAGCCCTTGACGTTACAATACAGGCACAGGTTTTGGATATAATCAGTGATTTACAGGTAAAATTCAACATGTCAATGATTCTCATTACCCATGATCTGGGAGTTGTTGCCGAAACTTGTGATAAAGTAGCAATTATGTATGCTGGTGAGATTATCGAAGCTGGTACAGTTGAAGATGTGTATACAGTAGCTAAACATCCATATACCAGAGGGTTATTTGAATCAATACCTAAATTAGATGATAAAAATGAAAAATTAGTCCCCATATCTGGAAGTACACCTAATGCTGTAGACTTACCCAGTGGATGCTATTTTCATCCGCGATGCAAGTATAAGCAGGAGATATGTGAGAGAGAATCACCCACTCTTAAGGGAGAAGGCCACCAGTATAAATGTCATTTTTCATTGTTTGAGAAGGAGGAATTAGGATGAAACCTTTAGTAGAGATTAAAAACTTAAAAAAATACTTTACTGTTCCAAATGGATACTTACACGCAGTGGATAATCTTAGTTTCTCGATCCCAGAAGGCGAAACTCTTGGAATTGTAGGGGAATCAGGCTGTGGAAAAAGTACTTTGGGAAGGGTTATCCTACGCCTTCATGAACCTACATCAGGTCAAATAGTTTATGATGGGATGGATATAACAACATTCAATGATGAAGAGATGAGGAAAATGAGAAAGCATATGCAGATTATTTTTCAAGATCCATATGCATCCTTGAACCCAAGATTCACTGTTTCTCAAATTATTGAGGAACCACTTAAACTTCATAAGATTTACAGTAATGATAAGGAAAGAAAAAAAAGGGTTGAAGATTTAATGGAATACGTAGGCTTATCAAAACGTGCTTATAACCTGTATCCACATGAATTTGACGGTGGAAGAAGGCAACGGGTGGTAATCGCAAGAGCACTTTCTGTAAATCCAAAGTTTATAGTATGTGATGAGCCTGTAAGTGCTTTGGATGTATCAGTTCAAGCACAAATACTGAACCTCATGATTGAACTTCAGGAAAAGCTTGGACTAACCTATATCTTTATTTCTCATGATTTATCAGTAGTAAAGCATATATCAACTAATATTGGCGTTATGTACTTGGGTCAGATGATTGAAAAAGCACCTAAAAATGAAATGTTTAAGAAGCCTTTACATCCATATACAATTGCATTGTTATCAGCAATTCCTTCAATAAATATACGTGAAAAGAAGAAAAAGATAATCCTTAAAGGTGAAATTGGATCGCCAATCAACCCAAAAGCAGGATGCCGTTTCTCACTAAGATGCCCATTTGCAGTGGAGCAGTGCGTATCATGTGATCCTGAGTTAATTGAGGTTGAAAAGAATCATTTTGTTTCTTGTTTTAGATATAAAGAAGTTATAGATGGGACATTGAAATATGAAACAAAATAAAGAGAGATATTATGGGGGGTGATTAAAAAGTAACTGATGTTCAAATTTCCACAATATAAAAAAATAAGGAGATGTAATAAATGAAAAAAATATTAAGCTTATTAATAATCGCTGTTCTATTACTGGGTATTATGACTGGGTGTAATGTTCAAACTAAGGATCAAGTTACGGGAGGAAATACATCTGAGACTTCAAACGAACCTGTTGATTTAAATTTGTTAGCTATGAGCAGTATGGAAAAGGATGCAAATATCCTAAGAGATCAGTTGTCAAAGGCTGGGTTCAATGTAAAGTTAAACATTCAGCCAGATTATAGTAGTTATGTAGGTCAGAAAGATGCTGGTAATTATGATATGGCTATTACTTCTTGGAATACAGTTACCGGGAATCCTGACTATGCCGTTAGATCTTTGTTTATCTCTAATGGAGATTATAACGACTATGGTCTTGTAAATGAAGAGATTGACAGACTAATTAATGAAGCAGCTACACAAACATCAGATCAATATGTGGCCACTTATAAAACTTTTGAAGAGGTTTTAGTAAAAGAGAATGCATATATTATTCCTCTTTACTCAAATTATAAGAGTCAGGCAGTAAACAATACAATTCTTAAGGTAGATAGTGTAAGATTAAGTAAATCAAGGTCATTACCTTGGGAAAATGTAGACTTCATTGATGAATCAAAGGGTAATTCTGAACCCCTCATTTTTAGTCAAACTATGCCTTCATTGACATCGTTGGATCCAATAAAAGGAAATGATGGTTCTATAAATATAATTAATACCAATATGTATGTTAGATTGGTTAACCTGACTGACAATGACGAAGTAACATCAGTAGGATCCCTTTCACACAATCATGCTATTGGAGAAGGAAACACAGAATACTATTTTATACTTAGAGATGATATAAATTTTGCAAAGGTTGACAATAAAAAAGCTGTAGATTCTGGAGAACTTGTGGCAGCTGAAGATGTTGTTTTCAGTATGGACAGAGCAAGAAATAAAGATTCAGTTCCTGATCATAGGACTTTTACACTACATTCCAGCATGGAAAAAATAGAAATTGTAACTGATTTAAAGGAATTGGAGTCTAAAAAACAGTCAGGAAACGCATCATCAATTAAAGATGGTCTTGAAGCAGGGTTATCAACTACTATTAAAGAGCTTGTAGCTGATAAAGCCCAGGTAAGCAATAAAGATGGGAAATATCAGGTTGTTAAGATAACCACAAACAAACCCTTCCCACAGGTATTGAATTATCTAGCACACCAATCTGCTGGTATAGTTTCCAAGAAACAAATTGAGGCTGTAAACACATATAATGTGGCTACATTTGATAGAAATAAAGATGTTGCTTATGGAGATCAAATGACCATTACAGAAGGAGCAACATATGACAACACTTTAATGACAAGCGGGCCATATATAGCTATTTACAAGAATGATTATGAGATAGCTTTTCAGAAGAATCCTGGTTATATGATAAGTACAAGCCATGAACCTAAAGTATCTAATATTGTTGTCAAGTTTATAAAAGATGCAGACAGCTCTCTATCAGCCTTTAGAAGTGGTGAAATTCACTTCTTGTACGGTATTCCTGAAGATAAATTTGAAATAGTTGAGAATGATTCTAAATTGACTCTACAAAAAAGACCAAACAACGCAGTAGTCTATGCATTTTTTAATATGAAGGGTGGAAGTGAATTTTCAGATGTTAATTTAAGAAAAGCTATTTTATATAATGTTAGTCAGGAAGAGTTTATTGCTGTATACAATAACTTGAAAATTAATGCTTACTCCACAGTAACTCCTCTTGTTGACACAGGAAATATTCACTTGAAAGATCATTCTAAGGCAAATGAATTCCTAAATATGTACTGGGAAAGTAAAGAATAAGCTCAACTAGTATTTTAAATGACTTTTTCTAGTGAGAAAATAATGTTAATCTCCATTTTTATCAGTAGGCCATATAGAATTATCGATAGTAATATTAAGATATAATATTATTACAAAAGAGACGGTAGTAAAAAAACTGTCTCTTTTTTTCAATGATTGTACAAATACTATTGGAATCTATTATTATAAAATATATTTGTTCTTCACCGAATCTAAGTAAGCCATGAAATTAAATATATACAACCTATAAATCATTAGTGTATAATTATTAATAATATTTATAGAACATATTAAAGTGACAATAAACCAAAGGATGAGAAGAGTGAATAGATGGAAAATGAATTAAAAACTAAATCGATTGATGAAAAGAAAATAGGTATAATGTATGGTATTATTGCCTTCACAGCATGGGGATTCTTACCACTATACTGGAAGCTTTTGAATCTGATTCCTGCTTTAGAAATATTGGCACATCGAATTACGTGGTCTTTTGTGTTTGTGTCAATACTCCTTTTAATAAAGGGTGATTATGGAAAAATAATGAATGTGCTGGCAAATAAAAGGAATACCATATTAATTGCTCTTGCCTCCCTGTTAATAAGTGTTAACTGGTTTACCTATATATGGGCAGTAAATTCAAACTATGTAGTTCAAGCAAGTATGGGTTATTATATTAATCCGTTGGTGGTTTCTTTATTAGGTATGGTAGTATTAAAGGAAAAATTCAATAGAGGGCAGATGGTGGCATTAGTACTGGCAACGATTGGTGTTTTAATACTAACAGTACAATATGGGAGTATACCTTGGATAGCGTTGATATTAGCCATTACCTTTGCATTTTACGGATTAGCTAAAAAAATGCTAGTTGTTGATGCCTTAACTGGTCTTGCTTTAGAAACTCTAATGATTACACCCTTTGCTTTATTTTTTATAATCACTAGACAAATTCAGGGAATCGGAAGCCTGTTGATAATTCCTATACCAGTGCTTATACTGTTAATGCTATCGGGGGTAGCAACAGCAACACCCCTACTTTGGTTTGCTAAGGGCACACAAAAAGTTGAGTTTTCAACAATTGGATTCCTGCAATACATCGCTCCTACAATTAGTCTGTTTCTAGGTGTATTTATTTTCAAAGAGGAATTTTCTTATACACACTTCATCAGCTTCAGCTTTATATGGGCAGCCTTAATAATTTATACAATATCAATAACTAGAGTCCATAGGCCCAAAATAGAAGGACAAAAGGCAGTTGTATCATCAAAGTAAACTTTTAACCAGATGAAAAAAATCCTTCTATATTTAATAATTAATAAAATAATAAGTAGCTTAAGTGTTTTTATAAAAAATTTAGGTTGCTTATTTTTTTGCCTATAAACTTTTTATGTTTAAGCCTTGATATACTAGCTATTTATTACAGAGCATTATATATAATTAAAAGAAATAGTACTTTATGACTAAATTCTACAAATATTGACAAAATTAGACAGAAATGTTATAATAATAACAAAAATGAATAGTGTTATATAGTACACACGATTAGCAAATTTATTATATATATATTTATTTGAGATACTACATAACTAATTATTTTTTTTATCTTTCTATATAAAAAACTAAAGGGGTGATTCTAATGAAAGGTATTAAAATGAAGTTGGTCGTTTATTTTTCTATACTTATTTTGGTAACATCTGCCTTATTGGGTTATAACTCTATTAGAACAACATCAAATGCTGTCATCGATGAGGTTAATAATGCATTAGAGCTATTAGCTGAAGAAGGTGCAAAGTTAATTGAAAGTCAGTTAAGTGTAGATGTTGCAGTGCTTGAGACCATTGCTAGAAGACAAGAAATTACCAGCATGGACTGGGAAACTCAGCAGGAAGTATTAAGCAGAGAATTTCAGAGCTTATCCTTTTTAGGTATGGGTGTTATTACTCCAAATGGTACTGCCAGCTATATTGATGGTAGTACAGCAGAGCTCGGAGATAGAGAATATGTGATAAGAGCATTCTCTGGAGAGTCAAATATTTCAGATGTTATAATAAGTCGTGTAACAAATTCTGCGGTTGTTATGTTGGCTGTACCAATTCTTGAAAATGGTAATGTTGTTGGGGTACTAATTGCTAGAGCAGATGGTGATTTTTTAAGTAATCTTACCGATGAAATGGGCTTAGGTACTCAAGGATATGGATATATGATTAACAGCAAAGGTACAATTATAGCAAGTCCAAATAGAGAAATGGTAGTAAATCAATTTAATCCAATAGAAGAGGCAAAAAGTGATATACAATTAAAGACCTATGCAGATACCTTTGAAAATATCTTACAGGGGCAAAGCAGAACAGGGAGCTATTCACTGGAAGGAATTGATCTTTTTTATGGCCATGCACCTGTATTAGGTACGGATTGGACTATGGTTATAACAGCAGCTGAAGAAGAGGTTTTGGCTGCATTACCAGCAATACAGAGGAATATTATCCTAATAACACTATTAATCTTATTAATAAGCATTATTATTTGCTATTTAATTGGTAATTCAATAGTAAAACCAATTCTAGCATTAGTACAGCATTCAAGAAAAATAGCTGACTTAGATCTTAGTGAGGATATATCACAGGGCTTCTTAAATAGAAAGGACGAGATTGGAACAATTGCAGTTGCTTTTCAAACAATTACAGCAAATTTTAGAGATTTTATAAAACAGATAGTAGAAAGCTCTCAACAGTTGGCAGCATCTTCAGAAGAGCTTACCTCAACCAGCCAGCAATCGGCTATGGCTGCAGAAGAAGTGGCGAAAACCATCGAAGAAATTGCTAAGGGTGCAACTGATCAAGCCAAAGATACAGAAGAGGGAGCTATACAGATTAATGATTTAGGTGAATTGATAGAAAAGGAACAGATGTATGTAATAGATTTAAATAATAGCACCAATGAAGTAAATAGCTTAAAAGAAGAAGGCTTTGAAATACTTAAAGACCTTGTTAATAAAACCGAGTTGAATACTAATGCATCTAACGAGATTCATGAAATGATTATTAATACAAACAATAGTGCTGAAAAAATTGAAAATGCAAGTCAAATGATTAAAAACATTGCAGAGCAAACAAACCTGTTGGCCTTAAATGCAGCTATTGAGGCAGCTAGAGCAGGTGAAGCAGGTAGAGGCTTCGCAGTAGTGGCAGAAGAAATAAGAAAGCTGGCAGAGGAATCTAATAGATTTACTGAAGAAATTGCTACAGTTATACAGGACTTAACAACAAAGACAGGGGATTCGGTAAATACAATTCAAGAGGTAGGTAAAATAGTAAAGTCTCAGTCAGAAAGCGTTAAAATGACTCAAGAAAAATTTGAAGGAATTGCACATTCAATTGAAAAGATGAAGGTTGTAATAGCGGATATTACAGAATCTAGTAATAGGATGGAAGAAAAAAAGAAGAAGATTATAAACATCATTCAAAATCTATCTGCCACCTCAGAAGAGAATGCAGCTGGTACACAAGAAGCATCGGCATCGGTGGAGGAGCAAACAGCTTCAATGGAGGAAATCTCATTTGCCAGTGATTCTTTAGCAAAGCTGGCAGAAGAAATGCAAACTAGTATTTCTAAGTTTAAGTACTAGTAACTATGTTATAAAAAAAGTTGATACTAATCAAGTATCAACTTTTTTTATTTAATAGAAAACATTCATGATGCAAAATCACCAAGTAAAATGCAAAATTCGATAATAATCTATAAATTTTGAAGGAATTACAAAACTAGAGTTGAATATATTAATATACTAAAATAAAATACATTTTTATAAAGATACTGGCAAACTTTTCGAAAGAAAAGGACGCAAAACTATGGGTCTAAGGGATATATTTTCCTATGATTGCCAAGTTACCTAATTATAATTTCTTTTTTAAAGAAGGTAACTAAATTATCTTCTTTATTTTTTAATAGGAAAGTCCTGCTTTTCTATTAAAACTGGGTTGTCAAGGGAGAGATCTCCCTTATGATCAATGAGGAGGATACAGCGAAGCGTCCTAAGGAACTCAATAGTAAGAAGTATGAAGTATCTATTTCTTTAATACTAACATGAGAGGGGTTCAAAAAAAATGAAAAAATTAAAATTTAAAATTGCAATAACTTTTTCTTTAATTAGTATTCTATTTTTTTTAATATCGGGATTAACATTATCCTATTTTACCAAATCGTCTCTAGCTGATATTTCTGAGGTGCTGAGCAACGAAATAGTAAAATCAAATTCTGAAACTATTGCCGAATACATAGCCGCAAGGATTAGTGAATTAAAACACATCGCAGAGTATGACAATATTAAAAATATGAATATAGAAGATTCTAAAGAGTTTTTAAAAAGAATAGCAAGCAATAGTGAATATGAATCTATTGCAATAGTAGAACCGAACGGAACAGCTTGGGCATCTACAGGTGCTACATTAGATTTGTCCAATAGCCCTTACATGCATGAAATATTTCAAAATGGAGCAGAAAGCTTTGTATCAGATCCTTTTTTAGCATTGTCATCAGGTAATATAATTGTTTCAATTGCACAAGTTGTAAAAGATTACGAAGGCAATAAAGTTGGTGTATTATCAGCAGCATTAACTTTAAGTGAAATTACAGCGATATCTGAAAGTATAAATATTGAAGAAGCAGGTTTTGGATGGATTGTGAATAGTAATGGTTTAATTATATCTCATAGAGATGATGATATTGCGATGGTGGAAAATTTAAATGATAATGAAGAGAGTACGTATGAAGCAGTTAAAAAATATAGTAATGAAATTTTAGGTAATGAAGATGGTATAATTGAAGTTACTATAAATGGTGAGGAGGTTTATTTATTCTATTCCCTAATAGATAATACTCTAGATTGGCGATTAATTGTAGAAATACCTAAAAGTCTACTGTTAAGCAAAACAGATAATCTGTATAAACTTTTTGTAATATTAATGTTATTTATATCAATTATTATGGTGTTAGCTTCATTAATAGTTTCAAATTTTATAACTAAACCAATAACAGAAATAATAAAATACAGTGAAAAAATATCAGAACTGGATTTCACTAATGAATTACCTCAAAGGTTAGTATATAGAGAGGATGAAATTGGCTCTTTAGCAATGACATTCCAGTCTATTACAGTTAATTTCAGTAAATTTTTTAAACAAGTAGTAGAAACCTCACAGCAAGTGGCAGCATCATCGGAAGAACTTACCACAATTAGTCAGCAATCGGCTATGGCTGCAGAAGAGGTGGCGAAAACCATTGAGGAAATAGCTAAAGGGGCAACCGATCAAGCCAGAGATACAGAAGAGGGAGCTATACAGATTAATGATTTAGGTGAATTGATAGAAAAGGAACAGATGTATGTAATAGATTTAAATAATAGCACCAATGAAGTAAATAGCTTAAAAGAAGAAGGCTTTGTAATAGTTAAAGACCTTGTTGATAAAACCGAGATGAATACTAAAGCATCTAAAGAGATACATGAAATGATCATTAACACAAACGAGAGTGCAGAAAAAATAGAGAATGCAAGCCAAATGATTAAAAACATTGCTGAACAAACAAATCTATTGGCCCTAAATGCGGCTATAGAGGCAGCCAGAGCAGGTGAAGCGGGTAGAGGCTTTGCGGTAGTGGCAGAAGAAATAAGAAAGCTGGCAGAGGAATCTAATAGATTTACTGAAGAAATTGCTACAGTTACTAAACCTACTCAGGACTTAACAACAAAGACAGGAGCTTCAGTAAATACAATTCAAGAGGTAGGTAAAATAGTAAAGTCTCAGTCGGAAAGCGTTAAAATGACTCAAGAAAAATTTGAAGGAATTGCACATTCAATTGAAAAGATGAAGGCTGTAATAGCGGATATTACAGAATCTAGCAATAGAATGGAAGAAAAAAAGAAGAAGATTATAAACATCATTCAAAACCTATCCGCAACCTCAGAAGAAAATGCAGCTGGTACACAAGAAGCATCGGCATCGGTGGAGGAGCAAACAGCTTCAATGGAGGAAATCTCATTTGCCAGTGATTCTTTAGCAAAGCTGGCAGAAGAAATGCAAGCTAGTATTTCTAAGTTTAAGTACTAATAGCTAGTTGTTGAATAATCAACCTTCAACAGTCTAAATAGATAGTAATAATACGAAAGTATTATTACTATCTATTTTATTGAATTTTTCAATATATTATATTACGATATTCAAATTATTAATTAGAGGCTTTTTTGAATTTCTTTATTTGAAAAAAGGAGGGTAAAGAAATTGGGAAAACTGCTCCTAAACCTACAATACATGCAAAGATTGATATTCCAATGCCATATAAGCCCAGTAGTATTATTATTGTTAAGGGCTTTTCTTTTATAAGGTAATACAGAACTCCTCCTGTAGAAAATAGCATAACAATACTTAGCAACTCTTTGAAGCTGAAATATCCTTCCTTTTTGTTTAATATTAAAATAATAAGTAGAACAAACAAAAAATCAATTTTTGCCAGGATTCTGATGGCAGGTATAACCTCAAGAAATATATTATCTAAACCGAAAAAATATTTTCCATATTCAAATACAGCAAACATATTTAGAAGGAAAAAGCCACATAAACCTACAATACAGGCTCCACGTATTGAAATATCGTCCTTGTTTAAGAATTTTATAATCTTTTGCATATAATGTCCTCCTATAAGCATAGTGATTTTTTAAAACTGAGTATATTAGCTTGTCTTATATGTCTTATTTATTATATATATTTATGTACATATCGATATATTCATGGAATTTCCATTGTTACACCCATTTTTTTGTAGTAAAATTAATACGATAATATATTCAATAAAACAAATGAAGTAGTTGAGCCTTACAATCTATGTAATGATAAAGTCAAACATTAAAATACGAAGGAGTATTATAATGAAACAGAAGAGCATTAATTATATGATGTTTATTTTTATTGGAGTTATAAGCTATTATTTCTTATCTTTTGAGATGGGGTTCATTAGATTAGCTCTATTGGCAGTCATATGTATTGTTTATGGAGGTACTCTTTACAGGATATATGATATTATCGAAGATAGGGCTATTGATGAAAGAATTATTATACCTATAGATTTATTATCCGCGTACTTATTTACAGTAATACTTAATAGGTTTTTAGCAAATCCTGTGCCTGCTATATTCATTTTGATTCCAATATTTTTAAAAAACATAAGAGGAGAAAAACAGTTTAAAGTAATATTGGCTATTGCATTAGCTATTATTTTACTTGTAGGAGTATATATTCCTGTGAGAGAATTCAATATGAAATATGAAGTTGTTGAAAATACCATAAATTCAGCTAAAAATAATGAAAGCTTGAGGATGTATGTGGTTAATGAAGAAGAATATATTGGTTATAGAAATTACGGAAATCTAGAAGTCTTTAATAAAGAAGAGTTTAAAGAAATAGTTAAAGAACACGATATTATTAACTACAAGCCCAAAACATCTTTACTATACAAAATTAGACAATATCATCAAAATGAAACACTAATATTTCTTTCTTACTATGATAGCACTACAGGAGACGAGGCTGGAAGGCTTATACTTATTTTAAATAAGGTAAATGGAAACTGGAAAATAGTTGGGCAATTGAATAGTAATTAGATGCAAATAATATAGCACTGTAAAAGTAACTGATGGTACTGGTGAGGAATATGAAATACCTCTTCAATAAATGAAAAGCAGGCTAAAAAAAAGCTACTCTAGTAATAGAAGTAGCTTTTTTTATACGTATTTAATGTTTATTTATAGTTTGAAAGCCTTAGTAGACTCAGAAAGAGAAAGTATCATATTATTAAGCTCCAGAAACGACGCAGATATTTCTTCAATAGACGCTGTCTGCTCTTCTGTTGATGCATTAATTTGTTGTGTGGATGCTGTTGATTGTTGGGCTACTGCACTAATGTTATTTATTGAACTAAACATTATATCTTTGTCTGCTGTAATATTAGTTAAAGCCTGAGAAATTGATGAAATATGACTTGTAACTGATTTTATGGAGGTATCAAGCTTATTAAAGACTTCCTCAGTATTACCTAACTCACTGGAGGTGTGCTCCAATAGGCTAGATGAAACCTTAGTATCATTGTTAATGGTATTAATAACATCTTTAATATCTTCAATAATGTTTTTAATTTTATCCGCTGATTGAGCTGATTCCTCAGCCAGTTTTCTTATTTCATCTGCGACAACTCCAAAGCCCTTTCCTGCCTCTCCAGCTCTTGCGGCCTCTATTGCAGCGTTCAAAGCTAATAGGTTTGTTTGATTGGAAACCTGGTTTATACTTCCAATTATTTCCTCGATGGCATTTGATTTGTCCGACAAGGTATATACATTATTGGCTACACTGGAAGCAGTGCTACTATAAGTACTAAAATTTTCTTTAAAGGTGTTAATGGCAACTAATCCAAGCTTATTATTTTCCTCCATTATATTGGTGTCATTGCTGGTTAAGCCAACAATATGCTGCATATTAATTATATTATTGGAAAGATTGTTTGTTATTTCAACACCATTGCTAATTTCTTCCGCTTGGTCAGATACCCCTATAGCAATTTCATGAATTGTATTTGAAATTTCTTCACTCGAAGCACTTACCTCTTCAATTGAATTTGCAATAACCTGTGATGAATCCTTTGAATTTACAGCAACCTCCTGAATTCTATTAATTAAATCTTTTAGGTTACTAACCATAGAATTAAAGCTATTTGATATTAGATTCAACTCGTCTTTTGTTTTAACATTACATTTAGCTGATAAGTTACCCTGCTCAACCTCCTTTATGGCAGTAACAATACGATTAATATTTGATACAATTTTATTGATAATTAGGGTGGAAAATAAGATGCTTAGTAGAATAGCTACTGCTATTATGCCGACAATCTTTAAAACTATAGGGAGGGCTATAGCTCTAACGTTGTTCATATCAATTCCTACAAAAAACATACCTATGATACTGTCATTCCCATCCTTTATAGGAATGTACTGTGTTACAAACTTCCTTCCAACTACATTTGTTACACCTGTATAGGAAATACCCTCTTTTAAGACCATATTAGACACTTCTTCAGATGCTTTTGTTCCTACAGCTCTACCACCATCTTCTGTAATAACATTGGTTGATACTCGTGTATCATATAGAAATACAGTTACAGAGGATTCCGTCAGTTCTTTGATTTTATCTACTACCTCAAAATTGTCATCGATTAAAACAGAGCCTTTATATAGTCTATTATCTATGACATTCCAATTACCAGCATATCTTGAATTAAAAAGCTCATAACCTAAGTTAATATTCGATTGTAGCTGATGATGAGCTATCATATCGGTTTTTTCATTATAAACAACTACAGAAATAAGAACTGCTAAAATACATAAAATAGAAATGATTAAAGATAATAACTTGCCCCTCAATTTTAAGTTCATGCCCATTCTCCTTAGCTATTTATTTTGTGGAAATTGCATAATTTATTTTGGTTAATTATTTAACAATATACCAGTTGACGTGAGGCTATATGGAATATATAATGTGTGCAAAGAATCATATTTGAATTATGAAACTTCCTAATGTATTAAAATTTTTCTTACTTAATTAGTATAGTTGATGCATAGTTAAAATTATGTCGATTTTTGTAGAAAGGAAAAATATAGTGTGCAAATTTGTTTTTTAGGATAAAAATTTATTTAGTTAATTATTGATTTTACACAAAAATATTTATTTGTTATACTGATCGGGAAAAGGGTTTTTATTTACATGATACCTTTAAGTTAATTATAACTGTTAAATGATAGTACATTGATTTCAATTGTTGGGAGGAAAATTTATGGAGTTAACTGATATTCAAGAAAAAATCAAGAAATTTACAACGGAAAAGGAGATGACTTCAAAGGTTGAGGTTAGAGTAATTGATATAGCCTCAGAAGTAGGTGAATTGTCAAAGGAGGTATTAAAGGGGACAGATTACGGAAACAAGCAATTTAGTAAAACAAAGGATTGGAATTGCGAAATAGGAGATGTTTTCTTTTCATTAATATGTATTGCTAATGAAACAGAAACAAACCTGGAGGAATGCTTATCATCAGCATTAGATAAATATGAACAAAGATTTAATTACAAAGGACACTTGGGCTCAGATTAATACCAGTTGAATAAGAATTTTGTTATAATATAAAATATAAATAATAAGGAGGAATTATGATGCAATTTATAATTACAGCATATGATGGTAAGGATGAAAAGGCACTGGAAAGAAGATTAGCAGCCCGTGATGAGCATCTAAAGCTAGTGGAGAAATTATTTGAGGAGAAGAAATATTTATATGGAGCAGCCATTCTTGATGAGAATGAAAAAATGATAGGCTCCTGTGTTGTGGTTGATTTCCCTACAAGACAGGATGTGGAAGAATACATTGAAATGGAACCATATGTTAGGGGTAATGTGTGGCAGAAAATTGAAATTAAGTCCTGTAAGGTTGCCCCCATATTCATGCAGCTATATAAATAGAATAGTATGTATATACCCTTATAAGACTAATTGGATAGTTACTTTTAGCCCTAATATATTGAGCTCTATACAGATAGCTTAATCTATACATATAATTTGTCTTTTTTAGAGAATTCATTTATAAAGGGGGAGGATGATGACAAAAAATACAGTAAAAGAGATCTATCTATTAAGAAGTATAGCTTGTCTATGTGTTGTGCTGGTACATTCCATCACTAGAATTGTAGAACTCTATGGCACTGAAATATCAAGTCATCAAGAAGCTTCTTTTATGACCTTAATACTATTATTAACCTTTGGAACACCAGTTTTCATTTTTTTATCAGAGTTTTTATTGTCTTATTCATACTCTGAAAATATACCTGATAATTTTGTAAAAAAGAGAGTTCAATTAATACTATATCCGTATATTTCAATGGGCTTTATTTACGCAATACTCATGACACATGAAGCTAATAAATTATATGAAGGAATAGTATTGAGGACTTTTATTTTCTTTATAATTAGAAATTTACTATTTGGGTTTTACAGGCATGGATATTTCATCATTGTTATATTTCAATTTTATCTACTACACCTTGCTCTTCATAAATACCTAAGTAGAACTTCACCTAAAAGGGTACTCTTAGTCTCTCTTTTTATTAATCTTATATATTTAGGATTCTTTAATTTTGATGACCCTGTTAATATACCATATGGGCAATTCCTATGGAGGGGACTTACTTGGGGTAGCTTTCTATCTTGGATATTTTACTTTACATTAGGCTTTTATAGTGGTAAATATTATGAAGCTTTTATAGAAAAGATAAAGCATTACAGAAGTAAAGTAATTCTGCTGCCCTTCCTATCAATGGTAGTAGTTGTATATTTATATTTAAGTGGAATATTAACTATTAATGATTCTAAAAGAATCGATATTGTAATTTTGCTGCAAGTATGATTTTTTTAATCTACTACATTGCAGTTAATTTAAAAGAGATACCTAAAACATTCATATTCATAAGTCGCTTTTCATTTGGTATTTATCTTTTACACATGTTGTTTTTATATGTAGGAGTTCAATTTCTTCGAAATACTTCTTATTTAAATTTACATCCTCTTCTTATGCTGATAGTATTATTCATAGTAAGTATTGTAGCTTCCATTATAAGCACCTTTGTATTAAGTAAATTTAAAATAGGTAAATATATAATATATAATAGGTAATGTAAAAGGTTCTACTTCGACAAAAAGAAGTAATACTACATGGACTTCATCACAAAAGTTAAGGAAAGAAAGTATCTACTAGGTTTTTTGCGACTCCAAATAAACAGCTAAATAGAGTGTATAATGGGTATACTTACAAGAAAATTTCATACAATGGATAGTATTAAAATAGGACAGGAGGAGAACTAATGGAATGTAGAGTTGGTTGTGCAGCTTGTTGCATTGCACCGTCAATTTCCTCTAAAATACCAGGATTGCCAAATGGAAAACCTGCTGGGGTCAGATGTGTTCAACTTAGTGACGATAATAAATGTAAGCTGTTTGGGAAAAAAGAAAGACCTACCGTATGCAGTAGTTTAATGCCCTCTAATGAAATGTGTGGAAAAACTACAAAGGAGGCATACTTATATCTTGAATATTTAGAAATGTATACCTCACAAAAATGATCTTCAAGGAACCTAGCAACCTGATTTCTTGTAGATATAATTAATTATTAATGGACTTTATAATATTTATTTTGAAGAAATACTTATATAGCATTTCTTAATTTAAAAGGGTTTATTTCAATTCAATAGAATATTATAAAGAACACTAAAAAAATAAATATTACATATAAAAGGAGTAGAGTGTATTAGATTTGCTGGACACGTATAAAGGTTGCTATAATAAACCTAGAAAGGACGTGTTACAGCTATGAGTAATAAAAATAAATTCA
>NZ_FMUS01000014.1 GCF_900101495.1 Alkaliphilus peptidifermentans DSM 18978
CTCCTTAACATCCTTTGTAAAATCCTTTTCCAGCTTAACAAGATCAAAAACATCAGAAATCTTCATTAAACCAATGAATTCTTCCTGAGGCATAATTTCACCTAGCTTACCATATCTTTCAGCTCCAGCAACAGCATGTTTATACCAAGGCATTTCATAGCCCCTTAAATCCTCAGGCTTAATAGTACCTATATATGCTTGGTTTGGTGGATAGCTAACAACATCTTCATATGAACGAAAATGATTTGGTAGCTTTTTTAAATATTCAGATTCAGGATTAGCTAATCTTTCCATCGTTTGCGTGGTACCATTGTGTAGAATCATATCAGGTGTATGGATTAATATATACCCTGCACCCTTTACTACTGCATTTGACATTTAATGCACCTCCCATTATTAAACACATATACAATTGAAATAGATGGGTAATTTATACCCATCTAAAACCACTCATAATATTATATCCGATAATTTATTAATACTTTGTAAATTCGCTTCTAATGGCTGTCATTTCTGTTATTATTTCATCAACCTCTAAAACCATTTCCATCATACTTATTTGATCATCATATGCAGTTGGGTCTACTGTTTCTTTAAATTCTGGCTCTACTGCATGAAATACCTTAAGTCCTAACTGGACTCCTGCTAATGGACCTGCAAAGGTTGGATCTCCATTGGTTACAGTTTCAGCAGCTAATCCTGCTGCTTCTGCTTCTGCTGCACCTAGAAGAACAATCACGTTTTCAGCACCGTGTTGTTCACATAGATCCTTAACTCTTTTTTGGTTCTCCAAATCCATAGCTCCTGCAGCGGTTCAGACAAAGCATTCGGTAGATGAGAAAACAATTTCTGCTGAGGTTGACTTTAAACATTCTTCAATGGCAGGTCCTGGAATACCATCTCGGTCACCAATGATGATGATTTTTTTACCATCAAACATACCCATATTACAACATCCTTTCCTTAGTTTTTTAGATTTATAAAATCAATTTGTTTATAATACTTTTTCTTTATATCATTAGTTTTATATAAGCTTTATATGTAAATTCTACAAAGTTCTACATTGATCTTCTATATATATTTTTGAATCATAGCTTCTATCTTTTCTACTGTTGCATCTTCCTTGGTTACTTCGTCGATTTTTTGTCCTCCCTTATATATGGAGATAGTGGGAAGTCCCAAAACTTTTTGCTGAATCGCCAATCTTCTTGCTTTTGTTGTATCCAATTTGCAAAATTTCATTTTGGTATTATATTTTTCAGATAGCTCCACAACTGAAGGCATTAATGCTTTACATGGCTCGCATCCTTCACTCCAGAAATCAACAATTACATACCCATCTGCTTCTAGCACCTCTGTCAGAAAAGTGTCTTTATCTAATACTATCATTGCTTCACCTCCTTCACCGTTAAATGTTATCAATGGATGTCTAATAAGAAGAATTTGTCTTTTATACTATTTCATAGGCTTACTTTGTGATAATTATATCATAGTGAAATATATATGTAAATGAGTTTATATTATAAACGCGTTTATTTATTTCAAAAACTACTTAGCTATAGTTAATATCAATGTTAAATTACTCAAATATGTCTATTTTCAATAAAAATATCTTTAACGTTGTGATATAATAAACAATGTGTTTCAGAATAATAAAGAATGGTGATAAAAAATGGCAATAGATAATAAATTGATTAAGAAAAAAAGAATGATGGGTTATTTTATTGAGGCTGCTAGTAATATTATTGAAAATGAAGGCCTTGAGGCTGTAACAGTAAGAAAAGTTGCGTCACTGGCAGGCTATAACAGTGCTACCTTATACAATTATTTCGAGAACCTCCATCATTTAGTATACTTTGCCTCCGTTAAATATCTTAAGGAATATGTAGATTGTATTTCTAGTAATATTAAATTTGCTAAAACTCCTATTGATAAATACCTTTGCATTTGGAAGTGTTTCTGTGAATTTTCCTATGACAAGGCACAAATTTATCACATGTTATTCTTCAATCAATTTAGTGACTCTTTTGTGGATGTAATACAGGAATATTATCAAATTTTCCCTGAGGAATTGGGCGAACACCCAGAGGAAGTGCTAGAAGTATTATTAAAACAGAACATCTATGAACGAAATAGCACCTGTTTAAAGGCCTACGTAAAAAACTCTGATATTTTATATGAAAGTTTAGAATCAATTAACGAAATGATACTCCTAGTATATCAAAGTATGCTTTATCGTATTATGAACAATCAAGTAAATTATACCAATGAAGAGGCAGTTAAGATTACTATGAATTACATTAAAAAAACCCTACTATCTTATGGATTAATAGGGCAATAACGCATACAGACTGAAGACAAAGTAATATTTATAAGATAAACTCGATTTTTAAAACTTAAGTAAACAGTTAGTGAAGTTAAAATAGAAAGAGCGAAAAGATAATCAGATAAGAGTTTTCAACTGTTTGAGCGGAAGCGAGTTTTGAAAGCTCCTGATTATATTTAGCTCATTCCAGACTTAGTTCTGAGCGGGTTTACGTAGTTTTGAAAATATCAGAGTTTGTCTAAAACTTCGCCGTCTATTTACTATAGACGGCTTTTCCTCTCCAATACCTTCTTTAATAAGGAAACTGATGTGTTAGCTATAAGATTACTGTCAACATTAAGATCAGTAATCATTTTCATAGCCATAGTAAAGTTGCCAATTTCCAATGCTATGTGTGCATCACTTCCTAAAGCTACAGGAGTCTGTTGTGAAAAACATTCTTCTAAAATTTCATAGCAGTTTTTACTACTCCCCACCCTGAAGCTGTCAGGTTTAAGGGAGCTATTATTAATTTCGATAAGAGTACTGGTTTCTTTTGCACCAGATACAAGACTTTTTATATCTATTGGAAAGCTGGGATTTCCCGGATGACCAATCATATGGATATATGGTTTTTCCATAAGTTTACGTAAAACTCTCGTATTTTCTTCAATGGTAGATGGCTTAATACATGGTCTATGAAAACTGGCTATTACAAAGTCCATTTCCATCAATACACATTCCGGAAGATCCAGCTTTCCATCATAGTCAAGTATATTAACCTCTACTCCCTTTAGAATCTCTACCCCAGCTATTTTTTTTGGTATGGCCTTTAAATTGCGAAAATATAAAGAATCTGCAGCTCCTGGCATGGCAGGACCATGATCTGTTAAGGCTAATAGTTGAAAATCTACCGATGCTGCGAAGCTTGCCATTTCCATCACAGTACTAAAGGCATGTCCACTCGCTATGCTGTGACAATGAACATCGAGAACAAAATTCATATTAACACCTTCCTCTTGATATAATAGCTCTTACCATTATTATAACAAAGGATAAGAATAAAAGCATTTCATATATCCTATGCAAAAAACAATTAAAGGGGATCAAATCCCCTTTAATTGTATCTAGGTACCTTTAGCACAAGAAGCTTCTTCCTCCAAAAAGAACAATTAATAATAAGAAGAAGAATAGTAGACTATCTCCAGAGCCTCTAAAAATACCGCAGTTGCAGAATATAACTACCAGCAACAGAAAGAAAAATAATAGGCTATTCTGACCACCAAATAATCCGCCGAATATACCTTTTGATGCATCACTCATTAATATCACCCTCCTGAATCATTAAATTAGAACCATTTATGTTCTACACCATAATATGATTGTAATTGTCAATTTGTTACAATATTGAAAGTCCCTCCTTCTAGCATATTCCTGATGGTCCCATAAATAAAACCACTAGTATTAAGAAGAAGAATAGTAAGCTATCACCTGAATCTGCAAATATTGGACAATTGCAGAAGATTATCACTAGTAAAAGGAAAAAGAATAAAAGACTTGTGTTTTTAAAGCCTCCAAATAAAACATTTGACTTTACTTCTGACATGCTATTCACCTCCTATAAAATTAATGGAAAACATTATCTTACTTTTATACTATGTATATTTCATTATATGGGTACCTAATTAACCCAAATTAAAAGAGGGTGTACTCACCCTCTTAACTATTTAACAGAAAAATTTTGACCCTCCAAATAATACTATTAACAATAAGAAGAAGAATAATAAACTATCTCCAGAGCCTTTAAAACAAGGACAGGCACAGAATATTAAAACCAGTAGTAAGAAAAAGAATAGTAAGCTACTATCGGTACCTATACCTAAAAACCCTCTACCTGTTGACATCCTCCTCACCTCCATTTACTATAATATCTAAATATTTAATATGTTTTTGCAATATAATAAGTCTATAGAGTTTTTAATTTACTTTAATAAGCAGGTAGAACCCTGAGGTTCTACCTATTCATTACCAACCGCCAAATAATCCGCGACCACCAAAAAGAACTACTAACAATAGGAAGAAGAATAATAAGCTATCCCCTGCATCTCTAAATAGGGCGCAATTGCAGAAAATTATCACTAGTAAAAGGAAAAAGAATAGTAAACTGTTATTTGATCCAAAAATACCTCCTAGGAACCCAGTGCCTTTAACAGCTTCACTCATGTACATACACCTCCCGGTAAAATATGGTACCCAATTCAGGGTCTCACTACATGATATGAATAACACAAAAAGTTGTGCCCTCTGAATTATAAAAAATACTTATAAACAAATATCATTGACTTTCTACAAGAACATTATTAATATAAAAGCATACTTTAAATATATAATTATTTTGATTACAAACAAACATAAGGTATGAGGTGGTATTGTTGAATATTGTAGTACAAAAATTTGGAGGAACTTCGCTTTCAACAAAAGAAAGAAGAGAAATGGTTGTTGATAAGATACTTGAAGCAAAGACCAAGGGAAAAGCTGTTGTTGTGGTTGTATCTGCTATTGGTCGCAAAGGCGACCCCTATGCTACTGATAGCTTAAGGAATCTAATTCTAGCAGATAATCCAAGCTGCAGTTTAAGAACAATGGACTTTTTAATGTCATGTGGCGAAATGATCTCGGCTTCTGTTTTATCAGCCTTATTAGAGCAACATGGCGAAAAAGTAATTGTTTTAAATGGTGCTCAAGCAGGAATATTGACAGATGATGATTTCAGCAATGCAGAAATCATATCAATTGATGAAAAGAAAATATTGTCTTATCTTCAAGAGGAAAAAATTGTTGTTATTTGTGGATTTCAAGGTATAAGCCAAAGTGGAGATATTACCACTTTAGGTAGAGGTGGAAGCGATACAACAGCAACAGCTTTAGGTGTTGCTCTAAATGCAGAGTTCGTAGAGATATATACAGATGTTGATGGTATTATGACAGCCGATCCAAACGTAGTACCAACAGCAAAAATTATTGAAGAAATTAATTATGAAGAAGTGTTTCAAATGGCTGATAAGGGAGCCAAGGTTATACATCCAAGGGCAGTAGAAATAGCTCAGAAAGATAACCTTGTTGTGAAAATCAAAAATACTATGTCTAAGCATCCAGGTACATCGATACATCATTATCGTAAAAATGGAGAAAGTCGCTATTCAACAAAGATGAAGGAGAAGCTTCTTACAGCTATAACCCATAAGGATAGTATCGCACAGGTTTCTATTTTTTTGGAGGATGACCTTCAACTGGAAAGCACTTTACTGACCACCCTTGCTAAAAACAACATAAGTATTGATATGATAAACTTTTTTGTAAACAAAAAAATATTCACGATAGATTTATCTCAAGTGCCGCTATTGAAAAAAATATTAAATGAATTAGAGTTGCCCTTTGAAATCATTGAAAAATGCAGCAAGGTTACTATTATTGGCAACCGTATTACTGGTATTCCTGGCGTAATGGCTACAATTGTTTCGGCGCTTTCAAAGGAAGGAATAAAGATACTCCAAAGCTCCGACTCCCATTCCACCATTTCTTGCCTGGTAAAGGAAGACGAAGCAACCCGATCTGTAAATATCCTTCATAATGCTTTTAACTTAAGTGTATAGCAAAAAGAGCTTGAATTTTATAATTCAGGCTCTTTTTCAATCAAGTACTTTAAATATTTACTCAATTAAAGCCAAAAACAATATTTATCTTTAGCTTTTAATTATTCTTCCTCTAGTCTTTGTAAAATAAGCTTATATCCGTCAGCACCATAATGTAGACATCTATTTACTCTACTGATGGTTGCAGTACTTGCTCCTGTTACTTCTTCAATATCACTATATGTTTTGCCTGCCTTCAATAGCTTAGCCACTTCTAGTCGCTGCGATATTGATTGTAGCTCTTTTATTGTGCAAACATCTTCAAAGAAACGATAACATTCCTCAATACTTTCAAGTCTTAATATAGCTTCAAATAGTGCATCTGTAAAAGGATCTTTAATTTTTGATTGATAGGACATAATTTCACCTCAATCCTTAGTATTGATGTATCTATTCGATTTATTTTCTGCTTTTCCTGTTAATTTAATAAAAAACTTTCTAAAAGAAAAGCTTAGCTAAATATATAATTTATATTAATATCTTTATGCATTATGTATGTTTGTTTTTAATTTATCTATAGCTTCACTTAAATCCTTACCAATTAGATTCTGCCCCTTGGATACATCATTTAACCTCTCAATTTCCTTTGAAACACCCTTTACTTCTTGATTAATTGTATTTAGTATGTCAGAAATCTGATTTGTAAAATCTTCGTTATTACTGGCTAGTTTTTGAACCTCTTTAGCAACTACCGCAAAGCCTTTTCCTTGTTCACCTGCTCTAGCCGCTTCGATAGATGCATTTAATCCAAGAATATTAGTCTGCTGAGTAATTCTACCCATGATTTTTATTATTTCATCGGTTTCTTGTACTAAATTAATGGTACGTGATGCAAATTGATTTAAAGCATTTGATAGCATTCCGATATTTTCTATGCTTGAATTCATTTTCTCAATACCGCCAGAAGTTACAGTGGTTAATTCATCTACTTCCTTTAGTTGAGCTTCAATTTTATTATGGAGTTTTTCTTCATTTTCAACCAGATGCATCATTAAGTTGGCAGCCTTACTACACATGATTGATACATTCTGTTTATTATGCTTCATTACCTCCTCTTTAACCTTACTTGCCCCTGTAGCTTCTATAACTATATCTAATTGCTTAGAAAATAAATCCTCTATTCTTGACGAGCTAAAAATATTAAGGCTTTTTGCCATTTGTATTCCTGGCGCCTCATCATTAATATCAATTATTCCTGCTATGTTTATTTCTTTCATCTTACTTAATGTTTTTAATATTGAAGTTCCACCATTTCCTCCACCTATAATCCCAACACGCATATATAAATCCCCCTTTTTATTTCCGTATCTATAAAGCACTCATCACTAACTATTTTATATTAATAAATATTATTCATCAATGAATATATAAAATTTTACCATATTAAATTTATATATAACTTCACATACTAACACTAATTCTGAAAATGGAGGAATTCACGTGAAAAAAAAATCCAAAGAAAGTTTTCGAAATCCACAGGATATTATAGATGAGACATATAATGGACGAGACTATGATATTATCAATAAATCAATGAACTCCTATGTAATGCCATTGGACATGGTTAAAGATGTAGATGCATTTAATAGTCAACACTTTTACCAAGAGACTTGGGACAGGATTTCTAAAGAAATCAAAAACAAACCACAATAAGGCACTATTGATAAAGATAATTAACAAAAAAATAACTGGTGAAAAAAACCAATATCTAAAGCATGTGACAATACATCAGAAAAGGTTTTTTCATCAGTTTTTTTAATTTGAAAGCTTTAAGTTAACAATTTCAGAGCTTGAAAATAGCCTCATGGGTGGACCCCATGTTCCAGTCCCTGACGATGTATAGATAAAACTCTTTCTATATTGGTATAAGCCATATGCATAACGGTAAACAATAGGAACAAAAAAATTCAATGGGGGTATTTGCCCTTTATGGGTATGGCCAGAAAGCTGAAGATCTATACCCTTTTCAACTGCCCTCTTAAAATTGACAGGTTGATGAGACAATAAAATATTATATCCATTTAAATCGTAATCTGACAAAATATCTTCAATTTTTACTGGGTTAGTTGTATTTCTACGTCCGTATAGATCATCAACTCCAATTAAATTTACTCCATCAAGTATAATACCTTTATTATCTAGTACCTCAATATTTGCTTCTTTACAAAACATGTTGAAATTATCTAAACCTGCATAGATTTCATGATTCCCAGAAACAGCATAAACTCCATATTTTGATTTGAGTTCTCTCATTATCGGAATAAATTCTTCTACCCTTTTATATTCATCATCTACCATATCTCCAGTTATAACAATTATGTCTGCCTCTAAGTTATTTACCTTTTCTACAATTCCCTTTACCCAATTAGTTGATGTCAGCATACCTAGATGAATATCTGAAAGATGAATAATTTTTAGTTCACCCACCAGGTTTTTAGAGGCCTTAACTTCTACCTCTTTAATCACAGGTCCCCTAAGTACATTGAGAATAGATAAAGCTACAAGAATAGGAATGGTAAGCATAGCAGTATTGATAATTAGTTGTGTGTACTTAGGTAATACAAAAGCAAATACATCATTTATAAACAAGACAAACACTGCTATTGATAAACAACCCATCCATGCAGCACCTAGATAAGATATCCAAGGTATAAATCTCCCTTTTTTTATTAGCTTTCCTAAAACATAGCTGCTTCCAGCAAACCAAAATACCAACTGAAGAAGGAGCCTCACATTCCCCGTAATAGTAAAGTAATTTACTAGATGTAAATATACATAGTAATTCATACCACCATAAATACTTATAAAAATTACAAAGAACATAAAAAATAATATTAATTTCTTTAGCATAGAAACCTCCAATTTATTAAGTTTATCTAGTAGCATTATATACTAAAATTATTCCTACTGGAAGATAGCGGAACAAAAGAGATCATACGGGGGACCGCCCCCTTAACAACCCCGTATTTAATAGGAAAGTGCCGGATTTACCGACACTTTTATTTTTGACACTATTTACTCTTAGTATGCAAAGAAAGTACGCCCGCCGAAAAGAACTATCAACAGCAAGAAGAAGAATAGTAAACTGTCACCAGAAGCTCTAAATATACCACAGTTGCAGAATATAATCACCAATAATAGGAAGAAAAATAATAAGCTATTTCCCCCAGTAAAAATGTTTGCAAATAAGCCATCTGCCATCTTTCTCACCTACCTTTCATATTTATATAAGTGTCCTAATTCATGGTATGTAAGCTTCCTATTATAGGTGCATTTCAATTACAATAAAAAAACCTACAGTAAAGGGTTAGGGAGATTTTGGGAGGTTCTTACCTATTTGCCCTATTTAACTGCAGGTTTAAAAATATATAAAGTTAGATGAGGTTTAAGAATCGCCTAAAAATAATTAGGGAATTTCCTTACTTAACAGCAATATCTTTTCTATAGAATTTTCCATTAAACTGAATTTTTTCTACATTCCCATAAGCTTTTTTACGAGCTTCTTCAATGGATTTACCAGTAGCAGTAATTCCTATTACACGTCCACCATTGGTTACAATGCTATTACTTTTGAGAGCTGTTCCCGCATGGAAAACCATAATGTCTTTATCTACATTTTCAAAGCCCGATATCTCTAATCCCTTAGGATATTCATTGGGATACCCTTCAGATGCCAAAACTACACAAACAACTGCCTCGTCAGACCATTCAACTTTAGTACTACTTAATTGTTTATTAATGATATTTATAAATATATCATATAAATCTGTTTTCAACCTCGGCAGTACCACCTGAGTTTCAGGATCACCAAATCTTACGTTATATTCCAGTACCTTTGGTCCGGCATCCGTAATCATTAATCCAACAAATAGTATTCCCCTATAGTCCATTTTCTCCTGTTGTATTCCTTTAAGGGTAGGTATTAGTATCCTACTCATAACTTCATTTGCAATATCATCAGTATAAACGTAATTTGGTGAGTAGGTACCCATACCACCTGTATTGGGACCCTGGTCTCCATCAAATATTCTTTTATGGTCTTGACTGCTGACCATAGGTACAATGCTTTTTCCATCAACAAAGCATAAAACAGAGGTCTCAACACCCTCTAAAAACTCTTCAATAACAACTTTACTTCCAGCTTCATTAAAGACCTTGTTTATTAAAATATCCTTCAACCCTTTTTCAGCTTCTTCCATACTCTCGCATATCAAAACTCCCTTACCTGCTGCCAAGCCATCAGCCTTAATAACTACAGGAAAGCTATATAGCTGTAGTGCTTTTAGACCTTCTTCATAGTTGGTAATTTCATTAAATCTGGCAGAAGGAATATTGTATTTTTCCATGAATTTTTTAGAGTATGATTTACTACCCTCCAGCTGAGCAGCATCCTTAGATGGTCCAAAAATGTTCAACCCTTCTCTTCTAAAGGTATCTACTATCCCCTCCACCAACGGTCCTTCTGGCCCAACTACTGTTAAATCGACATTTATTTCCCGGGAAAATTCGACTAGTTTTTGAATGTCAGAATCAGAAATATCTACACATTCAGCAATATCTGCTATGCCAGGATTACCAGGAGCACAATATATTTTCGAGACAAGGGGGCTTTGGCTAAGCTTCCATACGATAGCATGCTCCCTTCCCCCACCACCTATAACTAGTACCTTCATACCTTCACCACCTTTTTTTATAAGTTAAGAATTAATAATTAAGAGTTAAGAGTTTAGAGTTTTGAGTTAAAGTCAAAAGACTGGTCTCATTCACCATTCAACATTTAACATTCAACATTTATTCTTTCTTTTCCCTTTTCATTCTTCACTCTTCACTCTTCACTCTTCATTCTTCACTCTTCATTCTTCCCTTTATTTCTAGTGTTTAAAATGTCGCGTTCCAGTAAAAATCATTGATATGTTATTGGCATTACATTCATTTATTGACTCATCATCCTTCATCGAACCTCCAGGCTGGATAATTGAAATTATTCCAGCTCTACTTGCAACTTCAACAGTGTCCTTAAAAGGGAAAAAAGCATCAGAGGCTAGAACACTTCCCTTTAAGTCATGCTTAGTATTATTAATGGCATTTTCAAGGGCCCAAACTCTACTGGTTTGACCTGGCCCTAAGGCAAGGGTTTGACGATTTTTAACAATTGCAATGGCATTTGATTTCATATGCTTTACAACCTTAAAGGCAAAAATCAAATCCTCCATTTCTTCTGTTGAAGGCTGCTTTTCTGTTACCACATCTAATTTTTCTGTTAAATCTCCATCCTTTTGTTGTAGTAGTATACCTCCATATACCTTTTTCTGATCGTTATCCATCCGCTTTGTGCTTTTTATATTTTCCAATTGAATTAATCTGATGTTTTTCTTGCTCTTAAATATTTCAAGAGCTGCTTCTGTAAAACCAGGTGCAATAATTACTTCTAAGAAAATATCCTTCATAGCCTCTGCAGTTTTAACGTCTATAACATCATTAGCTGCTATAATCCCTCCAAAAATAGACACTGGATCAGCCTGATAGGTCTTCTGATAAGCTTCATATATGTTTGTTGCTGATGCAACTCCACAGGGATTTGTATGTTTAACAGCAACAATAGTGGGTTCATCAAATTCCTTTAGAAGCTCCAACGCACCATTGGCATCATTAATATTATTAAAGGAGAGTTCCTTGCCTTGAAGCTGTTTTCCCTCCACCAAGCTACCTGTTTGTTTACCAATTTCTCTGTAGAATGCAGCTTTTTGATGAGGATTTTCCCCATACCTTAGGTCCTGTACCTTTTCGTATGTCATAGTTATGGTTTGAGGATAGTCGGTAGTGTCTTTTCCAAGGTAATCTGCAATCATGGCATCATAATGACTAGTATGTCTAAAAACCTTTAATGCTAAGTTATATCTAGTATCTAAAGTTGTATTGCCTGTTACTTCTAGCTCCTTTAAGACTCTTCCATAATCGCTGGGATCAATAATAACTGTTACATCATTATAGTTTTTTGCAGCTGATCTAAGCATGGTGGGGCCACCGATATCTATATTCTCAATAGCCTCCTCTAGGGCTACTCCTTCCTTTAATATGGTTTCTTTAAAGGGATATAAATTTATGATAACCATATCAATAGTAGTAATCCCCAGTTCATTTAAGGTTTGCATATGCTCCTGATTCTCTCTAATTGCTAAAATGCCCCCATGAACAACTGGATGTAGTGTTTTCACTCTACCATCAAGGCACTCAGGAAATCCTGTTACATCCGAAACATCTATTGCATTAATTCCTGATTCTCTTAAAAGCTTAGCGGTTCCTCCAGTTGAGATTATTTCCACTCCCATTTTCTGCAGCTGCATAGCGAAATCTACGATTCCGGTTTTATCCGAAACACTTATTAATGCTCTATTAATCATTCCTCACCCTCCATTATCCTTACACGATTTTTGACAACCTCTATTCTTCCCTCAGAGAATAGCTTTACCGCTTGAGGGAGGATTTTATGTTCAAGCTTCAACACCTTCATTTGAAGAGTCTTTTCATTATCCTCATACTCTACTGATATTGCTTCCTGAATAATTATTGGTCCTCCATCGGTTTCTTCATTAACAAAATGGACTGTAGCACCGGAGACCTTCACTCCTCTTGCAATAGCTTCTTGGTGAACCCTTTCTCCATAATAGCCTCTCCCAGAAAAACTAGGTATTAAAGAGGGATGAATGTTAATAATTCTATTTCTAAAGCCTTCGATCACCTCATTTGAAATAATCTCAAGATAACCAGCTAAAACTACAAGGTCTATTTGATTTTTTTCAAGAGTATCAAGCACCATTTTTTGTCGCTTGTCTTTATTGCTATAGTTATATCTATCAACAATTATGGTGGGTATGTTATGCTTTTCAGCCCTTATTAAGCCGTAAGCATTTTTATTACTGGAAATTACTAGCTTAATTTCTGCATTAATGTAGCCCTTTTCTATTTCATCTATTAATGCCTGTAGATTGGTACCTCCACCTGAAATTAGTACAGCTACTTTTAACCTTGACATAATACCACCTGTCTTTGCCCTTCAAGGATATTTCCAATTTCATACCCTTTTTCACCTATTTCCGCTAGTGTTTCCAGTACGTCCTTTGCCTCATTTTTGTCAACCACCAGCATCATGCCAATTCCCATATTAAAGGTTTTGAACATTTCAGAATCATCAATGTTACCCTGCTGCTGTATGATATTAAATATAGGTGATATTGGCCAGCTTCCAACCTTTATATTGGCCGCTGTGTTTTGAGGTAATATTCTAGGAATATTTTCGAAGAAGCCTCCACCTGTAATGTGGACAATCCCCTTCACCTTAGATTTTTTTAGAACCTCCAGCACAGGCTTTACATAAATTTTAGTTGGTGTCAGTAGTTCATTCCCCAACTTCTTTTCTAAACCATCAATTTCGCTATTTATATCATAGCCTTTTATATCAAATAAAAGCTTACGTACTAAAGAAAAACCATTACTATGAATTCCACTGGATGGTATTCCTATTACTATATCCCCGGGAATAATACCTTCCCCTGTGATAAGATTTTGTCGGTCGACAATACCTACTGCAAATCCCGCCACATCATATTCACCATCCTGATAAAATCCAGGCATTTCTGCTGTTTCACCACCAATTAAAGAACATCCCGATTCTTTACAGCCCATAGCAATACCCTTAACTATTTCAGCTGCCTTTTCTGCCTGTAATCTTCCTGTAGCAATATAATCTAAAAAGAAAAGAGGCTTTGCTCCTTGGCATAATATATCGTTAACACACATTGCAACACAATCTTGACCTATTGTATCGTGTCGATCTGTCATAAAGGCAATTTTTAATTTAGTCCCTACTCCATCGGTACCAGATACCAAAATCGGCTCCTTCATATCCTTTACGTCAAGGGCAAATAAGCCTCCGAATCCACCTATATCTGTTAATACTTGAGGAGTAAATGTACTCTTCACATGCTGCTTCATTAAATCAACTGCCCTTTGTCCTTCATCTACATCAACACCAGCAGTGCTGTAGGTAAGCTTATCCATGTTATTTCTCTCCTCCCAATCTTTTAAAGGTTTTTTTACATGACGCTTCAGGCACTTCAATTGGATAAGTACCACAGAAGCATGCATGACAGAAGGGATCATCATCTATTCCAACAGAATCCTTCAAGCCCTTAAGACTAATATAGCCTAAACTGTCTGCTCCAATAATTTCACGTATCTCATCAACAGTTTTTATAGCTCCAATAAGCTGGTTACGATCTGGGGTATCTATACCATAATAGCAGCTATGGGCCACAGGGGGGGAGCTAATACGAACATGTACTTCTTTAGCACCAGCCCTTTTAAGACTATTTACTATTTGTCCACTGGTGGTTCCCCTAACTATGGAGTCATCAATCATAACAATTCGCTTTCCCTCGACAGTTTGTCTCATCGGATTCAGTTTAATTAGTACTGCCATCTCCCTCATGGTTTGATCTGGTTGTATGAAGGTTCTACCTATATATCTATTTTTTATAAATCCTTCACCAAATGGGATCCCAAGAGTATCAGCATAGCCTATGGCTGCAGGTATTGAAGTATCTGGTACAGCAATTACCATATCTGCATCTACAGGATGTTCATTTGCAAGAATTATTCCTGCATTTTTTCTTGCTTGATATACACTCACTCCATCGATAACGCTATCGGGACGAGCAAAATATATATATTCAAAAATACACGAGGATTTTTTTACTTCCTTTTCAATTTGCTTGAAACTCATTCCCTTTTCGTTAATAATAACCATTTCTCCAGGCTCAACATCTTTAACAAATTTAGCCCCAATTACATCTAATGCACAGCTTTCTGACGCAATAACATATCCATCATCAAGCTTTCCCACACATAGGGGTCTTAAACCATAAGGATCTCTAACACCAATAAGCTCCTTTTCCGTCATAACCACCAGGGCATAGGCACCCTTAATCAAATCCATAGTTCGTTCGATGGCATAGGCCAATCCTTCATTACTATAGCGGGCAATTAAATTAACTATGACCTCACTATCTATAGTTGTCTGAAATACTACACCGTCATCCTCCAGCCTTTCACGAAGCAAGGCTGCATTTGTTAAATTACCATTATGGGCTAAGCCTATGCTACCCCTTCTATATTTTACCACCAATGGCTGGGCATTGGCTATATAGCTTTCTCCAGTAGTGGAGTATCTAACATGTCCTATGCCAATATGACCCCTCAATTTCTCAAATATTGTGTCATTAAACACCTCAGAAACCAAACCCATTCCTTTATGAAAATGGGCAAAGTCGCCATCATTAGTGGCTATACCAGCGCTTTCCTGCCCACGGTGCTGCAGGGCGAACAATCCATAATACACTAATTTGTCTACCCGTGCATCATGATTGTTACGATATACTCCTACAACACCACATTCTTCCTTCAATTTATCAAAATCTATTCTATCAAGCATTTGATTGCCCCTCTCCATAGCTCCTCAATTTCAGCTACAGGAAGCTCAATAACTGTTTCTTGATTCATTACTATCTGTAGTTTATTACCCATTACCTTCCCAATTGACCTAAAGGGAACCCTTGACTCCTCTAGTATTCTTGCAACCGCATCAAGGTTTGCAGGCTTTACAGATATTAAAAATCTAGATTGACTTTCGGAAAATAGCTCTAGGTCTCTTCTTAAATTAGTATTTAATGTAATTTCAGCCCCTAAGCCCTTTTCCATAGAGCACTCAGCTAAGCCTACAGCAATTCCACCCTCACTTAAATCATGGGCAGATTCCAATAAACCTCTTTGGATAGCTTCTAAAATAGCCTCTTGAACTCTTTTTTCCATAGCCATGTTAATAAAGGGTATTTCTCCTGTCTCTAAATGGTGAATTATAGAAAGGTATTCGCTTCCACCAATTTCTGCTTTAGTTTCCCCAAGCTGCAATATAATGTCTCCTTCAGACTTAAAATACATGGTACAAGCCTTTTCAACATCATCCAATACTCCCACCATTCCAATAATTGGGGTTGGGTGAATGGCATGGGTATCTGTCTCATTATAAAAGCTAACGTTTCCGCTAATAACTGGTGTATCCAATTCTCTACATGCTTCGCTGATACCAAGAATTGATTCCCTAAACTGCCAATATCGGTCAGGCTTTTCTGGATTTCCAAAGTTTAAGCCGTCTGTTACGGCAAGGGGTTTAGCACCACTACAAACAATGTTTCTAGCGGCTTCAACTACTGCTATTTTACTTCCTTCCCTTGGATCTAGGTAACAATATCGACTATTACAGTCGGTTGTTAATGCTATCCCTTTTTTTGTTCCTCTAATCCGTAGTACAGCGGCATCAGACCCTGGCTTAACTACAGTATTAGTTCTAACCATATGATCATACTGTCTATATATCCATTCCTTACTTGCGATATTAGGTGATTTCAACAGGTTTAACAAGACTTCATTATACCCTGTAGGCTCTTTTATATCATTATATTTGAATTTCTTAGCTTCTTTATAATACTCAGGAACCTGATAATCGCTATAGTACTTAGGAGCACCTGAAGAATCTAGGCTTTCAGCTGGTATATCAGCCACCACCTTTTCGCCTTCCTTCACTACAAGCTTATCATTATCAGTAACCTTGCCAATAACAACAGCGTGTAATCCCCATTTTTCTACTATTTCTTCAACTTCTCTTTCTCTTCCCTTTTCAACAATCAATAGCATTCTTTCCTGAGATTCAGATATCATCACTTCAACAGGATGCATTCCCTTTTCTCGGCGAGGAATTTTCAACACATCTATTTCCATACCACCCTCACCCCTTGTGGCGGTTTCACAGCAGGCTGAAGTTAAACCAGCAGCACCTAAATCTTGAATCCCAACAATAGAGCCCGTATCAAGAAGCTCTAAACAAGCCTCCAGCAGTAGCTTTTCCATGAATGGATCACCTACCTGTACAGCAGAACGTTTTTCTTCAGACTCTTCAGTAAGCTCTACTGATGCAAAGCTGGCTCCTCCTATACCGTCTCTTCCCGTGGCTGCACCTACATACATTATTGAATTGCCGACACCCGATGCATTTCCCCTATGAATTTTATCATGCTCTATTATACCTACACACATGGCATTTACCAAAGGGTTGCCATTATAGGAGGAATTAAAGTACACCTCTCCTCCAACAGTTGGTATTCCTATACAATTACCATAGCCTGCTATTCCTTCTACAACACCTTCTAGAAGATATTTAACTCTATCATATTTTTCAATTTCTCCAAATCGTAATGAATTTAATAGTGCAATTGGTCTAGCACCCATGGCGAATATATCTCTTATGATTCCACCGACTCCTGTAGCAGCACCTTGGTAAGGTTCTATTGCTGATGGGTGGTTATGACTTTCTATCTTCATTGCAATTGCAAGATTATCCCCTATATCTACAATTCCTGCATTTTCACCGGGCCCTTGAAGAACCTTTTCTCCAGAGGTAGGGAAGTGCTTGAATAATGGTCTTGAATGCTTGTAGCTACAGTGTTCTGACCACATAACACCATACATATTAAGCTCCAGCTCATTTGGCTCTCTGCCTATATAGTCAATAATTCTGTCGTATTCGTCTCTGGTTAATCCTACAGCATCATAGTTATTCACTTTTCCAACCTCCTTCTAAAAAGCTTATTATGGACTGGAGTATAAATTTACCGTCATCATTTCCAAGTAAATCCTCACAAGCCCTCTCTGGATGAGGCATCATTCCTAATACATTTTTATTTTCGTTGCAGATTCCTGCTATATCTAAAACCGAGCCATTGGGGTTTTCTTGATATGTGAAAAGAATTTGTCCATTTTTTTTCATCTTTTCTAGTTCTTCATCATCAACAACATAGTTACCTTCACCATGGGCAATGGGAATGTTTATTATTTGTCCATGTGTACATCTATTTGTAAAGGGAGTTTCTTTGTTTTCAACCTTCAATGCAACAGTGTCACAAATAAATTTTAAGTTTTTATTCCGAACAAGGGCTCCTGGTAAAAGCCCCATTTCTGTCAGTATTTGAAATCCATTACAAATACCAACCAATAGCTTACCCTTATCTGCATGGACCTTAACTGCATCCATCACCCGCGAAAAAGGTGCAACGGCGCCACATCTCAAATAATCTCCATATGAGAATCCGCCGGGTAAAATAACACAGTCATACTCCTTAACTTCCTCTGTATCATGCCAAATATATTCTACATCTTGTCCTAAAGTATCCTTCAAGGCATGATAGCAATCTATATCACAATTTGAGCCAGGAAAAACAACGATTCCAAATTTCATGATAAGCCTCCTTATATGATTTAGTAAATATATGAGAAGAAATTTGTACTAGTAAATTTCAACAACAATTCAACATTCATCATTCAACATTTTATTTACTCTATTTCAAAACTATACTGTTCAATTACTGTATTTGCCAATAGCTTTTCACACATTTCCTTCAACTGAACTTCTGCCTCTTCCTTTGTTATCTGCCCCAGTTCTATTTCAATTAGTTTTCCTATACGCACATCCTCTACTTTATCATATCCTATTTTATTCAAAGCTCTTCCAATGGCATTCCCCTGTGGATCTGCAATACTCTTCTTAGGTGTTACATAAACCTTTGCCTTCATTATTATATTCCTCCTATTTGTTTAATCTTTTTAATACCTCTTGATAGGTTTCTTCAACATTACCCAAGTCTCTTCTGAAACGATCCTTGTCCATTTTTTCATTAGTTTTCAAGTCCCATAATCGACAGTTATCGGGAGATATCTCATCTGCAAGTATAACTTTGTCTTCATATCTGCCAAATTCAAGCTTAAGATCTATGAGCTTTAAGCTCTTTGTAATAAAAAATTGTTGTAGTATTTCATTTATTTTGAGAGATGTATATTTTATTATCTCCACTTCTTTCTTTGTTGCAAGGCCTAATATTTCTATGTGATCATCATTAATTAATGGGTCACCCAATTCATCATTTTTATAAGAGAATTCTAAAACACTTGATATCAATGGAATACCTTCTTCTAGCCCAAGTCTCTTGGCCATTGATCCCGCCGATACATTTCTAATAATCACTTCAAGAGGAATTATCTCTACAGATTTCACCAGCATCTCTCTGTCATTCAATAGCTGAATAAAGTGATTCTCAATTCCCATTTCCTCTAATAGCTGAAATAGGATAGCTGACATTTGGTTATTAACAACACCTTTGTTTAAAACAGTACCCTTCTTTTCACCATTAAAGGCTGTTGCATCGTCTTTATAAGTAACAATATATTGCTTACTATGATTGGTCTTATATACTTTTTTAGCCTTACCCTCGTAAAGCAACTCTAGTTTTTGGATTCCCATATTTTTTTCCTCCTTTAGAAGAAGTCACTTTAAACTAGCTAACTATTTATCCATCTGCAGCAAGTAATCCTCAAAGCCGATTTCCTCAAGCTTCATTGCCTTTTTAACTACCATATTCTTTAAGCCTTCCTTGTAGTGTTTCAATTTTTCAGCTATTATGTTATATTTTAAAGCAAGAATTTGTGCTGCCAATATTCCTGCGTTTTTTCCTCCATTAATTGCGACAGTTGCCACTGGTACACCAGGAGGCATTTGCACTATTGAGTAAAGTGAGTCTAACCCATTTAAGTTTTTAGTTTTTACAGGCACACCTATCACTGGCAAGGAAGTTATTGATGCCACCATCCCAGGTAAGTGGGCTGCTCCTCCTGCCCCTGCAATAATCACTTCTATCCCTTTATTTTCAGCGTTTTTGCTATACTCATAAAGCCTTTCAGGGGTTCGATGGGCAGAGACAATTGTACACTCATAGGTCACTCCAAGCTCAATTAATATTTCTGCTGCCTCCTTCATTACCGGCAGATCTGAATCGCTGCCCATAATAATTCCAACCTTAGGATTAGTCATTATATTCAGCCTCCTCACCTATAATTTTTATATATCCTCTAATCAGTTGTGCCTTCCCTAGTGCTTCATTTATATCAGAATCTAAAACAGTTACATGACCCATTTTTCTTTGAGGCTTAGATTCTTTTTTTCCATAAATGTGTAGATATGCCTCCGATTCCTTCAAAACCTTTTCAACCCCAATTATACTTGCAGTTCCTTTAGAATTAGCATCTCCCAGTAGATTAATCATTACACTTGATTTTCTTAGGTTAGTCGATCCTAAAGGCAGGCCTAATATCCCTCTTAAATGCTGTGCAAATTGCGAAGTGCTACAGCCTTCAATGGTATAGTGACCAGAATTGTGGACTCTAGGTGCAATTTCATTGACCAAAACATTACCTTCTCTATCAATAAACATTTCAATGCAGAAAACACCTATACCACCTAATACCTCCATGGATTTCTGAGCTACAGCCTTTGCTTTTTCTTCTATGGCTCTTTTCACCCTTGCAGGCACTATTGTAGTAATAAGTATGTTATCTTCATGGATGTTTTCCGATAGGGGATATACCTTTTGGTCTCCATAAATTCCCCTAGCGACAATAGCTGAAACCTCCATTTCAAAATCTACAAAGGCTTCTACCATTAATGTATCGTCTTTTCCGCCTAATGATTTATAGGCTATCTCTATTTCTTCCATTGTCTTGATCAGATAATTACCCTTACCATCATATCCACCTCTTCTACTCTTAAGTAGTATTGGTAGCCCTAGTTCCATTACTGCTCTATTTAAATCCTCCAACCCAGTTACAGCTTTAAATTTTGGTACAGGTAACCCCTGTTCCGTTAAAAACTTCTTTTGTTGATACTTATCTTGTATTATTTTCAATGTAGATGGTGATGGATAAATCTTATAGCCTTCCTGCTCCATGGTTTTCAGCAGATCAGCATGAATATGTTCAAATTCATAGGTTACAACATCCGTTTTGTTGGCTAGCTCTTTTATTTTTATTTCATCATAGAAGCTACCTATAATAAGTTCATCTACAACAGTAGCTGCTGGACAATCTGGTTGAGGATCAAGAATTATAAATTTTAACCCCAGTTTTTTACCTTCTATTGCCATCATTTTACCCAGTTGTCCGCCACCAATTATTCCAATCTTTATATCATTAAATTTACGAAGCATTTTTTCACCCCCAGAAAAGCTTTTAAGTAATTTTTTAGTAAATTAAGGCAGCTATTTTTATTTAGCTGCCCTATGAAAATCCTTCCCTAATGGGGTAATATTGTGAATCTAAGAATGAATAATATTGCAAGCAAAATCATAGTAGGATGTATATCCTTAGCTTTTCCAGTAAATAATTTTGTAATGCAGTAGAATATTATACCAGCTGCAATACCATTGGCAATACTAAAGGAAAATGGCATAACTGCAATTGTTAGAAATGCCGGCATTGCCTCTGCGAAATCATCAAAATCTATTTCTTTAATAGCACCCATCATCAAAACCCCAACAACAATTAATGCTGGTGCAGTTGCTTGGGGAGGTACCATTAGTGCGAAGGGGGCTAAGAAAATAGCCAAAATAAACAATACTCCAGTAGTGGTTGCTGTTAAACCAGTTTTCCCACCTTCAGCAACTCCGGCAGCAGATTCTACATATGTTGTAACAGTTGATGTTCCCAGCATTGCACCTGCAGAGGTTGCCACCGCATCTGCCAGTAGTGCTTTGTTCATATTAGGAAGCTTCCCTTTTTCATCCAGCATTCCAGCCTTAGCGCCGGTTCCTATTAGGGTTCCAATTGTATCAAACATATCAACTAAGCTGAAGGAAATAACGACAGTTAATACACTTGTTAATGCACCAACAACACCTGCCTGTCCAATATCTAATAATCCGATAAAATCCATTTTAAATAGAGTCGGTGTTATGTCAAAGGAAAATCCCATCAATTGTGTGCTAGTAACTCCTAAGGGTATTCCTAGAAGGGTAGTTGCAACTATCCCTATTAATATAGCACCCCTCATCCTTCTTGCCATTAATACGCCTGTAATAACTAAGCCTATAACAGCTAAAATTACAGCTGAGTCAGCAAAGTTACCAAACTCAACTAATGTAGCTGGGCTTGCTACAACAATACCGGCATTTTTAAATCCAATTAGTGCTATGAAAAGACCAATACCACCACCGATAGCATGCTTAAGGGAATGAGGAATAGCTTCAACAATTGCTTCTCTTGCACCTGTAACGGTTAGTATAATAAACAAAATTCCCGAAATAAATATTGCTGCCAAAGCTTGCTGCCATGTATAACCAAGATTTAATACGACCCCATAGGTAAAGAAGGCATTTAATCCCATTCCAGGGGCTTGTGCAAAGGGTAAATTAGCATATAAACCCATAATTAGTGTTCCAATAGCGGCAGAGATACAGGTTGCCATGAATACTGCATTAAAATCCATTCCGGCGGCAGATAAAATATCAGGGTTAACAAATAAGATATAGGCCATTGTAATAAAGGTTGTTATTCCTGCTATTATTTCTGTTTTAACGTTGGTATTGTTTTCTGTCAGCCTAAACTTAGAATCCAAAAATGATGTATTTCCTTTTGTCATAAAAGCTCCTCCTTCAATTTTCCTCGTATTTTGAAGAGATAAAATAATGTTTTTTACTCCAATATAAATAAGCCCGGACGGATAGGTTTGATAAACAAGTGAAACCTATCCGCCCGGGCTTTTATCCCCTCGGTGTAGCATATGTAATATGCTTGTACCGCTCGGTCCAGCTCTAAAAAGAAAGACGGAACCCTAGGTACACTTTCACCCATAGTAGAATGCTTTACGGCCATTCTGTAGAGACTGTCGAACCATATTATCGACATTATACGAGCAAATTATTCATTTGTGAGTTGCTACAACATAATAATAACAGAAGAAAAATAAAAGGTCAATATTGTTTTCGAATATTATTGGATAAATTCTATATATAATATGTCATTACACGAACATTGTTGCATTTAAATTGTTTTATAGTTCTTTATAAGTTCTACAATAGCTTCACCATTAAAGGTGTCATTATTAACAGCCCTTTGTAGGTATGGTGTAGCCTACCTGATACTATCGTAGGTTGATAGAAATCTATTTTTTCTTTAAGTCTTCATATAAACAAGTAACTTTTCCTCTGTCCCAATTTTTATAAATATTCTCAGAATGCGCTTTATCTAGTGGTAATGTTTGCAGTGCATTTTGGGAATATACTTCATAAATATCCTTTGAGTATTTATCACAAAGCCAGCAAGCTTTAGGTGTTTTAAAGCTCTCTTTCATCCTTGAATATATTGTATCAAAATCTTCTTCAATTAAATTTCCAAAGGATATGTTTAAGAATTCACATGGTTGAATATCTCCCTTTGCATTAATATAAAATCTGTCTGTTCCTCCGGCTGTGCATCCAAAATGCTTTTCATCTTCCTCAATAATCTGTGCGGAGATAGATGGATATCCTTTGTACTCAGCACTATCATTATACTGATTTACTCTAGATTTTATATATTCAAGACTCTTTATTTCATCATCAAAATTTTCATTAAGCCAAGCACCTGCAGCCTTTGGTTTAATAAGTTGAACAACTGCAACCCCCTGGTCTTTAGCAAATTCCATAAGCTTATCAAAGCTGTCATTTCTGAAATCCGCTTCCCTAAGGCATGCATTTATTGCTATGGGCATTTTTTCCTGTCTGCAAATTTCCATACCCTTGGTCATTATATCCCAGGCATTTTCACTGCTCATAAAATCATTTACTTTCATTTCGTCAGTGCTGTGGACAGAAAACATAATTGCCTTTACATTAAGTCTTTTTAGTTCATGTATTCTTTCATTGTTAATGCCGTCTCCAGTTGAGTTGACCCATATAACAGATCTATTATCAACTTCTTTACATACTCTTTTTAACCTATCAAATTTCAGGAAGGGATCGCCTCCCTCTATATTAAAAAATGCTATACCCATGTCTTGAAGCCTTCTAATAGTATTCACTAGTAACTCTATATCCAGGTCCTTTCCCTTATCTAGTCCTTGGTAGCAGTGCTTGCATTTAAATCTACAGGCAGAGGTTATAGAAACAAGCACAGTTGAGCAAGGGAATTCTCCAAATATATCGGTCTTAATAAATTTATCACAAGCTGTATAAAAAGCTTTAGAAGGAAATGCCGGGACATATAGATCGATTTTATATCCACCATTAATTCTTATATATTTGTTGCTGGACATAATATTAATAAAATGATTTAGTCTTTTTAGCAGTGTAATGAACTCTTTAGAATTTAACTCTCCTTTTACTAGGGAGATAAAATAATGGATAAACACAGATATTCTAATTCCAAGATTAATAATTCTTTGATTATATCTAGCCATACTACTTTTCTCCTTAAAGGTAGCCATTTTCCTGGTACCACTTTATTGTTTTATCAATACTCTCTTTTAGGTCACTTTTATCTTCAAATCCCATCACTTCTTTTGCTTTTGAAACGTCAAACATTATATTATCATAGAACATGTTTAATCGACCTCTTGTAAGGATTGGTGGAGTTTTAACCCTTAGCATTGTCCATAATACTTCCATAACAAAAGCTACTGGATAAGTAATGTATTTAGGCAGGTTATAGGGTTTCTTCAAACCAGCACCTTCACAAAGCATGGTATATAGGTCATTCATAAGTATGGGGCTGGAATTACCAATAATAAGTGCTTCACAACCTTTAAAATCATAATGAATAGCCCTTTCGTATGCTTTAGCCAACTCTTTAACATATATAACGTGAAAATAATTAGAATTGCTGCCTGGTAAGAATTTCGCCCCTGATCTTACAGTATTCAAATAATCATAAAAGCCTGTTCCAAACTCCCTTTCACCAAAAACCCAAACGGGCTCAATAAAAAGCAAATCTATATTGTGCTTTTTTGCAAATTCTGAGGCTTTATCCTTAGCAATTCTTTTTGTATCTCTGTAATAATTCATTTTACATGGAAAGATACTATCAAGAAAATATTTATAATGGGAGTTTAGTGGAGATTTTTCATTTTTAGCAAGGGTAGAGTGTTCTTCTCCATATACTGAAATAGAGCTGGTAAGAATAATTTTTTTTACAGCATTAACCTTTGAGGCTTTTATTAAGTTTAGTGTTCCCTCAACATTTGATTGATAAAACAGGTCGTAATCGCCCCAATCCTTTGCATGAGCCGCTGTATGAATAACAGCTTCAACGTTTTGGGTCGCCTTATTAAGGGCATCACAATCTAATAAATCACCATAGACATATTCACAATCAATATGCTCAATATTTTTAAGGTTGCTATTTCTTCTAATCAGACATCTAACATCATGTCCCATTTCTATAAGTCTATCTAAAATATGACTGCCAATAAAACCATTGGCTCCTGTTAATAGTACCTTCAAGGCTTATTACCTCCAAACATTAGACCTCCGTTATGTCCTCCAAAGCCATAGGAAAGACTTATAGCTCTATTTATTGGAGTACTGAGGTTTTCATAGCTAGCATTCAAATTATCCATAATATCTTCCACAAAATTTCCATGAATTTTACCATGCTTAATACTATAGGCAGTTATTGCTGCTTCAAGTGCTCCACTGGCCCCTAGAGAATGACCTATAATCCCTTTGCTAGAGTTAATATAAGGCTGGGTATCCTTGTTTCCGAAAATTCTTCTAATTACATCTGCTTCAACAGCATCATTTAAGTCAGTTCCAGTACCATGGGTATTGATATAATCTATTTTTTCCTCTCCAATGAGTTTTCTTATTAATTCTTCAATTGAGTTTCCATCTTTGTTCATTTGTACTATACTATAGGAGTCGCTGTTTTTTTCATAGTTCAATATTTCGCAATATATTTCTGCACCTCTATTTTTAGCATGTTGATATTCTTCTAGAATCAAAGCACATCCAGCACCATCATTATATAAGAAGCCACTTCTGCTCCTAGAAAATGGCTTTCCATAACCATCATTATCTTTGTTAAGTGTGTCTAATATATCAAAGCCCCTCATAGTAGCTCCGGTTTCATCAACTAAACACTCTACTCCGCCACTTATAACTAAATTGCTTTCGCCTGATTTAATTCTTTTATAGGCTTCGCCTATGGCATATGTCCCCGAAGCACAGGCAGTATTGAGTGTGAAATTATCACCCATTACACCAAAAATAATTGATATCCAACTGGCTGGTGCATTGGTCATTATCATTGGAATTGTCAATCTATTATATTTTTCATTATCTATATTACCTAGATGCCCTTTAAAGGAATTAAATGCCACTTCTATACTTGTAAATCCCGTTCCAATAATAATAGCGGATTCCTCTAGCAAATGAGAATAATATCTTTTATCCTTTTCCATCAAGGAAATTTTTGCGTCTTTAAGGGCTAGATAAACTGCCAGAACCATTATTTTAGAAGCATTGCTCATCATCTTATCTAAAGTTCTTGAAAAACCAAACTCCTTCAGATTAATCTCAGGAGCAGGCACATAGTGTTTAGATTTGAATTCATAATTTTTCTGATATACCTCTGGTATAGGCTGTATTACACGTTTATTTTCAAAGATGCTTTCGAAAAACTCCTCACCTATACCTAATGCAGTAACCGGTGCAATTCCTGTTATTACAACTCTTCTCATTTACACCATCCTGTTCTTTTCAATATATTGATGGATTTCATTAATATAGATTTTTAAATCATCATAATCCCGCCCGCGAATATCAAAAGCCTTGAAGTCTATGTAACCACCATCAATTTTAATCAATCTTTCTTGGGATTTTGTAAAATGACCTATTTTATATATTTTAATTTTGTTTTCAACTATGTACTCAATTAGTTTAGCTTCCTGTGACTTTTCAACAGAAAATAGAAACTCATATTCTCCTGCTTCACCCATTATTAGTAGCTCCCTTGGAAGCTTTGATATTTTAGCTATTAATTTACTATATTTAATATAAGGTATTTCTTCGATTTTATAGCCTAATCCATTTAAGCCTGCAAGTGTGTTTAAAGTGTTTACTAAGCCATCACTTGTATCAATGCATACATTTCCATAGTTTGCAATAAGATGGTGAAAATTCACAT
The DNA here is from genome assembly GCF_900101495.1 of Alkaliphilus peptidifermentans DSM 18978. Classification (GTDB taxonomy): domain Bacteria; phylum Bacillota; class Clostridia; order Peptostreptococcales; family Natronincolaceae; genus Alkaliphilus_C; species Alkaliphilus_C peptidifermentans. Next base: position 27,094 of record NZ_FMUS01000014.1, read on the forward strand.
GAGTATTGAATATCGAAGAATACTTTCCCTTAATCAATGGAATTATTGATTTATCCTTTAAAATACTGACTGCTGCATTTAAGTTGCCCTTACCCACCCTACCGCTTATGTATATGGGGTCTCCTTCCTTAGCACCTATTCTCATGACTTCTTTCTTCATACATTCTCCTATAACAGTGCAGGTAACTCTCCATTGGTTTGCTATTCCAAAATCGCCTCCTAGGAAAGCAATGTTATGAAGCTTTAGAAGGTCAGAAATTCCTTTACTGAAGGCTGTAATAAATCCATCATCCCATGAGCTATTTATAGTCATGCTGTGTAGAAAGAATATAGGTTTTGCTCCAACAGCAATAATATCACTAACTGCTCCTAATGCAATATTATAGCCCAGCTCATATGGATTATCTTCAATAAAAAAATCCTCTTGTGAAAACTCATCAGTATTTATGGCCAGCTTCATATTATGCAAATTAAAAATTTCACTATCGCTTTCAAAAACTTTATTTATTTGATTCTCTGATTTCGGCATAATAGCATTTATCATATTTATGTAATTATATTCTTTACTCACCCACAATCACATCCAAACCATCTTTGTTTATTTCTATTTTACATTCCAAGTAACCTTGATGGTCACCGTCAAATTCAACTTCGCTTACCTTATCCAAATCATATATTTCGATCTCTTTGCAGTAAAGCAAGCTAAAATTGTTATTGTCGACTATTTTTCCCGTATAAATAGCCCTTAACACAGACAACACATTTGATAATTTCAGTTCTTTAACAATTAATATATAAAATTGGGTTTTCATTTCTTCAATATTTCCATGGACTTTGATACCTGAAGCAATGTAAGGCGTGATTCCAACTGAGATATTATGTACATTATTATAAATATAGGTCTCACCATCCACCACCAACCTATAATCCTTTTTTCTGTAGCTTAATAGAGTGCCAATTAGGGATACCAATGTCCCACCGAAATCTCCCAATATTTTTCTTATGCCATTATTGGCATATGTAGCTAATTTTGATCCTAAGCCAATATTTGCACAGCATGCAAAATAAGCTGTTTTAGTCCCATCATTAATATTATTCTCCCTAAACTCAATTCGACCTATTTTAATTTGTTTGATTTGTGGTTTAATAATGTTATTTATTGCATCTTCAATATTTAAAGGAATGTTATAGGATTTACAAAAATCCGGGCTTGTTCCTGTGTAAATTATGCCTATTGCATTATTTGAATGTCTCTTCCCCTCTATATCAAAAAAACCATTAATTACTTTATTGATGGTGCCATCTCCACCAACAGCAACAATAACATCATAGTTTTTATTTTCAGCATAGGAGATTTCATAGGCGTTTTGGAGGGATGCTGTTATTCGATAATCAAAATTGATTTGATTATCCTTAAAGAAGTCTAATATTTTTTCGAAGGACTTCTGGCTTTTACCACCCTTTGAACCAGGATTTAAAATTATTAAATATTTCATCTATAACACCATTTCTCTTATTTTGTCTTCAAGCTTATTCATATCTTCTTCTCTAAGTCCTGCATTTGCAATTAATCTTATTCGCGATTGATTTTGGGGTACAGAGGGTGTGATAAAGGTTGTAGTTAATATTTTTTTACTATAGAAGTTTTTTGCAATTGTAAAAGCATTTTTTGAATTACCAGCCTTGATTGATGTTATAGGCATAGAAGTTTCTACTATATCAAATTTTAATTGCTTTAGTATGCTTTTAAGTCTACTTGAATTTCTATCTAATTTATTTTTTATTTGAGGGAATTCATTTGTAATAATATCAATTGTTTTATCTATTCCGCCTAAAACAGCTGGAACCAAGGCTGTAGAATATATTAGCTGTGGAAGATAGTATGAAATATACTCCATAAGCTCATTATTACCTGCAATTATACCACCTTGATTGGCCAATCCCTTTCCTAATGACGCAGTATAAATAATTTTGTCGTGTTCAGTCTTAATATCACTTAAAATACCCTTCCCCTGAGGGCCAATTATGCCAATTCCATGGGAGTCGTCTACAACCAAATAAGCTGAGTATTTCTTTGCGATTTCTATGTATTTATTAATATCTATTACTTCTCCCTCTGTGGAAAATACTGACTCAGTTACAATAAATACATTCTTATATTTCTCTCTCTTTTCCAGTAGTTTCTCAAGATGCAATATATTATTATGTAAAAACAATCTTATCTTTCCGCTGGTTGCTTGGGCTCCTTCAATCAAAGAAGAATGTGCATAATGATCAATCAATATTAAATCCTTTTCTTTAGTGATAGCTTTAAATAGTCCATTATTAGCTTGATAGCAAGATGGAAGTAACACAGCCCTATCTAAGTTAACAAATCTTGCCAGCTTAAATTGTACATTCTCATATAAATCAATGTATCCACTTGCAATGGGAGTACCACACATAGAAAGACCATATTTTTTTAATGCTACAATAGAATGCTTGACGATTCTTTCATCATTGGCCAAGCCTAGATAGTTATTGGAGGCCAAATCAATGTATTCTTCATCACCGATATTCACTGTGGTTTTGAGACCAGAATTCATCATCTTATAATATGGGTTAAAGTCAGTCTCCATTTCAAGTGATTTATCAACCTTCATTTAAGAACCCTTCCTTATATCAGATATTTTTTCAATAATATCTCTCACAGTAACAATATCCCTAAAGTCCTTATCATTTATTTCTAAATCCATCTCGTCCTCAAAAGCATTTAAAAGTATTGTAACTCCTAAAGAGTCCACTTCCAGATCGTCAAACAATTTACTATCTAAATTTACTTCTGTATCCGACTCAATATTTTCTTCAATAATTCTAATAATCTTTTTTTCTAGCTCCATTATTTCACCCCTTTTGTAAATTTATAGCATTTGCTTGCTACGCCTGTATCCGTCATAACGGCACAATAATTGCAGTTTATACATTTAAAGGTGTATTCCTGGCATTGGTTCAATGAATTCATTAAGTCTATTTCTGCCAAGAAAGGTCTACAAAGGCCAACATAGTCACAATAATTATTTTTTAATGCATCAACAATTGTTTTTTTAGTGCGAAATCCTCCCACTGATATAATTGGAGTATTGGTGTGCTCCTTTGCTAGCTTTGCATAATCTAGATTATATGCTTCACTATAGTCTTTCAATTTATTTTTATACCAAGGGAATATCACTTTTTTAGTTAAAGCTATCCTTAATGGATTGGTGCTATAGAATAAGGGGTTTTTATCTAATATCAATTGATAGGGTACATCCCCCCTAAAGATATTCAAGGCAAAATCCATTGTCCCGTAGCTTATTTCAATCATATGAAGACTTTTTGAATTTAGATACTTAATTAGATTTATAAATCTTTCTGTAGTAAATTTATCATCTATATCCACACCTCCGCTAATCTTTATTAGTAGAGGATATGCAGTTCCACATTTTTCTCTTATTCTATCGATGATTTCATCAAGAAATTTCACACCTAAGCCCAGTTCTTTAGATATACCATATTTATCTCTTCTATCATTTATGCCTTCTAGAAGAAACTGATGGATAAGATATCCATGGGCTCCATGAATTTGAACACCATCAAAGCCTGACTTCTTGGCTCTCAAAGCTGCTTCCCCAAATGATTCAACAATGCTTTCAATTTCCTGTATGGTAAGCTTTTTAGGTTTTTCCCTAAAATATACTGATCTTTTACTACTAGGGGATAAAAGTCTACTACCAGTAATATTACTTCTGCTTTGTCTTCCTGTATGGGCTATTTGCATATAAATTCGAGACCCATGTTCATGTACAATATGGCATAATTTTTTATAGTATTCAATTTTGTTATCATTATCTATTCCCGCCTGCCCTACATGCATCGCCCTTCCCTTAACATCAATAAAGGCAAAACCAGTAATTATATTTTTTACATTATTAACTGCTAGATCTTTGTAAAAGTCATAATACTGTTGAATGGGAAATCCATTAATATCACACAGGCCTTCATAAGTAGATGAGCTAAATATTTTACTGTTTAATTCATATTCCTTCATACAGACACCTACGCCTTATAATTGGTATGTAAATTAAAAATAAAACCAACAAGAATATAAGAAGAAATAAATAATACAAATGCTAGCTCAACATTGAATAGTGCTATTAGAGCTGCTTGTGAACATATACATGCTCTGAAATTTGTAATAAGTGAGTAATATGTTTTTTTCCCAATAGGATTTTTAAAATATAGTAAAGCAGTCCACATATGAAGAAAAAAGGATAATACAGCTAAAATAATAAATGCTTTATTTGCTCTTGCAATTATCATATCATTCATATAAATAAAGGCAAACAGTAAATATGGAATAAAGGATGCAACTAATCCTATGGTTCTTGCTTTTCTTAGTCCTTTAGCTACAATAATTGTTTTTTTATTTGATCTTTTATCACCTTTATAATCTTTAAAATATGTAAAATATGTCATTAAACTATTAATTATTACTATAATCAACCAAACCGAAACTCTGCTTTTAGTGAAATAGGGCTCTCCAATGGGTCCTGAAGCTAAAAATCCAAAAACAGGGGTCATGCTAATCATTAACCCAAAGCTAATATTACCCATTATCCCATGACCCTTTGCATATTCATATATTATGTTCAATAGCACCCCCAAAATCAGTGGAATTAATGCAATTGGCTCAAGCCAGAAATATGTTATAACACCCGTCAAAAATATTAGTATGCCAGACACTGACAGTGCCCATTTTACAGGTAATTCTCCTGTCACCATGGGTCTACTTGGTGCATTTAATTTATCTTCCTTTAAACCTAAATAATCATTTATAATTTGATTAATCCCCCAGCTTAAAAATAGTAAAAGTAATATAATAAACTTCCTACTCATACTAGGTGCGATTTCTCCAGTATCAAAATCATTTGCTATATGCTCATAAAACGCTACACCCAACCATCCGGGTATACCAGTAACAAATGCATAGTATAATCGCATTGATTTTATGTATGCTTTAATTCTACTGAACATCATATGCCCCCTTAACTTATAGTAAAACCTCTATAGCTTTAAAAAAAACCATAATTTATTATTATAGTTCCTTTTATTCTACATCAACGCCTTTTTGACCTTCTAAGTAAATCAAAATCAGTTAACATTCCAGAAAAAATAATAAAATAGTAGGATATATTGGTTGCTGCAGCGAAAGTATAATACTAATTATCCAAAACTTGGTTATTTGGTTATATTATAAATGCTTAGGATATTTGATTATCCTAAGCATTTATCAGACTATATCTATTTTGTAAATCTTGTTTCATTACTCTTCACCAACACTAGTTGACAAAAATACACTGGGTCTTTTTACCCTTGTGTCCTGTTTTACTCCCATTCTACTGTTGATGGCGGCTTTGAGGTAATATCATATACTATTCTATTTACTCCCTCAACTTCATTTACGATCCTTCTAGACATTTTTTCTAACACTTCAAATGGAATGCGAGCCCAGTCTGCCGTCATGGCATCTGAACTGGTGATTGCTCTAATTCCTACAGTGTGGGCGTAGGTTCTTTCATCCCCCATAACACCAACACTCATGATACCAGGTAAAACTGCAAAATATTGCCATATTTGTCTATCTAATCCTGCACTCTTAATCTCATCTCTTACAATGGCATCTGCTTCTCGAACTATTTCTAATTTTTCTTCTGTAATCTCCCCTAAAACTCTGACTGCTAAGCCTGGTCCTGGGAATGGTTGTCTCCAGACTATTTCCTCAGGTAAGCCTAACTCAGTACCTACAGCCCGCACCTCATCCTTAAAAAGGAACTTAAATGGCTCTATCAGGTGGAAATCCATATCTTCTGGAAGTCCGCCTACATTATGATGACTTTTTATTACAGCAGCAGTTTCTGTACCGCTCTCAATAATATCGGGATATAGGGTCCCTTGAACTAGAAAATCAATCTTACCTAATTTTTTAGCTTCTTCCTCAAATAATCGAATGAATTCTTCTCCTATAATCTTTCTTTTTCTTTCGGGATCACTAACTCCAGCCAATTTTCCTAAAAATCTGTCCTTAGCATTCACTCTAATAAAATTAATTTTAAACTTATTTTTAAATATATCCTCAACCCAGTCACCTTCATTTTTTCGCAGCAACCCATGATCGACAAAAACACAGGTTAAATTGTCACCAATAGCCTGATGTACCAGCACAGCTGCTACTGAAGAATCAACACCTCCAGACAAGGCGCAGAGTACCTTTCTATCTCCAACCTTTTCTCTAATGTAACTGATTTCTTCTTCAATATAATTCTTCATAGTCCAGCTACCCTTACAACCACAAATCTCATAAAGAAAGTTCCTTATCATTTCACTGCCCTTTTGTGTATGCTCAACCTCTGGATGAAATTGAACTGCATATAACTTAGCAGAATGGTTCTCCATTGCCGCTACAGGACAATCTGTAGTTGTTGCTGTAACTTTAAAATCTACAGGTGCCTCTTCAATAAAATCTGTATGACTCATCCAGCATATTGTATTTTGTTCAATATCCTTAAAGAGCAAAGATTTTTCATTTATATTTAAGGCTGTCTTTCCATACTCTCTATTTTTAGCCCGATTTACCTTGCCACCCAGTGCTGTTGCAATAAGCTGCCCTCCATAGCAAATACCTAAAATAGGTATCCCAAGCTTAAATATATCTTCATGACATTTTGGCGCAGTTTCACCATACACACTGGCTGGACCTCCTGTGAAAATAATACCTGTAGGGTTCTTTTTCTTAATTTCTTCAACTGAAATTTTATAAGGCACTACCTCACAATAGACATTAAATTCTCTAACCCTTCGTGCAATTAATTGGTTATATTGGCCACCGAAATCTAAAATTAATATTAATTCGTTGTTCATAGAATTCATCCTTTCATATCTCAATTAGTAATTAGTAATGAGTAATGAGTAATTACAGTTGAAATTTGCTGAGGAAATTTCTTCTTTAACTCAATATTTAACATTCATCACTCAACATAAAAATTTTTTTACTCATTAATACTATAGTTGGGTGCTTCTTTAGTTATTGTTATATCGTGGGGATGACTTTCCTTTAACCCGGCGCCAGTAATTCTAATAAATTTGCCATTTTTCTTTAAGTCTTCAATTGTTTCTGCTCCACAGTATCCCATTCCAGACCTTAGACCACCAATCAATTGGTAAACTGTATCCTTAAGAGGGCCTTTATATGGTACCTTACCTTCTACACCCTCTGGAACGAATTTTTTGTTTTCTTCTTGGAAGTATCTATCCTTGCTACCCATCTTCATAGCAGCTATTGAACCCATTCCCCTATAGGACTTAAAGCTTCTGCCTTTAAAAATAATAGTTTCCCCAGGGCTTTCTTCAGTTCCAGCCAGCAATGATCCAATCATCACGATATTAGCACCCGCAGCTATCGCCTTAGGAATATCACCAGAATACTTAATTCCACCGTCCGCAATAATTGGAACACCATAATCCTTGGCTGCTTTAGCACAATCATAGATTGCAGTAATTTGCGGAACTCCAATTCCAGCAACTACTCGGGTGGTACAAATTGACCCGGGTCCGATTCCCACCTTAACAGCATCAGCTCCAGCTTCTATCAATTCAACAGTGGCCTCTGCTGTTGCAACATTTCCTGCTATCAATTGTACATCGGGATACTTTGACTTAATGCTTCGCACTGCATCAATAACTCCTTTTGAATGTCCATGGGCAGTATCCACTACAATTACATCAACCTTGGCATTAACAAGTGCATTTACTCTTTCCATCATGTCTTTGGTAATTCCTACTGCGGCACCAGCAAGCAATCTACCTTGACTATCCTTTGCAGAATTAGGATATTTTATGGCCTTCTCTATATCTTTAATAGTAATTAAGCCCTTAAGCATGCCATTTCCATCTACTATAGGTAGTTTTTCAATTTTGTGCTTCATTAATATTTTTTGGGCTTCCTCCATAGTAATTCCTTCAATTGCTGTCACTAGGTTATCCTTAGTCATTACCTCAGATATTAGTCTTTGGTAGTTGGTTTCGAATCTTATATCTCTATTTGTTATTATACCCACCAGTTTACCCTTGGTGGTGATTGGTACACCTGAAATATGATAGCGTTCCATCAATTCTAAAGCATCTGAAATTATATGCTGAGGACTTAAATAGAAGGGGTCAACAATTACTCCATGTTCGCTTCGTTTAACCTTGTCTACCTCCAAAGCTTGTTCTTCAATAGACATATTTTTATGAATAATTCCAACGCCGCCTTCTCTTGCCATAGAAATTGCCATTTTACCTTCTGTAACGGTATCCATTCCAGAGCTTATTATTGGAATATTTAACTTAAGATTTTTTGTTAGATAGGATGTTATATCAACTTGATGGGGTAATATTTCTGATTTAGCTGGAATTAATAGCACATCGTCAAAGGTTAAACCTTCCTTTAAAAATTTTTCTTCCATTCATGTATCCTCCTTTTATATTTGAAATTAACAGTAAATTATTAAAAGCTTTTCCCTAATAAAAAATGATATACGCCTCTTTTAAGATAAATAAAAACCCATATAATAATTACCTCATAAGAGTGAAATTATTATATGGGTTAAAAATGCATAATCCAAAAACTATACAGCAATCATTATATAGTTCAAGTACTTATAAAATATAATAACTCCACCCATAGTCAAATGATTTCCGGTCATTTGGTAGAAACAGCCGATCCATATTATCGGTATTATATGAGTGAATCATTTATTAAATTGTTATATTATAAAATATCAAAAGGCTATATGTATGTCAAGCATAAATTTATTAATAAAAATTAATCATTAGAATATTAGACCTTATGCTTGATTATAGCATAGCTAAAATATTAATACTACTTTCTGCCTGCCCTACATCCTTATAATTAATTATTTATATACATATATTGTTCTTTTTGCAAGTTTAATGCTTTTACCATCCGATACAATAAATGTTATAATAATTATAACTATATTTTTAGGAGGTAATCATAATGGGAGCTAGAATGTTCTTTGGTGGCTTTGGATTGATTTGGGTTTTAATAAATATTGGACTTTTCGCTTATATGATTTATCTATTCCATACTTTAGCAATGTCAAATAAGAAAATTGCTGATACTCTTGAGCATATTTTGATAACATTGGAAAGTAAGAAAAAAGAATAAACACGGTTTTGCCGTATTTATTCTTTTGCTTTTTTTGAATTACTCTTTGATATGAACTTTTCTAATTCTATAATGTATCTGTCATGGCTACCTTCGCCGATTTTTTCTCTTTCATCGAAGGCCTCCACCTTAAAGTTTATTTTCTTCCTATCAATATCTATAACTTCTGCAATAGCATATACCTTCATTCCTATTGGTGTTGCAGCTAAATGACTAACATTCACATTGGTGCCAACAGTTCCGTAGCCATTAGGCAAATGAGGTTCAATAGCCTCCATCGCTGCCTTTTCCATTAAGCCTATCATCAAGGGTGTAGCCAATACCTTAACTCCGCCACTACCAAATTCTTCAGCAGTGTCCTTTTGCGCAACAATAATTTCAACCCTTGCCTTCATTCCCACCTCAAGGTTAAATTCATTCATTATCTCACCTCTTTTTCTCTAGTAATCTCTACATATTGTGGTTTTCTTTTATTCAATATTCCTGTTGAATTTATTTTTCTAAAAACCAATAGACATATCCACATTTATCACAAATATAATTTTGAGCAGCCTGATTTGCCCAATCAAATCCTAAAAAAGTAGCACCGGCAGTATTCATTAATGTCTCCCTTTTCCAAAATTCATCATAGCCACAAACAGGACAAACTAAGTTATTACCTGCCACTTGTACCTTTTCACTTTTAGCCATTTTTAAACTCTCCTTTTTTTGATATTTATTTCATTATTTCACTAATTTCTTTTAATCTTTGGATGATTGGTAGTTTTTGTGTACATAGCTTTTCACAGGCACCGCAAGCTATACATTCAGCTGCTAATGCATCTTCTTTAATATTACCCTTATCCTTCAACCTATTAATATGATTTTTCATTGCTTCTTTTCCATCTAAAATAGACAAATTATATGCTTCAAGATAGTTATGTATCATTATTTTCTTAGGACATTTTAAACAATATCCACAGGTAGTACATAGAGAATTCATTTCTTCTCCTATTCTACTTTGAATTTCCTTCATTTTATCATCAGAAACCGCGAGAGGGTAATTAGTTACATTAATATTTTCTTCCACTTCCTCCAATGTGCCCATTCCAGCCAACACAACAGTAATTCCTTTTTGAGCTGCATTAAATCTTAAGGCAGCCTGACTAACACTTTCCCCTTCACCTTCCTTTAAAAAGCTAAAATACTTATCATTTTGTGGAATCAGTCCTCCACCAAGAGGATTCATAGTAACAACTCCAATATTTTTTTCTATAGCTGCGTATACCCCTTCTTGACGATATGGATGGTTTATAACATTGTATCCTAGTAATACACCCTCAAAAACATCATCCTCAATTATCCTTCTAATATCTTCACCCCTACAGTGGGTAGAAAATACCAAATGCTCTATCAAGCCTTCCTCTTTAGCCTTAAGTGCTCCTTCATAGGCTCCACCTGGCGCCATAACCTTTTGGTATTGATTTAGGTCCATTATGCACCACATGTGGAAAAAATTAATTTTATCAATACCCATTCTCTCTAATGAGTTTTCTATTCGCCAACGAACCTTATCGGCAGTATCTTCTTTATTTACAGAGCTCTTGGTAGAAACAAAATAGTCTTTAGGCATTTTTTTAAATGCTTTACCAAAAATAAATTCGCTTCTGTCGTTACAATAAAAGGGCGCTGTATCAAAATAATTAATACCTAGCTCATTAGCTCTGCGTACCACTTCTGCTGAATAATCTTCATCTTCTCCAAATCGCATTCCACCAAAGCCTATTACAGAAACCTTCTTTCCTGTTTTTCCATACTCTCTATATATCATAGATCCAGCCTCCTTAGTATATGTACATAATAATATTATACAGAAAAATTATTTTTTTTCCAATTAACATTGTCTTTTAATTATAGAGATTAAGTAATTTCTTTCTCATGTGTTTAAAATTCAATTTGTTCTGTATTTAATTGGGTATTTTACTTGTTTTTCTATCATTCAGCATACAACATTTAACATTCAACATTTTATAAATCTATTATGCAATTCTATTGTATTCCCTTTATTTACTGGTTATATGAAGTTCTATATCTCCTTATACTATTAAAGATGTAGCAGAATTATTGTACAAAGGAGGGTAAATATGCAGTATAATAATCCAAATCAAAACATGCAAGGAAATCAACAGCAAAATATGCAAGGTGGACAAAATCAAGGAAATAAACAGCTGGATTCTCCAAACCTAAAAGTCTTAGAGGATCAATTGAATTATGAGTCAATGATGACCAAAAAATTCACTAATTATGCCGAATATTGTACTGATACTGAGTTAAAAAACCTTTGTCAGCAAGCAGCACAAAAACACAAACAGCATTTTAATGAGTTGTTAAATTATCTTAATGGATATCAATAATAGAATTAGTAATCATTAAGGAGGTAATACCTATGAATCATCATAGATCCTTTTCAGAAAAAGAACTGATGAATGACTTACTGACATCAGAAAAGCAGGTTTGTTCTGCATATAACGTTGGAATAACTGAATCTTCATGTAGCAATTTAAGACAACATCTTACAAGCTGCTTAAATGATAGCCAACAAATTCAATATCAAATTTTTGATGCTATGCGTCAAAGAGGCTGGTACCAAATCAAAAAAGCAAATTCTCAAGATGTTATGAGCGCTAAGACTAAATATAATCAAGAAAAAACACAGCTTCAATAGCAAATAAAAATAACCGGGTCTCATGGATTTTTCCTATGATTACCCGGTTATTATTTGAATCCTTCTCTATTCCACAGTTCTTCTAACATACTGCTCAGACTCTCAAATCCTTTCAACTGCGATACAAACAAAATCAAATTCAAATTCAAATTCATTTCAACGCATAATATTTTGATACGAAATACATCTTACATCTTACATCTTACATCTTACATCTTACATCTTACATCTTACATCTTACATCTTACATCTTAAATCTAAATTCTAAATTCTAAATTCTAAATTCTAAATTCTAAATTCTAAATTCTAAATCCAAAACCTAAATCCTAAATCCTAAATCCTAAATCTTAAATCTTAAATCTTAAATCTTAAATCTTAAATCTTAAATCTTAGATCTTAAATCTTAATTCTTAAATCTTAATTCTTAAATCTTAAATCTTAATTCTTAATTCTTAATTCTTAAACCTTAATTCTTAAACCTTAATTCTTTAAACAACTTCACACTTCTACTAATCAAATTTCCTTCAACCTTTTCTTCTACACCTGAACTGCTTCTTAGAGAAGGATTCATGGGAAGAAGTGTTATCTTCTTCTTGTTCTTATTATATCACCTTTTTTGCTATTTTACAATCTTTTTTCATAATTTTCTGATTTTTGCTGATGGTAATTTTTTACACTAAAAGATAAAAAGCACACCGTTACTTATGATACGATTCGCCGTAACGGGTATAACGGCGGTTTTTTTATTAGAATAAAGCTATTATATCATTCCTTAAGGTATCAATCTACAATCCTCAATCTTAAAATCTCCAAAGTTTGTTAATTCAAGTTCAGGGCAATCCAACAAAATATCTTCCTTAATTTTAAACACTTTTTTATCCCTTCATCTCCTCACTATTAAGAATACTAATAAATTCTTCTTTTACTTTGTCTACCTCAAATAATAGTCCAATATGTCCCGCATCGTAGCTAATATTATGTTTGCTTTTAAAAAAGTTTCTTAATTCTTGGACCCTTCTAAATCTAATTAACTTATCATATTTACCACCTATTGATATTACCTTTTCTGGAGGAATAATCGAATCATAATCTAATAATTCTATAGGTCTATACAGTTCTTCAAAATCAATTCCATTTTGAATCCACTTCTGCTTTTTCTCATTAAGACCCGGACATACAGTTAAATATTTCAAAGTTTCTGGCATACGGGCTCCCGCTTGCCCCATACAGTATAAGTCTGCTCTGTTATCGCATGTACCTAAAAAACTAATTATATGTCCTCCCAAACTAAATCCTGCAACAATAACTTTTTCATAATTTTCCTTTGCATAGGATATAACCTGTGACACATCATGCACCCCTTGTCTGAAACCCTCTATTGTAACAATAGGATATGAATCAAAAATGTAGGCTCCTGAATAGGGTTGATGCTCGGGACTTCTTCTCATATGATAGGGTAAATGTACAGCTAATATTTCTATATTTGGATTTTCAGCAATTAGAGGACTAAACAAATACTTTATTTCCTTATCATAACTCCTTTCAGAGAAACCATGAAGATAAATAATACATGTTTTAAATTTATTAATATTCTTACTACTAACTCTTTCAAAGTATATATTGTTATTAGTAGGTAAAGATTCATATGTTTTTTCAAATTCATCTATAGGTTTATATTTGGATTTCATACTATATATACTGATTTCAAGATTTGATTTTTCTTTTAACTCAATAAATTTAGGAGAACTATAATATTCACATTTACTAAATACGTTTAATCTAGAATACATTGATTTTATCTTGTTAGCATCAAATCCTCTGCAGTTATGAAATTTTGCTGTATTTTCTTTTTTTCTGTTTATATATTTAAAAAAATTCACCCCTAAATTCTCTATTGTATTAGATAATAATCTGTTCATTTAAGACCCCCTATATTTCTGTATAATCACAAATTCTATCTATTAGAAATTCTATAATTATTGGATATCTACCTTCCCCTATCTCTCCTTTATGAAACCATAAGTAAACTAATGAACGTAGGGACTCAATAACTATATTTATATCAGTATCCTTTATTAACCCTTTTTCTTTCCAATGTTGAATAAGCTCTATTATAGGATTTAATGACTTTTCACGTTCTTTTATCAATTCCTCTTCTGTCATCTGCTTAGTTATAAAACTATACTCATCTTTAACTAATATTGTTTTCATTATTGGATTAGCCTGTAATTCTTCAATTATTGTATAATAGAACCCCCTAAGTGCATTTTTAGGTTCGTCTATATTAGCAATCATTTTATTGTAAATTTTATTACGTATTTCATTCCTTTCATTCTCAAGTATTATAAGAAACAGTTCTTCTTTTGAATTAAAAAACTTGTAAAACATACCACTCGATATTCCTATTTCTTCCGTTAAGTCTCTTATTCCAAACTTCTTGTAACCATATTTGATAAACAGCTCTTTTCCTTTTATTATTAGTTGATTCTTTATAATTTCAGTTTCTTTTTGTGTAAAACCTTTTGACAACTATTCATTCCTCCTGTACTAAGTATTAAACTATACTAATACATATGAACAACTTGTTCATATGTTCATATAGTTACTATTATTCTATATTCTCTTATTTCAAAAGTCAACAATTTTAATAAAGTTTTTGCAATTGAAATGTAAAGTAATTTGCTCCACCTTTTGGATATTTAGGTATTTGTTGAAGATAAGCACAGGTAGCCTGTCTAGGTAAGTTAATCAACCCTTCATCATATCCTGGGCTAGATGTTTGCGGGTACCCTGGCCAATAGTTCATAGGCTACTCTCAAGATAACAAAAACTGAATTTACTAAGGGCTGCCATTTTAAAGCTCAGAAGAATTACTGCTAAAACTAGCTGATTATGTTAATTGGTTTAATAATATCAGAATTCATTCAACATTAGGCTAATTAAGCCCTTATTCAATATAAAGCACATAACCTTAAAAAAACTGTCTAATTAAGTGTTGACAATCCAGCTTACCTATTTTATTGGTACATAAAAGTATATTTTAGAATTGTGGTCATCGGGTTTGAAGTTTTCATTATAGTATTCAAAATCATAATTATCAGCAACTTTAAGTCCAGCTTTAGGAAGCCATTTACTAAATATCTCACCAACTGTCTTATGTACATCTTCAAGTACAGAATCTATTGTAAATACAGCATACCTATTACTTGGTATCTTTATACTTACCATACCCTCCGGAACATCACTATCATCTTCAACCTCAACCCCTGCAACATATATGAACTCTCCAGTTTCATTAATTTTTTCTGTCCAGGTATCATAGCCATATCTACTACTACCTATCCTATTCTTAATTTCTTTTAATCTCATAATAAAATTATCCCATAATGTAATAATTTCATTATTTTGATTTTTTCCCTCATACATTACTCCAACTAAAGTAAATCCCTCTTTTTCAATTATCTCTGGCATCATAATAATACTCCTCCCTTTCGTGTTTTTAGTACTTATCAACTAATAATTACTTGTCTATATAAGCATTGATGTATTATAGGAATAATACTATAATTCATTAAGACCTATAGACAATATTTTATCAGTATAATTTTTAACTTTTTTGATATTAATTGCTATGTTTAAATTTGAGTAAATCATGTGAAAGCACAATAGAAAGTTAGAACTGTAAAAAGGTTGTAATATAGAATGGAGTTTTAGTGAGTAATGCCTCAAGAGGTAGCCTTTATTGCCCGATTGAACATTTATCATATCTCAGAGTTTTCAAGCTAAGCATTATTTTATAGGTACATAAAAGTATACTTCGGAATTCTCATCATTAGGTATAAATCCTTCATTAAAGAATTCAAAATCGTAATTATCATCAAGCTCAAGGCCAGCCATTGGAAGCCATTTACTATATATATCACTTATTGATTTCCCTACATCTTCAATTAATGAGTTAATTGAAAACATAGCATATTTATTCCTTGGTACCTTTATGTATACCATACCTTCCGGTAAATCACTTTCGTCTTCAACTTCAACTCCAGCAATATAAGTAAACTCTCCAGTTTCGTTAATTTTATCTGTCCACGTATTATAACCATAGCTTACTTTATCATTTACTCTATGCTTAATTTCTTTTAACCTAAGAAAAAATTTATGCAATAACATAGGAATTTCACTGTTATCGTTTTTACCTTCATACTTCATTCCAACTAATGTAAACCCTTCTTTATAAACTATTTTTGGTACCATAGAACTAGCACCTTCTTTAATATTTAGTATTTTTTCTGTCAACAACACCTTGTCTAAGTAAATTTTATGAATGCCACTTTGTCTATACACATATGGTGTCTCACCGTACATATCCTTAAAGGCTCGTGTAAATGACTCTTGAGATGAATAACTAAATCTAATAGCGATATCTAGTATCCCTTCATCTGTATATAATAGTTCTTCGGCTGCTTTAGTGAGCCTTCTTCTTCGTAAATAACCATTTAAAGTGGTTCCTGATACAGCTTTAAAGATTCTTAGAAAGTGATACTTTGAAAAATTAGACATCTCAATTACCTGATTTAAGGAAATCTCTTCATTTAAATTTTCTTCAATAAAGCTTATGACATCTAATACACTTTGTAAATAGTAGTTCAATCCAATACGCCCCTTCTCACAAAAAACGCAGTCATTTATGATACGGTTCACCACATTATATTCTGAATTTATTTTCAGTACTATTATACTAGCAGATTACAAATACTATTTAGATCTTGAAAACCAATCCCAATAAAGTACCTAAAACTAGACCTCAACATCCCCGAGTAGACGTAGTAGTCTCTTCTGCTGTGGAGATGTGGTCAAATGAATCTTTTTGTCCATCATATCCGCATAAGTAAAGCTTACGGAGATGGACACTCCTCCCATCCACTTTTCCCCAGCGATGGTCCCAATCTGTTTTTCCCAATAACATGACTTAAGATCAAAACGTCCCTCACCGTAGGACTATATCCTCTCTTATGATTAAACCCATCAATGGCCAGTAAAACTGCTAGTTTTCTATCCTTTTCTCCTGCATTTTCAACCCTTCCCCTTATTTTCGCTTCCGAACATGCGTTCTAGTCTTATTTTACTTAAATTTACCTCGTTTGTAAAGAGTCAACTTTGCATTATACTTAATTTTGGAAATTCATAATCGCTAAAATTATAAAGATTGATATTAGCAGAGGGTAAGGAAGTGATTGAAAGAGTTTATAACCTACATTTATTATTAACTACCTTTTGTAGGTATGAGAGTCCTGTTTAATCTATATAATGCTTCTTGTAGAGTTGCTTTTGGACAAGCTATATTCATTCTAACAAATCCATCCCCCCCCTCACCAAAGCTGTGTCCTTGACTTAGTAATAATTTTCCATCTTTAATTAAACCCTCTGCTAAAATATGATTATCCAAGTTTAATCCATTGAAGTTTAACCATACTAAATATGTTCCTTCCATTTTAATAGCTTGAACCTCAGGAATATTTTCTTTCAGATACTTACATAAAAACTGGTAGTTTTCTTCACAATAGCCCACCATTTGGTTTAGCCATTCTTCACATTCTGTATATGCAGCCTGCAAAGCAGCAATCCCCAATAGATTAGGTTTATTGATACCATCACATGCTAGAACTCTTTTAAAGCTTTCCCTTAATTGATTATTGGGAATAATGGTATTTGATATTTCCAAACCCGCCATGTTAAAAGCCTTATGAGGAGAAGTACAGATGATGCTATTTTCTGAGAACGTTTCAGAAATAGTAGCAAAGGATGTATGCTTATTTCCACTAAAAACAATTTCAGCATGAATTTCATCAGACACAATAATCGTATTATTCTTAATACACAGTTCTCCTAGTCTTATTAATTCTTCTTGATTCCAGACCCTCCCTACTGGATTATGCGGGCTGCAAAGTATCATTAATTTCACTTCTTCATCAAGCTTTTTTTCCAAATCATCAAAATCCATTTCGTATGTTTCACCATTAAATTTCAATGGATTATTGACAACTTGCCTTCCATTATCCTGTATTACATAGAAGAAGGTTGCAAACACTGGAGATTGAATCATAATTTTGTCACCAGGATTAGTAAAGGTTCTTATAATTCTACTCAAAGTAGACACTACATTACCACCAAAAACAATCCACTCTTTTTGTATATCCCACTGGTGTTTCTTCTTCATCCAGCGGACTATAGCTTGATAGTATTGATCATAGCCACCTGCGTATCCTAGAATGCCATGCTCAATCTTTTTGTGAATGGCGTCTCGAATCGGTTGAGGTGTTTTAAAATCCATATCCGCTACCCACATTGGTAATAGTCCTTTTTCTTTCACCCCCAAACGTTCTTCTATGCCATCCCACTTAAGAGAATCCGTGTTAACCCGATTCACCACTTCATCAAAGTTATACTTCATACCACATCCACCTTTCCTACTAACTTTTTTATAAATAGTATCATTACAATACATATGCTCTAATGCCAATATTTCAACCTTTATATCGAAGATAGTAAAACGAGACCACCTTAACTTTCTAAGTAGTCTCGCTAATTCTTTTATGAGCTCAATCGACTGATAAACTTTGTGATTCTCGGACTTGTTGGGGATAGAAGTATTTCTTCTGGTGTTCCTTCCTGAAGTATTTTACCATCATCCATGAACAGTATTTTATCAGCTACATCCTTTGCAAAGCTCATTTCATGTGTCACAATAACCATAGTCATATTTTCCTTGGCTAGCTTTTTAATGAGTTCTAGGACTTCACCCACTAGCTCTGGATCTAAAGAAGATGTAGGCTCATCAAATAAAATGACTTTCGGATTTACCGCTAAAGCCCTGCCTATTGAAATTCTTTGCTGTTGCCCACCTGATAGTTTGGAAGGGTAAACATTCCTTTTATCTTCTAGTCCTACCTTCCTTAATATGTCCATACCCATTTCTATAGCACTTCTTTTATCTATTTTTTTTATTAATACCAAAGACTCTATAATGTTTTCAAGGGCAGTTTTATTTTTAAACAGATTAAAGCTTTGAAAAACCATAGCTGTAGATTTTCTAAGTTTATATATCTCTTGTTTTGTAATGGTCTTTGCGTCTAAGTCTAACTGGTCTATCATTATTTTCCCTTCATCTGGTTTTTCTAGGTAATTAATACACCTTAGTAGGGTTGATTTTCCCGTTCCCGAGGGTCCAATGATAGCCTTTACCTCTCCTTGCTTAATTTCTAGGTCGACGCCCTTTAAAACCTTTAAATCTCCAAAGCTTTTATGAATGTTCGTTAATTTTAGCATTAATCTCACCTAATATTCATTTAGTCTTAGTTCAAGCTTGTTTTGCATATGCCCTAAAACACTTATAATTAGCCAATAAACTAGGATAATAACTACAAAGGCCTCTAAATATCTATAGCTAGAGGCAGCTTCCATTTGTGCCATAGCCATCATCTCTGTCACTCCTATGGTATAAGCCAAGGATGAACTCTTCACTATATTTATAAAACTATTGGACAAAGCTGGTACTGCTGTTCGGATAGCTTGAGGTAAAATAATTCGTCTCATAGATTGCCAATAGGTCATTCCTATGGATAGGCATGCTTCCATCTGCCCCTTTTCTACAGACATAATCGCTCCTCTAATGGCTTCCGACATAAATGCTGCTGAGTTCAGGCTCAGTACAATCAACGCCGCATTAAATGCACTAAGTTTAATGAGTACTGGAAAAACTTGTGCCAATCCAAAGTATAATAAAAATAGCTGTGCCAATAGGGGTGTCCCTCTAAAGAAGGACACATATACTTTCAATAAGGGGGAAAGTATCTTTATTTTGGCATCAGTAATTAAGGCAATCACAAAGGCTATTGTTAATCCAATAACCATAGTGAATATGGATAGTATCACGGTCACCTGTAAGTATTGCAGCATTAACGGTATTAATCTTATGGCAAACTGAATATCAAAACTCATCACAAAGTATCTCCTAATTGTTTTTACGGTTTAACTGTTGTATCTAAATCAAACCATTTCTTTGAAAAATTCGATAATGTTCCATCTTGATGCATATCTCTTATGGTCTTGCTTATATCTTCTCTCAAAGCGTCCTTTTCACTACCTTTCACAAAAGGATATGCATTTGTTTCAAACACCAACTTAATATCTAAAAGCTTTAAATCAAGATTATTTTTTTCTATTGTTGCTAATGTTTTTACTTCCCCTTGCCAGCTGGCATCTAATCGACCTAACTCCACCTCTTGTTCAATAGGTACACCATCATAGGTTCTAATATCTAAATTAAGGTTATGCTCGTCATTGATGGCTCTTAATGTTCTTTCACCGTTACCACCTTGCCAACAGCCTACACTTTTCCCTATTAAATCATCTAATGATTCCATTGTGTTATCACTTCTTACAGCGAAGTCATAATAGCTATAAGCATAGGGCTCCGTAAAGTTATATTTTTCTTTTCTTTCCTCTGTTATAGACATTTGATGTGCTATTGTATCAATTCTTCCTGTGTCTAGCATACCAATCAGTCCACTAAATCTAGATGTCTCAAAGCTGATCTCTAAGTTATTTCTTTTTGCAATTTCGTTCCATACATCAATCTCAAATCCTTGTAACACTCCATCTTTCTGAAATGCCCAAGGATAATACTCTCCTGAAGTACCTACAACTATTTTTTCTTGTTCCTCTTCATCTACCTCCTCAACTACTCCTTCTACTACTGCGTCCTCCACATCCCCTTCAGCTGCACCTGTACTGCCAGTACAGCCCAACTGTGTCAATAAAACTACTATCATTAGTCCTACAATCGCAATCCCTTTTCTCTGATTAAACATCCCAAATTCCTCCTTCTTTACAATCTCTCTTCTATAGCTCTTACAAACAAGTTAATATTACCATCATATTACTTATTTGCAAAATTGAAACTTTCTATCGGATACAGTTCTTCTATAGTAAAAGTTGATAATTAATTAACAATGTGTGTGTATCTGTTTATCATACTCACTGAAATATCAACGCATAAAAATCCAGATTTTTCTTTAAGCTGTATAATCCTCACATAAAAACAACAGTGATTTATAGATGTAAACCTATAAAAACCACTGTTTTACTACCCGCAGCAGAGCTAATTGCGACACAACCTAAAATGCACTATTATTTTGTCCTCCTATTATCTAAAGTAGGGGAAGATTCCTATTCTCCTGCCAAAGAAGTACTTTATTGACTGAATGTTCATTTTTATTTTTATCTACCTATTTGTTTTCTCGGTGCTCTGTCTAAGGATCTATTGGATACTTTCTTAAAAAAATAGAGGAGATTCTAATTTTGAAAATCATTGTTTCCCCTTTGGTTGTCACTATTTTATTATATGGTTTTTCCGATAGGCTGCTGGAGAAACTCTTTATTCAGCCCTTTACTGCTTCGTGATATACCATGGGATTGATTAGCTTTGAGGTGTTGGTGAAATATAGCAGTATGAAAAACATAGGGGTGTTAGTGGAGGAAGTGTATCGGATAAAATGGTTGTGGAAAACAATATAAATAAGGCCTTTTGTAAAAGGGTAATTGGACTAAGACATTGCTTATGGCATAATAGAATACAAGGGGGTTTGGATATGCTTAAATTATTTCTTATAATTTCTTCAATTTATTTGTTTGCGCAAATGACATTGTTCTTATTCTCATCTAGAATATTTTATAAGTTTACCGATTTTTTTAGCGACACTATAAAATCAAACTTAAGATATAATAAGTTTAGTTACTTACTAGTTACATACATTACTTCTGTCTATGCTTTTATAAAAGGAATTCAAATGGACAAAAGTCAAAATTTAGATTTGCTTAAATTTTTTTTGCTAGTTGTTTTACTAGTAATATCTATACCTATAAATATTGGTTTGACAAGTATAAAAAATATACACTTAAGGCATGGTATAACAATGTTTTTGGGAATATTTTTAGCTGCTATTATATTTTGGGCCGCTTTATTTAGTTCTTTATAAGTTCACCTTGTACACATTACTCTCAAGATTTATTATGAAAAGTATTTACAAAAAATAAGATTGCCCACGAAAGATAATAAAAACCGTGGGCAATCTGTGTGAAAAACACTATTTTACATGGCACGAAGCACCGTCAAGCTAGTGTTTAACTTATTTAATTTTGTGGGTGATTACATCATCGGCATTCCGCCGCCCATTCCGCCCATTCCACCAGGCATTGCAGGCTCATCTTCTTTAATATCAACTATTGCTGCCTCTGTTGTAAGAAGCATTGCAGATACAGAAGCTGCATTTTGCAGAGCTGATCTTGTAACCTTTGTTGGATCAACGATTCCAGCTTCTATCATGTTAACATACTTTTCGTTTAATGCATCGAAGCCTAGACCCTTTTCGGATGACATAATCTTCTCAACAATAACCGATCCTTCTAATCCAGCATTTTCCGCTATTTGTCTTAATGGCTCTTCAAGTGCTCTTCTAATAATTTTTACACCTGTCTTTTCGTCACCCTCTGTTGTATCAAGTAATGCTTCAACAGCTAATGCAACATTAACTAATGCAGTACCTCCACCAGACACAATACCTTCTTCTACAGCTGCTCTAGTGGCATTTAATGCATCTTCTATTCTAAGCTTTCTTTCCTTAAGCTCTGTTTCTGTAGCAGCTCCAACTTGGATTACAGCTACGCCGCCAGAAAGCTTTGCTAGTCTTTCCATTAGCTTTTCTTTATCAAATTCAGAAGTTGTTTCTTCGATTTGTGCCTTTATCTGACCAATTCTATCCTTAATTGATTTTTGGTCTCCTGCTCCTTCAACTATAGTAGTATTCTCTTTATCTACCTTTACAGTTCTAGCAGTTCCTAGCATTTCGATTGTTGCAGATTTCAATTCATATCCTAACTCTTCAGAAATAACTGTTCCACCTGTTAGAATAGCAATATCCTCTAACATAGCCTTTCTTCTATCACCAAAGCCCGGAGCTTTTACTGCTACACACTCAAAGGTTCCTCTTAATTTGTTTACTACCAGTGTTGCTAAAGCTTCACCTTCAACGTCTTCAGCTATAATTAATAGCTTTTTGCCTTGTTGTACAATTTGTTCAAGAACAGGAAGTATTTCTTGTACGTTAGAGATTTTCTTATCTGTAATTAAAATATATGGATCATGTAATACAGCTTCCATTTTTTCTGTATCTGTAACCATGTATGGAGAGGAGTAGCCTCTATCAAATTGCATCCCTTCAACAACTTCTAAAGTAGTACCCATAGATTTTGATTCTTCTACAGTAATTACTCCGTCTTTTCCTACCTTTTCCATTGCATTTGCAATTAATTGACCAATTTCTTCATCACTTGCTGAAATAGCACCAACCTGTGCAACTGCTTCTTTATTTTCAACAGGTACAGATATTTTTTGTAGCTCTGCTACAGCAACATCTACTGCTTTATGTATACCCTTCTTAAGTATCATTGGATTTGCTCCAGCAGCTACATTTTTCAAACCTTCTCTTATAATTGCTTGAGCCAATAGAGTTGCTGTAGTTGTTCCATCTCCAGCAACATCATTAGTTTTAGTTGCTACTTCCTTAACCAATTGAGCTCCCATATTTTCATAGGCGTCTTCAAATTCAATTTCACGTGCAATAGTAACTCCATCATTTGTAATTAATGGAGAACCAAACTTTTTGTCGATTACAACATTTCTACCCTTTGGTCCTAATGTTACCTTTACTGTATTAGCTAATTTATTAACACCTGCTTCTAAAGAACGACGTGCTTGTTCACTAAACTTAATTTCTTTAGCCATAATAAAAACCTCCCTATTTCTTTAATATTTAAGTAAGTATTGAGTATTGTTTGTAACTTATTTATTCAACTATAGCCAAAATGTCATTTTGTCTCAATATGGTATACTCAACTCCATCATGTTTAACCTCTGTACCGGCATACTTAGAGAAGATAACCTTATCTCCTACCTTTACTTCCATAACTACTTCTTTACCATCAATCATTCCACCTGGACCTACTGCCATAATTTCTGCCATCTGGGGTTGTTCCTTTGCAGTTCCTGGAAGAACAATTCCGCTTTTGGTTTTTTCTTCAGCTTCAAGTCTCCTAATTACTACTCTGTCGCCTAAAGGTTTAATATTCATAGTGAACCCTCCTTAAATTATTATTATAATTAAATTTTATACTTTTTCCTGTTAGCACTCACCATCAACGAGTGCTAATCACAATTATAATGTTATATAAAAGTAAATATTGTAGCAAACCCCATTTTTCTTTATTTTAGCCTATATTTACCATCTATACGTTATTCATATTGATTATCACTTCTTTTCAATTATTTCCTTCGTTTTTCAAAGTCTTACTTTTATATTCATATTTTATCCTATTAATAATCTAATAATTGAAAATTTTTCACTAAAAAACACCCAAAATCGGGAGTTTTTAATAGCTTATGTTGGTTTATTCACCAGAGGAATGCATTTGGTTAAAACACAAATAAAGGTAGTATTCCGAAGAATAACTACCCTAAATATTAATACTTATTATTAATTTGCAATTTACTACAGAAGCATCTCAAAGAATGAAATTACCCTTATTAAAAATGGCTCTATAAAGGGATAAAAAATTGGTAAAAACACAGCAGGTAGCATATTACCAACTGATATCTTTTTAATATCCAAAATATTTATTGCTATTCCCATGATCAACAGTCCACCAATTGCAGACATTTCACGTATAACCTCTGCAACAAGAAATGGTTTCACAAAGGATGCAGAAAAAGTAATAATGCCTTGATAAACAAAGACTGCTATAGATGAAAACACAACTCCTATACCCAGGGTCGATGCAAATATTACTGCTGTTATTCCATCTATCAGTGATTTTGCAAATAATGTCTCATGGTTTCCTGTTAATCCACTTTCTAAAGAGCCCACAATAGCCATTGCACCAACACAGTATATTAAACTGGCTGTTACAAAACCCTTTGCCATCGATCCTTCTCCACCTCTACCTACGTTGCCTTCTAACCAATCGCCTACTTTTTGTAGCTTATCTTCTATTGCAAAGGCTTCACCTATAATGCTACCAATTACTATGCAAAAAATTACCAATATAATATTTTCACTTTTTAAGGCTCCCGATAGTCCTATTATAAAGACACATAGTCCTAAGCCTTGCATTATTGTATTTTTGAAGCTATCTGGAATTCCTTTTCGTAATAAAATCCCTGTTAACCCACCTATTATTATTGCTACTGCATTTACTATAGTACCTAACATATTAATCCCCCTTGCCAATTCCTAATTCTCGACCGTAGTAAAACAAATACTGTTGTGCATAGCCAGCATATGACCCATATTGATTTTTTGCAAAATCCTCTATTTCCTTTGGTTTCATTTCACTATGAAAATAAAAGTATTCCATCAGACGTTTAACCCACACGTCAACTGGAAAAGCATCTAGTTTACCAAAGGCAAAAAAAGCTATACAATTGGCAACCTTTGGCCCAACCCCACTGAAATCTATTAGGCCTTTTCTACAATGGTCTGTATTCTGTGCTCGGAGCATAGGAATTAGATTTGGGTTAGATAATACCTGATTTGCAGTTTTAATAATATAAGGACCACGATACCCCATATTGCAGGCTGATAAATCTTCTGGCTTAAGCTTGGCTATTATTTCAGGCCTTGGAAAACTATAATATAGCTTACCGTTAAAGCTTCCAATTTCTTCACCATATTTACTGCACAATAATTCAATTGCCTTCATGATTCTTGGTATATTGTTATTTGCTGAAACAATAAAAGACACAATAGTTTCCCATGGTTCTTGTTTCAAAATACGAATACCATTACCAAATGACGTTGCCCTCTTCATTACATCATCTTTTTTAATAAGATTCTTTTTTATGATTGCATAATCAGTATTTAAATCAAAATAATTAATCCAAATTTCCTCAAAATCAATAGGATTAGTATTGAGCAGATGAATATCTTCGTCTATTTTATTAATATTTAATAGTTTGTTATACGCAACTCCGGTGTAGCTGTTATCATCTTCTTTTCTCCACCGAAAACATTGTCCACACTCAAAAATATCCTTTAACTCAAAATCCTTAACATTCTTCACAATAATTTTATTGCTCTGATAAAGCCATTCATATTTCACTTAATCACCTATTTCTGTCTAATCTACTGCTACATATATATAGTACATTTCAAGAAGCTGCTGACCAGTTTCAGCATCAAATAAAATAATAATTTGCTGATCATTTTTGGTTGTTTTAAATCTGTGGGTTAGTCTAGGCAAATATCTTGTTTCAAAAGATCGAATAACAGCTAGCCCGTCATACTCCATATTACCAATATCCTCTTGATGTTTTTCTTGAATTTCCTCTACTTCTAAAATACTTTCAGTCACTGGAATTTGACTACTTATAAAGTCATTACTATACTTTATTACATCTCCAATGCCAGAATCAATATTTATAGTGAATGCATCACTAAACATAGTAATATTTTTCTTAATTGGAGTAAACCGAAACGAATAAATTACATTATTGTTTTTTCCCTCCAATTGCATTTTAAACATTTCTTCCTTTACATCTCCAGAATAGAAGTTGCTAAGAAAATCCCTAGCTAATATATTAGCTTGTCTTTGAGAAAAACTCCTGTTACTGCTTAATTCAGACTTAAGTTCATAATTCCTTATTTGACCATTTATAGCATCAACCCATACAGTATAGCTGATATCCTTGTTGTAAAAGGTTAGATTATAATAGTGAACACCATCACGAAGCTTAACATTTTCTGAACTTTCAATTTCTAATCGTTGTAAATATGGAAATACTTCCTTTGCTTTATCAACTGCTACATCAAAGGTAATGTACTTAGGATGCTTATTAGGAGTTACACTATGACGATATAATCTTGCCATCTCTTCTATATTTCCAGCCACCTGACCAAGGCCACCATCACTTTCTTTATCACTTTTTAAATCATTTCCCCTATCTTTAATTTTGCTATGAACAACAAGTAATCTGTCAAGATTTTCATGAACCTTGTCCAATAATTCTATATCCTGTTCTGTTAGACGATTGTTATTACTGGTATATTGTCTATTTAGGTGATTAACAACTGTGTTTCTTAAAACTTCAATTCCAGTTAAACCTCGTTGTAATCGCTCATTGGGCTTACGTTCAGATTGATTAATATTTACCCAATGACCAAATGATACAGTCAACTCCTGTAAAGTACTTTGCAGGTTCTGCATAGATAATGGAGATTGGGTCTCTTTAAGTTCCCGTGCATACATCATACTTTGTCTTATATTACTTTCTATCTGTTGTGAAACCATTTGATTAGTGTCATATAATTTAGCTTTAGCATCCTGTAATTGAAAGTAATAGTAAGAGTTACCTAATAAGCTTAAAATCAACACCAGATATATAAAATATCTCTTCCCCTGTACCAAGACTTCCCCTCCCTTACCTAATAACTCTTCATTTATCATACCATAAACTGATGGTTGTGAACAGATTTACGTGTATAGTAACTGTTTTATCATTACCTTCTAGCTACTCCCGTAATTGTTGCTGCTTTTGAAACAGCCTTTGCAACCTCAGCCACTACTTTTGGGTTAAAGGAGTCGGGTATGATGTAGTCAGAATTCAGCTCTTCATCTGTTATTATACCAGCAATTGCATAGGCAGCTGCCATCTTCATTTCCTCATTTATGTCACTTGCTCTTACATCAAGGGCTCCTCTAAAGACTCCTGGGAATGCCAATACATTATTAATTTGGTTTGGGAAGTCTGATCTACCGGTTCCTACAATAAATGCACCAGCCTCTTTTGCTAAATGGGGCATTATTTCCGGAATAGGATTTGCCATTGGTAAAACAATAGCTTTTTGTGCCATAGTAGAAACCATTTCTTTAGTAATCACATTAGGTGCCGATACTCCAATGAATACATCGCTTTTTTCCGTTGCAACCTCTAATCCACCTACTAATTTTCGTGGATTTGTTATTGCTGCCACTTTTTCTTGATGGAGGTTATTATAGGGTGCTCCTACATAGATAATACCTTTACTACCAACCAATACAATATCCTTTACTCCTGCAGATTGTAATAGCTTGCAAATGGCTATTCCTGCAGAGCCAGCACCGCTAATTACCACCCTTATTTCTTCAAAGGATTTATTAACCAGCTTAAGTCCATTAATTAAACCCGCTAATACAACTATAGCTGTACCGTGCTGATCGTCATGAAAAACTGGAATGTCAAGTTCCTTCTTTAATCTATCTTCTATTTCAAAGCATCTAGGTGCTGAAATATCTTCTAAATTGATTCCACCAAAGGTGGGAGACATATATTTGACTGTTTGGACAATTTCATCCACATCTTTAGTTGCCAAGCAAATAGGAAAAGCATCGATATTTGCAAAGGATTTAAAAAGAATTGCCTTCCCTTCCATAACTGGCATAGCAGCCTCTGGACCAATATCTCCTAAACCCAGCACCGCTGTACCATCAGTAACAACCGCCACTAGGTTACCCTTTGATGTATATTCATAGACTTTTTCTGGATTTTTATTAATTTCTTTACAAGGTTCAGCCACTCCAGGAGTATATGCTAAACTAAGGTCGTCACGATTATTCACCTTTAACTTCGATTCCATCGATATCTTTCCCTTTAATTTACCATGAAGCTCAAGGCTTTTTTGAAAAACATCCAATACTAACACTTCCTTCCAGGTTCAATAACATTTTTTTGTCTTAGCTCTATTTTATGATTATTAATACAGGCTGTAAAGTTAAATGTACTTTGTAGAAAAAAAAGATGACACAAATTTTTATATTTGGTCATCTTTTTATAATAGGCAAACCTGCATTTTTTATCCTCTTTTTCTTCTAATTGCTCACTACTCATTACTCATTACTCATTACTCATTACTCATTGCTCTTCATCAATATTGCTTCTAAAACACCACCTGCAATACATCTGCCTTTATCAGATATAGTGGTAACAAAACTAATGTCGCCTCTTGGATCAACATCTCCTATTTTATATCCCTTTGAAACTGTTGTTCCATCATAAATCAATCCTCTAATTATACCAGCTATATTTGATTTGATTTCTTTATCTTCCACCAGAGCAATAACATCATCTTTTTTTACTATATCACCGATTACCTTAAGATTTTTAATTTCTCCTTCTGCTGGTGCTCTTAACACCCTTTCTGTTGTATATCCCCCTATATCACCTGGCACTCCAGTATTTGCTTCGCTACAGCCATGAAATATAATGCGACCAAGATTATGACCCCTGTTGGTTTCAATTACCATATCAACATCTATACCTGCCACAAAACCTGGTCCTAATCCAATTACAATTGGTGCATCATCAATATGGGTTCCAGTATTTTTCTTGGCCAATATTGCATCAACAAGAAAGTCGAATTTCATTTCATTTTTAATGTTTCCGTAGCCATCAGCAATAACAGGAATAGCACCATCTTCTAGTATATTGGTGATATCCTGTATTGTTACTGCTCTCTTTGCCATGATCCCTTCTACCTGCCACTGACCTTCATATATACTATTGGCAAAGGACACATGTCTCCTAATACATGTGGGCTTTTCTACATCTGTCATAACAACCTTAAACCCACTTCTAAAAAGCTTGTGGCCTACAGCAGTAGCAATATCTCCTGCCCCTTTAATGAGCACTTTCTTTTGCATAATTGTTATACTCCTATTCATTATTATTACCTATATTCAGTATACAACAGCCTAAATTATTTATAAACTAGAAGATATCTTCCTTCTGTAAATTTAGTATTTCATCAGAGGTTAGATTTAAAAGCTCCTTCAATATTTCTTCTGTATGTTGCCCTAAAATTGGTGCAGGTTTAACAATTTCACCCTGTGTTTCACTCATCTTAATTGGTACTCCAGGCATCTTCAAGCCACCCGCAGTTGGATGGTAAACCTCTTTTATCATTTCTCTAGCATTTATCTGTGGATTCTCAAGAACTTTATCTATTGTATTTATTGGCCCATTAGGTACTCCAGCTTCCTCCAGTATCTGAAGCCACTCTTTGGAGGTTTTTGTTCCGATAATCTTAGCAATAATTGGCCTCAGTTCTGCATAATTTTGGTTTCTAAGGGGGTTTGTTTTGAACCTATCATCTGCTATAAGATCTTCTCTATTCATTATTTTACATAGCTTTCCCCATAGTCCATCATTTCCTGCTGCTATCATTATTTCTCCATCTAAAGTCTCAAAGGGCTCAAAGGGAACAATTGAGGTATGTCGGTTTCCTGCGGGCATAGGAATTTCTCCAGTTACTACATATCTGGCAATAGCATTTTCCAAAATAGCAACTTGGCAATCTAACATTGCAACATCCACCATTTGACCTTTTCCTGTCTGATTTCTATAGTTTAGTGCTGACAATATTCCTATAGCAGAAAATAATCCTGCAGTAATATCTCCAATAGAAGGTCCTACTCGAGTTGGTTTTCCATCCTTTTCACCAGTTATACTCATAATTCCTCCCATAGCCTGAACTACAGCATCGTAGGCAGCTCTTTGGCTATAGGGCCCAGTATGACCAAATCCAGAGCAAGCAGCATATATAATAGAAGGATTGATTTTTTTAAGTTCTTCATATCCTAGTCCTAGTTTTTCCATAGTGCCTGGTCTGAAGTTTTCTACAACTACATCACACTTCTTAACCATTTCAATGAATAGCTGCCGTGCTTTTTCCTTTTTGAGGTTTAATGTTATGCTTCTCTTATTTCTATTCAAGCTTAGAAAATATGCACTTTCTCCTTTTACGTATGGCCCAAATTGTCTTGAATCATCACCAACACCTGGCATTTCTATCTTAATGATATCTGCTCCCATATCACCTAAAACCATAGTGGCATATGGTCCTGCCAATACCCTCGTTAAATCTAAAACCTTTACTCCCTCAAGGGCTTGATTCATGTTCTCCCTCCATTCTCTATAGTATACTCATCCTTAATTTTTCTTTTTTAGATTTTTATCATTCAACATTCTACATTTAACAATTTCTTAACTTTTAACTCTTTAGGTTGTTTTTCATTTTCAATTTTGCATTTTCAATTTTCAATTTTGTTTTAACTCTCAACTCTCAACTCTCAACTATCAACTATCACTTGGTTGAGGTTTTATCTCCTATATGGTATTCTTTTAGCAGGCTCGAAGCTGCTCTTCCCTTCCATAAGAATATCACCATACACCTTTACATTTCTATCCTCTAGATGGTCAAATATCATAGGAGATTTTGTACCATAACTAACATGTTTGATTGGATTACTATCTAGCTTCGCAGCTATAATCTCTTCTGTTCCTCTTGCCAAAGCAATTGTTTGACCTATAGGATTTATAATCATACTATGTCCGAAAAAATAGTTTTTGGCAGCGTCAGGCCCAATTGAATTGGCTCCTAGAAGATATACATGGTTGTCATATGCTCTAGCCTTGTTTACAAACTCCCAAATTTCAAAGCTCCTAAGTAAAGCAGAGGGCCGGGTGATAATCTCTGCTCCCTTTAGGGCAAGCACCCTAACCAATTCAGGGAAATCACCATCATAGCAGATTACCATCCCAATTTTACCTAGCTTAGTTTCAACCACCACCACTTCATTACCAGGGGTAGTCCAACCTCCACCCTCTAACCTTTCAGTAGGAAAAGGATGGGTTTTTCTATAATTACCCAGTATCTCTCCCTTATCATCGATTAAAATTGAACTATTATATATTATTCCCTTCTCAGGTCCCCTTTCATAAAGAGGAAAAACAACATGAACCCCTAGTTGGCCAGCAAGCTTTTGTATTTTTTCTGTATGCTTTCCTGGGATTGGCTCAAGTAAACTATAAAATTCATCCGGGGTCATTCCAGGAGTAAATCCTGTAGTAATGGATTCTGGAAACAATACCAGCTCTGCATCATAATCCTTGACAGCTCGTTCTAACCAATGGCAGCATTTATCGATATTATTATTAATATCGTTAGGTTCTACTGCAATTTGAACACAGGCAGCTATATGGTCTTTCATTTTCATACCTCCTAAAATAATTGCCCACCCTTTTGGGCAGGCAATCAATATCTATTCTTTGTCAAAGGCAACAATTCTAGAAATACTAGATTCTCCTCCAACAAACTTCCATGGGAAGCATCCAATAACAAGGCGCTTATTAAGGACCTTATTGATTTCTCCTCCAACATTTTCAGCATGAATTATTTCATGAGGCTTAGGAAATACATGAACATGCATTGCTTGATATGTATTTGGCCATTTATATATTTCATTTAAGCCTTTTCCATACTTTTTCTTCATATACTCGTCAGCCATTTGTGCTTCAAGTGGCTCCCAGTCACGGATTTTTGTATTCATTGGATGATCAGCAGATCCACAGTCAACTCCAATCCATTTTATTTCCATTTCCTTAACCCAGTCTACAAAATCCATAGATGGCCCTGGGTGTCTTAACATATATCTTCTCTCATCTGCTTCTGGTTGATCCCATCCATATTTATGATACCCTGTATTAATTATGAGAATATCACCCTTCTTAACTTCAACCCTATCTGTTATATCCTTTGGTGTGTAAATACCATAGTCTTCTGCTATATCTGATAAATCAACTACGACACCAGGTCCAACTAATTTTTCTAGAGGTAAAGATGCAATATCTCTTCCTGCAGTATCAAAATGCAGTGGTCCATCTAGATGAGTACCCACATGATTTGATGTTGTTATTAGCTGTCCGTTGGCACCATTGGGTGATAGTCTTTTAAAAAACTTAATTTGTAATGGCTCATAGGTAGGCCACGGTGGTGTTAAATGACTTAAATTTTGAGTTAAGTCGTACATTTTCATATTGTTCCAAAATTCCATAATACATCCTCCCTTATTTAAATAATATTAAAAGTTTAGAGTTTAGAGTTTAGAGTTAAGAGTTTAATAAAAATTTCATGAAGAAATTTAAACATTCGACATTCAACATTCACTCTTCATTCTTCACTCTTCACTCTTCACTCTTCACTCCTCATTCTTCACTGTTTACTGTTTACTCAACTAGTCCTTCTTCTGTTAATGCATCAACAAATGCCTCTAAAGCATCTTCAAAGCACTTCATAGGTGGTCTAACCAAGCCAGCACCAACTTGCCCTACTCCAGGCTCCTTATGGGCTATTCCTGTATTAATAATTGGAAGAATTCCTGTCTCCACAACCTTCATAATATTAATCCCTGTAGCAGTTCCCTTAAAATTTAAAACTGGTATTTTATATGTGTTGTTTTCCGCCTCTGTAATCTCGTACATGAGCTTTGAGTAATTTATTGCATCTTGTGGATTACCTCCAACGAATTGAACAATAGCCTGAGCAGCAGCCATGGCAAATCCGCCAATACCAGTTGTTTCTGTAATTACACTATCTCCAATGTCTGGATTAGCATCTTCAGCAGTAAATCCTGGAAACAGTAGTCCATCAACTATCTCAGCTGGTGCAGTAAACCAACGATCCCCTAAACCACTTACTCTAATACCAAATTCTGTTCCATTTCTAGACATAGCACAGACAATTGTACTATATTTAATTCCCATAGCAGGATCAAGAGAAGATTTACAGGCTGGCATAGTTAAATTCAAGAAAAAATGATCATTGCTATTCATAAAGTTTAAAACCTCAATTTTTTCTTGGTTACTAAAGGAGGTGTTAATAATATGGGCTGCAAGCTCTCGTATTAACAAAGAGGTACCAGCTTTATTTCGATTATGTCCCTCGTCTCCCATCATGATCACTTGAGCAATCATAGATTTTAAATTAATTGGACCAGCCAAGCCTATAGCTTCCTTTAAAACTGGCGCAAGGATTGTTTCCATCCACTTAAGCCGTTTAATTACATCTTCACTGTAGGCACCATAGCGCAGAACTTTACCAAGTCCTTCATTCAATGTACAAAAGGCATAGTTCCCAAAGGTTTTATTCTCCACTATAAAAACAGGCATTGAGGCTGTTACAACTCCAGCCATAGGTCCAACGGCATTATGGTGATGACATGGATCAAACTGTATTTCACCAGATTCTACTAAAGCAATTGCATCTACTTCATTTTCTGCTAACCCTTCATATATTAGACCTCCTATAACTGCTCCCTTCAATGGTCCACTCATATTCTCCCAAGTAATGGGGGGACCAGCATGTAGAATAGTCTTTGATGTCATACCAGGAATTACATCACCAGCTACTCCTATTCCCACCAGGGTAGGTTGAGCGCTAAGGATACGTTTCATGGTCTCTTCATTTGCTTTTTTTATTAAATCCTGAACCATTCAATCACTCCTTTTAATATACTTTAAAGATTAAGCTAATTAATAATTAATAATGAATAATTAGTAATGAGTAATTATGGCAGAAATTTGTAGCCAAATTTCTTATTATATCTTTTTTTCTCGATTTATCTTTGTTTTTCATTACTCATTTCACATTGCTATTTCTAATTGATCTTTCATTACTCATTGGTTTTACATTCCTCATTGATTTCATTTTAGCTTTGAAAGCAACGCTATCATTTTTTTATTACCCCCAGCAGGAGGCCTCCAATCCACGTGTACTACCTTAACCTTCTGATTTTTTAGATCTTCAGCAAAGGATCTTAATCCAATATTAGCAACTTTTAATTCAGTTTTAAATAAATCATTAATCTTGGACATATTATTCCCTGCCTTTCCTATGATACATAATCAAATCTGCTGCCAGTCCAACTGCACGAGCATTTGACGCCATTACCACAACTCCAGCTTCCATAAGCTTTCTTTCTTGTTCTTTGAGATTTTGAGGATCTGCTTCAGTACCACTGACAGAAGCAATATAAACAGCCTCATATCCTTTTTGCCTCATAATTTCTCGTGCTTTTTCTATTGAAGCTATCATTTCTCCT
Source organism: Alkaliphilus peptidifermentans DSM 18978 (assembly GCF_900101495.1). GTDB lineage: Bacteria > Bacillota > Clostridia > Peptostreptococcales > Natronincolaceae > Alkaliphilus_C > Alkaliphilus_C peptidifermentans. Next base: position 62,073 of record NZ_FMUS01000014.1, read on the forward strand.
GCTGGATCATGATGTGAACCATAACCAAGAACAAAGTCCATTAAATATACTGCAACTTCTGTATCCTCTGCCTCTTTAATAAGCCTTTCCTGTCTGGTGGCTGGGTCGATCATAGGATGTGCCCTGCCAACAGTGAAGGTATCATCACCCAAGTCAATACATGAATTTTCTTTGCTTTCAATAGGATCCATTAGTTTCAAATGTGGTTTTAATGGAATATTGGAATAGATATCACCAATAGTTTTTGAAAGCATTATCATTGCTTCGTCACATAAAGTACCACCAGTATAAAGTCCTCGTATATATTTCTGATCTTTATTGAGATTTTTAGCAAGCATCTTTATTAATGAATCTCTTCCTTCCTCAATAATTTCAGGGGTTTTCATTTTAATATTTGTTAATTGAACAGCCTTAATTGCTGCATCTTCAAGTGTTAAAGCTGGCACACCACCATATTTTTCTATTACTTCAATATCTCCTCCAATAAAAATAACTACAAAGGGTTTACCGGAGTCTTTAGCAGTCTTAAGTACCTTTTCTGCTATTTCTGGTGCTGGTGGCTTTGAAATCAAAAGAACTACCTCTGTCTTTTCATCCTGTTCTAGAGCCTTTATTCCTTCAATCATCATAATTCCACCGATATCTAAGCTTAAATCTCTACCTCCAGTACCAATAGCCTGTGATACTCCACCACCAAATTTATCTATTAATACACTTGCCTCTTGTATACCTGTCCCCGAGGCCCCAACAATACCAATACTTCCTTTTTTAACAACATTTGCAAAGGCTAGAGGTACTTGATTAATTATGGCAGTACCACAATCTGGCCCCATCATCAATAAACCTTTTTCCTTTGCAATCTCCTTTAAAGTCTTTTCATCTTTTACACTTACATTATCACTAAATAGTAAAACATGTAGATTATTATCAAGAGCTTTTTTAGTCTCAGCAAAGGCATATTGGCCTGGCACTGAAATAATTGCAATGTTTAAATCAGGAACATTTTTTAATGTAGATTCTAATGTTGCCGGAGAATACTCTTCAGTTTCATCATCCTTTTTGCTTAATAATTCCTCCAGCTTTTTTAATAGTATTTCAAATAGCTCCTCATTAGTACATTTTACAGTTACAAAGAAATCATTGACGGTTAAACCTTCTATTGTTTCATTTGAAAGCCCCAAATTTCGAGCCAGTTCCTTATTAAGATCCGTTGCCATTCCCACAAGAACCTCTTCAACACCTTCTAAGCTCTTTAATTCTTTGCTTATTCGCATTAGAGTAACAGAATCGTAGTAGGTATTTTTTTGTGTTTTTATTTTAATATTCATTAAAAGCACCCCTACCTCTCCATAATTCATTGCTTAACAGACAGCCTATATATATTCCTGCAGCTAGATCTGTGCCGGAGGTTTCGCCATTATTGATTACTGATTTTAGTGGGTTATTTAAATCCTCTGGCTTACTGACAGAAAACAAACTAATCATCAGTTGTTTTACATTTTCTGAAACCTCACCATTGGAAGCAAAGGTAAGCATTTCTGCACTAATTTTAGTAGTCCTGAATTCTACTCCCTCAACAAGACTTTCAGCAATTTTGTAGATTTTCTCCACATTTTCAGCCAAATAAATTGTACAGTAAACCATTGCAATTATTAGACCTGTTAAAAAGTCGTCGGCAGAAGGTGTTAGCCCTGGCCCAAATCCCACAATTTCCTTTGCTGCCTTTCGAGCTCCTTCTGTGTTATTATTTATTATTGAATCCAATAGCTTTAGCATTCGCCTTTCTATGAAATAGCAATAATGATTATATAGGATTTCATCATTGTTAGATCGATTGGTTAGCTGCTTTTCCAGTTTGGCAAATATTGGTGCGATTCCGTTGAAATTCCCTTCTGAAACCAATGCCTCCCTAAAAAGCTCTAGCTTTTTTTTAAAATCAACATCTTGAGCTTTATCGAATGTACTGTCTGGTCTACTGTCCCATACCAATGCCTCTGATAGGTTAAGCTGAAATTTCCCATCTGCAGCTTCAAGATATTGTTTATTGATAGTTACCTTCATTCCTGGATTAAAATTTAATGAATGAAATGAATTTTGAGAAGGTAGTTCTAATACAATTCCCCTGGGTGGTATTGGTACCTGTGATGATACTATTGAAATCAGTTTATCATCTGGTGTAATAATATTTAATACACGATTAAATATTGAGTGTATCTTACCATTAATCTTCATCTCATTATCAATTAGTTCTTTAGTGTGATGACACATCCTTATTGCTTTCATATTATTAACCCTTCTTTACATTTTATTAAGTAATACCCCTTTTATTTTTTTCTCTATCTATTATTCTTTTTTTGTATAAGGATAACCTTTATACAGAAATTCTAAATCAAAATAGTAGTTTTTGTAATGCTTTACTATATAGATTGATTTATCCTTTCATATATTTTCAATGCAACCTGAAGGCTTAGCTTATCATCTGCATTATCCATATCCATACTGGTTATTTCTTTAATTCTTTGCATTCTATATATGATGGTATTATAGTGAGTATACATTTCCTTTGAAATTCTTTTAAGATTTCCACCATGCTCAAAGTACATCTGTAGAGTTTTTACAAGTTCTGAATCCTTACCTTGATCATATTCAACTAGAGGCTCAAGTGTTTCCTTATAGAACTGGAATAGTTCCTCCTCCATATTATCGCTACTAAGCACTCTATAGATACCTAAGTTATCATAGTGCTGATAAAGATTTTTATTACTGTACTGATAGTTATTAACTGCCTTTACCGCCTCTTGATAGCTTTTCCATAGGTTTTCTGGTGACTGATAAAATCTACCCAAACCAATAGATATCTGGGTATCTTTAAGCTCGAATGCTGCATTCTCAAGAATTTCTTTAGCAAACTGCATCAGCTCTTTCTTTATTTCCCACCAAGGCTTATTTCTATCATTACCATATAGTACTATGATTTCATCGCTTTTGTTTCCAAATACACATTTCATTTGCCGATTTCTAGTTAATCGATCAATCATTTGTAAAACCTTACTGTTAATTCTATATAGGAAGCTTGAATTATTTAAGGTTTCTTTTACAAATCCCTTTAGATTTGATATAGAAATAACCATGGCAGCATACCCAAGCTTTTTATCAAAATCGAATAGGCTTGCTCTATCAATGGCTTTCTTAAATCTTTTTTCATCTCTTGATAGAAGATCATCTAGAAACTCAATCTTATGTCGACTTTCCACCTCGAAAAGTGAAATCTTCTTTACTAAGTCTAATAAAATGATCGGAATAGAGGATTCTATTGCTGTAATCTCCATGGGATTCATGTGTTTATTATCTTCCCATATTATTAAGTATCCATAATGTCGATCTTCTCCATGAATAGGATAGATGATTCGCCTAATTTCTTTAGTATCCACTTGATCTGTACATATCCTAAACTTTTCAATATCTCTTGGATACTCAATAACCTTTACAAGGCTTTCATCTTCATCAATGATTCTTTTGTATTCATTTTTCACTTCAAGTTGACTGGAAATTACGAATGTATCGAATATGTTTTCCTGAATTGCAACTGTATTTCCAACTGATTTATGTATACCCTCTGCAATTTTATCTAAGCTTCCACCCTTAATCATTACATCAATAAGTCTGTTATGTATCTCATCCACCTTAATTAATATACTTGTTTGTCGATTAATTATTTCCGTTAAGGCGGGCATCATAATATCTGTATAGGAAACCTTAAAGGGAATTTCGATTATTGGGAATCCCTCTTGATTTGCAACCTGTATAACCGCTTGTGGCAGCTCTGCAATATATCTTTTCATTTTAATGCCGATAGCAGCTACACCCTTTTTCTTGAGTTTAGGGATTAGATCTTTCAATACCAGCAAGTCGTCTTTAATGGAATAGGCAGTGGTCAATAATAATTCGCCTTGTGTTACCCAGTCTAATATATCCGGAACCTCCATTACATTTATTCTTGTTACCTTCCTCTTTAAGCCCGATCTACCAGCAAGTATTTTGGCGTCCTTCATAATATCAAATTTCATCATGTCTTCAATATTAATACCAAAAGCTCTAAACAAAATTAACTCCTCCTTAGTAAGTGGCATTAAAAAATCTTTTATATATAAATACTAATATATTATAATTTGTGTGTTTTTGTATTTTTTGTTAAGTATTAATAAGTACACCCTCTAAAGCATTATAAAAGTTCTTGATTCTTTGTTAATATAATTTAATTATAGTTAATTCTATTTGTATATCCCTCTACTTATTCTATATAAAAATTCACCTTCCTTTGTTATATATTCACAAAAAAACGCCCCTTTATTTAAAGGAGCGTTTGAAGTGGGGCTTTAGTATTTATTCAGGTAAAATCTTGTTTAGTACAATACCAACTATAGCAGCCAAGGCCATACCTTCTATGGTTATTTCTGTACCCTTAATTGGTATCGGTAATACTGCACCTCCTAATCCTAAAACTAGAATAACTGCTGCAATAATTAGGTTTCTTGATTTACTAAGATCTACCTTGTTTTCCACCAGTGTCCTGCCCCCTATGGCTGCAATCATACCAAATAATATAATAGAAATCCCACCAACTACTGGAGTAGGAATTGTGGAAATAACAGCACCTAGCTTAGGTAGAACACCTAAAAGTATGGCGAAACAAGCAGCAACCTGCATAATTAATGGTTTATGTACTCTTGTTAATGCTAAAACACCTGTATTTTCTGAATATGTAGTATTGGCAGGACCACCAAACATAGCAGAAATAGTAGTAGCGATACCATCACCAATAAGTGTACGATGAAGCCCAGGATTCTTCATAAAATCCTTCTTTACGGTTTCGCCAATAGCCAACACATCGCCAATGTGCTCTACCATAGTTGCAATAGCAACAGGAGCCACCATCATAATGGCTGTGAAATTAAACTTAGCTATTGTGAAATTTGGTACTCCAACAACCGCGGCATTAGATACTGGAGAAAAATCTACATTGCCCGTAATAACAGCAAATAAATATCCACCAACCAAACCACATATTACAGGTAAAAGTTTAATGAATCCTCTTGTGTAAACACTTACACCAGCTACAATCAGAAAGCTCACAATAGCCATTAGCCATCCACCCGAAGCCATATCAATGGCCACTGGAGCTAATTTTAACCCTATAACCATAATAATTGGTCCTGTAACTATTGGCGGGAAGAAAGCTACCACCTTCTGATAACCCACTGCATATACTAACCCAGCTAATATAAGATAAATGATACCTGCAACTACTATACCCCCAAGGGCATAGGGCATTCCAAAGTCCGAATGATTAGCTACCAGAAGAATTGGTGCGATGAAAGCAAAGGATGAGCCCAGAAAAGCAGGCACTTTACCCTTTGTAATAAAGTGAAACAATAGTGTGCCAACACCTGCCATAAATAAAGCTACAGAAATATCTAATCCTGTAATTATTGGTACCAGTACTGTTGCTCCAAACATTGTAAAGGTGTGCTGAATCCCCAAAATGATGGTTTTACTGAGTGGCAACGAATCCTCTTCCCGGATGGTTTCCAGAGCATCATTTGTATAAATCGCTTTCTCTTTACTCATAAAATCGCTCCTTTCTCTTTCTAACCTTCTAAACCCACTTCAAATAAATTAGCTTTATATTAGACGACCGAGCCACATCTCATATGCAGCTCGGACATCTTTGTCTACTTTTCTTTCAAGGCCCTTAATATTTTTTCAGGGGTTATAGGTAAAGACATGATGCGTATTCCTAGAGCATCGTTAACTGCATTGGCAATTGCAGGTGCTGTTGGCACCATACAGGGCTCTCCCACTCCCCTTGCCCCAAATGGGCCGGTTGGTTCTTCATTTTCAATAAAGCTAATAATCATTTCTGGCATATCATCTGCTGTCGGAATTTTATAATCCACAAAATTTGGATTCAATACTACACCTTTACTTATAATTAACTCTTCAAATATGGCTGAACCTAATCCTTGTATAATTCCACCTTCTATTTGACCTTCTATCAATTGTGGATTAATTATCTTACCCACGTCAAAGCTGGAGGCAACCTTCAACACTTCAATCTTTCCTGTTTCTGTATCAACTTCAATTTCAACACCTTGACAGCCATAGGTCCAAAAAGCTACAGGCTTTTCCCCTTGACCAGTCTGTTTATCAGTGTTCTTTACTCCTGGAGGTATAAATGATCCTCTTCCAATGATAGGTCCATGAATTCCTGAGCCATCCTCCAAAGATAGTCCAAGTGCCAGTTCATTAATTGCTATCTTCTTTTGAGGTTGAGTATCTGAGTTTATATATCCATCCTTTAGGTATAGTTTATCCTTTTCAATTCCAAGCTTCAGCTGAGCCAGACCAAGCAATTGCTCCTTTGCATCTTCACATGCCTTTATAACAGCATTACCTGTGCAATAGGTTATTCTACTGGCCACCGTTTGCCACTCATATGGAGTATGGTCTGTATCCCCTGTCTTTATTGTAATTCTATTGGGCGGTATCGATAATACCTCCGATGCAATTTGTGTTAATACTGTATCTGAGCCTTGCCCTATGTCCTGGGCACTTACCATTAGATGAGCTGTACCATCATCATTTATTTTTATAATAGCAGACGAAGCTACATTATTAGGCATTGAGGGAGCTTTATAGGCACATGAAATTCCTCTACCTACTACTCTATTAGGCTTTGACGGGCTTTGCTTTATACTGTTTTCCCAATCTAGCTTTTTAACAACGTCCTCTAAGCAGTCTTGAAGTCCACAAACATCCACAACTTGCCCTGTTGCATTTTTTCCACCAGGTCGCAATCCATTGATTCTTCTTATTTCTACAGGATTAATATCTAGCTTTTTAGCCAACATATCTATATTTTGTTCTATTGCGAAGTGAATTTCTGACATTCCAAAGCCACGATAAGGCCCTCCTACTGGATGGTTTGTATACACACATATGGAGTCAGTCCAAACATTAGGAACATCGTATGGCCCTGTAGAGGCATACCCTCCTGCCCTAACAATATTTACACCGTACTCAGTATAGGCACCTCCATCCCAAATAAATGTGTTCTTAACTGCAACAATTTTACCATTCTTGTTTATTCCGGTCTTAATAGTAGCATGTAGTCCCTGACGTACAAAGCTATTAATAAATTCATCTTCTCTTGTATATGTTAATTTTACAGGCCGACCATTGGTCTTCATGGCTAAAGGAATGACGATTCCTTCAAGGGTGGTACCAGCTTTCCCTCCAAAGCCTCCACCAACAGCAGGAGAAAGAACTCTTACTTTATTTAAAGGAAGATTAAATGCCACAGATAAGGCTTTTTGAACCGCATAGGGAGATTGACAGGTGGACCAAATGGTTAAGCTTTCATCAGGGTCCCTCTGGGCAATTACACTATGGGTTTCTATAGGGCAATGTTGAATATGGGGAACAAAAAACTCATTTTCCACAATAAACTCAGCTTCTGCAAAGCCCTTCTCAACATCTCCCTTTCTTATTTTATAGTGATTACTAATATTTGTACCGGGCTCCGGAAAAAATATAGGGCCCCATTTGTATTCCTTCATGTCTGGATGAACAAGGGGAGCATCCTTTTTTAATCCTTCTACTGCATTGGTAACAGCAGGTAGTTCTTCATATTCCACCTCAATAAGACCAATAGCCGCCAAAGCTATTTCCTTTGATTCCGCAGCCACTGCTGCAACACCTTCTCCCCTGTATCTTATACGATCAGTGGCAAGGAAGGTCTTATCCTCTAAATATAGTCCTACTCGGTTAGCAACATCTTTCCCAGTAATTACAGCCTTTACACCGGGTAGTTTTTCTGCCTTACTTATATCTACCTTCAACAATTTTGCATGGGGGTAAGGGCTTCTCTTGACGGCAGCATACAGCATCCTAGATAATTTTATGTCATCTACATACTTTAATGCACCTGTAACCTTTCTAATGCCATCAACACGATTTATACTTTCACCAATATATCTCATTATATCCCCTCCCATCAAGACTTATCTTCTTTAAGGGCAGCTGCAAGAATTGCCTCTACTATCTTTTTATAACCTGTACATCTACATAAATTACCATTAATAGCTTCTATTACTTCCTCTTCAGTAGGAGCTGGTTTCTCCATTAACAAGGCTTTTCCAGACATAATCATACCTGGCGTACAGTATCCACACTGTAGCGCACCATTATCAATAAAGGATAGCTGTAGTGCATCTAGCTCTGTCCCCTGCGACAGACCCTCAATTGTCAATATGTCCTTTCCATCAGCCTCCACCGCCAGCATTAAACAAGCATTAATGGGCTTTTTATTAACAAGCACTGTACAGGCTCCACACTCACCTGCACCACATCCCTCTTTTGCTCCAGTCAAGTCAAGGTCTTCCCTTAATACTTCCAGTAGTGTTCTGTTAGGTGCAACAGTCATGCTAATTTCTTCATGATTCAATGTGAAATGGATATCATATTTCATACAATTGCCCCCTTTATATAACTAATTCCTTTAATCCACGCTTAACAAGAACCTTTATAATATCCTGTCGATGCACCCTTGAAGCTCTAACATCATCTATTGGCGAAGCTTCATCAAGTGCTAAATTCGCTGCCTCTTCTATAACTATTTCTGTTAAATCCTTATCTCTTAAATACTCTTCTGTTCTTCTACAACGAATTGGGGTAGGTGCTACTGATCCAAGTGCAATTCTAATATCTCCATCAATTTTTGCTATCGAGGCGCACACGGTAGCTAAATCAACCGCATCTCTTCTGGCATGCTTCTGATATAGACCTAATATCTCTTTGTAGGCGGGTATTCTAATGCCCACAACAACTTCTCCAGCCTTTAAGCAGGTTTTTCGAACCGAGATAAAAAAATCATGGATAGAAATTTCCCTTTCTCCACCAGGACCAAAAATTTTAACAAATGCATCCAATATAAGAAGTGGTGTTGCTGTATCTGCAAGTGGTGATGCATTAGTTATATTTCCCACCATAGTTGCTCGATTTCTTACCTGACATGACCCTACTGTGTGGGCAGCTTCAGCAAGTATTTTATAATTACCAATCACATACCTGTTATTCATCATATCATTCAAGGTTGTACAGGCACCCACTGTTAAACCATTATCCTCACAATAGGATATCTCCTTCAGTTTTTCTATTCCTTTAATATCAACAACTATACTTGGACAACTACGTCCTTCATTCAAGGCAACAATCAGGTCAGTGCCACCATTTAGTATCTTTGAGTCACCATATTCCAGCAGTTTTAAACTGACTTCTTCAATGGTATTTGGTTTGAAATATTCAAAGGTCTTCATAAATACACCCCCAACTTGTTCTATTATTTAATAATAGCTTTCTTATTACATCTCAAAAGTAGTAAGAACAATGATCAAAATCATTTCATGCTATAAAATTAAGTTGAAATTATTAGTTAATAATTTCGTCAAAACCTTATGAAATCATTTGTTAAAACTATCTAAATTTGATATGCATTTTTGGTATTTATTTTGATATTATTTTCTTAATATTCTTACTCTTTCCTTTAATATATTTTATCATATATAGATGATGCAATAAACATATACCTTTCATTGAACAAGCAATGTTTTATATTATTATGTTAAATTTCTAAAACAAACCTTTTAAAGTTTGTATTTTTACAAATTTTATGTTATAAAAAAACTAATGTTTTACTATGGAGGAAGTTTTATGTTATATAAAGTATCTATTGCTCTTATTGTTATTTTATTAGGTTTTGCCTTCTTTAAGTACACTGGATTAGTTGCCCTTCACAATAGGGTTAGTTTCAAATCAACTGATATTTTTAAAATGGACTTACCTAAGACTATTGAACACTTATAAAGGTATTTAAAAAATTATTTGTGCTATTTTTTTACAATTTTATTTTATTGAGAAGGATTACAAAGATAACTGTAGAATTACTACTAATAGATACATTATAAAATATAAAAGATTTAAGGGGATATTGGTATGGAAAGCAATAAAATTTTATCTAGTGATGTAGAAGGTATCTTAAACAGTATACCAGGAGTACTTTCTACAAAGGTTGTCTTTAACGATAGTGAAGACATTGAAGAACTTCATGTGATATCAACTACAGGGCGTAATCCTAAGCAAATTTCTAGGGATATTCAGTCCATAATTTTTGCTAAATACGGCTTGAACTTCGATCATAAAAAAATTAGTATTGCTCAAATCGACGCTTTAGAAAAAATCAAAGCAGAAAAACGAATTGAAATTGAAGAGATTTTTTACACAGTAAATGGCAATGAGCTTAAGGTAGGAGTTAAATTAAAGCGAAATGATACGGTTTATACTGGCATCGACGAAAGCCTAAATACTACCAATAACTCTTATCGCGTTATTGCCAACGCCACATTAAAGGCTCTTCAACAGGTGGTTTCCGAATACTGCTTTTTTTCAACTGAGGATGTGGAGATAATTTCTATAGGTAAAAAGGAAGTGGCTGTTGCCGCCATTTGCTTTGTAAGTGGATCCCATGAGGAAATGCTTGTGGGTACTGCAACTGTTAAGGGTGATTTAAGAACAGCTGTTGTTAAAGCAACCCTAGATGCCGTAAATAGGAGATTAATAAGCTTAGTTTGTGATTAGTTTTTACTTAGTCAGCTTTTGTAATTTAGATCGACTGCCAAAACAAAAACCAAAACAAAATTGCCTTTCTTAGCGAAGTGTAGCCGCCTACTGCTCTAGCGTCGCAGTGGAGAAATACATGGGGAGGCTATATTAATGACAGTTTTAACAGTAATCGTAAATGTTTTGTTGAGTGCTGCTGCTCGTTTATCTTGGTGGTAAGTATTAAAAACTTTAGTCGATCTAAATTACTTAAATTTGGAGGAGTCAGTATGGAGCATCTACCTAAAAATGCAAGATTGTATATCATTTTTATTATATCTTTAGCATTTATTTTTGGCATCTTACTTTTACTCAATTACACAGTACCAACAATACAATCTTTTTTATTGTTTTTGTTTCTATCATTTTTAATGGAATCTATGGCAGTTCTTATGCCAAACGGTGTTGCTGTCTCTGTAGGTTATGCAGTGGATTTAACTACAATGATAGTACTAGGTCCCCTGGGGGCGGCACTATGTTCATGCTTTGGAATGATGTTGCGTTACACAAAAGTTTCAAACGAAGATAGGCGCCATATAGGTAATACCCCTTTATATAAAACTCTCTTTAACGGTTCACAGTGTTTGTTATCAATAGGTCTGGCTTCAATTGTCTACTATAGCTTCAACACTTCAGTTGGCGATCCATTTTTCTACCTTAATATTGTACCGTTGTTTACTGCTATATTAACTTACTTAATAATAAACACTTCCATTATGACCAAGCTTTTTTCTATTTTACATAAACAATCCTTTAAAGAAATGTTTGTTAATAATATAAAATGGACCTTACCTAACTCCTTTGTTATTGCAACATTGGGGATTTTTATAAGTATTTTATACCTTCACTATGGAAGTATGATTATGTTGTTATTCTTCGGTCCTTTAATGCTGGCACGACATAGCTTTAAAATGTATTTGGATATGAAAAACCTTTATATGGAAACAGTATATGCCCTTACTAAGGCGGTGGAGGCAAAGGACCCCTATACCGATGGTCATTCTAAGCGGGTTGCAGAACTATCCGTTAGACTTGGAGAGTTTATGGATTTGCCCCAACAAAAAATAGAAACAATTAAAACTGCTGCTCTACTACATGACATAGGAAAAATAGGTATAGAGGATTCAATACTAAATAAAGCAGGTAAGCTAAACGATTATGAAATTGATAAGATAAAATCTCACCCTGCCATAGGGGTTAATATATTAAATGAAGTTGATTTTTTAAAGGATGTTAAGCTATTAATTTACTGTCATCATGAAAGGTATGATGGAAATGGTTACCCAGATAGATTAGGAGGCGATGACGTGCCTAAGGAAGCCTACATTTTGTCGGTGGCCGATGCCTTTGATGCTATGACCAGTGATAGATCCTATAGAAAAGCTATGGAGGTTACAAAGGCTCTATCCATAATTCAAGAAGAGGCAGGACGTCAATTTCACCCTGAAATTGCATCACTTTTTTTAAGAATGCTTCAGATGGAAGAGGATAAAAATAATAGTGAGGCCATTACTATATAAAAAGGGTCTCATTTTTTATGAGTATGAGTATATGTTAATATATATTAGTATCTTCTATTAATAAATGGTATACTATATGATAGATTAAAATTGGAGGTTGTAAGTATGAAGCTATTTCTTTACTTTATTATATTTGCAATGCTTATTGTTATAATTCCTATAGCCTTTCGTTTGTCTGTATCACTGGGGGAGAAGATAGGAGAAAAGGCAGTGAAAAATCACGAGGAAAAAAACAAAGGCAAAAATAAAAATTCAAATAAAAAAAAATAATCGGGGGTAAAAACCCGATTATTTTTATCATCTTTATTAATTTATATTTAGTACCATCCTCTAAGCTTCATAGAGTCAGCAATTCTCTTAATTGACATCATGTAGCCAGCGGTTCTCATATCTACTTTGTGCTCTTCCTTTAAAGACCATATATCATCAAATGCTTTAACCATTAGTTTTTCTTGCTTTTCTTGTACTTCATCAAAGCCCCAAGTATATCTCATTAGGTTTTGTACCCACTCGAAGTAAGATACTGTTACGCCACCTGCATTAGCAAGGATATCTGGTACTACTACAATACCTTTAGAGAATAGAACTTTATCTGCTTCTGGAGTTGTTGGTCCATTAGCACCTTCACTAATAATTTTAGCTTTAATATCGCTAACATTTTTTGAAGTAATTTGATTTTCAAGTGCACATGGCATTAATATATCAACATCCATTACTAATACATCATTTCTATCAACTTCTTTAGATGCTCCTGGGAATCCTTTAACGTTCTTATTCTTAGCTGCATATTCAATTAATGCAGGAATATCAAGTCCATTTTCATTAATAATACAGCATGAAGAGTCAGAAACACCAACAACCTTTGCACCCATTTCAACTATATATTTAGCTGCGTAGGTTCCAACATTTCCAAAGCCTTGAATAGCTATAGTAGCTCCTTCTAGTGGTAATCCGATTCTTTTAGCAGCGTCTCTAGCCATGATAGCAACACCAAATCCAGTTGCTTCTGTTCTACCTAAAGATCCATAAAAGCTTACAGGTTTTCCTGTGAATACACCTGGTTCAAATCTACCAGTTGTTTTTTCATACTCATCAACAAACCATGCCATAACTTGTCCGTTAGTATTTACATCAGGAGCAGGAATATCAATTTTCTCTCCAATGATTGGTGCGATAGCTCTAGAGAAACCTCTAGATAACCTTTCTAACTCTCCTTGGGATAATGTAGAAGGATCTACAGTAATACCACCTTTACCTCCACCATACGGAACACCTACAACACCGCACTTGAATGTCATCCAAGTAGATAATGCCTTAACTTCATCTCTTGTAACATCATGATGGAATCTTACTCCACCTTTAAATGGGCCTACAGCATCATTATGTTGTGATCTGTAACCAATAAAAGACTTAACACTTCCATCATCCATCTTTACAGGGATAGAAACTTCTAATACCCGCTTAGGATTTTTTAAGATTTCAAACACTGCAGGGTCTGTACCAAGTAAGTCACACGCTGTCTTTACCTGTTGTTGGGCAATTTCAAACGGATTTAAAGTTTTTTCAGACATTTTTTGATACCCTCCTATGTATAATTTTAAATGTAAAGCATTTGGGTGTACTTTGTACACTATTTTAAGAGGCAATGCCTTCTTAAAAACGTTTTCATTGTTATTTTTATAACAATACTGCAACTCATAATATGTACTAAATCTTTTGTCAGAATTTTTATAAAAAAAACCTCTGTAAAGTACTAAAGCAGGGCAAATTGCCCTCCTTTTCCAGTCTCATATGCATTATATCATATTGACTCTAAAATTGTAAACAACCTACTCATGTATATATAAATTTTTAACAAAAATATTTACTGATAATATGTTTAATGATGTCATTTCTTCTATTTCATATCTAACCTGACTCTGAACTCCTTCAATTAAGGTTTTAATAGGATTCCCATAGACTGCCACAACCTCTATTTCAATTTCAATACCTTCTGGGTAGGATTTAATATCAATATTACTTATTTTTTTTATTCCTATTGCTTTATTAGATACATAAAATATTAGCTCCCTTATTACTCTATCTGATATTGTATATTTCCCCATATAACTAAAGGTTGGTCTAACTACAGATTTTTCATGAAGCTCCTGCACCTCACCTATCCCAAGCTTACGTAGGACCTTCAATGGATTCAAAAAATAACCTGAAAAATCCTTCTTTATTTCAAAGGTAGGAACAGGGATAACATGCTTACCTTCCCGGGTTCTATATCTTCTAGCTATTTTTATTTCATCATTAGAAATATAATCTTCAATATATACCTTTTCAGTAATATCTCCTAAATCTAAGGTTCTTACTATTGATTCAACCATTTTATCTGAAGTTCCAAGAATAAGTATACCTTCGGGGTTTTCTCTATTAATAATGTTTTTTATTTCATCCCTATGGGAGGGATTAATGAATAAAGCCCTCTTGACAGCTGCCATCTTTGAACGCTCTCTTTTAGCAGACGTACCACCTAATACTTTATTCCCTTTTATTAATAACCCATCATCAATAATATATTCAATGATTTTTTCTCTAGCTAAAGATATTGCATGATAGCTTTTACCCGTCCCACTAGACCCTACCAAAACAATTATTCTCATTCGGTAACCTCCCACATTTTATAAATCTATTTTATCATAGTATGCACAAAATCAAAAACTCAATTAATATACAATGATAATCATTATATATTGGTGTTTTTTTCTAAAAAAGCATACATTTCATTGTTTCCTTTTTATTAATGTTGGTATAATACTTTTGTACACATTTTAACTATATTTCAAAGGAGGAATACATATGGCCTATGTAATTAAAGATTCTTGTATCAGTTGCGGAGCCTGTGAGCCTGAGTGTCCAGTTGATGTAATATCTGCAGGAGATAGCATTTATGTAATCGATGCTGATGGATGTATCGATTGTGGAGCCTGTGCAAACGTATGTCCTGTTGATGCACCAGTTCCAGCAGAATAAAAGATTCAAGTTAACAAGGGGTAGAATTTCTACCCTCTTTTTAATTCATAGGATTATACATAGCTTATTATAATATAACAGGAGGATATACTGATGCGTTTAATAAATAATCACAAAAAATTTTTTTTAATATTATGCTTATCACTATTTATTTTAACAGCTTGTCAACAAAATAAAACAGAAGGCGTCAATAATGAGGATTTATTGTCAGCTTCAATAGAAGTAATGAAAAATGTTGATAGCTATGTTGCCGACACTCGTGTTGGCCTAGTGGATCAGGAAGGGGTTTTAACTGATCAGCTTATGGCTACAATAACCTATCACAATAGTCCCTTTAGCTATTCTAATCTACAAGAAATGCAAGCTTCTTCAAATGATGCTGGTATTGTAGATGACCTACAGCTATATTTACTTGTTAAAGATGATGTTGCCTATATCTATAACTCAATTACAGGTATTTGGCTGGATGACGAAGACGACAAGTTAATTGGAAGTATTAAGGAACTATCGAATATTTTTGGCAGCTTCGAATCAAACTACTTCATTGATCTTGAAAATGTTGAAACCAAAGATAATAGGGTGACCATAAGAGGTAATACTAATAGTTCTGCATTTCTTCATAACTTAATGCAGGCTATAGATGCTGAGGCTACAGGAGCCTTTGAAACGGTAATTGATGAAAACACTAATTTTATGGAGTCATTTCACTACACAGTTGACATTGAATCTGAAGGTAAGATGACAAAGCATCAAATTGACATTAGTTTAAAAAGCATTAATAATGCTCCTGAAATTGAAATACCAGAATCAGCCTTATACTAGACATGTACAAAACCGCCAGTATTTATTTACTGTCGGTTTTTTTACTTAGCATATCTATTTTAACTAGAAATTTTAAAATAGCTTTTTCCTCGTTAAAGGTAAAATCATTTAAAAGAGAAAATAATATCTCCTTTTCTACACTGATTACTTGTTCAAATGTTATTTTACCTCTTTCTGTTAGTTGCAATATTTGTACTCTTTTATCGTCTTCCGATTTTTTCTTAGTTAGGTATTTACTAAAATACAAACGATTAATGGCTGTATTCATTGTATTTCTATCAATGTCAAGCTCCTCAATTATTTCATACATCTTCTTTTCCTGTTGGTCTCCTAATAATTTAAGTATAAATAATTCTAAAAAAGAGAAGGTATCTCCATTATATTTAATACCCTTTTTATCTAAAACCATAGTGCTTAATACTAATTTTTCAACATATTCATGAATCTGTAAATAATAATTACGCATATTATCACCTTTTAACTATTCAATCTACCTATTACTTATTTAGGTATTCCTTTTCATTTAATAAATAAGATAGAATAAATAAACTTTCACTTAAATGTACATTTTCTACAGTTACATTACCTGGCACTTTAATATCTATTGGTGCAAAGTTCCAAATACCGCTTACATTTGCTCGGGTTAGTTTATCAGCAATATCCTGTGCTACTTCCTTTGGTGTACAAATAATGCCAATTTCAACGTTATTCTTAATGACATATTCCTCAAGAGCGTCGACATCAAAAATATCAATATCTCTTATTTTCATACCTATAAGTTTGGGGTTTACATCAAAAAGACCTAGAAGCTTGAATCCATATTTCATAAAGCTAGGATAATTTGCAATAGCCTGCCCCAGGTTACCAGCTCCAATAATTACGGTTGTATAGCTTTTATGAAGTCCTAGGATTTTGCTAATTTCATTGTATAATTCTTCTACATTATATCCATAGCCCTGCTGTCCGAACCCTCCAAAGCAATTTAAATCCTGTCTAATTTGTGAGGCTGTAAATCCAATCATTCGACTTAATTCTCTAGATGATATTCTGTAAATCTCTTTATCCAATAAGTCCTTTAAATATCGATGGTACTTAGGTAATCTCCTTATTACCGCCATTGACACATCAGCATAATCTCTATTCATAATATTGCCCTCCTATCATGTTAATAATATTGAAAATTCAGTTTATTGATCATATAAAAAATAGGGTGTTTTTATTTTTATAGGTTTAGCATGACCCTATTAACAGGTAGCTTATTCTAATTTTTATGCAAGCACTCAACTTTTTTCCTGCATAGGATAGCTACTATTATAGCAATCTGGTAGCCAAATGTCAATTTTTACATATTAAAAATATCATTTTTTTTAGACTATTTTATTTATGTTAAGAAATAATCTTCCTCTAAATACTCTTATTTTAAATTATAATTAACTAAAAATCAATACAAATTAGAATATTAGCACTTATTTATTTATATAAACATTACATTATATGTGATTTGTTAATTAGTACCCCTTTATTCATACAGTTATTTTTGTTAAAATGTTTATAGTAAGAAGGCCTTAGGAGGAATACTTATGATTATCTTATCCTGTAACAATATATCCAAATCCTATGGTATTGACACTATTCTTAAGGATTTAACCTTTAGTATTCAAAAAGGTGATAGAGTAGGCTTAATTGGCGTTAATGGCGCAGGTAAATCTACTCTACTGAAAATATTGACAAAGCAAATATCCTATGACAATGGAGATTTATTCATAGCTAAATCAACTACTATTGGCTACCTTGAACAAAGCTCAATATTTGCTGAAGACAAAACTGTTTTTGAAGAAGCCCTTTCAATATATCAATTCCTTATAAATATAGAGAAAGCTCTAAGGGAGAAAGAATTAGAAATAGCTTCTCTAAACCATGAGAATAGTTCAGATACACTTATGGAAGATTTAATGAACGAATACGCTTTATTAACTGAGGATTTCGAGAAAAATAATGGTTACGGTTATCAAAGTGAAGTAAAGGGAGTTTTAAAAGGTCTTGGTTTTTGCGATGATGATTTTGATAAACCAGTTACCCATTTGAGTGGTGGAGAAAAAACAAGATTATCTCTAGTAAAGCTGCTTCTATCTAAGCCTGATATACTTCTTTTAGACGAGCCTACAAATCATCTTGATATACAAGCTGTTGAATGGCTAGAGGGCTTTCTAAAGGATTATGCAGGTACAGTATTGATGATTTCCCATGACCGCTTCTTTTTAGATCAGTTAGTTACAAATATATTTGAAATAGAAAATCATTCAATTTCCTGTTATAAGGGCAATTATTCTACCTTCATGGAGAAAAAGCGAGCTGATATTGAGCAACAGCTTAGAGCATACCAAAACCAGCAGCAGGAAATTAGTAAGCAAAAGGATATAATACGCAGATTACGACAGCATGGAACGGAAAAGCTAATGAATCGTGCTAAAAGTAGAGAAAAGCAATTGGATAAAATTGACCAAGTAGAATTACCTCAGCAATATAAAAAGAAGGCAGGTATACATTTTACATCTCAAGTAAAAAGTGGAGAGAATGTTCTTTTAGTTAAAGAATTATGTAAATCCTTTGATGAGGATAAACTTTTTGATAACGCTTCTTTTCAAATATATCGCGGTGAAAAAGTGGCTCTAATTGGACCTAATGGAATCGGTAAGTCAACTCTCTTTAGAATACTTCTCAATGAAGTTTCTGCAAGTGGTGGAGAATTTCAGTTGGGGCATCGTGTAGATATTGGGTATTATGATCAAGAACAACAGAATCTTAACTCAAATAAAACACTAATTAATGAAATATGGGATGAGCACACTGGTAAGACCGAAACTGAAATCAGAACATTATTAGGAAGATTTCTATTTCATGGAGATGATGTTTTTAGGCCAATCTCTACCCTAAGTGGTGGCGAAAAAGCTAGAGTTTCACTTTTGAAGCTTATAATGTCTAAGGCAAACTTTTTGCTTTTGGATGAGCCTACTAATCATCTTGATATTCATTCTAAGGAAGTTTTGGAGGATGCTCTTTGCAGCTATGATGGTACTATATTAGTTATATCACATGATCGTTATTTCCTAAACCGTGTATCAACAAAGATTATTGAGTTAACATCAAATGGCACAGAGGAGTATCTAGGCAACTATGACTATTATCTATATAAAAAGAAGGAAAAGCTAGAGGAATCCTCAATCAATACTATAGAGGAAAAAACTAAAACGCAATTGAAGGAAGAACGCCGAAAAGAAAAGGAAGAATCAAATCGTTTAAGAGATATAAAGAAAAACCTAGAAAAACTAGAAGCTAGTATTATTGAAATGGAAGAAAGATTGTCAAATTTAGAAGCCTTGATGTGTCAAGAGGAGATCTATTCTGATCCTGAGAAAAGCAAGGAAATCAACCTGGAAACAATAGCATTAAAGGAAAAACTGCAAATTTTTTATGATGAATGGGAATCTAGTATTGACATTTCTTAGTAAACCTAGTAAACTAATTCTGTTAACCATTTTATTATTTAGGTTAACAGAAGGAGGGCTTTAATATGAATACTAAAAATATGATACTTGTTTCTTTTTTTGCTACCATTACTGCTATTTGCTCGCAAATTGCTATTCCATTGCCTACACCTGTCCCTTTTACATTGCAAATATTTGCTGTATGCCTATCGGGTGCTGTATTAGGTAGTAAACTAGGAGGAATGTCACAGCTGGTATATCTATTATTAGGCGCTATGGGACTTCCTGTTTTCGCTAATATGTATGGTGGTTTATCGGTTTTAGTTGGACCAACTGGTGGCTTTTTACTTGCCTTTCCACTGGCTGCAGCATTAATTGGATTCATGCAGGAGAGAAGGCAAGGTCTTCTAACCTCCTTTTCCTCTATGATTCTGGCACTTGCAATTATTTACACCTTAGGGGTAATCCAGCTAAAGCTTGTGGCTTCTCTAAGCTGGCAGTTGGCATTTGCATATGGTGCTGCACCTTTTTTACTCCTTGATATAGTTAAGGTAGGTATAGCAGCTTTAGTTGGCAAATCCATCAACATAGCTCTACTTAAAAATAATTTACAGCCCTATAATAGTAAATGAAAACAGTTTACAGCTCTATAATAGCAAATTAATAATGCTGCTCCAGCCTTTGCTGGTGCAGCATTATTAATTTTAAGCATTTCAATCAGTCAAACCAATTATATTGTAACACTATTTCTTCAACATTCGAATCCATAGAAATTTTTCCATTAACTCTTGTGTAATTATTCTTATCTGTATCGAAAATAAGCACTATGTATTCTTCGGGTATATACCATCCAATTAATATATCATCAGAATGGCGACTTATCATTTTATCATATAAATCATCATATATGCCAAAAACCTCTGTTGCATTATCTCCCACCTTCGCTCCCATCTCAGTCTCAAATGCAGAGGAGGAAAGAACTATTTTAAGCACACTTTTCGATTTAACACCAAAGGAAACAGTTATTCCTTCTTTATATGTCCATTCAATTAAATCTTCTCCTATGTAGTCGGCATCATCATGTATTATTGTTTCATCGAATCCCAAGCCTAGTATCTCTACCACCCTTGACATTGAATCGCCTAAATGAATTCCTCCAAGAGCAATTTTTGATGATTGCCTCAATCGGATTTCATCCTCATTTTCTATATCAGCCTCACTATTTACTTCATTTATGCCTTCTTCACCATCTTCTTTATCAGTCTTATTCTCCTCATCTACTACCAAATCAATATCTGTATTTTCATCCTGGTTTATTTCTTCATTAACTATTTCTTTACTATCCGATTCTTCATATGTAGGCCTACTATTATCAGTACAACCTATCGCCAGGACTATAAACAAAAAGATTAGCAACCCCATTAAATGATTTTTGACTGAATATTTTTTTCCCATTTTATTCTCCTTTTTATAGTATAAATTTTCATTGTTCCCGTTTATAGTAATATTTTTATAAAGGTCATATATTATAAATTAATATTACCATATATTGGTGTGTAATACCATTAAAAAGTTAGACTAGACAATAATTTATTCTATAATAATACATTTTTCTCAGTATAGCGACGATTACATTTATTATGTTAACTCGATTTATGTAGAATTTCATATATATTTGTTGCATATTATTTCAATGAAATTTTTATCCACATTTGTCCACACAATATCCACAGATTCCACATAGTTATCCACATTTAATAGACTTCTTATTAAATAAGCAACCATTTTCTCCACAATATCCACAGTTTTCAATTATTAAATCTGTGGATATAATATGTATAATTGACTGAATAAAAATACCCCTCCATTAATTTAATGGAGGGATTATTAATTTACATAATTATGTATTTATGATTATGTTTCTTTTAGTGCAAATTATTTCTGATTAAGTATTTCTTTCAACTCTTTTATAAACTCTTCATTTTCATTGTTCTTTTCTAATAGTGCATTAATAACCTCATGCATATTATCAATAATATTCAATAAATCCATTTTACTCATGTCTCCATCGACCTTTTTCATCCAGGATAACATTTCCATCTATATTCCCCCCATAGTGATATTTGTACATCTTGATTATATCATAGGGTTGTTGTGGATTTATACCGGCAATATAGTGTATCAATTTCAAAATTTCCCATTTTTAATATCGCTCTCCCAGTTTCAAATTTGGAATAGCATTTATATCTAAATGTGATTCTAAGCCTTTTATATAATCATAATACCCTACACAGCCAATCATAGCTGCATTATCAGTACATAGTTTTATTGAGGGATATTTAAAGGTAATATTTTCATTTTGACATCTCTTAATGAATAGTTCCCTTAGCCCACTGTTGGCAGCTACACCCCCAGCTAAGCAAACTGTTTTGATCCCCATTTCCTTTGCACAAGAAATAGTTTTTTCTGTTAAAACATCTATTACAGCTTCCTGAAAGCTTGCAGCTACATCTGCTATATCGATGGTTTCTTCCTTCATTCTCTTACTGTTCAAATAGTTGAGCACTGCCGATTTTAGGCCACTGAAGCTAAAATCATAGCTTCCCTCCTCTAAAAATGCTCGTGGAAAGTTTATTGCATTTTTATCTCCTTCCTTTGATAGACGATCGATTTCTGGTCCACCTGGATAATTTAATCCTAGTGCTCTTCCAACTTTATCAAAGGCTTCTCCTGCAGCATCATCTCTGGTTCTTCCCAATACTTCATATGACCCATAATCCTTCATTAATACTAAATGTGTATGTCCTCCTGATACCACTAAGCAAATGAAGGGTGGTTTTAATGTAGGATCTTCAATAAAATTAGCATATATATGTCCTTCTATATGATTTACTCCATTTAGCGGTATTCCGAGGGCAAAGGATATTGCCTTTGCTGCAGATAATCCAACTAGAAGCGCTCCTACTAAACCGGGACCATATGTGGCTGCCACATGGGTAATATCATCAAAGGTAACCTTGGCCTCCGACAAAGCTCTATCAATTACCTGGTTTATATTTTCTATATGCTTCCTTGAAGCCACCTCTGGAACAACACCACCGAATTTTTGATGCTGATCTATTTGTGACGCTATAATATTAGATAATATGTATCTACCGTTTTTTAAGATACTAACAGAAGTTTCGTCGCAGCTTGTTTCTATTGACAAAGTAATTATATCCCCCGACTGTATCACATTCATTGATTTAATCTCTCCTCTTTTGCTTTATGCTATTATTATAACATTATAGCCTTATATTAGGAATTTTTATAGGTCTTCTCTTTATTTTGAGGGCTATTTTTTGTATATGGGTAAATACTATTACAAAGGAGTTGATCTAATGGCAAAAAGACGAAATAATAGGAAAAGGCATGTAAGCTTTACAGAAAGACTAGGTACAGAGAATGTGATGCCGGATGGTATGCTGGAGTCAGTAACCCCAACTACAATGGCAATATTATCGATGGCTAAGGACGCACCGGAACCCCCTGAAAAAAATAATTAATAAAATATAGGTAGCAAATGAGTCAGAAGTTACTTCTGACTCATTTAATTAACACTACTCCTCCATTAAACGTTTTTCTCCTTCTAATTTTTTTATACCAGCAATGTTCTGAGTAACTTCCAGTGTCCCCATAAAACTCCCCTCTTTATCTCTTACTGCAAAGTACTGTATATAAATGAACATTCCCTGCATTTGAATCCAGAAATCAACATGATCCTTTTTCCCTGATTGAAAATCACTAACAATCTTTTCAACAACATGTACACTTGATGGTGGGTGACAATTTTCTACCTTTCTTCCAACGATTGCTTTTGTTCTAGTAAAAATTCTCTCCTTACCCTCTGAAAAGTATTTTACTATATTATCTTTATCCACGAAGGTTATATCTAAGGGTAAGTGATTAAATATAGCACTTATTTCTTCAAGCTTTAGTATCCCAGTGTCAAATTTCAAGTAGCCTTGAGTTGTTTTGCTTTCATTTAATTCATCTTTGGCCTTATCCTCTATCTCTGATGGCTTCCATTGATTCTCTGGCTCAATTAGACAATATCCTATTTCTGAGCTTTCACTTAGAATGTATCCCCATTCATCTACAGAAAGAAGCTCTAGGGCTGTAGGGAAAAGAATATTTTCTTCTTTGTAAATCATGGACTGTATAGCTTCAACCAGTTCTTCAGTTTTAGTAACTAAATCCGATACATCTCCATTATCATCCTGTAGCCCTTTAGTTAATAGAATTCCCTCCTTAAGCATTCCTCTAATATCATCATCAATTCCCCACATTACAGATGTAGGTCCTGTAAATTCATACTTCTCTAGGTATGGGAATAGTAGGTTTTCCTTCCTACTATAATGCTTCTCAATATCAGATAGCTGATTAAAGCCTTCTCTAAACTTCAAAAGCTCTTCCTTAATGTTTTTACTCTTAGCCTTCAATGTATCTAGGGCAGGAAGAATTATTAGGTCTATAACCTTTT
The DNA here is from genome assembly GCF_900101495.1 of Alkaliphilus peptidifermentans DSM 18978. Classification (GTDB taxonomy): domain Bacteria; phylum Bacillota; class Clostridia; order Peptostreptococcales; family Natronincolaceae; genus Alkaliphilus_C; species Alkaliphilus_C peptidifermentans. Next base: position 86,156 of record NZ_FMUS01000014.1, read on the forward strand.
CAATTGCGCGATTTTCCTGTCTAAAGGTATAGATAGGATGTCCTGGCACTGTATCGGAGGTGGGAGCTTTATCTAAGCTCTCTTTAAAGACTGTTACATGGACATCACAAAGACGTTTTACCTCACTTACCGGTACTCCCTCTGTAATTAATGCCTGTTCCATTTCAGCTATCTCTGTAGCTCCTATATTATCAATAAGCTGATTAAACCTTGTCTTTACATCATCCACCGATTTACCTTCATGTAGCTCCGTAATTAGTTCCTTAAGAATCTTTTTTCTCTCTTCTCTGTTATTAATAAGCTCACTCATATAATTCCCTCCTAGTAAAATTAAAAATTGAAATTAGCGTTCTCTAATGCATTCAAAACATTTTTCAGATTAATCCCCTTCATTTTACAGCCTTCAGGTATTGTCATTAATCTTCCTGCGGTTTTTCGTACAACAGGGTTTTTAATATCTTTAAATCCTTCACTTACCATTATTTCAATAATTTCTGGATACTCTTCAGTTAGTTCAAATACATTCTTGTTCAAATCTATTTGCTTCATACCCGTCCCTCCATTTATCAACCATATTTTGAATATCTATGGGTTTATTTTATACATATTCTTCCTAAATATCCGTGATTCAAATCACTATGATGTAAAAAGAATTAGTAATAAAAAAACAAGGTAAAAAGGCTACGGTTTATTTGTAAATAACCATAGCCTTTTTACTATTTTTAGATTTGCAATTTTCTATTTTTCGCTTTAAATTATGAACTTCTATTTTATTAGAGTACTACTTTACTTTTTCATTACTCATTTCACATTACTAATTACTCATTGATTTAATGTACTGGAGATATTGGATCTATCTCATCATTCTCATGTTTATAATATCTTTTTATCATAATGAGTATTGCGCCAATTCCTGCAACCATCACAAGCTTTGAAGCCCACCATCCAGCAAAAGGTATTAATAATATTGCTTCTATTAAAATACTCCCAATTAAAAATGAAACAACAGGATGTGGAGATTCTTTATATATTTTATGGCCAAGCCAAATTTCCACTGGAATCTTTGCTAAGTATAACAATATACCATACAAAGCTAGTAGAATAAAACTAATAGGTATTCCAATAATCATAATCATTAATATTATAGCTGCAACTGGCACACCAATCAATATACTAAAACCTATTACTATATTAATCCATGATTTTTCTTCTACTATTGCAGCAGCCCTTATTAAAGGTTTCTTAAATATTAATATAGTAATGCTTCCAATTATTAAATATGCTAGTAAAAATACAATTTTTCTAACTATTGATAAAGCCCTCCACCTATTTTGGAAATTTTCAAATTGACTTAGTATCCCTAAAGTTGATGGATAGCGATGTTCAATTGTCCCTTGAACAAATTGTGGATCAATGAATTGTTCTTCTTCGCTTACATAAATTAAATTCCCTTCTATTAAAGCTCCAGGCTCTAATTCAATCCTTCTTGCATTTATTAATACATTTCCCTTAATGTTACCACTAATTATAGCACTACCTACTACTCCTCTTATATCGCCTCCAATAAAGCCTTTAATATTAATAGTATTTGCAAAAGCATGAACACTTCCATCTATAACACCATTATCATTTATTAAAATATGGTTGGATAGAATTGATGCATTCCTACTAATTTCACCATCAATAATTATATCTTCAGCTGCTATACGTAGGTCTCCCTTTACATTTCCCATCTGCTTAAAGCTGGAAGCTAAGGATATGATATCCCCTTCCACCATACCATAATTGGTAATTTCGTTACTAACAGTAATTAAATCGCCAATTATAATACCTCTATTTTGAATGTATTCATTGGCTCTAATATAATCTCCTTCGATAATTACATCCTCTTCAACTATACTGTAAAGACCTCTTTCATCTTCCTTGCCAAAGGTAATTAAAGTTGCTGCTACAATAATAATTAACCCACATAAAAGAAATCGCCTATACTTCCAAAATTTATTCTGCATTTTTATCATTTCCCTCCCGAATAAGGTTCGGATTAAAATCTCCCTTTGGTGGTATAGCTGGAGGTATTTTTACCTCACCAAACCTACTGTCTACAACCTCTCCCATTCCTACAAACTTCAATGCCATAGTAAATAATTTACCTATAATAGTTATTTCAATGAGAATATAAACAATTGTACCGACTAACAATTCCAGCATTATACTCCAATTATTACCGATTCGCTTACCAATACCTCTTCCTATGGCTAGTTTAGCAGTTGTATTTCCAGCAAACTCTACCAATGACAAGGCAGGTATTAATAGTACAACCAATGGTACTCCGATTACGATAATTACTAAAATTGCTGCCAAAACAAATGCACCAAAATATACCAACAAGCCTATCAAAGCCTTTTTTCCTATATCAAAATTAATATTGGTAGCCATCCTATCAAACCTATCATTGAAGAATAAAACCGCTACCACAGAAAGTATATAGGCCAATATTTGCTTAATTAATATCAAAGTTGCCAATAAAATGAAAAGTATTCCAATAGGAGGCGCTCCTACAGGCATTATTCCCATTACATTAATTCTGTCACGATATATAACTCCATCATTGGTAATTCCATGTCCCAGTATAGATATAGCATCTCTATTTACTTTAGCATTTTTTGTTACAGTAATACCTCCAAAGATTGCTATAACATCGCTATTTACATTACCATTGACTACTACATTACCAAAAATGGCAACTACATCCTGTCTAACCTCACCATCTATCCATACATCTCCAAATATAGAAACTACATCGCTCACAGAATCTTCAGAGGATACATGGACACTCTTAAAAAAGCTAACTATTTCTCCACGATAATTTTGATTATATCCCCAAGCAAGAGAAGTGGATAATACAAGTATTAAACTTGCAAATAGTGTAATATTTTTTACATTCAATTTGATATTTCTCACTTCAAACCCCTCCTCTACTGATTTTTTAATATTTTAAATAACGTAGTTTGAATCATCACCAGTACTAAAGTTAATACAAATAGCCCTAAGCTATATACCATCAATGTCGATGTGGTTGCCCGAGAAAATACACTTAATAAAAAGAATATCATCTTTCTAGGATACAGGAATGCAATCATACTATATCCAACTAGCTCTTCTATAACAGTACCTAGTAGCGATAACTGCTGAATAAGCTTTGGTATTTTAGAAAAATTAATGTTAAAGCTATATTCTGCCCCATTTATTACAAACAGCGCTGTCAAGTAGATTATTGTACAAATAAAAACTTCCTTTAGTCCTAATAACCTGGTGGTGGTTTTTTTATACAAACTATAGTCAATAGAGTCCATTACTTTCATTTCAAACCCTGCACTAGGTTCTATCATAGGTAAATCCTTAACACCCTCTACCATTTCTTCAAACAACAAGAATTCTTCACTACAATTTGCACAAACAGCAATATGATGTTGGAGGTCTAGCAAATCTTTATCAGCTATATTTTTATCCATATAACTCATAATTAAATCTGAACTTGTTTTGCAGTCCATTGCGTTTCCTCCTCTTTTACATTTTTTAAGCTTTCCTTTAATATATTCCTTGCTCTATGAATCCGATTTTTCACCTTCGACATTGGAAGGTTTGTACTTTCTGCAATTTCTTTATAGCTTAACCCGTGTTGATGAAAAAGTATTATTAACGACCGGTATTCTATGGGAAGGCTACTTATTGCCTTCTCTATTAACGTTTTGTTATTTTGATGAAAAAATATAACCTCTGCACTAGCACTTTCTTGCTTAGATGATATTTCCTCCTCCAGTGGCATTGTATCTAATTTTTTCTTTCGTAGGCTGTCAATTGTGGTATTGGTTGCAATTTTTAGAATCCAAGTTGAAAATTTATATTGAGGATCATACTTTTTTAAATTGTTATAAGCCTTTATAAATACCTCCTGAGATAAATCTTCTGCCTCTTCATTGCTTTGAACCATCCTATAACACAGTGAATGAACTGCCTTTTTATATCGGGTTACAATTTCTCCAAAGAACTCACTTTCGCCATTGATAATCCTTTGAACAATATCCCAGTCGGACTTACACAAATTAACCACCTCTTTTACTTCCCTCAATAAATATTTACGTAATAAAATATCAAAAGTTTATTTTAAAAATAATGTTTTTTACTAAAACTTAATATTTTTTATTATTGTAACGTATGAGTTATTGTTATAATTTGCTGTCAAAACTGAAATGTCCTTCCCTAAAACACTATTTGTAATAATATTTAATACTCTCTGTTCTTCCTCTTTATCTTTATGCTTTAATAAATTTTCTTCCAGTAGTATCAGCCGGGGTCTACTAACTAAAGCCTTTGCCAGCTTTGTCTTAGCTAAATCAAATTTATTAAGCTCACAGCATTTGATATTCTTTATATGTTGAAGTGATAGTTCATTAAGCCGTTCTTCAATAATCGATTTCCATTTTGTAGGATATATTCCACTGGCCTTCAGCTGCCATCGAAGGTTATCTATCACTGTCTTTTCCATTATTAAAAAAGAGCTCTCTGCTAGGTTAAGGACTTCTCTTTTTCTTAAGGAAGCCCTTTGTAGCATAGAGAACTCTTTCACATTTACGCCCTCAATTAAATAGACCCCCTTTAATGGCATAATTCTTCCTTCAAGCATCCTAAAGAGAGCCTTATATTGTGTTACACTTAAATCTATCAAATTAATCCAAATACCTTTTTCAATTGTTAATTCAATATTATTAAATAATACTCCTTCATTTTCTACTAAACCGATATCAATTAACTTAATCAACAGAATTCAATTCCCCTCTATTGTTTAACTCATCACTTACAATTACACCATCCCTAAAGGTAACTACCCGTTCTGTCATTTGCGCAATATCAGCTTCATGGGTTACTAAAATAACAGTAACTCCTTCTTCTTTATTTAATCTCATGAATATCTCCATTACTTCATTCCCTGACTTTGTATCAAGATTTCCTGTAGGCTCATCAGCTAGTATTATTGATGGTTTATTAACCAAAGCTCTTGCAATAGCAACCCTTTGCTTTTGCCCTCCAGAAAGCTCATTGGGATTATGATGGGTTCTATCCCCTAAGCCTACCCAATCTAAAGCCTCCAGGGCTCTTCTTCGTCTTTCTTTACTGCTCATTTTAGCATAGATCATTGGTAATTCCACATTTTTTAGAGCACTTGTTCTAGGTAATAGATTGAAGGATTGAAAGACAAATCCGATCTTGCTGTTTCTTACCTCCGCCAGTTCATTATCCGTCATCTTGGCTATAGGTTTGTCATCCAGTATGTAAATACCTGAGGTTGGTCTGTCTAAACAGCCTATTATATTCATAAAGGTTGACTTCCCAGACCCTGAGGGACCCATAATACCAATAAACTCTCCCTTTTCTATCCTTAGATTAACATCCTTTAAAGCTGTTACTGCAATACTTCCGTTTTTATAGGTTTTTGTAAGCTTCTTTATATCAATCACTATTATTCACCTCCATCATTGCTACTCATAACGCAATGCTTCTATTGGGTCTAATTTTGATGCTTTATTGGCAGGATATACTCCAAAGATAACCCCTACAACTACAGAGAAAATAAAGGCTATTATGATTCCGTCCACTGAAATTATAAAGGGTAGCTTTATCAGTTTTACGATGCTATATCCAATACCACTTCCAAATAAAAGTCCCAGTAATCCACCCATAAAGGATAGTATAACTGCTTCTAACAAAAATTGTAATAATATTGTTCCTCTGTTTGCTCCTATGGCCTTTCTAATTCCAATTTCTCTAGTACGTTCAGTTACTGATACCAGCATAATATTCATAATGCCAATGCCTCCAACCAATAAAGAAATAGCTGCAATACCAGAAATTGTTGTGGTTAGAAACCCTAATCCTTGATTTAACTGATTAAATTCTGTCTCCATATTATTAATTCTATATATGTCTCTATCTTTATTTTTTCTTTCAAGAAGATTCAATATTTGCTCACCCACTCCGTCTACATTTACAGCTTCGATAGCTTGAACTGTAAGTCTAGGATAGCGTTCTAGGTTAAATAGCCTTGTAGCAAGACTTATGGGCATATACCCATAGTTATAATTACCCATGGCCATATTGGCAATAACTGAATCTGACATCTTAGTTACACCTATTATCATTAGGTCTATTGTTTGGTATCCTGAAGCCATTGAAACTGTCTCTCCAATGGCTTCAACAGTTCCAAAAAGGTGTTGAGCAGCTCTTTCATCGATAACAATAACATTCCTTCTTCCTAATATATCTGACTCTGTTAGGAATCTTCCCTGTAATAAATCTATATGATCTACCAAATCGTAATTATGATTTACACCATATAGGTCCATTCTGAGATTTTTGTCTCCATATTTTAAATCTACCCATCTACTTATATCTGGTGCAGCAGCTACAATGTCTTCTATATGATCAATAGACTCAACATCTGCATCGCTAAATAAATCACGGTAATAAACTGGGCGATCTGCATTATAATTCATTCTAACAGTTAACTTTCCTTTGCCATGCTCTTGAAAAGCTCCTGACATATCAGCCTGCGCTGCATTCCCTAGAGTGGTAATTATAACAACAGACATTATACCAATGATTAGCCCCAGCATTGTTAGGGAAGACCTCATCTTATTTACCCATATATTTTGAATCGATACCTTAAATATCTCATATAGCACCATTTTTAATCATCCTCTTATCTATTTCTACATTATTCATATCGTAACGCATCAATTGGATCCAATTTTGCTGCTCTGTTGGCAGGATAAACACCAAACAGTATACCAATAGTAATGGCAAGAAAGGCAGCAAGCAATACTTCCTTAAGGCTTATTAAAGGCGGTAATTTTAAAAAAACTGATACCCCTGTTGCCAGTAAAAATCCAAAGGCAATACCTAAAACTCCACCCATTAGTGAAATTATGGCTGATTCTGTTAAAAACTGAAATAATATAGTTCCTCTTTTAGCACCAATTGCCTTTTTTACTCCTATTTCTCTTATTCGCTCGGTAACTGTAACAAGCATAATATTCATAATGCCTATTCCTCCAACAAGAAGAGCAATACCCGCAATAAAAGCCAGTACTGAGGTTATAGTAGTTAAAACTGAATTAACTGCTTCAAAGGCCTGTTCTAGATTGAAGGTTTGGTATTTGTCATTGTTATTATGTAATCGTTCCAACAACCTGATAGTTTGTTCGCCTATATAATCCATTTGATTCCTGTCTTCTACCTTTAGATTGACTCCATAATAAACTGTTTGCCCATAAATTCTCAGTATTGTATTTACTGGAACATATACCTGAGCATATCCTCCATTAATTGCGGAGTTAAAAGGGCTATCCTCATATTGATAAATTCCTACTACCCTAAAATCCACTGGCCCTCTATAGGTGTTTAGAGTGATTGCTTCACCAACAGCATCAGTCTTACCAAAAATCTCCTTTGCATCCTTTTCAGATAGTACAATTGTATTTGCATAGGATTCGTTATCCTGTTGATTAATATATCTTCCATACACCATCTCAACATTATTAATAATCTGCATATCTGAGTTGGCTCCCACAAGTATAACATCTTGATTCTTGTCCTTAACCTTTATAGTGGAATATTCTTCATATATTGGAGCTACTGCTTCAATACCATCTAATTGTCTTATGGCCTCAATATCACGGTCATTTATATAATCTCTAAGCTGCATTTCATTTTGATTGCTCCAATTCATATATACCATTAATCTATTTGTTCCAAATTGTTCAAGACTCTTTTGAATTTGATACTTTCCTCCATTTCCAATTGCAGAGATGGCAACCACAGCTGATATACCAATAATTATACCCAGCATGGTTAATAGTGTACGCATTTTGTTTGCTCTAATGGAGGAAACTGCCATACTTATATTTTCTAATAGGTTCATTAACATCAATCCCTTTACCTACTTATTATTTACCTCTGTTGCAGTAACTAAATCTCCATCATTCAAGGTCATATTAGGCCTTAAAACAATTTTTTCTCCCATCGTTAGTCCACTGACTATCTCAACATGGAAATCAGACTCGATACCTATTTCTACCTCTCGTTTTTCAAGTACATTATCATTACAAACGAAAACAAATCTCTTATCTTGATCTTCTACAATAATTGAATCAAAGGGTAAAACGATTGTATTTTCTCTTTCCTCGCTTACAATCCTGGCCTTCACAGAAAAACCTGGCTTAAGCATCTCATGCTGATCTATTACATTGATTGTAACAGGTACTACGGTTTCATTAGTCTGTCCAGTAGATATTTTGGAAGCTGTAGGTGCAATTTTTTCGATAATACCATTAAATAAAGTATTAGCTAAAGCATCAGATTCAATCTCTACTTTTTGACCTTGCCTTACTTTACTTATGTCATACTCACTGACATTAATTCTAATTTGAAGGTTTGTTGTGTCTGCTACAATAAAGGCTGGTGTTGAGGGACTGATAAAGAAACCTTTGCGAGCATTAACCTCAGTAACTATACCATCAATTGGACTTGTTATATCGCCTTGATTCTTTTCCATTTGACGAATTGTGTCTTGTATAGTTAATTGACTTACTTTAATTTGTTTTTCAGTTTTTAGTATTTCATAGTAAAGAGAGTCTTCATTATTTGTAAATTGTTCGTAGCTTCTAACAATATCTTGATAATTCTTTTCATTTTGTTCGTATTCTAATTGAGAAATTGCTCCATTTTCAAACAGCTCTTTGCTTCTTTCAAAGGATTTTTTTGCTTCTTCTAATTGACGCAAAGTGTCATCCATTGACTCCTGTCTGGATTTTTTTAGTCTTTGTAAATTAAGTTTTTCCACCTCAAGCTGTGTCTCTGAAATAGAAAGCTTATTCCCAAATTCTACTGAATCTAATGTAGCTAATACTTGACCCTTCGTTACAGTATCTCCAACTTCGACTTCAACCGTCTCCACTTTTCCTGCTGACTCACTATCATGAAAGACCAATTCTCTTTCAACTTCTTCCAGTAATCCATTGGCAGGTATTTTAACCGAAATATCTCCAGCCTCAATAGTCGCTACATCAACAGTTATTCCCTGTTTTCCTCCTTTAGAAGCCGATACTGCAGCTGCAGTAATACCAGCTGCTATTAATAGTACAACTATAATAACTATAATCTTTTTCTTACCCTTTTTCTCCATTTATATCCTCCTCTTTCCTCTATTACATATTAACTTAAATATTATTTTGATCATTCATATAGCTTTACGTAAAATAACTTAAAAAGTTTATATTTTTTTAATTTTATTTATAATTATTTTTATATGGGCATTTTTTAAGATCCTTCACTAACCCTCAGGATGACAAATCACATTCAACATTCAACATTTAACATTCAACCATTTTACTTTCATTACATATTTGTTTTAAGTTCCTTCCACATAATTACCGCATCCTCACCATTATCAGAGTAGTATCCTGGTCTAATTCCACATGGCAAAAACCCTAAGCTTCTATATAAGCCTTGGGCAGTAATGTTATTTTTACGTACCTCTAATGTCATTCTTGCTATTCCCAAACCAATAGCTTCCTTAATAACCTCTTCAACTATTTTCTTTCCAATTTTTTTACCCCTAAACTGGGGATGCACTGCTATGTTTGTAATATGAGCTTCATCAATTATAATCCACATACCTAAATAGGCTACAATTTTATCTGCTAATACCGCTACGTAGTATCTAGCACATATGTTGCTTTTTATCTCCTTTTCAAATGAAGCCTTAGTCCAAGGTATTGGAAATGAATTCTCCTCTATGTACATTACGTCGTTTAAATCCTTAGTTGTCATTTTTCTTATAATAGGTACTTCCATAAATCTTGTGTCACCCCTTCATTCGTTCCTCAAGTTGATTTTCAGCCTGTGACTTTCTCATATAAATAGGTACAATTTTATCAGCATCCTCTAAGTCACCTGTTTTAGCTTTTTCAAAAGCTAAAGTACCTATTGATGAGGCTCTTGCTATGGCAGTGGCTGAAGGAGCTATTACGGCCAAATGACCCAACTCAGTAATTAATTTGTCCATATGTAGATTAAGTCCATCTCCTAAAAAAATAGTCTTCATTTTCCTTTCTTTAATATCGGAAATTAATTCATCAATATGAAGTATGGCATGTTTATTATGCATTTTAATCTCGTTGTTTTCCCAAGAGTATATTGCAGTATATACATTATCCCTTTGAGCATCAATAATGGGACAAATGTAGCTATTACAAAAAGGTAGATTATAAGCCAACCCATCGAGGGTGGAAACCCCTACTACTGGCTTATTTAAAGCCTGTGCCATTGCCTTTACAGTAGTTACTCCTATCCTTAATCCAGTAAAAGAGCCTGGGCCAATAGCCACTGCATAAACATCAATGTCTCCTGGTAGCAAATTACAATTTTCTAATGTTTCTTCAATTAATGGCATTAGTTTTTGTGAATGGTTTTTTTGATGATTCAATACTATTTCTGCTATAAGCTTAGTATTTTCTAGTACGGCAATTGTTGCCACTATTGAAGAGGTATCTAATGCCAGTATCCTCATTTCATCAACAGCTCCTTAATAATATTTTTATAATTTTGACTTTGATCCTCTACACATATAGTGCGGCTTTCAGCACCCGTTACCTGTATTTCTATCCATAGGCAATTTTCAGGTAATATCTCTTTAATGATTGAAGCCCATTCTATTATGCATACTCCATCACCAAAAACATATTCATCAAATCCTATATCATCCATCTCATGAGGTTGATTAACCCTATATACATCAAAGTGATACATAGGAATTCTGCCTTGATACTCCTGTACAATAGTAAAGGTTGGACTTGTAACAACCTCCTGTACTCCTAATCCCTTTGCGAAGGACTTAGAAAAGACAGTTTTTCCCGCCCCAAGATCTCCTGTTAAGCAAATGATATCGCCTTTTTTCACCATGCTTCCTAATTTTTCTGCAATGGCTTCGGTTTCCTGCTGATTATTTAGTTTAATACATTTCATTGTTGCACCTACTAACTGATATAATTTATATGTAAAAACTACCATATACTATTTTAACACAAAAACATAATTTGAAAATTGAAAGTTGAAATTTATATAGTGCTTGAATTAGTAAGAAAATATATAAAAAGTGTTTCTTTGTTTTATAATTATTAACTATTCTTTATTAGCTATTCCCTTTCCCAAGCTAGATAATCAATATATTAACAAAACCCAGCTAACGCAATATATGGTATATATAACGGTGCTGGGTATGGTTTTTAAAGTTAGTCATTAGTCATTAGTCATTACTCATTACTCATTATTAATTACTCATTGTCTTTTGTTATTATCTGTTCTTTAAAATTGGTGAGATTTTTTTATAGATCATTAATGTAACAAGGGTAATTATTGAACCCTTAATGAAGTTAAAGGGGGTAATGGCATATAAAACTAGTGATGGTACATCAACTATATTACTATTAACAACTGTTCCCATTTCTACAATTACATCTATGGGCATAAAATTTGAGTAAAATGGAATTAAAATATAAAGATTAGCCAAGGCTCCAAAAAAACACATTGATAATGTTCCTGTAATAGCTCCCATAACTGCATGCTTTTTATCCTTTTTAATATGATATATTAATGCTGCTGGGAGAACATATGAAGCTCCTATAATAAAATTCGCTAATTCACCCACACCTCCTGTGTCTGTTCTTGTAATAAAGAATAAGAACACTTTGATAAGCTGGATTATAACCCCTGCTACTGGACCAATGGCAAAGCCTCCAATAAGTGCTGGAACATCACTTAAATCTACCTTTAAAAAGTTGGGAAATAAGGGGATGGGGAACTCCAGCATCATTAACAGAAATGCAATTACAGAAAGTATTGATATCTTTACCAAGGTAACTGTTGTTAATCTCTTCTTTGACCTACCATAACCTATTGCTTTTTGCATAAAACAACCTCCGATTTATATAGATTTTATATTTGGAGAAGATTAAATGGAACTTTCCTATAAAAAACAAAAACACCTAAAGAAGTATCCTCAGGTGTATATGAATCCACGAAAAAAGATCATGATTTCTTCTCCCATCCAGACTGTACTGTCGATACTGGAATTTCACCAGTTCAATCGATTAAAATCGACTCGCGGATTTTGACCGCCGGTCGGGAATTTCACCCTGCCCTGAAGAATTATAAAAATATTTAATTATTCAAATACATTATACCCTTAAATAAATTTAAAAACAAGTATTTAAAAACTATCTTCTCTTCCTTTAAAATTCTTTATCACCTTAAACTCTTCTTCCAATGTAAATTTATACTTTATACATAAGTATAGTATTCCAAGTAGAATTAATAATTTGGGAGTAAATATAAGAATACGGAGCCAGCTCCTGGACATTATTTCACCAAAAGAAATATCTAAAAGCCCCAAAGCAATAATACTATATAACCCCTCAACTAAACTATTTAGTACTACACCCAATAGATTTGAAAATACCGATGTTATAAACGGAACTTTAACTATTAACCATGTTAAAAAAACAAAGGAAGCATAAAGGTATAGTACATGTACACCAAAGGGAACATCTCTTCTCACAAAATATGCTATAATTCCTTGAATAACTGCAGCAATTATTAACCTCCTCCATGAAGGTTTTATTCCAATCATAACTAGTCCAAGTGCCATCACTAGTATGGATTCTGGAATTGAGCCAAGTATGACAACATTTAATGGCATATTGTCCATGTTAAATCTCCTTTACTTACAGAAATATCTATGATTAACTTACTTTTTATAAACAATATTACCATCAATAATAGTACACTCAACTGATGCTTGCAGATCTAGTGGATGCTTATTCCAAATAACAATATCTGCATCCTTACCTATTTCTAGACTTCCTATTCTATCATCTAGACCTAATATTTCAGCTGCATTAATGGTAATAGACTTAAGGGCTTCTTCTTCTGGTAATCCAGATTTCATTGCAAGAGCTGCACACATAGGCAAATGCTGTACAGGTATAACAGGATGATCTGTCATAATTGCTATTTTTACACCTGCCTTATATAATATAGCTGGTGTTTCAAAATCTTTATTTTTTAATTCAAACTTAGAACGATCACCTAAGGTTGGTCCAACTATAGCAGCACAACCCTCTTGACTTATATAGTCCGCAATTAAATGTCCTTCTGTACAATGCTCCAATGTAATCTTTAATCCAAATTCCTTGGCAATTCTAATGGAGGTCAATATGTCATCTGCTCTATGGGCATGGGCCTTAAGGGGAATTTTTCCCTCTAAAACAGGTAACATTGCCTCTAATTTAAAATCAAAGGTTGGTTGCTTAGATTTATCATTTTTAGCTTCTTCTTTTTTGTTTTTATAATTTATAGCCTTCATAATAGTTTCTCTCAAAATAGCAGCTGTTGCCATTCTAGTCATGGGCGAACGCTTCTTTTCATGATATACTCGCTTAGGGTTTTCTCCAAAAGCAACCTTCATTGCAACTGGTTCAGCTATAATCATTTCATCAATTCTTCTTCCGAAGGTTTTTATTGCCGCAAATTGACCGCCTATTACATTAGCACTTCCTGGGCCAGTAGCAACGGCTGTGATACCACCCTGATATGCCTCTTCAAAGGTTCTATCCATTGGATTAATACCGTCTAGGCTTCTTAAATGTGGTGTAACAGGATCTGTCATTTCGTTTCCATCTGCTCCTTCAAAGCCTATGGCATCTTCCCATAGACCTAAATGACAGTGGGCATCGATCATTCCAGGAAATATCATTTTTCCCTCAGCATCAATAATTGTTGTTCCATCTGGAGCATCAATGTTTGGGGCAATATCAATTATTTTATTCTTTTCCACCAGTATACAACCCTTTTCAATATTTACTCCTGCCATTGTTATTATTTTACCATTTTTTATTAGAAGCATTACCAATCTCTCCTTTGTTACATTATGTTATGAACATATTCCACAATTTGAAATAAATTCCTTTATTTTTCGAGTACAAAAATATTTTTTATTTAATAGTAAAGTTCAACTTTCCTATTAAATTCTTGGTTGTTAAGGGGGCGATCCCCCTTATGATTAATGAGGAGGATACAGCATTTTATCCATAGGCTTTAACGCATGAAATGCTTTTGTTCTAAAAGGCTACCAAAAATATAGACCTATTAGAATCTAAAAAAGTTCCATAATTGGAAACTTTTTTAAAATTTTTCCCACTAAGACTCTTGGTCAGATACATAATACTAATTTCCATAAACTATATAGCGGAAATCTTTTTTCAAAGAATGGTCATTAAGTAGCTCAACATTATTTAAATTCCGAATTGACAGGTGAAGGTGTTGTGATGTAACTCATTGCATATACTTAGTATGGATTATGTATATGATAGTGTTATATCCCTTTCATAGTGTAACGAACAATATTATTCCATATTATTTGATATATATTATAATATTGCATATTTGTAAATATATGGTTGATTTTTTGTTCTTATTTTGTTATTATTTACTCATATTACGTGAGGTAATTAAAAAAGGATATATAATTTCGAAAAAATTACTAGGTATAGAATAATAATTCTATACCTAGTGAAATTTTCTACAGGGGGAACCATTAATGAAACTTAAAAAGGGCTTTAAATTAGCAGTAGTTCTATCTGTTGTTATAATTATAAATTCTTTTTTAAAGGGTGGATTAAGGCTTGCGTCACTAGTTAGTTCCTATATAGGTATTACATATCCTATATTACTATTTTTTATTCCAGAATATGTAGCGCCTTCCATAAAAGAAGATGCTGACTTAAAAAAATACAAATATTTTGCTATTTTACTTATAGTCTTTTATATTGTATTTCAGTTGATATATTTGATTTAAAGATATCGGAGTTAATCAACTTACATGCATTTGTTTAATTTTCCATTTTCCATTTTCATTTAATCTTTAATTCTTAACTCTTAACTCTTAACTCTAAAGTACTATTCCCGACTCTTCAAGGGTAACCATCTCATTTACCATGTATGTAGCTGCCTCTAACAAATTGAATGCCAACACAGCTCCTGAACCTTCCCCTAATCTCAAACCTAGGTTAAGTAATGGGTCTAGTCCTAGTAATTGTAGTGCTTTCACTCCTCCTTTTTCAGCAGACATATGGGATACAAAAATAAAACTTTTAATCTTAGGCTCTAGTGCTACAGCTAATAATGCTGCAGCATATGAAATAAATCCATCGATCACAATCGGTTTTCTTTGTGCTGCCGCTGCTAAAATGGTTCCTACCATTCCGCCTATTTCAAAACCCCCTACCTTTGATAATACGTCGACGGGATCATTTGCATCTGGATGGTTTTTATTTATAGCTCTTCTTATAACCTCTGCCTTGTGATGGAGCTTGTCCACTGGCAATCCTGCCCCTATGCCAACCACATCATGTGGATTACAGTCTCCCAACACTGAAATTATGGCAGAGCTTGCAGTGGTATTTGATATTCCCATTTCTCCTATTGCAATACAATTTGCACCCTTCATTATTTCTTCATTTGTAATTTCAATACCTATTTCTATGGACCTAACTGCCTCTTCTCTTGTCATGGCAGGCCCTTGAGTCATGTTGCTGGTGCCTGAACGTATTTTTTTATTAATTACCCCATTATAGTTAACTTCATTTTTTACTCCTACATCCACCACGATTACCTTTGCCCCTGCCTGTTTTGCAAAGGCACACACACCAGTAACACCCTTAGCCATATTATTTGTTTGAATAGCTGTAATTATTTGAGGATTTGGAGCAACCCCCTCATCATATACTCCATGATCGGCCGCCATAACAATAACAGCCTTATTATCTACTTTAGTAAAAACATTACCAGTAATTCCCGCCAGCTGAATTGCTAAGTCTTCTATTCTGCCAAGACTCCCAGGTGGCTTTACAAGATTATTTACCCTATGGCCAGCTTCCTCCATAGCATCCATGTTTAATTCTCCAATGTTTTTGATGGTCTCAAGCATTAATTTCATCTAATTTCCTCCTTTATTTTAACTCGAATATTTATATAAAAAAGCCCATGGATTATATGCAGTAGCAAATAATCCATGGGCTTTACCATCATCCATGCTTACATCTATTATAGGCAGGTCTCCTGACTCAGATTCATCGCCCTCCACGCCTTCCCGAAAACAGTGGCATTAGTGGTAGCTCCCCTTTACAGTGGTGGGTCCGTTGAAGCATTTAACTTCATTCCCTATTCTCCCAATGGGCACCTATAATAGTTAAATTTTTAAATTATTATTCAAAGAATAATTAGTCTATTATCTTATATAATAAAGATTTTCTAAGAAAATTTCAATACTATTTTAAAATATTAAATATATTCTTACAATGGGTTTCCTTCACAGCAAAGGTAAATAAATAGCTTGCTGCTACGAAAATAAAGCAATATAAGAAGGCTTTTTGAAATAACTGTACTGGCTCAAGCTGCCCTCCATAGGTATCAAATACGTAACCCAAAATGGGAGGAATCACAGCACCGCCTAAAAACCCACCAATATTAACTATTGAAGTGGAAATTCCTGCAATGGCAGGATGATTTACTTCTTTACCACAGGCCCATCCTAGCACAAAAGTAGAACAAGTAAACCCTAGGGTGAAAAATAGTGGATAGAGTATAACAATGGGAGGTCTACCTCCATTCATAAACACAAGGATTCCCCAACAAAGTGTATATACTCCACCAAATAATATCATTGGAAGCTTTCTTTTTTTTATACTGTCAGAAAATTTCCCTATAGTATAGCTTCCAATAGCCAAGCCAAACACTGCAACTGTTAAATAATTTGGCGCAACAGCTGGGTCCAGTTTATAAACATCAACTAAATAGCTTAGACCCCAAGTACCAGTTAAAGCAACATAAGCGCCAAAAAAGCCTGTAAATACAAAGAAGCTTGGCCATGTATTCCAGTTAGTCAAAGCCTGTAGAAGACTTTTTAATAATGGAGGACTCTCCATAGTCTGGGTAGACTTTTTTTCTCCCTCTATTTCTTCGATGGTAGGTAGCCCCATGTCAGCAGGTGTGTTTCTAACTACCCAAAAAGCAACCAAGGCTAATATAATACTAAGTATCCCAATGGCTGCAAATGTATTTCTCCAAGTAAAATACGCAACCATAATGGCTAATGGAGTTTGTGCCATCACCCCTCCCATATTTCCAACAAAAGAGGTAATTCCAGACATTGTAGCAAACTCGCTTTCTTTAAACCAACTGGATTGCACTTTAAGAATTGAAATAAACACCACAGAAACTCCAATACCAACTAATAAACGACCAAAGAATACCATAAATAAGTTTGGTGCAAACCCAAATACAATTGATCCAATCCCTGCCAATAGAGTTCCGAAGGAAACAGTTTTTCTTGCCCCTAGGGTATCTGCTAAAATTCCCGAAGGAATTTGCATAAGCATATAGGCATAAAAATATGTTGAACCAATATTTGCAAATGTGGTTGCCGAAACGCCATAAGCTTCTACTAGATCTTCACGAACTACTCCAATGGCTAATCGGTGAAAAAAAACAATAATATAGGCTAGGACTAAAACCCCCCAGACTACCCATCGGTATGTCATCATTTTCTTAATCTTCAGCTGCATATCATGCATATCTAAGACTCCTTTAATGCTAAACTAGTTATTCTGTTTTATTCCCTTCATACTTAAGGAAACACGTCCCTTTTTCAAATCTATTCCAATTACTTTTACATTAACAATATCACCTATAGCTACTACCTCCATTGGATTTTTCACAAATTTATCACATAGCTCAGATATATGAACAAGTCCATCATTTTTTATCCCTATATCTACAAATGCTCCAAAATCAATTACATTCCTAACAGTTCCCATTAATACCATATCCACCTTTAAATCTTCTATTTTCAGGACATCTGTTCTAAACAGAGGTTTGGGCATTTCTTCTCGTGGATCTCTACCTGGTTTTTTCAGCTCTTTTGCAATATCCTTTAGGGTTGGTACGCCAATGTTGAGTTTTTCTGCCATGTCCTCTATGTCTATATTATTAAGCTTTTCTCTTAAATCATTCAGACTTTTATTATTTAAATTTTTTAATGGAAAAGCCACATTATTTAATAAAGCTTCTGCTGCTTTATAGGATTCAGGATGTACAGAGGTATTATCTAAAGGATTTTCACCATCTGTAATCCTTAAGAAACCAGCACATTGTATAAATGCAGCAGGTCCTAGTCTTTTTACCTTTTTAAGCTGATTTCTATTAGTAAGCTTTCCTTCTTCTTCTCTGTATTTAGCTATGTTTTCTGCAACTGCTTTACTTATACCAGAAATATATTGTAATAATGAAGGAGAAGCTGTATTCAGATCAACCCCTACACTATTAACACAGTCCTCCACTACACCTGTTAATGCTTCATCTAAACGCTTTTGATTAACATCGTGCTGGTATTGGCCAACCCCCACGTGCTTAGGATCTATCTTAACTAACTCTGCCAGTGGGTCCTGTACTCGTCTTGCTATGGATATGGCTCCCCTTATGGATACATTAATATCAGGGTATTCCTTTGAAGCTAGTTCCGAAGCCGAATAAACAGATGCCCCAGCTTCACTAACAATCATATAATAAACAGATCTATTAATTTCACTCAGCATCTCAGCAACAAATAATTCTGATTCTCTAGATCCAGTACCATTCCCTATAGCTATTATTTCTACATTGTTTTTTTCAATCATTTGTTTTAACTTATTTTTACTGCCTATAATATCGTTTTGTGGAACTGTTGGATATACTGTTGTCGTTTCTAAAAGTTTCCCAGTACCATCTACAACAGCAATTTTACAGCCGGTTCTGTATGCTGGGTCAAAGCCCATTACAACCTTATCCTTAATTGGTGGTTGTAATAACAGTTTCTTTAAGTTTTCTCCGAAAACTTTGATAGCCTTTTCTTCAGCCTTTTCTGTTAAAAAGCCTCTTATCTCCCTCTCAATTGATGGTGAAATTAGTCTTTTATAAGCATCCTCTATGGCAGTTTCTAAGTAAATATTCTTTTTTCCATCATTATTAATTATCTTCTTCTTTAGGTAATAGTTTATTGCTTCTTCATTAATATCTAATTTTATTTTAAGAAATTCTTCCTTTTCTCCTCTATTAATGGCAAGAACCCTATGATCTGCTATTGTTTTCACAGCTTCTTTGAAATCATAGTACATTTCATAGACTGAGGAAGTCTTTTCATCTACTGCCTTAGATATTATAATACCTTCCTTTAATGTCATACTTCTAATTTCTTTTCTATAATCAGCATTGTCAGATACTGTTTCTGCTATAATGTCCATTGCTCCATTAAGTGCATCCTCTATTGTACTTACTTCCTTTTCAGAATCAATGTACTCCTCTGCCGCCACCATTATTTCCTCTGTATTTAATGTTTGGCCATAAATAATATCTGCCAAGGGCTCTAACCCCTTTTCCTTTGCAATGGTTGCCCTTGTCCTTCTCTTTGGTCTAAATGGTCTATAAATGTCCTCAACCTCTTGCAGGGTATTTGCTTTCTTAATTTTTTCCTCCAACTCAGGTGTAAGCTTTTCCTGTTCGTCAATTAAGCGATGCACTTCTTCCTTACGATTTTCTAAGTTTCTCAGATAATTCAATCGTTCTGCCAGGTCCCGTAGAACTGTATCACTTAGTTCGCCGGTTTGCTCCTTCCTATAACGAGCAATAAAAGGAATAGTATTGCCTTCATCTATTAGCTTCATGGTATTTGTTACTTGAAATTCCTTTAATTGAAATTCTTTAATCAATTGTTGAACTATATTCATTTTTTTCTCATCCCTTCCTTAAATTTCATAATGATATTATACCATAGTGAAATCGTTACTGTATATTTTATACTAATACCAAATAAATATAAAAAAGACCTCCCTATAAGGGAAGTCTATGTTACATATTTCATATGATTTATTAATTACTATTTATGCCTTCTCCCATTTTTCTTCCTTTACAACATAATCGTTAAGCTGACCTTTTCCATATGTATAGCCTGTTACTACTGCAGGCCCCTGTTGATGGCCTAACTCTTCACTTGATAACTGTTGCCATGCATCGAATAATGGTGAAACAACCTTTAATGCTTCATCTAGCCTCACAGGGTCTTTATGGATAGCACCTGCGGTAATTAGACGGTTTATAAAAAGATATATGCTTCTTAAATTATTTGTAATTTCCGAGTCCCCTTGAAGAGTTGCAAATAACTCAGCTAAAATATCTCTAACCTTTGTCATATTATAATTAAAATCTATTTCGTTTTTATTATTTAAAGCTGTTTTTCCTTCTTCTATGTATTCCATTAAACCCTCATATAATAGTTCTACCAATTGTAGATCGTTGGCAGTAGTGATTCTATTGGTAATATATTCTTTATCTAACATTTAATCCACTCCTAACTACCCAGTAGTTGTAATACCGACTGAGGACGTTGGTTTGCTTGGGCCAGCATTGCTGTGCCTGCCTGGGTTAAAATATTAAGCTTTGTAAAGTTGGACATTTCCAGGGCCATGTCCAAATCTTCTATTCTTGATAGAGCTGCAGTTAAATTTTCAGCAGTATTATCTACATTTGCAACAGTATGCTCGAGTCTGTTTTGGATGGCACCTAGCTTTGATCTAACGTTAGAGACTGTTTTGATTGCTCCATCTATTGTCTCTATGGCCTGTGAAGGATCAGTTACCATATTAATACCACTTATGCTAGATCCACTAGTGCCTATTTTACTAATCAGCAGACTATCTATTGTAAAGGTAAGGGTTTCACCTTTATTTGCACCGATTTGAAGCTGAATACCGGAGGCTGATAGTTGACCATCGATAAGCTTTTTATCATTAAAATTGGTTGTCGTTGCTATATTATCAATTTCTTCAAGCAGTTCATCTACTTCATTCTGTACAGTTTGTAAATCATCGGCGTTATATATACCATTACTGGATTGAACAGCCAGTTCTCTCATACGTTGAAGCATAGCATGAATTTCATTCATGGCCCCCTCTGCCGTTTGAACCATTGAAATACCATCTAGAGAATTACGTGAGGCAACTCGTAGTCCATTGACTTGACCCCTCATTTTTTCTGAAATGGCCAGCCCAGCAGCATCATCAGCTGCACGATTAATTCGCTTACCAGAAGATAGCTTTTCTAATGCCTTTGATGTAAGATTTGTATTCTGAGTTAATAAACGATGGGCATTCATTGCCGGTACATTATGATTAATTCGCATCTATTCTTCCTCCTTAGTATTTAATTCTATATTATTTATCGACATATATTTGCAATAACTTTAATGGATGCTTTGCTTTTTCCCATCTATGTCTTCTATAAATATTAAAATTTGTGCTACAATTTCATAAAGCTCTGTTGGGATTTCGGTACCCACCTTCATTTGTACTAATTCCTTTACCAGCCTTTCATTTTTATGAATAGGCACTTGATTTTCTTCTGCCGCCTCTAAAATGTTATCCGCAACAATACCTTTACCTGCAGCCGTTACCTTAGGTGCGTTATCCTTTTCTGGGTTGAATTTAAGTGCCACTGCTTGTTTAATTTTTTTTCTGTCCATTGTTTTCACCTCTAAATGATTATATCTATAGAATGCCTTGAAGTCTCTTGCATTTCAATCTCTTTAATCATACCCAATAGGTGCTGATTCTCATCTACCTTATAGGATATCTCCTTCACCTCATAGCCTGCCGTCTCCATAAGTCTTTCCAATTGCTTTATTTCAGCATCAATTGCACGCTTGTACTCCCACTGCTTTACTCCAATTTTAATAATAGCCTTTTTAGCTACCACACCAACATAAACATTAATATCCTCCATACTATCTGTATCAATATTTAGCAATATAGACATATTATTAGGGTCAATTTTTTTACTATTTTTTTTCTTATTCATCACGTATATTTGCAGGTTATTAAGCTTATCATTCATCATTATGGGTAGCTGTAGCAAAATATCATTTTTATTCAACTGTCCTTGAAGCTGTAGAGAATTTGTAATTTTTTCAAGCTGTTTTTCTACTTCTTTTTTAAATTTCGGATTAATTTCCTCTGCTTTATATGATAGGTTTTTTATATTGTTTATGAAGTCATCATAAAACTTATTAACATCTGTATTTCCTGCCTTTATCTCCTTTGTTAAACCTTCTAAGGACTTCTGTAATTCCTGGATTTCCTTTTGCAAGCTACTGTTTTCAAATTCCTTTGATAGCCTAAATAGGTCATCCAGCTGATGTGCCAACTGTTGCTTATTGTAAAGAAGCATTGATATATTTTGTACGCCTGATAGATTTTGAGGTATATTATTTTTCATTAATAAGGAGATGATGCTTTCCTTTTGATTACCTATTTCCGTTAAATAGGAATAGGAATTAGCTGTTATTTTATCCTGTACATAGGCGTTTAACTGTCCTAATTCTAATTTTTCAAGCTGTATGCCCTCTGCGGTACCCTCTTTAATCATGGATATATTCATATTGTTTCGCAGGTTATTATAATAATTTTCAGTCCTGTATAGACTTTGTATATTTAACTTATCAATGCTAAGACCATTATTCATCAAAGCTTTAACCAGTTGAATATCTTTACTATTTGTAGGATTTAGTCCAGCTCTTACTATGTCAGTTTCAGACTTCAATAGACTTTCCTCAGCTATATTTTTATCTATCATAATACCTTTATTTTTATAAAGATTTTCTAGGGTATTGGGTATACTCCTATTTAAATGAAAGGCTATTGTATTGTAATCGATAGTCTTCATTTCAGAGAAAATATTAATAATCCCTATAGTTGAATGGTAAGTCTCCTTAACATTAGCGCTCTCTTTACTTAGTAGTTCATCATTGTTTTTTTCTTTTCCCAATAAAATTTGACTTAATTTTATGTCTCCATTACCCTTTATAAGTAAAAGTAGTTCTTCATCATTTATTTTGGAAAGCTTAGCAAGCTTTTCAATAATTTTATTTACTTCATCTTGATTTATATTCCCAGAGGTTGATAAGACCTGAAGGTCCGCCTGATTTACTTCATTAAGATATTTAATTAATTGGTTGATTTCTTCCTTATCTACATTAATACCTCTACCTAAAAGATGTGCTATTTTATTTTGGTCCAGCTCTATAGCCAGTTGATTAATTGCTGCTTTAAGACTCAATACTTTATCAAGGGATTCTTTAGCTATGGGTAAATTGCTTTTAATCATCAGCTTAGATAGTTGAATGTTTTCCTTTGTCCCCTCAATACCCTCATCATGTAATTTGCTCCTTATGTCATCCTCCATCATTCTTAAATCTTTTTCGCTTAATCCCTTTGAAGGTCGAAATCCTTCATAGACTTTAGCTGCATAGTAATTAATTTTCTCTTCTATTTCTAATCGTCCTTTAGTAATGGTTTTTTTCACCTTGTAAAGATTATCAATTGATGCTTCTATCTTATTTTTTACAATATCAACAAGCTTTTCATCTTCAATGCTTTTAATTGTATGCAGCTTATCAAATACATTATTTACCCTATCGATATTCTTTTTTGATATTTCCATACCTGCCTGATTAAGGGCTTTAATAATATCAGTGATATCTTTACCCATTTTACTTCCATATATTTTTTGAGCTATTCCTTCTGCATCTTCCGTTGTCATTTTAGAAAAGCTTTTAACTATTTTGGCTAAAGAAAATCCCTTATTTGTCTCTTTACTATCATCAATTGCTTTAGATACTGTCGACAAAGGATCTTTTTCTACATCTACATCTTTTTCAAGTAACTGGATTGCAGAATCATAGTCTAAGCCTTCTATAATTGTATCCAAGTGATTTTTTGCTGTTATAAAGGCCAATATATTATCTTTGTTAATATCTATACCATGATTTTCTAGTGCATGTATACTTTTAAAGTACTCGCTTTTCTCTGGAAGATTGAATGCCTTTAGTATCTTTACATACTTATCCTCTTCCTGAAACATAGATGATGTATTTTCCTGTATAAGCTTAGAGGTTAATATGTTCTTTTTATCAATTGTTACAATATCTCCAGCTCTACCTTTTATTTCCTGATTTAGTTTCATATCTAAAATCCGTTGATTCCCTATATCTATCTTTATATCCAAACCATTATTGGATACAATTGTTCCTCTAATTTTTAATGTGAATCCTGTGCTTCCATAGGCTTGATTTATCCTGTGATATACTTGATTATTGATGCCATTGTTCATATCCTTATCACCTCTTCACAAGATATATCGTCATTATTTCCTGTTTTCTTTAATTGTTGGCTAATGTCTTTTCTGATTTCTACCGATAGTATATAATAGAAGCATCGGAAAAAGGAGGTGTCCCATGAAAAGAATTGATGGAGTTAATCCTACTGTGGAGTTAAGGGATACAAATAACATAAATATAAGAAAAACTGAAATTAACAGACAACAGTTTATAGAAAAACTACAAGATATAAAATCAGATAATGTGAGAGGTCATCTTGAAGATTTATATAATAAGATAAATAAACAGTCTGAACGAATTGGAGATAAATTGCATTTAAGTGAGGTAATAAAGTATAAAAGCTTAGTTCGTGAATTTCTTGATGTGGCGGTAAAGCATTCTCATCAGTTCTCTAAGCAAAACTTTTTAGACCGAAGGGGACGTCACCGGGTATATAGTATAGTTAAAAATGTTGACCGTGAATTGAATGAGTTAACTAAGGAATTCTTAAGTCAAGAAGTGGACCGAATTTCGGTTTTAAAAAGATTAGACGATATACGGGGAATGCTATTGGATGTATTAATGTAGGTACATTTACATTTTACACAGAATTTGGGATATACCCTTTTTTACACCACCAAAAAAGCCCCTAATGGGCTTTTTTTCAGACTGTTGAAAATCCTCCATCTTATTCGTTGCTACAAAAACCCAGCACCCTCACGTATTACGTATACGCTGCGTTCGCTGGGTTTTCTAGCGCCTCGAATCTGAAGAATTTTGAACAGTCTAGATATTGTTGACTTTTTCAAACAATCACCAAAAAGCCCCTAAGGGGCTTTTTGAGACTGTTGACAAAGTCCACCTGAAAAGGGTGGATTTTTTTT
>NZ_FMUS01000025.1 GCF_900101495.1 Alkaliphilus peptidifermentans DSM 18978
AGCAGGTCGTCCAAATTCCTTGCAATAGCTATTCTCTAGTAATCCATTGATAAAGCTAAAATCTACTGCTGAATCTATTCTTTTTAGTATATGATTTTCTGGTATTTTATTATATAATGATGAGTGAAAAGATATTTGCTTTGGCTTATGTTGAAGCATGAAAAAACCCCCTTTTGGTTTTGTTTGGTCGTACTTACATTATACCATAAACGGGGGTTTTTTTGTCTAAAATCAAGTATTTTCAATGACCTTAAAAATATTTTGCACTTAATATATAAACATATGTGTAAGTTAAACTGGATGTTTACAGGGGACTTTTTCACTGGTCCCAAAACGTCCCCTTGGCTGCATTGGCTGTTATACCTTTTTATACCAAGCTATTTTTTTGCAAATTGTAGTCCCTGATACATAAAGCTATTTTAGATTATGATATGCTTTGTCAATAGAAAGAATTAAGAATTTTTCATCATATCATTAGCTTTTGCTTTGTGAAAAGTGCAATATAGTTCTTATTATTGCTTCTATTTATTAGAAAGAAATGTTCTTCTATAAGGTGAATAATAAGGGTTTCTTTTTAATTGCAGTTAATTCTTTCTATGCCACTAATAATATTAAAAGGGGGATGAGATGATGATCAAGCTTATAGGAATATTGATTATCGTAATAGGTTTTATGTTAAAACTGGATACCATAGCAGTTGTTGTGGTTGCAGGAATTACAACTGGTCTCGTAGCTGGAATGTCTTTTAATGAAATAATGACAATACTGGGAGGAGCATTTGTAACAAATCGCTATATGTCAATTTTTATTATCTCTTTACCAGTGATAGGATTACTTGAAAGGTATGGACTTCGAGAGAGGGCAGCTTATCTAATTGGAAAAATAAAATCTGCCACGATGGGAAGATTAACCTCTTTATACTTAGTAATAAGAACCATAGCAGCTATGTTTGGTTTAAGAATAGGAGGACATGTTCAATTTATTAGACCACTTATTCTTCCAATGGCTGAGGGTTCGGCAATCAATAGATACGGTAAGATGGATGAAAAAGATATTCAAACAATAAAGGGGCTTGAGGGCGCAGTTGAAAATTACGGTAACTTTTTTGGACAGAATTTCTTTGTAGCAGCTGGAGGAGTATTATTAATCGTTGGTGTAATGAATGAGCAAGGCTACAATGTTGAAGCAATTGATGTTGCCAAAGCTTCGCTACCTATTGCATTAATTATTATGATTATTGGGACCTTGCAGTTTTTATATTATGATAAGAAATTCGATAAAAAGTATATTAATAACTTAAAAAGCTCTAAAGAAACAAGCAAAATGGATAATTAAGGGGTGAAGGTTATGCTAAAAAATTCATTAACAGAAATACTATATATTCTTTGTGGGCTAGTGTGTTTTGTTTCGGTTTACAGTACATGGAAAGATAAAAAGCATTCTTCAAAGGTAGCAACTATACTATTTTGGGGGATTTTGGGATTCGTTTTTACTTTTAGCAGAATAGGGACCTTGTGGGGAAATGATAAAATTCTTATAAATGATACAGTAGTGGGTTATCTTGTTTTGATTATGGCCGTTTTATCTGCTTCAAAGCGAGTAAAATATAATACATTCCAAGAGTCTTCCTCAGAATTTAAAGAAAAAATGGCTAAAAAAATTGGGAATAAAATATTTATACCAGCGCTATCCCTAGCAATTGTAGCATTTGTTGTTGCACAGCTATGGACACAGCAGTTAGGATCACTTGTAGCATTAGGGATATCTGCAGCAGTTGCGTTGATACTGGCTTTAATCCTTACTAAAGGAAAAAGTAGTGAAATGGTGGAAGATGGCAGAAGGCTTCTTGAATTAGTAGGACCTGTTAGTATATTACCACAACTATTGGCAGCCCTTGGATCTGTTTTTGCAGTGGCAGGAGTAGGTAATGTAATAGCCGGTGGAATTGGAAAAGTAATTCCTGAAGGAAATATTTTTCTTGGAGTTGTAACATACTGCGTAGGCATGGCATTATTTACAATTATTATGGGAAATGGTTTTGCGGCTTTTGCAGTTATAACTGCTGGAATAGGTGTTCCCTTTGTATTTATGCAGGGGGCTAATCCTGCTGTAGCATCAACCCTTGCACTAACTGCAGGGTTTTGTGGAACACTGTTGACACCAATGGCAGCAAATTTCAATATAGTTCCAACGGCTATTCTTGAAATAAACGATAGAAAGTATGGTCTTATTAAATATCAAGCTCCTGTTGCAATAACTATGTTAATGATTCATATTATTTTAATGTATGTTTGGGCTTTCTAGCAATATATAAATGGTACTAATTACATTATTGGAGGTGCTCTAAATGAGAGTATTAGTTACAGGATTCGAACCATTCGGAGGAGAAAGTATCAACCCATCATTTGAAGCAATTAAGAAATTAGAGGAGAATATTGCAGGTGCACAAATTATTAAGGCTGAATTAGTAACTGTATTTTATAAATCAATTCACCAATTAGAGTCGTTGATTGTTAAAGAAAAACCTGATTTAGTCATTTGTGTAGGACAAGCGGGTGGAAGATATGGTATAAGCATTGAAAGAATTGCAATAAATATAGATGATGCTCGCATTAAAGATAATGAAGGAAATCAACCTATAGACATGCCGATTTTTGAAGATGGAGAAAATGCTTATTTTTCAAATCTTCCTGTAAAGGCCATGGTAAGAGAAATAAGAAATGCTAACATTCCTGCTTCTGTATCAAATACGGCTGGCACTTATGTATGTAACCATATTATGTATGCACTTCTATATTTCATACATAAAAAATATCCGCAAATTCGAGGTGGATTTATTCATATCCCCTTTAGTACAGAGCAAATTATTAATAAACCCAACATGCCTTATATGGACATAGATAAAATTACAAAAGGATTAAAATATTCTATTAAAGCAGCAGTTGAGAATAAAGAAGATATAAAAATTGTTGGTGGAGCTATATGCTAATAGGTGATTGATATGATTCAAAAGCTGTTTGTCTATGGATCTTTAATGGAGAATTTTTATAATTATAACAGATATCTCAAAGGTAAGGTCTTGACAAGAAATCATGTGAGAACAAGGGGGGCTCTTTATCATTTGATTGATAAGGGGTACCCCGCTATGATAGAAGGCAATGATTTTATCTATGGGGAATTAATAGAGGTAGAAGATTGGGGAAATACACTAAGAGATTTAGATACTTTAGAAAATTATTATGGAGAAAGAAATATAAATAATGAGTATAATCGAGTTTTAATAGAGGTAGAAACTATAAAAGGAGAGCATAAAGGATCAGCCTATACTTACAAATACAGTAAGCAGATAAAAGATACATTTAATGCTTTGTATATACCTTATGGTGATTGGAGGAGGTATATGCAAGTATTATAAAAATAGATAATTCCTAATTTGCTTTAGGATTATCTATTTTTTAATACTTGTGAACTTGGGATATGTTTGCTAATATTGTAGAAAAGAATAAAAATAATGGGTTTTTTGACCTGAAATTTCACTGATTGATTATTGAGAATAATCATCATAAAGGACTTATTAATTGATATGGACTTAAGTTGCATAAGGGGTGAATATATGTATAGTAATTTTTTTGACGACAATAGGCAGTCGATTATGAGGGAATTTTTTATAAACGATATAAGTACATTGGGAACTGTAAAAAATTTCAAAAAGAACGAACTAATTGATATTAAATCAGAGAACTACGTAGTTATTGTTTTAAAAGGCGTTATCTCACAAAGTGTTATTAGCGAAAAAGGACATGAAAAATTATTATATGTATTAAGACCAGGTGAGATATTCGGAGAAATGTGCTTCTTTTGTGGAGGAACAGATTCAATTATTGCAAAGGGAAAAACAGATGGACAGATGTCTATTATTATTGGAGATGTCTTAGAGAAAATATTAAAAACCCAACCTGAAGTGTATAAGTACTTTATGCATAGTGTAACTAGAAAATTCAGAATTGTCATGCTTCAGCTGACGAATTCTGTATTTAATGATGCTTTAGGAAAAATTTCTGATGCTCTACTAAGATTATATTCTTGTGCTGATCGTGATAAGACAGGTCGTGCATGCATCAATATGGCACTTACTCATCAAGAGCTGGCCAATAATATTGGCTGTTCTAGAATAACAGTTACCCGCTGTCTGAACAAGCTTTTAGATGAGAAAGTTATAAGCTATGAAGGTAAATATATTGTTATAAACAGACCAGATATTCTAAAACAGTATATTGATACCATTTCATGTGAATAATCAAAAACCTTATGTTTTAAGCATAAGGTTTTTGGTGCTGTAGACAATCCCACCCTCATAAGTTGTGACAGTAATGTTTTTCAAGTACGCTTTATATGTTTCACCTGCTATTTTTGATATTTTTTCTCTAATTTGCTTGCTCCCAAAAAGGATCCGAAAAAGTAATGATATCCTTGTTGGGATTATTTTTTGCACTATTAGAATTTTGAGTTAGTTGATTGACTGAATATTGATTATAATGCACACCTATCCATATTACCATATATAATTTTAACAAAGAGTAACCAAAAAATATAGGGGTTGAGTTAACAACCAACTTTATTGTGTGAATATAATGTAACATATTTCCTAATATAGAACAAGTTGGATAATAAGAGATTTATTATTGAATAATTATGTATATAACTCACCTAGTTACCACAAAATATACTTGACCCAATTATCCATTGATTACCGGGGATTTAAACTAATTATAAATCTGGATAAGGAGTGAGTATAATTAAAGCGATCATAATGGCAGGAGGAAAAGGCACAAGATTAAGACCGCTTACATGTAGTTTGCCAAAACCAATGGTTCCCATTTTAAATAAACCCGTTATGGAATACACGGCTCAATTACTAAAAAAATATAATATTGATGATGTAGCTGTTACTACAGCCTATCTTCCAGAGCTAATAACGGAGTATTTTGAAGAAGGCCAAAGATGGGATATGAATATAAGCTATTATTTGGAGGATGTTCCATTAGGAACTGGAGGAAGCGTGAGAAATGCGGAAGAATATATCAAGGAACCCTTTCTTGTTATCAGCGGAGATGCTTTAACAGACTTAAATATCGATAATGCCATAGATTATCATCGCACTAAAGGTTCAAAAGTAACTCTTGTATTGAAAAAGGAAGCTGTACCTATTGAATATGGGGTAGTTATAACAAATGAAGCAGGTAAAATAGTCAGGTTTTTAGAAAAACCAAGCTGGGGGGAAGTATTTAGTAATACTGTAAATACCGGCATATATATTATCGAGCCTGAGGTGATGGAATACTATAAAAAAGGAGACAGTTTTGATTTTAGTAAGGATTTGTTTCCGAAATTACTGCAGGATGGAGTGCCTATGTATGGGTATGTTACTGAAGATTATTGGTGTGACATAGGGGATCTAAACTCATATAAGCAAACTCAATTTGATATATTAGATGGCAAAGTAAATTTGGAGTTGGATGCAAATGAGATAACAAAAGGGGTTTGGCTAGGTGAAGGATCAAAAATACATGAAAAAACAGTAATAAATCCACCTGTTTATATAGGTAAAAATTCATTAGTTGACACCTGTAGGATTGGACCCCATACCATAATTTCAGATAACTGTGATATTAAAAGAGATGCAGTGGTTAAAAGGAGCATTATATGGAAGGACTCACATATTGGAGAAGAAACTCATTTTACTGGAGCAGTAGCATGTAATCGAGTACATATTAATAAAAGAGTTAATGTCTTTGAAAATGCCGCAATAGGTGAAGAAAGCACATTGCTTGATGGAGTAATGGTAAAGCCAGACATTAAAATATGGCCCCATAAACTGGTAGATGAAAATACAGTTGTTAACAAGAATCTAATTTGGGGATCAAAGGCCAGCAAAACTGTATTTGGCTATAGAGATATCTCGGGTCATATGAATATTGATATCACACCAGAATTCGCAATGGGATTAGGATCTTCATTTTCAGCTATATCTAAGGGTGGAGCAATTGTTGTAAGTGATGATGCCAGCAATGCCGCCTTCCTAATAAAAAGTTCTATAATTACAGGCATTCATGCTTCTGGAGGACAAGTTATTGAAGTACCTGATTCGATTTTAGCAATGAATCGATTTGCGGTTAAATATCATCAGGCTGATGGTGGAGTTCATATTCGGACAGATAATGCTGATAAAA
The DNA here is from genome assembly GCF_900101495.1 of Alkaliphilus peptidifermentans DSM 18978. GTDB lineage: Bacteria > Bacillota > Clostridia > Peptostreptococcales > Natronincolaceae > Alkaliphilus_C > Alkaliphilus_C peptidifermentans. The sequence continues at coordinate 6,231 of NZ_FMUS01000025.1, forward strand.
ATAAAATCTATATAGAATTTATTGATAATAATGGAGCCAATATATCAAGAAATAAAGAACGGGAAATAGAAAACTTAATGAACCGTGGCGATTTTGAAAGATGTAATGCAGATAAATTAAAGCAAAAGGTATCAATTGAAAACTTTTCGTCAATTTTTATTAAACAAGGTCTTAAACTACTTGAGCATAAAGATGCTTTAAAGAGAAAAAATTTTAAAATTGCTATTTCTTCAAATTCCCTTAAGCATTTAAAATTAGCAAAAGATTATTTGAATGAGTTAGGATGTAGTATAAATTATGAAAAGTATGAGGGAATAAAACCACTTAAAAAGCAATTAAGCTATTTATCAAATCAAATTAAGCTTGGTAAAGCAGAGTTTGGAGTATTAATTAGTGATAATGGAGAGGATATGATAATAGTCGACGAAAAGGGTCGATCGATCGAAAAGGAAGATTATCTATTATTAACTTCATTAATTGCTATGAAATCAAAAACAGAAAAGATTGTATTACCATATATTGTACCGAATATTTTTGAAAAAATGGCTAAATCCTATAATGTGGAGGTAATACGTACTAAATCTAATCCCTCCAGTATTATGCATGAAATGCTAAAAAATTGGAATACCAATACAGAATTTCCTTTGCAGTATACCTTAAACTACAATGCAATATGGGGTATAGGCCTTATATTAGATTTGTTAGTATCAAGCAACTCAAGAATTTGCAATTTAGTAGATGAGTTTCCTGAGTATTATTACCTGAAAGAAGAAATTCCCTGTGACTGGAAGGATAAGGGTAGGGTTATAAAGGATCTAATTGAGGAAAACAAAGATCAAAGTATAGAACTATTTGAAGGAGTTAAAATCAATGATGACAGAGGATGGACTTTGATTTTGCCTGATCATGAGAAACCATTATTTAAAATCTATACCGAAGGGTTTTCTCAAGAGTATGCCCAAGAATTATCAGTGTCTTTCAGTAAAAAGGTCATGGATCTACTAACTTTAACTTAACTGTCAGCTTAAATGGGAAGACTTTGTTAAAATCAGAGGCAATAATGTCTTTGATTTTTTTATACTACGACTCATCCTTCAGAAAGGTGTTGATTAGACATGTTATCTAGACTTAATTTTGACGAAAAAAAAGACAAAATAATAAGCATGAAGGATATTTTACTTAATAATGAGGAGCTTGAAAAGCATGCTCAGGAAATAGCAAAGCTGCATACAGTGGTCAAGGGAAAAAAATCCACCAAGCTATTGAAGCGAGTAGATTACAGCTTTAAAAGTATAGTAGACGTATATTTAGAATTAAATAAGAAAAATAAAACAAAAAACGAACTAACGCCGGCTTCTGACTGGCTATTAGACAATTTTTATAAAATTGAAGAACAAGTTAAGGAAGTTAAACAAATATTAGTCAATGATAGAAATTCAAAATTTAATATTCTCGATAAGGGATTCTTCAAAGGATATCCTAGAGTCTATGTTATTGCTATGGAATTAGTTTCCCATACTGATGGAAGAATTGATGAAGAGGTTATTAAGCACTTTGTTAATGCTTATCAGTCAGTAAGAGTACTTTCTATAGAAGAAATATGGTCTATATCATTGATGCTTCAGATATCCTTGATTGAAAATATACGTATTATATGCGAAAAGATATATAATACAGAAATGGACTGGTTAAAAGCAGAGGAGGCAGCCACTCAAAGCCCAGAGGCCCTTATAAATACTATAAAAGAAAACGTTGGTGATATTGATAGAATTAATTCCTCCTATATTGAGCATTTATTAAGAAAGCTTAGACATGAAGGAATAGATTCTGGGGATATAACAAATTTTATTGAAAAGAAATTAAGTGACTATAATATGACAGTATCACGATTAATAGAGGATGAGCATAAATCTCAGGCTGCAAGAAAAATCTCAATTGGGAATTCTATAACTAGCATTAATGCTATTGCAGCTATTGATTGGAATGAGTTATCAGAAAATCTTAGTATAGTTGAAAAGATATTAAGATCTGATCCATCTAAGGTCTACCCTTTGATGGACTTTGAGTCTAGAGACTATTACAGAAGCAATGTGATAGAGATAGCCAGCCAATATAAGCTATCTGAAATACAAGTTGCAAAAGAAGCTATTCACCTAGCTGAAAAGAACAATAAAATCGAAGGAAATGATAAAACAGCACATGTTGGCTATTATATTATTGATGGAGGAAAGCAGGCATTAATTGAAGCGCTAGGAGTAAATAGGGCTAATGATCAATTACATTCTAAAACCTTTGCCTCCTATATATCACCTATTTTAGTAATTACAGCTATAATTACTTCAATAATGGTGTATTATGTAGCATCAACTGGTACCGTAGATTTTATGATGTATTTATTAACAATTATGATTGTTTTAATTCCAGCCAGTGATATAGGTGTTGTGCTGACAAATTGGATATACACTAAGCTATCAGATCCATATTTTATACCACGATTCGAATATAAGGAAGAGATACCAGTCGAAGCAACAACATTAGTTGTTATACCTACATTGCTTCCTAACCCAAAAAGAGCTAGAGAGCTTTTAGAAATGCTGGAGGTGTATTACTTAGCTAATAGAGAAGAGAACCTTTATTTTGCCTTAGTGGGAGATTTTAAGGACGATACCCATGAAGAATTAGCAGAAGACAATGAGATTACCAATACAGCCTTAAATGGAGTTAAAAAACTAAACCAGAAATATAGTAAAGAAAAGGATCTTTTCTACTTTTTTCACAGAAGAAGACAGTACTGCCAATCTCAGAATAGGTGGATGGGATGGGAAAGAAAAAGAGGTGCTTTAATTGAGATGAATCAGCTCATTAAGGGCTCAGAATCCACCAGCTTTACTACTGTGTCTGGGAATATAAAAGACCTAGCTGATGTTAAATATGTTATAACCCTAGATGCAGATACCATCTTGCCTCTTGATACTGCAAAAAAACTAATAGGAATGATGATGCACCCACTTAATAAAGCAATTATTGATGAAAAAAGAGGGATTGTTAAAGAAGGATATGGATTAATTCAACCTAAAATAAGCAATAACATAGAAAGTGTTAGCAAATCAATTTTTACTAGGATTTACGGTGGGGAAGGTGGCTTAGATTCTTACGTAACCTTATACTCCGATGTTTATCAGGATCTTTTCCATGAGGGCATTTTTACTGGTAAAGGGATATTCGATATAGAAATATTTAATAAACTGCTTAAGGAGGCAATTCCTGATCATACTGTATTAAGTCATGACTTACTAGAGGGTAGTTATTTAAGGACAGGTCTGGCAACAGATTTGGAGCTAATAGATGGCTTTCCATCAAAATACAGTTCATATATGAAAAGGCTCCATAGATGGGTAAGGGGTGACTGGCAGCTAATTCGATGGTTGCCAAAAACGATAAAGGATAGAAATGGAGAAACTGTTGAAAACCCCCTTACGGCTTTATCCAAATGGAAAATTATTGATAACCTAAGAAGAAGCTTAGTGGCAATAAGTATTTTGGTGCTTATTATTGGTGCTGCTTCATTTTTGCCAGGTAGTTTCATGGTTTGGTTGCTATTGGCATTAGTTACTATCCTAATGCCCTTCTTCACAGGCCTAATCGATTACATAAGAGATGAAGCATACAACAGTACAAAGAAAATCAATTGTAAAAAAGTGAACAATGGAATTACTTCGAGAATCTATCATTCTATATTAACCTTTATATTTTTACCCTATGAGGCTGCCATGATGTTGGATGCAATTTTTAGAACTATTTATAGGGTAGTAATATCAAAGAAGAATCTTTTAGAATGGGTAACCGTTGCAGATGTAGAGATAAACCTAAAGGGCGATATTGATAGCTTTATTAATCAGATGAAGGCAGCCATATATATTTCTATTGCTGTTTTGGTAAAAGTACTGATTATTAGACCTACAAATCTTATCTATATCCTTCCCATTGGCATCTTGTGGACAGCTTCTCCTGTCATTGCATATTATACAAGTAAAGAAATAAAAGATGATCAGGTAAAGCTGCCGCCAGAGGAAGAAAAGGAGCTAAGAAGAATAGCAAGAAAAACCTGGGCTTATTTTGAAGATTTTGTAAACGAAGAAAATTTTTATCTTCCCCCAGATAACTATCAGTTGGACCCTGAAAATGGAGTTGCCCATAGGACTTCCCCCACCAACATTGGCTTTTTCTTAATGTCAGTATTAGCTGCAAGAGATCTAGGTTATTTAACTACCTCCAAGATGGTTGGAGAATTAAAAAACACAGTTAATACAATAAAAGGGATGGAAACATGGAAGGGGCATTTATACAATTGGTATGATACAAGAACCCTTAAGCTATTGAGACCTAGCTATGTATCAACCGTAGACAGTGGTAATTTTATAACCTATCTAATAACAGTAAAAGCAGGGCTGGAGGAATACTTAAATAATTCTCTTATTAACACTACTCTATTACAGGGAATTTTAGACACATTGCATTTAACTGAAGAACACGAAGAGATTGCTACGGTCATTGAGGAAGCATTAAATAGCAGAATGACTTTAAGTCAGTGGCATCTTACAATGGAAAAAATATCCTTCTACCATAAGGATAATAATAAATGGGAGCAAAAAATAAATAGTCAAATAGTATCCTTAAAAAAAGAAATAGAATATTTCTTACCATCAAGGGAACATCTAGACACCTTAGAAATATTTATTGATCACGATAAGCTGCAAAAATTATTGGATGTTAATATCTCGATTACTGACTTAGACCAGCTATATGGTGGTATTCTAAATGAAATAAGAGACACTGATTATAAGGATAAAGAAACGGAGCACCAGTTAGATGGATTGAAATTGCAAGTTGAAGATTTAAAGCAACATACAATAGCATTTATTAATGATATTCACCAGCTTATGGATGAAATTCAGACTATAATTGATTCAACAGAATTTGCACCGCTTTATAATCCCCAAAGAAATTTATTCTCTATAGGCTACAATGTTGAAGAAGAAAGGCTTACAAATTCCTACTACGATTTACTGGCATCTGAAGTAAGAACAACCAGCTATATTGCCATTGCCAGAAAGGAAATACCTAAAAAGCATTGGTTTAAAATGGGAAGAAGGCTAACCTTAGTTAATGGATGTAGAGGATTAGTATCTTGGACAGGAACCATGTTTGAATATTTTATGCCCTATCTTGTAATGAAGAATTATAAAAATACAGTATGGGATGAAACCTACGAAACAGTAATAAGGGCTCAAAAGAAATTTGGTCAGCTAAAAAAGGTACCATGGGGAGTGTCTGAATCGGGCTATTATGCATTTGATATGCAATTCAATTATCAATATCAGGCATTTGGAGTACCAGATTTAGGACTAAAGCGAGGATTAATAGATTACACAGTTGTTTCTCCATACTCTACCCTGTTGGCCTTACCAATAAAGCCAAAGGAAGTATTATCTAATATGAGAAGCTTAATAGATGAAGGTCTTGAAGGTGAATATGGTCTATATGAGGCGATAGATTATTCGCCTGTTGTTTTAAAGGGTAATAGTAAGCAAATCATCAAAAGCTTTATGGCTCATCACCAAGGGATGATATTTGTCTCCTTAGACAACTATTTTAATAATAAAGTTATGCAGAAAAGATTTCATTCTCAGCCTATTATAAAAACAGCAGAGCTATTACTTCAAGAGAAGAAATCACCTCATGCAATATTAACAAATGAATATACTAAGTACATTGAACCAGTAGAAGAAAAGGAATATAAGCATAAAAAGGCTGTGCGTGTCCTTGGTGAGCCTGAGGGTTTTCCGCCTAAAAGCCACCTGCTTTCCAACGGTCAATATTCTGTTATGATTACCGCTTCAGGTAGTGGTTATAGTAGACTGAATGATATGCAGATTACTAGATGGCGAGAGGATGCAATTGAAGATAGGTATGGTAGCTTTATATTTATTCGAAATGTAAAGGATGATTCCATCTGGTCTGCCACCTATGAACCCATTTATGAAAAGCCTGATGGATATAAAGTAATATTGTCAGAGGATAGAGCCGAGTTCTTCTGTAGGAACGATGTTATTGAAACCCATACTGAAATTGCTGTTTCACCAGAGGATCAAGCTGAAATTAGAAAAGTAACCTTAACAAATCATGGAAATGAGGAAATATTACTGGAGCTAACCAGCTATCAGGAGGCAGTACTAAATTTACAAGCTGCAGATTTGGCTCATCCAGCCTTTAGTAACCTTTTTGTTACTACAGAAGTGCTTACTCAGTATAATGCACTGTTGGCAACTAGAAAGAAAAGAGAATTAAAGGATAAAGAGAGGTGGATGTTCCATACCATTACAGAAAACAGTGGAGGTGTTGGAGTGTTTCAGTATGAAACCACTCGCGGAAGCTTTATTGGAAGAAGTAGAACTATTTCCAATCCAGCAGCCCTTACTCAGCCTCTAACAAATACTGTTGGTATAGCTATTGATCCTATATTGAGTTTAAGAAAAACGGTAAAAATAGAAGGAGGAAGGTCAGTCGAGGTATCATTTATAACTGGGGTTGGTGATAGTAGAGATGAAATGCTAGAGCTGGTGAGAAAATACAAAGATTTCTCTTCAATTAGTAGAGGCTTTCAATTGGCTTATACAAGAAGTCAGGTAGAAGCATCCTTCTTAAATTTATTACCAAGAGAAATTGTAACCTATCAGGACATGATATCAGAGCTTATATATCTAAGTCCTTTAAAAAGGAAATTTAATAAAACATTAGAAAACAACAATAAGGGACAATCTGGTCTGTGGGCCTATGGTATATCCGGCGACCTTCCAGTACTACTGGTGACCATTGGGAATGCATCAGAAATAGATTTAGTTAAAGAAGCACTAAAAGCCCATGAATACTATAGAACTAAGGGATTAACAGTAGACCTAGTTATTTTGAATGAGGATGAAAGTAATTATCTACAATCACTTCAGGGAATAATTTTAGATTTAGTAATGGCAAGTCACGGAAGGCATATTATGGATCAACGGGGTGGTATTTTTGTTAGAAATGCTAGTATGATGCCACAGGAGGACATTTATCTGCTATATACTGTTGCAAGAATTATTCTAAAGGGAGGACAAGGCTCTATTGGTAAGCAATTGAGTATAATTGATGATGAAGAAAGGGACTTACCTAGAGAAAAGAAATTTCCAGAAAAATATACTCACTACGAAAGTAAGGATGAGCCGTTAGAGCTGGATTATTTCAATGGATACGGTGGATTTAGCAGGGATGGAAGTGAGTATGTTATAAAGTTAAAGGAAAGCATTAATACACCAGCACCATGGATTAATGTTGTTGCCAATGAAAAGTTTGGTTTTCTAGTTTCAGAGTCAAGTGCAGGAGCTATATGGAGTGAAAATAGTCGTGAAAATAAATTGACACCATGGTCAAATGACCCTATTTCGGATCCCCCATCGGAGGTTGTTTATATAAGAGATGATGATACTGGCTCCTACTGGTCAATAACACCACTTCCAATTAGGGAGAAGGAAAATTATATAATCCATCATGGAGCTGGCTACACGACCTTTGACCATAATAGTCAAGGCATCAATCAAAATCTGACTATGTTCGTACCTAAAAATGAGGCTGTTAAGCTTAATATAGTTACACTAAAAAACACCTCCAATAAGACAAGAAAACTAACGTTAACCTATTATGTTAGACCTGTTTTAGGAATTGCAGAGGAGTTGACACAAAGGTTTATAAAGACTTGGAAAACAGAAAACGGTGCATTAGCCCTCAATAATCCATACAATTCGGATTTTGGTGGAAATATAGCATTTGTAGGAACAACTGAGGAGGTTACATCCTTTACCTGCGATAGGAGGGAGTTTATCGGTTTAAATGGAAGCCTAGCCCACCCCGTTGGACTTAAGAGGGAAGGTTTAGCTAATCGAATTGGTGCTGGGTTAGATCCCTGTATAGCACTTCAAGTTACTTTTAAAATGGAGGCAAATGAAGAAAAGGAATTAGGCTTTTTCATAGGGCAAGAAAAGAATGAAGCAGAAGTCCAGCAAATTATTACCAAATATATGAACATCAATAGCATAAGGGCTGAATTGAAGAATGTTCAAGATTTTTGGAGAAGCTCATTGGATATAGTCAAGGTTAAAACTCCAGATTTATCAATGGACTTAATGCTAAATCAGTGGCTACTATATCAAACGGTATCATGTAGGCTATGGGCTAGATCAGCCTTCTATCAATCGGGAGGAGCATATGGGTATAGAGATCAGCTTCAGGATGTAATGAGTATGACCCACTTATTTCCACAGCTGGTAAAGAAACAAATATTGCTTCATAGCGAGCATCAATTCTTAGAAGGAGATGTACAGCATTGGTGGCATCCTGGTGCAGGTGAAAAGGGAATACGCACAAGGTTTTCCGATGACCTATTATGGCTGCCCTTTGTAACAGCTGAGTATATAGAGAAGACGAAGGATTATAAGCTACTTCAAGAAGAGGTATACTTTTTGGAGGAAGCTCCATTGCAGGAGGGGGAGGATGAACGTTATGGTATTCCACAAAAATCTACTGAAAAAGCAAGCGTCTATGAACACTGCATAAGGGCAATTGAAAGATCCCTTAAATTTGGAGAAAATGGTATACCCTTGATGGGCTCTGGTGACTGGAACGACGGTATGAACACAGTAGGCAATGAAGGTAAGGGTGAAAGTGTATGGCTGGGATGGTTTATATACTCCATTCTTAATAAGTTTGCACCATTGATGGAAAAGATGAAGGACTCTAAGCGAGCAGAGGACTACTTAAAGGTGGCTGATAAAATTGCAAAAGCTATCGAGGAGAATGCTTGGGATGGAGAATGGTATGTTAGAGCATTTTATGATGATGGATCACCCCTTGGATCTTCGAAAAATACTGAGTGCATTATAGACTCTTTAGCTCAATCCTGGTCAATCATTTCTGGAGGAGGAAATGAAGAAAGAAAAATTGAAGCTATGAAATCAGTTGAGAACTATCTTATTAAGAAGGAAGAAGGCATGATACTGCTATTTACTCCACCCTTTGATAAAAGCGACCAAAACCCTGGTTATATAAAAGGATACGTTCCGGGAGTAAGAGAGAATGGAGGCCAATATAGCCATGCAGCAGCTTGGGTTATTAATGCCTATGCAGCTATGGGAAATGGAGACAAGGCTTGGGAGCTTTTTAATATGATTAATCCAATAAATCATGCCAGAACACCATTGGAATGTGCTACCTATAAAGTAGAGCCCTACGTCATGGCCGCAGATGTCTATGCTGTATCACCCCATGTTGGTAGGGGCGGCTGGACATGGTATACAGGTGTGGCTGGATGGATGTACAGAATTGGTATTGAGTATATTTTAGGAATAAAGAAAAAAGGGAATATATTGTCAATCGAACCATGTATCCCAAAGGAATGGAACAGTTACACTATTCGATATCAATTTATGGATACCAGCTACATAATTACTGTAAACAATCCTAAAGGTGTCAACGGCGGAGTTAAAGAGGTAAAAATAGATGGGAAAAGCCATAATGTAATGGAAATACAAATGGAAAATGATGGGTTGTTGCATGAGGTAGAGATAGTTATGGGTTCATAAGGGTGGTTCTGAAATAAATTCAAAAAAACTAGCTGAATATATAATAGACTAATGTAGAAAATATTAAGGATGTAACTATATTATATAAGGAGGAATACGATGGATAAAGATAAAAGGCTAAGTGATTTAAAGGAAGAAATGATTAGAAGTAGAGCGGATGAGGAATTAGCTGAGGAATTATTAGACTTAAAAAGACAGTTAAATCAATTAGGTCAATCTGTTAGACATTTTCAAAACCAAAACCAACAAAACCAAAATCAAGGAGTGCAAGGTCAATCTCAACAGCAAAACAATCAATCTGCAAGTCAACTATTTCAACAAATGCAACAATTTAGAAATCAAGCACAGCAACAGCAACAGCAAGCTGTACAGCAGCTTCAACAATCTATACAACAAACCATGCAGGTTCTAAATCAAGCTAACGAGTATGTTCAAGCTAATCAGGTACTCACTCAAATGAACCAATTGATAGATCAAGCACAACAGCAATTAATGCAAATGAATCAGCAACAAGGACAACAACAAATGAGCAATCAACAAGGGCAACAACAAATGGGTAATCAACAAAACCAAATGTATGGACAACAGGGTCATGGTCAGCAGATGGGAAACCAACAAAACAACAATCAGATGAGCGGACAGCAGTGGAATCAGTAAATAATCAAATTAATAATAGTAGAAAACTAAGCTGTTGGCAGTGTAAAGGAAGATATATTAATAAGCATTTTTTCTAGATATAATGAGGAAAAGATTTAAGATCTTTTCCTTTTTTGTGTTGCTAAGGGCAATATCTTTATTCAATTTTTTGCTTATGTATAACAGCATACCGCATAAACTCAGTGTACTTTGATTTTTAGACCAAAAGGAGCAGTTACTAGATTATTTTAATAAATTAGTGAAGTCATTTACTGATATGTTGATTTTTTCTAGTTACCCCGTTAAGCTATGAATTACGGTGGCTTGTTGGTTTGAAATATCAGTATAAATTAACATATTATCAGCAACAGTAGTGATTGAATTAACAGATAATTGGCATAAAATTAGCTATAATATTCATTATTCTGATAAAATCATCGCCTGATGGATTAATTGACCTTTCGAAAAAAGTGGAAAACTAATAAACTAATTATAGAGTATTTCAAAACAGTAGTTAAACAAAATAATAAAAGTGTTGAAAATTCAAAATTATGTATGAAAAGCACAACATTAACTATAAAATAAACAAGCAATACTGAAATTTCAACGAGTAAAAAACACTAAAAAATAAATATTTAAAATATTCAAAAAAAAGAAGGAATTATAAAATAAAAAGTGAATATAATTTTATACATTGGTAGTACCATCCGACAATCAGATGACCATATAATCAGAGGGGAGGGAAGGGCAAACTCATAAGACAAAGATTTTTTTTCGCCGAGGGAAAACGTTTCCAGGAAAAAACTAAAGGGGGTCTTGTTTTATGTTTTTAGCATTATTAGCATCTTTGCCAATTGTTTTAACTGTAGTGTTAATGGTGGCCTTTAACTGGCCAGCAAAAAAAGTTATGCCTATCGCATGGACTCTTGCCATTATTTTGGCAGGCTTAGTATGGGGAATGTCTCCACAATGGCTGGCTGGTGCAACGATTTCAGGAGGACTAAATGCATTTAATATACTAATTATAGTATTTGGTGCAATTTTATTGATGAATACTTTAAAAAATAGTGGAGCAATTAAATCAATAAACAAAACCTTCCATGGTATCAGTCCAGACAGAAGAGTTCAGGCAATAATTGTAGCTTTCTTATTTGGTGCTTTTATAGAAGGAGCTGCAGGCTTTGGTACTCCAGCTGCATTGGCTGGTCCATTGCTGGTAGGGTTAGGATTTCCTCCGTTGGCAGCAGCTATGCTGGCTTTAGTAGGAAATAGCACACCTGTTAGCTTCGGTGCTGTAGGAACACCGATTCTAGGAGGAGTATCTTCTATATTAGGAAATCCAGAAATTTTAGGTAATATTGAAGCTGCTGGGTATACAGGCCCTGAATTCCTAAATCAAGTAGGAATATGGGCAGCCCTTCCGCATGCTGTTATGGGCATATTTATGCCTTTAATCATTGTTATGATGATGACAAAGCTATTTGGTGAAAAAAAATCCTTTAAGGATGCCTTTGAAGTAGCACCTTTTGCTATCTTTGCTGGTTTAGCCTTTATAATACCATACTTGTTGATCGCAGTTTTTATTGGACCAGAGCTACCATCTTTGGGTGGTGGATTAATAGCCATTGCAGTAGTGGTTACCGCCGCTAAAAATGGATTTTTACAACCGAAAACAACATGGAATTTTGCTAATAAATCTAAGTGGGACAGCTCATGGACTGGGATTGAAGAATCAGCAGCAACTTCGGAAGAATCGGCAGAAACAATAAGTCCGTTAATGGCTTGGCTTCCTTATATATTAGTATCATTAATCTTAGTAGTAACAAGAACTACTGGTTTAAAAGCTATACTAACTAGCTCAACCTTTACTATTGCATGGAGGGGGATATTAGGAACCGGGCTAAACTACTCATTACAATATCTATATCTGCCAGGTACGGTAGCATTTATACTGGTATCTATTTTAACAGGCTTTATGCATAAAATGAGTGGTGAAAAAATTAAACAAACCTGGATAAGTTCGCTTAAAACGGTTATTCCTGCTGCTATAGCTTTAGTTTTTGCCCTTGCAATGACTCACGTAATGTTGAACTCAGCCAACAACTCATCTGGAGAAGCAGCCATGACAGTGGTAATGGCAAGAGCTCTTGCTAATATATTTCAGGGTGTATGGCCGATGATTGCACCATTAGTCGGGATTTTAGGAGCTTTTATGTCGGGTAGTAATACCACATCAAATGTACTGTTCTCTGGTTTGCAATATGGAGTAGCAGAGCAAATTGGAATGTCAAGGACTATAATTCTTGGTCTCCAGGTAGTCGGTGGTGCAGCTGGAAATATGATTTGTGTACACAATGTAGTGGCAGCATGTACCACTGTTGGTGTATTAGGCAAAGAGGGACGTGTAATCAGAACTAATGTTATCCCTGCCTTTACCTATGCAATAGTTGTTGGTATTTTTGCGTATTTGGCAATGTATATATTTGCTCCTGGCTTATTCTAGTTAGTTACCATACTTATCATAAAAAAGGCTAGTAGAGCATATAAGCCAAAATAAGTAAAAATAGATTAATCACTAATAGGCCGGAGTAGCGAGTTGATATTGATATAAAAAGTGATTATTGAAATTAGGCTACTGCGCAGGATAATCAAGAGAATAAGAATGTGGATGTAATTATCCTGCCAGTATCTAATCCATCTATTAAATAATTCCCTTCAATGCTTCATATTGAAAATTAAAATAGGAGGTAATGAAATTGAACATTATTATTCCAATTAAGCAAGTACCAGAAACTAGCAATGTTAAAATGGATAAGGAAACAGGAACGATGATTCGTGATGGAGTTGAAAGTGTTATAAATCCACTAGATCTATATGCAATTGAAATAGGAATTCAACTTAAAGAAAAACACGGTGGTAAAGTAACGGTGATTTCTATGGGGCCGCCATCGGCACAGAAGGCAATAAAAGAAGCTATAGCGATGGGTTGTGATGACGGGATACTGATATCTGACAAAAAGTTTGCTGGGTCCGACACTTGGGCTACTTCCTACACGCTTTCTCAAGCTGTTAAAAAAATAAATGACTACGATTTGATACTGGCTGGTGAAAGAGCAACAGATGGAGATACAGGACAGGTGGGACCAGGAATTGCTGCATGGCTGGATATTCCATTGGCCACCTATGTTAGTAAAGTGGGCGAGATTGACAAAAGTAGTATTACAGTGGAGCGATTGGTTGAGGAGGGCTATCAAATATTGAAAATGCCTTTACCATCGTTATTAACGGTAGTAAAGGAAGTTAGTGATCCTAGACTACCAACATTGAGAGGAAAGAAAAAGGCAAGAGCAACAGAAATACCAGTGTTCTCCTTAGAAAATATGGATTTAAAAATAGAATCTTTAGGTTTGAAGGGTTCTCCAACTAAGGTTGTAAAAATTGATTTTCCAAAGGTAACTCGTGGAGGCAAGCTTGTTAAGGCAGTTGGGGATGATGGAGTTAAGGATGCAGTGAATGAACTGATTAAATTTATGGAAGAAAAAGAATTAATATAGGAGGGATCATGGATGAGTTATGTTTGGACGATTGCAGAGCAAAGCAAAGGTAAAATTAAGTCGGTTTCCTTTGAGCTGCTAAGCCGTGGAAGAAAGCTAGCAGATAAGATGGATACAAAGCTATCCTCAATACTATTGGGGAGTAACGTTACTGACGATTCTTTACAAGAATTAATCTATAGAGGTGCTGATAACGTTTTTTTTGTTGATGATCCCAGACTTGAAAATTTTATAGTAGAAACCCATAGTAATGTTCTTTCTGACTTGATTAGAGAATATAAACCACATAGTATATTGGCTGCAGCCACATCCAGTGGTAGATCCTTAATGCCATATGTGGCGATTCAGGTAAATACAGGATTAACTGCCGACTGCACTGAACTAGATATTGAAGATGGAACAAATCACTTATTACAAACAAGACCAGCTATAGGTGGAAACATCATGGCCACTATTAAAACCCCAGATCACAGTCCACAAATGGCTACTGTAAGGCCAAAATCAAGTAGACCCTTACCTATAGATACTACTAGGATTGGTAAAATAATTAGATTAACCTTAAAGGATGAGCTGGTGGATAATCGTGTACAAATGATCGGCTTCAGGAAGGATGATGAGGAGTTTGTAAATATTGAAGAGGCTGAAGTAGTTGTTGCTGGAGGTAAAGGCATGAAGAAACAAGAGAACTTTGCAATTCTCAGGGAGCTTGCCAATAGATTTGATGGAGTTGTTGGTGCCAGCAGAGATGCTGTTGATCGTGGATGGATGTCTTATCCTCATCAAATAGGCTTAAGTGGTAAAACGATTTCTCCTAAGCTATATATTTGTGCTGGCATTTCTGGATCTATACAACATTTAGCCGGAATTAAAACCTCTGAACACATTATTGCAATAAATACAGATCCTGATTCCAGCATTTTCCAACTTGCTGATTTTGGTATTGTTGGAAACTTGTTTGAGGTTATTCCAGCGTTAAACAAGAGATTGGAAGATTATAAGAGGGAGGGAAAATAGATGAGATACAATCCGGTAACTAAGAAAATTGTAGATGAGTTAATTCAAATATTAGGGCCGAAAAATGTTTTTACTGACGTAGAGAAGATGGAAGCTTATTCCCATGATGAGACGTCAGTTGAAGAATATGGACATATGCCGGAAGTTGTAATTACACCCTCAACTGCTGAAGAAATAGCAAGAGTTGTTAGATTAGCCAATAGGGAGCTAATCCCCATTACACCCCGTGGGGCTGGCAGTGGTTTGTCGGGTGGAGCAATTCCCGTTTTTGGAGGCATATTACTGTCGGTAGAGAGGATGAATAAAGTAATAGAAATTGATTATCCAAATATGATGATGGTGCTTGAGACTGGAATAGTAACCAACGAGGTGAATGCACTTATTAAAGAACAAGGACTATTTTATGCAGGATATCCAATGAGTCTTGAAACCTGTTATTTAGGAGGAAATATTGCAGAAAATGCTGGTGGAGGCAAAGCTGTTAAATATGGAGTAACCGGAAGATATGTAATGGGATTAGAGCTGGTAACTCCACAGGGGGAAATTGTTGAATTAGGTGGTAAATTATCCAAGGATGTGACTGGCTATGACTTAAAGCAATTAATTGTTGGCTCCGAAGGAACACTAGGAATTGTCACCAAGGCCACCATTAAGCTGACGGGTCTACCAACAGCAAAATCCAATCTACTGGTATTATATAAAAATCCCAAGGATGCAATAGATTGTGTACCAGTAATAATGGCAAAGGGTTTGATACCTACAGGAATAGAATTTATGGATAAACTATCGGTACAGACCTCCTGTGAATATCTTAATGAAAGCCTCCCCTACCAGCAGGCAGGAGCAATGCTACTAATTGAAATGGACGGTACTAGTCAAGAACAGGTGGAAAGAGACACGGAAGCTATTGGAGATTTATGTATGGAAAATGGAGCTATTGAGGTTTATGTTGCAGACAACTATACTACTCAAGAAAGGATCTGGAGTGTTAGAAGAAATATCGCAGAGGCCTTTAAGGTGGTAAGTCCCATTCAAAGTCTTGAAGACATAGTTGTACCAATAGCAGCCATCCCGGATATTATACCTGAGCTTGATAGAATTTCTGAAAAATACAATATTAAAATTCCTTGCTATGGCCATGCGGGAGATGGAAATCTACACGCAACTCTAGTAAAGAATCCTGATTCAACCTTAGAAGAATGGCATGACCTAGTACCGAAAGCCCTTCGAGAGCTCTACGAAGTTACTAAAAAATTAGGTGGTAAGATTAGTGGCGAGCACGGCATTGGCTTAAAGCGTAAAAAATATATGGAGGAAATTATAAATCCAGCAGAATTAGAGTTAATGAAGGCAATAAAAACAGCATGGGATCCAAACTATATCATGAATCCTGGTAAAATATTTGATCTAGAGTAAATATCATACCCTTATTATAAAATAAAATACTAATGGAGGCGAGACCAGTGTCTGTTATAAAAATACCTTACTTGAAAGGATTTATAGATTTAGAAATACCTGATATGAATTTGAAGGGTATTTTAGAATCGAGGGCACATCATTTTCATGCCAATGATGATGAGGTAACTATTGTCAGGAAGGCGTTGGAAAATCCTATTGAATCATCTAGACTTAGTGAACTGGCTAAGGGTAAGAAAAATATTGTTATTATAACAAGTGACCATACCAGACCTGTTCCCAGTAAAATTACGTTGCCTATTCTACTGGAGGAGATAAGATGTGGAAGCCCTGATGCAGAAATCACTATTTTAATTGCCACTGGCTTCCATCGATCAACGACATATGAAGAGATGACTAAAAAATTCGGAGAAGAAATCGTAAATAATGAAAATCTAATTAACCATGTATGTGGAAATGATAGCTCACTAGTGAAGGTGGGAATACTTCCCTCAGGTGGAGAACTATGGTTAAATAGACTAGCGATAGGGGCAGATCTGTTGGTTTCAGAAGGCTTCATTGAGCCCCATTTCTTTGCTGGCTTTTCTGGAGGAAGAAAAAGTGTTTTACCAGGGGTTGCTGGTAAGACAACAGTTTTAGCCAATCACTGTTCAAAATTTATTCATGATGACAATTCAAGAACCGGAATTTTAGAGGGAAATCCTATCCATAAGGATATGCTTTTTGCTGCTGAAGCTGCAAATCTTGCTTTTATCTTAAATGTTGTAATAGATGCTGATAAAAAAATCATCAATGCATTTGCAGGCCATCCAGTTAAAGCCCATGCTGATGGATGCGACTTTGTTACTGAGCTGGCCAGTGTAAATGCAGTTTATTCAGATATAGTAATAACGTCAAACGGTGGATACCCATTGGATCAAAATATATATCAGTCAGTTAAGGGAATGACCGCAGCAGAAGCAAGTGCTAAAGAGGATGCTGTAATTATCATAGCTGCTGCCTGTAATGATGGTCATGGTGGAGAAGCCTTTTATCAAACCTTCTTAGAGAATAAAACAGCGCATGATATTATGGATAAAATCATGGGAATTCCAATGGAATCTACAATTCCTGATCAATGGGAGTCGCAAATTTTAGCTAGAATTTTAATAAAGCATAAAGTTATACTAGTGACAGATGAATGTGATCCAAAGCTGGTGACGGATATGCATATGCTACATGCCTACACACTAGATGAAGCTTTAAAAATGGCATATGAAATGAAGGGGAAAGATGCAAGCATCACTGTGATTCCAGATGGAGTGGCTGTGATAGTAAAAAAATAACTAGATTAGACATAATCTTCTTCGTTGCTGCAAAAACCCAGCACCCTCACGTATTACGTATACGCTGCCTTCGCTGGGTTTTCTTGCGTCTCGAATCTGAAGAATTTTGAACAGTCTGGATATTGTTCAATCCTATCTTTACACTAGTCATTACTAATTACTCATTACTAATTACTCCTTGATCATTGTTTTTTCTATATATTTAAGGAAGGAAACAATCATTATTTATTGAATTATTTAGCATATAGAAATTTATTGTTGCCACTTTAGCTTTCCAGTAAGGAGGAAGAATATGAATTACAATCCACTTGATTACAGATATCCATCCCAAAGAACTGTAGTTTACGGTACAAAAGGGATGGTTGCTACTTCGCAACCTCTAGCAGCCCAGGCAGGCCTTGATATTCTAAAAAGAGGAGGAAATGCTGTAGATGCTGCTATTGCCACTGCTGCCTGCCTTACTGTTGTAGAGCCCACCTCCAATGGAATAGGAGGAGATGCCTTTGCAATAGTCTGGATGAATAATAAGCTATATGGATTAAATGCCAGTGGAGGTGCACCACAGGGTATTTCCATTGATATCCTAAAAAATAAAGGTATTAATGAAATCCCTAAGTTTGGCTGGACTCCCGTAACAGTACCTGGAGTACCGGCAGCTTGGGGGGCTTTATCAGAGGCTTTCGGAAAGCTTCCATTAAAGGAAGTATTAACGCCTGCAATTACTTACGCATATGAAGGCTATCCCGTTTCTCCAATAACAGGTCAATATTGGTGTAGGGCATTTGAAATATATGAAAAAAATCTAAAGGGAGAAGAATTTACTGAATGGTTTAAGGTATTTGCACCTTTGGGCAGGGCTCCTAAGATTGGTGAGCTATGGCGATCAAATGGACATGGTAAAACCCTAGAAGCTATTGCAGAGACAGGCGGAAGAGATTTTTATTCTGGTGACCTAGCCCAACGAATACATAATTACTCAAAGTCAACAGGAGGATACATAGAAAAATCAGACCTAGAAGCATTTAAGGTTCAATGGGTAGACCCTGTAAAGGTTAATTATAGAGGGTATGACGTTTGGGAGCTACCTCCCAATGGTCAAGGAATTGTAGCTCTAATGGCCTTAAATATATTAAAGGGCTTTGAATTTAAAGATAAAGAATCAGTAGATACTTATCATAAGCAAATAGAGGCCATAAAGCTAGCCTTTGCAGATGGACAAAAGTATATAACAGACCCTAAGAAAATGAAGGTAAGAGTTGATGATTTACTTTCAGATGCCTATGGCGAAGAAAGAAGAAAATTAATTGGGGAAAATGCTGCACTACCTGAAGCTGGAGAACCAGCCAGAGGTGGTACTGTATATTTAGCAACTGCTGATGGTGAAGGAAATATGGTTTCATATATACAAAGTAACTATATGGGCTTTGGTTCTGGAGTGGTTATACCTGAAACGGGAATAAGCTTACAAAATAGAGGTCATAATTTTTCACTTAATCCACTTGATCATAATTGCCTTGAGCCAGGTAAACGAACCTATCATACTATAATCCCAGGCTTCTTAACTAAGGATCAACATGCAGTAGGCCCCTTTGGAGTGATGGGTGGTTTCATGCAGCCCCAAGGACACTTACAAATTATAATGAATACAATAGATTTTAACATGAATCCGCAAACAGCATTAGATGCATCGAGATGGTGCTGGACAAAGGAGAAAAGTGTAGAGATGGAGAATTTGATCAGTGAAGATATTTTTAAAAGTCTTCAGCAGAAGGGACATAACTTAGTAAGATCACAGGATGTTGGTATATTGGGTCGTGGTCAGATTATTTGGAGAAATAGTGATGGTATATTGGCCGGTGGTACAGAGGGACGAACAGATGGAGCAGTTGCAACTTGGTAGATAAATGTGAGGTGGTTGAAGATGTTTAAATTCATACATATAGGGGATGTGCATTTAGATACGCATTTTTATTCTCGAGATACTGACTTGCGTGAAAGGCTAAGAAATAGTCTTAGGGACTCCTTTAATAGGGTTATTAATACATGTATTGAAGAAAGGGTACAGGCTCTATTAATTGCAGGAGACCTCTTTGATAACGATAAGCTTTCCTTTCAAACAGAGGTGTTTTTGTTGAAGCGCTTTTCAAAATTAAAGGAGCATGATATTCAAGTTTTTTATGCCACTGGAAATCATGATCCTGGTGATATAAACTATAGGGCCAATTCAATTAAATGGCCTGAAAATGTTCACTTAATTAATGACGAATCAATAAGGGTAATAGAAGTTATAAAGGAAAATGAAGTACTTGCTAAAATTGTTTCTGTAGGTCATAAATGTAAAAAAGAAGCAAGAAACTTAATTAAGGAATTTCCAGTAAAGGATGTGAATATACCAGTTGTTGGCCTTGTCCATGCAATGGTGACATCTGCATCAGGGATAGAAGGACATGATCGGTATCTACCATGTACATTAGATGATTTAAAGGAAAAGAAATATGACTATTGGGCATTAGGTCATATTCACCAGGCTCAGCAGGTGGCCAATGAGTCTATTTACTATAGTGGCAATCTTCAAGGACGTAATCCTAGAGAGATGGGAGCAAAGGGTGGCTACCTGGTAACCATCGATCCAATAGGCAGCATTACAGCCAGCTTCATAAGCTTTTCTCATATAAACTGGCAAACCATAACCATTAATGGCATGGAGGGAATAACAACCTACCAGGATTTAAAAAGCTACTTAATAGATAAAATAGAAGCTTTTTTTGAATCAAATCCACATCATACACAAGAATTAATTTTAAGGCTACAGCTGGAGGGTAGATGTTTTTTAAAGAAGGCCTTTGATAATAGCGAAGATGTTGCTCAGCTGGAGGAGGATATTAAGCTACACTTTGGCCTCCTATCAATAGAAATCAAAACCAATAATTTACTGCCCTCAATAAATGCTGAAGTATATATTGAAGGAAACCATGTACTTTCAAGGGCCCTTAAATTAATTGAGCATCCTAATGATGGTCTAATTCAACAGTTAACAAATCTTAAATTTAGCAATAGGAAGCTAAAGGGAGAAGAGTCAAAAGTTAGATACATTTTATCGCTACTAGACGGACTGGAAGAAGAGGCTCTCACTAGAATGGTAGGTGATGAAGAATGAAAATCCATGAGTTAAATATAAAATCCTTCGGAAGATTTACTGATGAACCACCTATGAAGGACCTAAATAAAAATTTAGTTCTCTTTTATGGCAAGAATGAGACAGGAAAAACAACTATTTTTCATTTGATTAGAAGTATATTTTATGGATTTTCACCTGCAAGTAGAGATTTACATCCCTATAATCCATGGGAAATTGATCGGATTGATATTGCTGCAAAATTGCTTTTAGACAATGGAGTAGAGGCAGAGGTTAATAGAAGGCTATTAAGCACACCAAGGGGCCAATTAATATATGATAGCAATGTATTAGAATTAAAGAATAATCCGTTACCTTATGTCAATCATATTTCCACGGAAATATATGAAAAGATATATTCCCTAAGGGTGGAGGATTTGGTTCAGCTTCAAGGTAAAGGATGGGATGAAATACAAGATAAGCTGTTGGCCAATTATGGGAGCCAGCTAATAAGAAGCACAAGAGATGTTATTAAGGAGCTTCAAGATGAGGCAAATGGTCTTTATCGTGAAAGTGGTAGAGGAAATTTCCTTATTAAAAAGCTTGAGGATGAAATGAAATCCTTGAAGAAGCAGCGGCTAGATGCAATAAATAGGCAAAAGGAAATAAGAGAGCAACAAGAGAGGCTACTTTGTATTAATCAACTTATTGGTGAAAAAAATTCTGAAAGGGTAAGACTAAAGCAGCTGGTTGGTAAAGCTAAAAAGCTAACTCCTTTTAAAGCGTTAATTAATGATTTGAAGAATACTAACCAGAGCTTCATTAACAAAGGATTATACGAAAAATTACCCATAAATACACCACAAAAAAGAGATGAACTTCAGGAAAAAGTTAATCAGTTGAATACTTCAATTGAAGATAATAATAGCATGATCGAATTAAAGGAAAATAAGATTTATAGACTTACAGAAGAAGAGCAGAGAATTCTAGAAAATAAGGCTAGTATTAATAAGCATGTAAAAAATACTGGAAGTATTCAATATTTGAAGGATGTGGTTGTAAAGTACAGAGAAGAAATATATCAGCTAAAGGATAGGGTTAATTACGAAAGTAGAAAGCTACTAAATGAAGACTTACAGGGAGAAGTATTAGAAAATATTAAGGATTTAAACATATCAGAAGCCCGTTTATTACTTGAAGGCCATCGTAAAATAAAAGCAGAGCTGGATGAGGCTAATAAGGATTACCAGTACATGAGTAACAAATCCTTAAATATTAAAGTGCCAGTCATTTACTTGGTTTTTGCTGTAGCAGGAATAATTATGACTTTAGCAGGATATGGATTAAATATAAATTTTCTGCCTTTGGCAGGTATATTGTTGGCTGTTTTTGGTGGAGGGAGCTATATCACCAGTCTTATGCTAAAGAAACAACTGGATAGACAAGCAGTAAGCCAAGAGGAAAAAAGATCACTTCAAAAGAAGATTACTCAGCTTCAACAGGCATTAGCGGAGAAAAAAAATGACCTGATAAATATATACAAAGGAATCCCTTTGCCAGAAATAGTTATACTTAATATGGATGAAATACTGCTTTCGGGTATAATCAAAATGAAGGACGACCTATACCAATTAAGAGAAAAGAGTAAATATGCAGATGAAAAGGAAAAATTGTTAAATATAGAATTAGATGAACTACAAAGATTTTTAAGGACATTAAATATTGAAGGAAATGAAGAAAGCAAATTAAACCAAATAAAGGATCAGCTTGATGACTTGGAAAAAAGAGTAATAGTTAATAATGGATTGAATGAGGAATTGCAGGGGTTACGCAAGGAGAGGAGTATTCTCCTTTCAAAGCTTGAGGAAAACACTAAGGAATTAAAAGATATTGATGAGAAGCTTCGGCAGTTAGGTAATGGAGAGATAATTTTAGGCTTAAAAATATTCAAAGATAATCAAAAACTAGAGGATAGAATTAAACTGATAGATGAAAAGCTAATGGAATGGAGTAATATTGAAGAATTAAAAGCAGAGTTAGAAGCATTAGAATCTGAAGATCCATGGATTTTTTTAGAAGCTAAGCTGGAGGAAGCAGAAATAAAAATTGAGGAAATAGAGGTAGAATTACAAAGTTTTAGGGATGAGAAAAAGGATATAGAGCTTTCAATGGAGCAGCTATCAAAAACCATAACTATTGATGAAATAGAAAGCCAGCTTATAATGCTGGAATTAGAGCATGAAGAAGTCTGTATCAAAAGAGATCGGCTTATTCTGCTGGCTGAAATAATTAAGCTGGCAGACGAAGAATTTCGTGAAGAAAATCAACCGAATGTATTGAAAAATGCCAGTCAGTATTTTAAGCTTATTACCAACGGGAAATACGCAAATATATATTTAGAAGAAACAGATACAGGAGACTCTATAATGGTTAGAGAAGTGGACTCATTGGCTCCACAGGCTGTAACGGAGTCCTTCAGCAAAGGTACCCTTAATCAGCTTTATTTATCATTACGTCTGTCTTTGATGGATCACCTAGATAAAGACTCTGAAAAGCTACCTGTATGCTTTGATGAGCTTTTTATAAACTGGGATGAAGAGAGACTGGAGAATAATCTTAAGCTACTAACAGAAATTAGCAGGGAGAGACAAATATTTTTCTTTACCTGCCATGATTGGCTTGCTAGTAAAATTGAAGCTACCTTTAAAACCAGCAGAATAAGTCTTAGTTAAAACAGAAATTGAGGTGATTAATATGCCCTTTGCATATCTTTTGCAGTGTAAGGATGGAAGCTACTATGGAGGCTGGACAGTTGACCTCGAAAATCGGTTAGAGGCCCATAATAGCGGTAAAGCGTCTAAGTACACCAGAGCCAGGCTGCCAGTACACTTTGTATATTGGGAGGAATTTAGTACAAGAATTGAGGCGCAAAAAAGAGAAGCAGCTTTAAAGGCTTTAACAAGAAGGAAAAAAGAAGAGCTTGTTGCTGCTTTTAAAAAGCATACTGATTTTGAGGAGAAATAATATGAAGCCAGTAAAAAGAAATTTTATTACTACTATCAAACCCAGATGAAAATTAGAGTATGACACAAAATTATATTGTCAACACTCCTACTATATAGAAAAAGTAGGGGTGAGCAATTTGAAAGTACCAAAGCATATAGGAATTATACCAGATGGAAATAGAAGATGGGCACAAAATAAAGGACTCCTAAAGGAACAGGGCTATGATAAGGGGTTGGATCCAGGTCTAGAGCTCTATCGTCTTTGTAAAGAGAAGGGTGTAGAGGAGATAACCTATTATGGCTTTACTATGGATAATACAAAAAGGCCAGCAAATCAGACAAAAGCCTTTATAGAGGCTTGTATAAATGCAGTTAATATGCTTACAGCAGAGGATGCAGCGCTACTTGTTCTTGGTAATACAGATTCAGCAATGTTTCCAAAAGAGCTATTACCCTATACAACAAGAAAACAGTTTGGAAAAGGCACAATAAAAGTAAATTTTCTAGTAAATTACGGATGGCACTGGGATCTAGGACATTTAATTGAAAGTAAAGAATCCCTTAAAAGTAATTACTATGGAGGATTAAAATCCAGTGATATTTCAAGAATCGATTTGGTAATACGATGGGGTGGAAGAAGAAGACTAAGTGGACTTTTGCCTGCCCAAGCTGTATATGCAGACTTCTATGTTATAGATGAATACTGGCCAGATTTTAAGCCCCAGCATTTTTATGATGCCCTGGATTGGTATCAACATCAGGATATCACCCTTGGAGGGTAATAATATAAGGGACGGTACAGGACCAGTTTTTCACTGGTCCTGTACCGTCCCTTTGACATCTTCCCAGCTTTTAATATTTAGTGGTTTGTAATTCTTTCTTAATAAGGTCTTTGTTTCCCTTATGGTATTCTCCCATTATTTTTGGAAATTGCCACTCTTCTAAAAGCTTATCTGCTCTTTTATCATCTTCATTTTCTAAAGCACTTCTAAGCTCATGGATATAATATAAAGAAGCTGTCTTCCTCTTAAGGATTTCTTGACAATCCTCTGTGGGGTTTCCATGGCCTGGTATCAGTAAATGAATCGAGTGATGCTGAAGAATATTGTCAACTTTGGTCATTGTATTTTCATAGGCATAACTACTGGAATAGATATAGGGAAATTCGATATCAGATAGATAATCTCCTGATAAAAATATACCAATAGGTTCAATAATTGTAAATACACTATCCTCTGTATGTCCTGGTGAGGTATAAAAAGTAATGATTGTATTTCCAATCTTCAATTGTTGACCATCTTTATTGACTAAATAGTCTATATGGGGATAGCCCACTTCATAGTCTCTTATCAAATAATACTGATCATCAAAGGATTTTATTTGCTCACTAATTCTTTTTTTATCATCTCGAGTCGTTATTTTTTCGCTGCCGATGTACATTACATCTCCAATACTATTATATCCTAGAATATGGTCCCAATCTGAATGGGTAAAAAGAACATAAGTAGGACGATTTTTACGAATGCTTGATACATAATTTCTAATTTCTATTATCTCATGGGGTAATGTTGTGGGGTCGATGACAAGTACCATATCCTCTGTCTCGATGATCGATGTATTTGTTTGATATATTGGACTCTGAAATATGGTTATATTTTTATTTTTATATAGAATCATGATACAAATCCTCCAATAAGCTTTATTTTCATGCACTATTAAACAGTTTTATATTGTAGATATTCTATAAAATGTGATTATATCCTTCAATCATTTAAGTTAGGAACTAAATGAAGGAAGACAAAGGGATGGAGCGTCTCTTTGTCTTCTTGCTATGACATCTATTATTCTTGGATATTTATTAAATTAACTACATTAACCTTGCGTAAATTTGCCGAATTATCATACTTAAATTGCTTAAGTTGAGTTACTTCACCTGTAGGTAGTTCTATTGTGTCACACTGCCACTCAGCTTCCTTTACTTCAATATTTCTAACTATTGAGAGAAAGTTTTCAATATTTTCTTTCATTGATTTATTAGAGTATGTTCCAAATCCGCCTACATAGGTATAAACATTTTTTTGAAGTGGTTTGGGTATATCCCTTACTTCTATTTCTGCCCGCTTAACATCACTTAAATTTAAGCGATTGTTCATTGTAGGAAGATAGAAATTAGATATTCCAGCAATTTTCATACAAGACACCCCTTTTATTTTAATTGATTAATTAAGTTATTAACCCTATATATAATATCGTAATTTTTTTCTTATACTTTAACTATATTTTCCATTATATAAAGTAGTTGTAAAAAAATGTTATTATAGGAAGGTAAAAAGTTATTCTTATAGAATTGGTTAATAGGTTATAAAATAAAATGGAAGGGGGTAAAATAGTGGAAGATTTTAAGAAGGATTTAAGTAAGTTAAATGAAGATGGAGGACTTGTAAAAAATTTATTGTGCTTTGATAAAATGATTACGCCCACACTAATTAGGATTTTATTTTTTTTAGGTATAGGTTTTTCGGTATTTATAGGTTTTTCTTTTATAATACGTGGAATGAATGCTTACTTTGGTGGGGGCTTACTAGTATTAATGGGAATTATAATACTAATCATATCACCTATATTAATTAGAGTGTATTGTGAATTAATGATTGTTATTTTTAAGATACACGAATCGTTATTAGAAATAAGAAATAAGCAATAAGCAAACTCCAGTGCTATGTGTTGTGAGACAGTGCGATAGGAGACTGTTATCGGTTATTGCAAAAAAGATCAAGATCATGAAGATTAGCACTATGATGCTAAGTAACTTCATGGTCTTTTTTGTGTTTGATAATGCTATATTTATTACGTAAATTTCCATAGCAAGTATTAAAGCGTTTTATAAATCGAAGGGCCTATAGTGTACCTATTGTGGAGGTATAAAACAGCCCTCAGTGAATCAAAGAGAGGGAACTATTTTCGCAAATCATCGTCTTAGTATACATAACATATAAAATGGAGGTTATAAAAATGCGAAAAATAATAGTTTCTCTTTTACTCATTTCTTTACTGATAACAAGTATGGCTTCACCTGTATTTGGCACCAGCTACAGGGAAACTGCATGGAATTACTTAATAGAGAAATATGATGTTTCGGAAGAAAGAATTCAGCTATATGATGGTGGCATTATTGAACTGGAGTATACTGCTGAGTCATTTTGGAACGCCAGTTACATTATACTACCTGATGGGGAATCGGCATTGGACTTCTCTACCGGAGAAAAAAATGTAGAAGGGCCAAGAACTTTACCAGCCAATGGAAGTGAGCCTTATGCTATGCCATTACCTGCACCTGATATGCCAGCATCTGATAGAGATGAAATTCATCCTATTGCACCAATGGATGAAGGGCACATATACGGAGGTATCTATATACACACAAAGACTGGTGAGATTTTGCAGGCAGACCAAATGGATGTATATTTCTCGGCTGAATGGAAACTAGCTGATATAGAATGGCAACGATTAAGGAAAGAGGCAGGAAAGCTTGATGGTCAACTTTACCTTAGGCTAATGAAATTCACCCCAACAGAAAAAGTTAGTGTATGGATTCAACCTGCAGCTTTAGAAAATGATGAGTTAAAAGCCCAGTTTCAAGCATTGAAGGAAAAGTATCCTGAACATACCATAGGGATGGAGTTTACTGATATTTTCTTCTATGGCTTTGGATATGCAGTTCCTGATACAGGAAGTGGGGTTTCAGGAGGAAATGCATCCGTAAGCTATGGAGCTACTAGAGCTGTTGATTTACCAGCTAATCTTGAGAAATCAGATGTTGAGATTTTACCAGTATTCCCAGATGAAGAATATTGGCAGGAATACAATGAAATGTGGAAGGAATTAGAACAGATTCACCTACAGGCCATTACACCATCAATTATTAGCATAAAGGAAGCCCTTGATAATAAAGGCATTATTTATCAAGATAACGGAAGCTCTGTTGCTGCTGACCTGACAGTAGAAGAAATTAATGAACTTGCTGAATTGTCTTCGGTGTCGATGATATTTGAAGACGGAATATTTACAACCATGGATAGTAGTGACACTATGATGCTACGTAGTAGCACCCCATATAGTGAGGTCACCACCGCTAAAGCTATGGAAAATAGAGGAATCAATAGTTATCTGCCACATATTCTTATTATTGTATTGGCTTTTGCTGCAGTAATCTTAATCTATCGTCGTCGTAGCATAGCTAATAACTAGAAAGACAATATAACTCCCCCATAGAAAAATATAACGCCCCTATTAAGATTTGATTTAGTTCATTTCTTAATGGGGGCATAACTCTACTAAGTTTATTTTAATAGTAACTTTAATTGCTTGCTTATATTATGTAGCCTTCCGGCATTGATAAGGATAACATTATATTCCTCACTATAATCAAGAGCATTTAAACCATATTGATTATCATAGGGTTTACCATTTAGGTAATTTGTATCTCTAAATAACCTATAAAAGGAACCCTCATGACCTTCAACTTTTAATCCACTGACTTTTATATTTTGAGGCATTAATAGGTCAACAGTCAATGTTCCTTTTCCATTTGTGTTACTATGGTTAGCACCCTCAATAATTATATCCTCACCCATATAATTTATAGTTTTAGGATAGGTATCTGTCAGATTTACAGTAATACTATTGTCCTTTATTGATCCAATCCATATACCATCGAATGCTACATACAGCTCTTCATGCTTATCCTCAAAATAGATGGAGGGTACAAAGAAAAAGCTGAAGTTCTCATCACCATGATGCATCATACTAATTAGCCCCTCAGATTGATATGCATTGCCCTTACTATCCATTAGATAAAGGCTTTCAAATCCAGAAAATAAATAATCATCCTCCAAATCAAACCCTACATCCAGCTTCATTCTTGTTGGACTAATGGTTAGCTCCTTCATCTTTACTATTCCATAGGGGACTTCAATTTCTTCCATTAGCATATATTTTTTTGATAATAAAACCTTTTCTTTATCAAAAGGTATCTTTATATCCTTAAATTCTTCTATTAGTATATTATGTTCAAAAGGAAATCTAACAAAAATTTCTCCACTTAGTTGAATGTACTGAGGATTTCTTTCTAAAAAAGCTGCAGCCTCTCCTGCTTTAAAGGTTTTTTCTGCTTTAACCCGAATTTCCTTTCTATTAAAATCTATTTGAGAAGATCCACCTTCTTCGAAATCAAGAAATTCAATAGATATAGTAGGCAGGGAATCATTTTTCTTTCGTTCATCTTCATCAACAAGGTCTTCAAGCAGTTCTTCTATTTTATCACCTCCAGCTATTACTGAAAAAACGAGGCGATCTTCATCAAAGATTATATCGTCAAAGGTTAATATATAACCATCCTTCTCAACAACAATACCTTCTATGGATTCATACCCATGTCTTCGTGCATACTCGGTACCACTATCTCCCCGTATCCATTCTACAGCAATTTTTAATACTGGTATATTGGAGGCATACACTCCAAAGCTAGGTATCCATTTTACGGACGCAGTAAATAGCATTACCAATATAACAGCGGCTGCCAGCATTTTATTTACACTGATTTTAATTGTGTTTTTATTTCTTACTGGGGTTGTTTTTATCCGCTGAATAATTCTATCTTCTAATTCTGGGGGTATCTCTATATCAGTCTTTATTAAACCTTCAACATATTCATCCAGCTTTTCTTCTTCTAATTCTTTATTGTACATATATTCATCCCTCCCTTACTTCCAATTTGTTTCTCAATAATTTTAAATTTCCATATATTCTTGTTTTAACAGTTCCTGTAGGTAAGTTCATGGTTTCTGCAACTTCCTCTAAAGTATAGCCCATATAATATTTCATATAAATTAAAATCCTATCTGACGGGTCAAGAATAGTTAATGATCTCTCTAAATCTATTTTTTCTTCTCTGTTAGTTTTTGATAAATCATCATACTTATATAAATCATCAGCCATTGAAATTATTTTTTGTTTTTGACGTAATTGAATTTTGCATTCATTAATGACAATACGTATAAACCATGTTTTGAAATATTTATCATTCTTTAATTTGCTTATATTTAAAAGAGCCTTTTCCACTGCATCAGCCACTGCATCCATGCTATCCTCTTTATTATGTAAATAGCAATATGCAATTCTGTAGGCCTCATCCTTTAAGGATAATACGGCCTTTGAAAAGCTGTCCTTATCACCCTTTTGTGCTTTTATGATTAGTCCTTCCTCCATTCTGTCGCCTCCCTTCATGTATTAGATGCAAAGGTATATAAAATAGTTTTGTATTTTAAAAAAATAAAGTCAGTCATCAAGATATCAATTATAGGTTATCATACATTGATGATGTAATATATAAATAAGCTAACATACAAACAATTGGATAATATGGTTAATTGTAATATAATTATAAACAAAAAGATAAGGAATGATTAATGATGAAAAACATTTCTACATTTTCTATTGTTGCAAGGGACCCACATACTGGCGAACTAGGTGTTGCGGTTCAATCAAAGTTTTTGGCAGCAGCTGCAGTTGTATCATGGGCAAAGGCTGGAGCTGGAGCCATAGCTACTCAGGCAATGGCCAATCTAGATTATGGAGAGTTAGGTCTTAAGCTATTGGAAAAGGGATATACAGCTCAACAGACCTTAGATGCACTTTTATCTTTAGATGATGGTAGAGAGGATAGACAGGTGGGTATTGTTGATGCAGATGGAAATTCTGTTGCTTATACAGGTGGCAGCTGCTTCGATTGGGCAGGACATATAACAGGAGATAATTTCAGTTGTCAAGGAAACATTCTGGTTAGTGAAGCTACAGTTAAGGCTATGGCAGAAGCCTTTAATAATACAAAGGGAAACTTAGCAACCAGGTTGGTTGAAGCCCTTGATAAAGCTCAAGAAGCAGGTGGAGATAAAAGAGGCAGGCAATCGGCAGGCTTACTCATTGTTAAAGAGAATGGTAGCTATGGTGGCTATAATGATAAATACATAGATTTACGGGTGGATGACGACCCAGAGCCCATTAAAAAATTAAGACATCTATTATATTTACATGAATTATATTTTAATAAGCCTACAAAGGAAGATATTATTGAAGTGACAGTTGAAGTAGGTAAGAGAATTCAAGATGCATTAAAGAGATTAGAATATTATAATGGGGATATAAATGGTTTGTTTGACCAATTAACTCAAAATGCCTACTTTGCTTTTTGTGGTGTAGAAAATTTTGAAGAAAGATTATGTGAAGGTAGTTATATTGATAAAAATGTTTTAAATATTCTAATCGAGAAGTCGGAGGAGTAGATTTCAACACTATTAAAAAAAGTTTTTGCTGGTTAGAAGCAAAAACTTTTTTGTTGAATATATTGACTATGCAATAATTGTATAATACAATAAAAGATGGGAGGGGAAGCTAATGACTAATAGAGGTAAAGATATACCTAACGAGTGTTGCCAGCAATCAGAAAATTGCTGTGTAGAAGAGGTTGGCACTATGGTGCAGCGGTTGGTTAGAATAATACATCTCTTTGAAAGAGATCAGATCAAGCCCTATGGATTTACTACTTCTCAGTGTTATGTATTGGTAGAGCTTAAAAAAAATAACCTTACAATGAACGAGCTCAGTGAAAAGATGAACCTTACCACCAGTACAATGACTAGAATAATAAATAACCTTGTAAGGGATGGATTAATCGAACGCACAAGAGACAAAGAAGATAGAAGAGTGGTTGTTGTAGGTTTAACAAGTAATGGAGTAGCAGCTGCTAACCAGTTGGAGTCATCTATTATAGAATATTATGGAAAAATAGTTGCAAATCTACCCGCTGGTCAAATAGATGAAGTGTTAAAATCGGTATCATTGCTCATCGAAGCCTTTGATAAAGCTAATCCAAATTGCTGTTGACTATGAAGTATATAATAAAAGGAGGATTTTTATGAAAAATGAAAAAGTATCGTTAAGAGATTTATTTAGAATTGCTGGAGGGAAAAAAAGCTGCTGTACAACCTCAGAAGCTAAAGATGATTGTTGTAGGCCAAAGGAAAGCACAAATGATTGCTGCAATAAAGATATAGATAAACAAAGCTGCTGTAAATAAACATTTTACTGTTCAAAATACTTGTATAATACAAATATTGATTAATACAATTTAATATCCTATTGGTTTATTTAAAGCAACCCTCTCACTAAAATGAATCAATTAAAAGAAATTATGCATTTCCTTACTTTAATTTATTGGAGGTATAATAGTGATAAAAGAAGAATTATTTTTCATACTAGAGTTTGTTTTAAATGCATCTAAAGGGCTGGCATTATTTTTTGTTATAGGGATCTCGTTGGCATCATTAATTAAAACATTGAGACTAGACCTTTATTTAAATAAAGCATTTGAAGGTAAAAAGGCAGCGGCTATACCAATAGCAACTGCTACAGGCGCCTTTAGTCCCCTATGCTCATGTGGTGTAATACCTGCAATTGCAGCCTTGCTTGCCTCAGGAGTTCCGCTGTCACCAATAATGGCCTTCTGGATAACATCACCATTGATGGACCCTGAATCCTTTGTTTTAACATATGGGGTTTTTGGAAAGGAAATGGCGATAGCAAGACTAACAGCAACTATATCTATTGGGTTAATTGCAGGTTATATCACACTATATCTTTCCACCAAAGGAATTTTAGATAATCAGATTCTTAAGGAGTTTGGTAAGGATAGACAGCAGGTGGCAGCTGTAAGGGAAACTGAAGAAATTAACTTAGACAAAAGACAAATAATAATAGTAAGGTTCTTTCAGTTTTTACTAAACTTTAAGGATATGACCTTCTTTGTTGGAAAATATATTTTAGTAGCCTTTATATTGGAGGCTATAATTATAAGATATGTACCTATGGACTGGATTGGTGGCCTTTTAGGTGGCAATAATCCATTTGGACCAATAACGGCTGCAATTATAGGAGTACCTGCATATTCCAACAGTATTTCATCCATACCAATAATTAGAGGGCTAATGGATTTAGGAATGGATAAAGGAACAGCTCTTTCCTTTATGATTGGAGGAGCTGCAACC
The DNA here is from genome assembly GCF_900101495.1 of Alkaliphilus peptidifermentans DSM 18978. Classification (GTDB taxonomy): domain Bacteria; phylum Bacillota; class Clostridia; order Peptostreptococcales; family Natronincolaceae; genus Alkaliphilus_C; species Alkaliphilus_C peptidifermentans. The sequence continues at coordinate 39,068 of NZ_FMUS01000025.1, forward strand.
TCTATACCTGCTATGGTGGCAGTATTTTCTATAGTAAAAAAGAAAATCTTCCTTCTTTATATAACCTTCAGTATGGTGGGCGCAATAGTTGCTGGATATATATATAGATTATTTTAAATCAATAGAAAAAACCTTTATTACTAATGCGTCAGTCTGATGCATTTTTTCTTTTTTTCTAACAATATTAAATCTTCGTTGACGATAATAAGATTTTTGTGATAAAATTGCTCTTATGGCAGAAAATAAATAACAATAAATATAAAAATAAATTAAGTAAAGAAAGTAGTGGAACATAATGGAAAGAAAAGATATTCGTAATATTGCAATTATTGCCCACGTAGATCATGGAAAGACAACTCTAGTTGATCAAATGCTTAGACAAAGTGGGACATTTAGAAGCAATGAGTTTGTAGAGGAAAGAGTAATGGATTCAAATGCTTTAGAGCGTGAACGGGGAATTACTATTCTATCTAAAAATACATCAGTAAGCTATGAGGGTGTGAAGATTAATATAATTGATACACCTGGCCATGCCGACTTTGGTGGAGAAGTAGAACGTATTATGAAGATGGTAGATGGTGTGTTGCTTTTGGTAGATGCCAAAGAAGGGCCGATGCCCCAAACCAGATTTGTACTAAAAAAGGCATTAAAGGAAGGCTTAACTCCAATTGTTGTAATCAATAAAATCGATAGACCCGATGGAAGGCCAGTTGAAGTGGAAGATGAAGTATTAGATCTTTTTATTACCCTTGAGGCAGATGATGAGCAGTTGGAGTTTTCTACCGTTTATGCATCAGCGAAGGATGGTCTAGCTAAGGTAACTATTGAGGGAGAGGGTGAAAATCTTCGACCCTTGTTTGAAGCTATACTTGATAAAATCCCTTGTCCAAAGGGAGACTCAGATATGGGCCTACAACTATTAATCTCCAATATAGATTATGATAAGTATATTGGTAGAATAGGGATAGGAAAAATTGTTAGAGGTACCATCAACAAGAATCAAAATGCTGTATTGGCTCAAACTAAAGGTACAGTAGCAAATGTAAAGGTAAGTAACTTATACAATTTTCAAGGCCTAAGCAGAGTAGATATTGAAAGTGCTACGGTTGGAGAAATAGTAGCTATTTCAGGGATTCCGGATATTAATATAGGAGATACTCTATGCTCTGTTGACAATGTAGAGCCGGTTCCTTTTGTTAAGATAGACGAACCTACAATCTCTATGCATTTTATGGTTAACGATAGTCCTTTTGCAGGTAAAGAAGGAAGCTATGTTACTAGTAGACATTTAAAGGATAGACTTGAAAGAGAAATGCTTTCTAATGTTGCCATGAAAATGGAAGAAATTAGTGCTGACTGTTTTAAGATATTAGGAAGAGGAGAACTGCATCTTTCAATCCTAATTGAAACTATGCGTAGAGAAGGCTATGAGTTTGCTGTTTCTCGACCAATGGTTATACTGAAAAAAAGTGAAGCTGGAACCTTAGAGCCCTTTGAGCACTTGTTTGTTGAAGTGCCTGAAGAAAATGCCAGTGCTGTTATTGATAAATTAGGACAGCGTAAAGGTGAAATGCTGGACATGGCACCTACAGGAACAGGTATAGTAAAGCTTCAATTTAGAATTCCAGCTAGAGGGTTGATTGGCTATCGTTCAGAATTTTTAACAGATACAAAGGGATATGGAACCTTCCATCATTTATTTGATGGCTATGATTCTTATAGAGGTGACATAAAAGTCAGAACAAGAGGTTCTTTAGTTGCATTTGAGACAGGTACTGCTGTAGCTTATGGTATCTATAATGCTCAGGAGAGAGGGCAGATGTTCATTACTCCTGGTACTGAGATATATGAAGGAATGGTAGTTGGAGAAAGCTCTAGGCTAGAGGATATTGCTGTAAATGTGTGTAAGAAGAAACAATTAACCAATATTCGTTCGTCAGGAAATGATGATTCACTTAGATTAATAACACCAACAATATTTTCGCTAGAGCAGTCATTAGAGTTTATTGCAGATGATGAACTGGTGGAGATTACACCTAAAAATATAAGAATTAGAAAGAAAATTTTAGATAAAACAACTCGTGAGAGGGCTCAAAGGAAGTAGAAAAGATGGCATAATGCCATCTTTTTTTATGGGAAAATTACTGTTGACATATGATGGTAGAAGGAATATAATGTGACTATAGAGTCACATGAGTTTCAAAAAAAATTTAGCCACCAAGTGACTAAAGAGTCATAAATTCGCAAGGAGGTTTATATTATGATACAAGTAAAGAATTTATATCACAAATATCCTAACAAGGAAGCATATGCCGTTAATGATATTTCCTTTGAAATTAATAAGGGAGAAATTATGGGCTTTTTAGGACCCAGTGGAGCAGGTAAGAGTACCGTGCAAAACATAATGACAGGCTTATTACCTCTTCAAAAGGGTCAAATACTATATGAAGGAACAAGTATTAAGAATCTAGATAAAAATTTCTATAATAGGTTAGGGGTATCCTTCGAGCTACCTAATCTATATGAGAAGCTAACAGGCTTTGAGAATTTAAAATATTACGCAGGTCTTTATGAAAGGGAAACAGAGGACCCTCTAAAGGTACTTGACATGGTTGGTTTAGCAGAGGCAGCCCACAAAAGAGCAGGATCTTATTCAAAGGGTATGAAAAATAGGCTTGTATTTGCAAGATCAATAGTAACAAAGCCAGAAATTATGTTTCTTGATGAACCATTATCAGGATTAGACCCAACTACAGGGAAAAGGATTAAGGAAATAATAGAAGCTAAAAGGGATGAAGGAAACACCATTTTTTTAACAACCCACAACATGTTTTTAGCTGAAGAAATATGTGACAATGTAGCATTTATAAATGAAGGTAGGCTAATTGCTATTGATACTCCTAAAAATTTGAAGCTTCAATACGGTAGCCATTCTATCAAAGTTGAATATAGAGTCGAAAACCAAGTAAAAACTGAAATCTTCTTTATTGAAAAGGAAGAGGACAATAAAAAATTACAGCAAGTAATTAATAATAAAGAGATTATCACCATGCATTCCCAGGAGGCTACCCTCGAGCAAATATTTATTAAATTAACTGGCAGGGGGTTAAGCTAAGATGCTTAATAAAATTTTAAATATGTTAAAGCTAGATGCTAAAATTATGCTGCGGAATGGTTTTTTGTGGGTTGTATTGGGAATGTCTCTATTCTATGTTATACTGGTTCGATTTGTGATACCAGAAGAGTTAAAGCTTACACCAGTAGAATACATTTTAGATAATACTACTGGATATCAAGTAGTAGAGTACTTTAGTGATATAGATGAAGTTGAAAAAATGGAAGGTAGATTTGTAGCCACTAGGGAAGAGCTAATGGAGCAACTAGAAGGAAATGGTCGTTCTCTTGGAATTGTATTTGAAGATCATCAGGTTACAGTTATTCGGCAGGGATATGAAAATAATGAAAACATAAATCTATTAGTGGCATCAATTGATGAAGTAATGAAGGAAATAGGATTAGCCGAGAGACCTGTCTACTATGAATATGAGTTCCTCAGAAATCGAACCGAAATAATACCCTTAAATAAATATCTAATTCCTGTTTTCTTAGCAACTGATGTAGCCATGCTTGGTTTCTTCTTTGTGGCAGTTATGATGTTTCAAGAAAAGAAGGAGGGGAGTATTGCAGCCTATAGGGTAAGCCCTGGAGGTACCTTTACCTACATGCTATCGAAAATATTACTAAATACGTTATTATCAGTGTTGTTCGGTTGGATTTTAGCAGTATTTACTTTGGGCTTCACCTTTAATTATTTACACTATACAATAATTATTTTTTTAGTAGCACTATTTATATCAATACTTGGGTTGCTAATCAGCTTGTTTTTTAAGGATATTTCAGAGTTTATCTATGTAGCCATGATCATATTTGTAGTATTGTCATTTCCGATAGCTGCTTACTTGTATCCCTCTCTATCGGTACCATTTTTTCGCTTTATACCATCATATCCTGTTATGTTTACAATAAGAGAAATACTATTTACAACTGGGAAGAGTGGAATTTTAGAATATTCCATAATTCTATTAATTCAAATCACCATAGCTTCAATTCTCTGCTATAAGGTTGTTGATAGAAAATTATTAAAGAATAGGAAGTGATGTCGTGAAAAGAATAATGTTTTTATTTAGAAAAGATGTGAAGTCTGCCTTTAGAGATAATTTAATAACATATATAATGATTGCTCCTATTATTCTTTCCTTTATATTAATTATGGTTATGCCTGTAATGGATGGAACTGGTTTAACCTTTGCTATAGACAATACCGTATCTGAGGATTTTGCAGTTGAACTACAGCAATATGGTAAAGTTGAAAGATTTTCATCCATCAATGACCTTGAGAAAAGAGTATTGTTACCTGATGATGTTCCAGGTATTACCTTTGATTCAAGCTATCGTATCCTGCTGGAGGGAAATGAAAGTGAAGAATTAATTCAACTAGTTGGTATGGTTGTAGATAGAGTTGCCCATGGAGAGTCACTAATTAACATTAAAATTGACAGTATGATGATACAAGAATCAAGTATTCGAGAATATAGTGCCATAATAATGATACTAACCAGTATATTATTAGCAGGTGTCATAATGGGCTTTAATATAATCGATGAAAAGGAAACGAGAGCAATACATGCAATTTCAGTTTCTCCTGTTAAAATGATGGATTATGTTATTGGCAGAGGGCTAATAGGAATAATATTCTCGTTAATACTGGGTCTATTGACATCTATAATTATTATGGGCTTTAATCTTGATTGGTTGATGCTAATTGTTGTTATATTGGTTTCCTCCCTGCTAGGAATTCTAGTAGGCTTCTTTCTCGGCTTCCTTGCCAATAATCAAGTAAGTGGTATAGCCATTATGAAGGTGACAATGGTACCAATCGTCTTTACAATTATTGCTTCATTCTTCACACCTGATAAGTGGCAGTGGTTGTATTATCCACTTCCCAATTACTGGACATTCCAACTGGTAAGTGATGTGATTTTCAGAAGCTATGATTCCTTTAAGATAAATCTTATAATGACATTTGCTTTGAATTTTGGGCTTTTATTAATTTTCTTTCCTCTTATGAAAAGAAAATTTAGATTAAGATAGAAGGGAGGTCATGTGATGCCAACGTGGGGATGGATCCTTATAGTAGTTGCTATTATAGTAATACCAATAAAAATTAAAGTGCTGAAGAAGATGCTTGAAAAGAATAAAAACAAAGAATTAGATGAGTAGAAAATTAAATGAAATAAAAGAATAATTCAAATAATAGGAGGGATGATAAAAAATCATCTCTTTTTTTATAGTCTAATATTTCCTATAAATTTCCACTTGCTTATAATTTTTTTCCTTCACTCTTAACTCTTAACTCTTAAGATATTCATTAGCTTTTTTAAGGAAGATAGACTTTAATTAAGAAGTTTGATACAATTTAAAAATAACAGGAAGCACCTATCTACACTGTTAGGGGACTCTATAACGATAATGAATTATAATAATCAAAAACTGTAGTAATTATATGAGGTGACAAAAATGAATGAGAGAAGCTTAAGGGTATTGGAATTTCAAAAGATTATGGAAAGACTTGTTGAAAAATGCAGATCTTCTTTAGGAAAGGAGTTAGCAAGCCAGCTAAAGCCTAGTGTAATACTTAGTGAAATAAAAGGATTTCAACAGGAAACAAGTGAAGCGCAGGCAATTCTAGTTCAACGGGGTAATGTACCTATTGATGGCATACATGATATTGCCCATATGATTAGAAGAACAGAAATAGGCTCATATTTAGATCCAGGACAGCTGCTAATTGTAAAAGATACAATGGGTGTTGCAAGAAAAATGAAAGCATTCATTAAAAAAGATAAAGAGGAAGCAAAATTTCCTCTTATAGAAGGTACTATCAATAGCCTACATGCCTTTAAAGATATTGAAGATAAGATAGGAAACTCAATTTTAAGTGAAACGGAGATTTCAGATAATGCAAGCTCAGAGCTTAAACAAATCCGTCGTTCTATATCTTCTAAAAATGATGCCATAAGAAATAAGCTTAATAGCATTATTTCTTCATCAACTAATCAAAAATATCTACAGGATGCAATTATCACCATGAGGGGAGACCGCTACGTTGTTCCCGTTAAACAAGAGCATCGTGGAAATATTCCAGGTCTAATTCATGATCAATCTTCCAGTGGAGCAACTTTGTTTATTGAACCAATGGTGGTTGTAGAATTAAATAACGAGCTAAAAGAATTACGGCTAAAGGAAAAAAGGGAAATCGAACGAATACTAATGGAAATTGCAGCAATTATTGCTGAAAGAGGTCAGGAAATCATAAGCAACCAAAAGCTTCTTCAATACCTGGACTTTGTGTTTGCAAAAGGCAAGCTATCATTAGATATGAAGGGTATTGAACCTGGATTGAATAATCTTGGAAAGATTAACATAAAGCAAGGAAGACATCCTTTATTAAAGCATAATGAGGTAGTCCCCATCAATATATGGTCAGGAGATGGCTTTAAAACTCTTATTATAACAGGACCAAATACTGGAGGAAAAACCGTTACATTAAAAACAGTAGGTCTACTGACATTAATGGCTCAAAGTGGATTACATATCCCTGCAGACTATGGAACAGAGGTTGCTATATTTGAACAGATATTTGCTGATATTGGTGATGAACAAAGCATTGAGCAAAGCTTAAGTACCTTCTCCTCCCATATGACAAATATCGTAACCATACTGCAGGAGGTAACTGAGAATTCTTTAGTTTTGTTTGATGAGTTGGGGGCAGGGACAGATCCAGTAGAGGGAGCCGCCTTAGCTATGGCAATATTAAATCATCTTAAGGTTATTAATGCCAGTGTTATAGCAACCACCCACTATAGTGAGTTGAAGCAATATGCATTAACTAATGATGACATTGAAAATGCTTCGGTTGAGTTTGATGTTGAAACCTTAAGGCCAACCTATAAGCTTCTTATTGGGGTGCCAGGAAAATCAAATGCCTTCGAAATATCAAGAAAGCTAGGGTTAATGGATGAAATAATTGATGCAGCAAAGGAGTTTATTTCAACAGAAGCCATACATTTTGAAGATCTATTGCAAAATATCGAAAGTAATAGAAGGGCAACAGAGGCAGACCGAGATGAGGCTAAACGACTGAAGCTAGAATCCGAAAAATTATTTGATCAATACGAGGATAAGAGACGACAGCTGGAGGAACAACGAGATAAAGTAATAAAGGAAGCAAAGAAGGAAGCCCATAAACTATTGAAGGAAGCTAAGGCCGAGGCAGAAGAAATAATTAAATCCCTAAGGGATATTAAGGTGGAAATGGAAGAGAAGGAAATTAACCGTCAAATTGAAGCCTCTAAGAAGAAGCTAACAGAAAAAATGGATCTAATGGGAGAAAATCTTGAAGATGTGTTCCAAAAGAAGACAAATAGAAAATCACCTAAAAATCTGAAGCCAGGAGAAACCGTAAACATATTATCGTTAAATCAGCAGGGGCATGTGATAACTCCAGCAGATGATAATGGTGATGTATTAGTACAGGTGGGGATAATTAAGGTTACCATGCATATCTCAAATCTAGAGCGGGTTAAGGAGCAGAAAAATCCAAAACAAACAGGTGTAGGTAAAATAGTAAAGAGTAAAGCTGAAAACATTAGAAATGAACTGGATGTTCGGGGACAAAATTTAGAGGAAGCTATGCTTGAGGTGGATAAGTTTATTGACGATTGTTACATAGCTGGTTTATCACCTATTACTATTATACACGGGGTAGGAACCGGAATACTGAGCTCTGGAATTAAACAAATGTTGAAGAAAAATAGGCATATAAAAGACTACAGAGCCGGACAGTATGGAGAAGGCGGTGCAGGAGTAACAGTTATTCAATTAAAATAAATAGGTGGAAGGTGAAAATATGAAGCTGCTTATCAGTGCTTGCTTACTTGGAGTTAATTGTAAATATTCTGGAGGCAATAACATTCAAGAGAATATTTCTGAAAAGCTGAATGATTATATATTAATTCCCATATGTCCAGAACAGCTTGGTGGTTTAACAACTCCAAGGCCTCCGGCTGAAATACAGTTGGGAGATGGCTTTGATGTTTTAGAGGGTAACAGTAAAGTCATTAATATAGATGGACAGGATGTTACTGAGGCCTTTATAAAAGGTGCGGAGGAAACTTTGAAAATAGCTGAAATGTATAATATACAAACAGCCATTTTAAAAGCCAGAAGCCCTTCCTGTGGATTAGAAAATATTTACGATGGCTCCTTTTCTGGAAAACTAAAAAAAGGGTGTGGTGTAACTACAGCTTTATTAAAGAAAAAAGGAATAGCTGTTTTTACAGAGGATTCTGGGTATATATAAAAAAATAGGAACATTTTGTAAGGAAATGCAGTCTAATATGTAAGGAGGGGATACTATGAAGAATAGAATTATAATATTGCTTGTAGTACTTTTTATGGTAATAGGAATATCTGCTTGCTCAAAAAAGGTTAACGCAGATGAAAATCAGCAGCCAGAGGTACCGGTTGTAGGTGAAACGGGAGAAGATCCATCAGATGATGTAGATGAATTATATTATGTTTTATATCTTAAACATAATAGTAATCCTTTTATTTTCGCCGATAGCTTTAGTATAAAGGAGAATGACCGTAGACTAGAAAATAAAACCTTTGAGTTTTTCGTAATGGAAGAGTTAATTGCTCAAGCAGATATTGATGACTTAATTAACCCTATTCCCAGTGGAACAAGGGTATTGTCAGCTGAAAAAGTAGGACGAACTGTTATTGTAGACCTATCTAAAGAGTTTAAAGACAACATGGAGGGGACAAAGACAGATATAGAAGCTACAATAGCTGTGATTGTCAATTCCCTTACAACATTACCCGGTAATGATTCTGTAGAAATTCTTGTTGAGGGAGAAAAAATTACGAATTTGAAGGGTGTTAATATCAGTAAAACCTATGAGTTTATTAGTGATTTTCATCTAGATAAGTAAAATCAATAAAGAGAAATGAAAAAGGGGCTGTCTTAAAATGATTTTTTCTATAATTATTAAAAGACAGCGCCGTTTTTGATTTGACTACAAAAAAACTACTCATAATTATAAAGTTTAATAATCACGCGTAGCGTTAAAGGTATTTTTTTGCATAGCAAAAAACGCCATCTAAGTTCATTTATATTAATAGACTTAGCCATTATTTCTGATTGTATTAATAAGATGTTAGAATTTTCATCAACAACACTTTAACTTAACAGTTTATTGCCTTGAGCCAACCATTTGTATTTTAACATTCGGTTTAATAATAATATTGGCTCTAGAGAACTGCTCATTCCACTCTTCTGCATCAAAAAAAACAGGATGATTAACCTTTACATACTTACCATATCCAATACTATCAACGCCAAACTCGTTTCTTAATTTCTTCAGAAGTTCCTCACATATTATTTTTATTTGACTATTGGCTGCCTGCTCCATGCTTTTGATAGTTTTATCATCAAAAACTGGAGCTGACGAAGTATATTCAGAAATATGGGCATTTAAACGTACCTCTTGAATTATCGTCAATTCATTATTTATTAGGCTGGTTTCTATTTTACTCTTCCCCCTCATTACTCTTAAAGTTAATATTGAACTTTCTTCAACTTCTCCCAACGGATAGGGTAATGTAATAAATCCATCCTGTACTTCACTTCTTAATAGGGTTAGAAGCATACTATCTATACCTTCGACTATACCCACCATTTTATCCTTATTAAATAATCCAACACTATTTATCTGAAATTCACTGGGTTTATTTCCGTATTTTATGAAGGGAATTACAGGTTCTATTCCGTCTGTTTTTAGGTCATTGTTAAAGCTTCTTAGGGTAACCCTTGGAACTGTTGAGGTTTCTTGACTTTGTTTTAATAAGTCAAAAATATATAAGCTTACTAATGCTGTAGTTTGAGGTTCTACATTCATTAGATTTACTGCTCTACCTTCCACCACCAGCAGTTTAATAGTACCCCTACCCTCTGGGTCCCTCAGCATCGAATCAATATGTATTCCTATGCCTTTATTAGCTACGTCCTCTCCTATGAACAAAACTTTTGTATTGGCAAAGGTGATACGTCTAGCCGCTTTATTTTGTATGTTATCTTGCGCATTTCTTAATGATTCTCCTTCACTGTGTATTTCCACTTTTGGCTCTGGAGCCTCTGGGTCTATTGTAGGTGCCACAATTGTAACAAGAAAATGTTGCTGTTTTTCCTGACTGGTATCAATGCCAATACCATACACCAGGTATAAATCATCCAGCTGCTTTGCATCCCAGCAGGAGGTTAGTAGCATGACTATAACAGCTATTGCAATTAATTTAAATGGTTTTATCATAAGCTTTCTTCCTTCCCCATATTAAGTACATAATAAACAAAATAATAGGTAGAAATATGCCAAAGCAAACATTTGCCTTTCCTACTATTTCACTGTATTCAGCTACTTTAACAGAGTTTTCTGGTAATAATGAGAGTATATATATTATAGGTGTAAAAAGATAAACAAAGGTATTGGTTTTTTTTGTTTTAAAAACAGATTGAAAGGCTATACATCCAGCTATGAATTGTATGCTCAAGGTACCTATAACAGCAAATGTCCAGAAGAAGGTAAAGAAAATTTCAATCCTTTCTATGATGGGAAAATCTATTACATCTAAATAATTTATAAAAGAGTACAGAATTTCTGTAATTTCTTGATACCCAAATAAAGCAATTTGACTGGCTACAATGCTGGTATATAAAACAGTTACAAACAAAATCGCTAACATTGAATATCTAATATTCATTTTATTTTTATTTGATATAAAGGGATATATTATTAAAATAACCTCATATCCGCCAAAGGCATAAAAGGAAGGCGGTATTCCTTTTATTATGCTATGGATTCCAGAGTCTCCTATGGGCTTTAGGTTTATCAAAGAAGCCTCAGACAAGGATGGGAAAATTAAAAAAATAAATGGAATAATAGCAAGAACAATTATTTCATTAAATCTGCCCACAAATGTTAAACCGTCCTTTGTTATATATACAAGTGTTGCAACAATTATAAAGGATATTACTGTTAATGGTGTTCTAGGTAAAAACCATGTACCCACCATTTCACATAGGAATCTTATTATTAAAGAAGTCGTAAAAATAGCATATATACCATATGCAAAAACTACTAAATATGCCAATGGCTTGGTAAGTAATAATGACATGTATTGAATGAATGTTAATTGGGGGAATTTACTTATTACAAAAATAGTAAAAGCTATTATAATACTAATACCTATCCCATTAACAAGTACAGATATCCATGCATCTTGTTTGGCAATTTCAGCAACTGATCTAGCAAGACCCAATACACCAGTTCCCACCATAATACTAATTATCATAATATAGCTTTGAAAAGATGTAATCTCTCCATCCTTAAACTTGCTAATCATTGCCTGTCCTCCATTCTATTTTCTGCTTTTCTTTCCTTTAGGAGTTGGTATTGGTCTGGTTTTTAGTCCAAAGAGGGGTGCTCTAATGGCAGCATCCTTCATATCTACAAGGTTAGAGGGAGCAAAGGGTGACAAATACGCAAAGCCAAAGGAGTTCAAACTACATAGATGGTATATTAACCAGGTCCAAGTAATTATAATACCAAAGGCACCAAAGGTGGCTGCCATTAAAATCATGGGTATTCTTATAAACCTCATGGTATATGATGTACTAAAATGGGGAAAGATGTATGATCCAATTACAGTAATTGCAATTACAACAACCATTGTTGGACTTACTATGTTTGCCCTTACTGCTGCATCTCCTATAACTATTGCCCCAACTATTCCAATGGTTTGTCCAATTTTTATTGGAAGACGATCACTGGCCTCCCTTAAAAGCTCAATTGTTCCCTCCATCAGTAAAACCTCTATAATGGGGGGAAAGGGAACCTCCACTCTTGATTTTGCAATATCCAACACAAAATCTGTGGGTAATATTTCCTGGTGAAAGGTTGTTATTGCAACATATATTGCAGGAAAGGTGGTGGCTATTATAAAACCAAAAAATCTAATAAGTCTAACAAAGTTAGCAAAAACTAACCTCTCATAGTAATCACCCGGTGATTGAAACAATTGAATAAAGCCAATTGGTAATATTAAAGCATCTGGTGAACCATCAACTAGAATGGCCATTCTACCCTCCAAAAGATTGGCACATACTTTATCTGGTCTTTCTGTTACTTGCATTTGAGGAAATAGTGAATAGGTATTCTCCTCCAATAATTGCTCAATATATCCGCTATCAAATATACCATCAATTTCTATCTCTTCTAATTTATTAACAACATAATTGAGGAGCTGTTGATTTGTAATATCTCCTATGTACACTACAGCTATACTGGTATTGCTTCTACTTCCTACTTTTAAGTCCTTTACCTTTAAATTGGGGTCCTTAAGCTTTCTTCTTATTAGTGCAGTGTTTGTTCTAATATTTTCAACAAAGGCATCCTTCGAACCCCGTATCACTGATTCCACTGAAGATTCTTCCACTGCTCTAGATTCCCATCCCCTTGTATTCAATATAAGAGCTTCATCGCTACCTTCTAAAAATAGAGCAGTATTTCCTGATAATATATTTTCAATAATTTCATCAAAATTATTTGATCTATTTATTTCATTAACCAGTAATAGGTTTTGTAGCAAATCGATATTGATTTTTTTAGAGTTATAAATCTGGCTATAAAGGTTAATTTGCTTAATAATTCCATCGTTAATGGACATACCCTCTACTAATCCATCTGTAAATACCAATACTATTGTATCCTTGTTAGTTTTGTGATTTGATTTTATTTTTCTAAAAACAATGTCGCTGCAATCACTAAATCTCTTTTCAAGGTAATCTACGTTAAAAACAATATCTTTTGCTACAAAATGATTATTGGGTGGTTTCGACTTGTTATTACTTTGTGATTTAGAAGCTCTAATCCCATCTAGAAAACCCAAGTTTTATCCTCCAATCTAATATATGTATATATATATTGTTAATTAAAAGAAATAAAATATTCATTTGTATCTTTTATATAATAAAGTAAGTTATCTTTTTTATGAGTACTATTAAGTATAATGGGTAATTACTTAAGGTCTTTTAACAACTATTTTGTAGCCAAATAACAGAAGGGGGATTAAAATGTTACATAGCAAAGCAGGAAAATCACTTAACACTGATGGAAGCAATATTTTAAATGAAGCTGTATTACAGAAGTTTACTACTAGTATTAGGTTTAAATTTATAATATTTATTATTCTTTCTTTGTTGGTAAGTGGATCTATATCAGGGTTTATTAATGCACTAGTAAACAGATTCATTCATGTTAATCAATATTTTGGTGTCTATATTTCTACTGCCATCAATATTTGTGTAATCACAACCCTAGTTTTACTAATAACTAACAGGCTAATTTTAAAACCTATAAAGGACATCATTTCTGTAATGAATAAGGTATCAGATGGAGATTTAAATCAAGCAATTGAATCACAAAAAAATGATGAGATTGGTTTACTGGGTAAGAATTTTGATAAGACTGTTGAAAGCATTAAAGCTGTAATAGTAACTATTCAAAGCGTATCTCATCAGTTAAAAAATTTAGCTAATCTAATAGGTAACTCCATTGATGAGACAAGTTCGTCCAGTGAAGAAATTTCAAAGACAATAGAGGAAATAGCTGCAGGTACAAATAATCAGGCCCAGGAAACAAGCAAAGGTTTGAAAGAGATTTATAGTTTGGCAGAAAGAATCGATAGAATATTATTGAAGTTAAAGGATACTATCGATTCAACTGGTCTAATGAAGGAAAATAATCAGTTGGGAAGGAAATCAATACATACATTTAAAGAATCATTTGTTAAATATACTGATGAAGCCAACAGCATGGCTAGAAATATTTATACACTTTCAGATAAATCTAGATTAATTGAGGATATATTAAATAGCATAAATAATATTTCCAACCAAACTAATTTATTAGCACTTAATGCTGCTATAGAAGCTGCCAGTGCGGGAGAAGCTGGAAAAGGCTTTGGGGTAGTTGCACAGGAAATAAAAAAGCTTGCTGAAGAATCGGCAGAGTCCGCTAATGATATTCACTCAATCATTAATGAAATTAAAGAAATAATTGAACTAACAAGTATTAAAACCAAGGAAAACACTACATTACTTACTGACTCAATGGTAACATTGGAAGATACTGAAGAAGTTTTTAATAGTTTAGATGAGTGTATTATCTCCGTTGCAGATGATGTGAATCAGTTATCATCCGATTTACATAATATTAATGACATTAAACAAAGTGTAGTAAATTCTATTACAAATATCTCTACTGTTAGTCAACAGTCAGCACTTGCTACCGAACAAATTAGTGCTAGTTCTCAAGAACAAAGTGCCGCAATGGAGGAAGTTAACAGTTCCACTCAAAAACTCAATGATTTAACACAAGAGTTACAAAGAACAATAGATGCTTTTAATATTTAGGTATAATACATCTAACATATAAATGTAATGGAATAATATGAGTCTATATATAAGTAAAAAAATAAAAAATCCAATTGTAACCTTTATATTTGATTATAAGAATAATTTACAAAAAAGGGGCTATCTTTAAAATGATTTTAATAATCATTAAAAGGTAGCGCCCTTTTTGATTTGACTAAGCTTTCTGTCTATCATTAAACTCAATTAGCTTTTCTATTTATTTTAGTATTGGATTTTTTCTTTTTCACTTTCAATATGAAAATTCTATTCCCATTAGATTCTTATGGTATTCGAGGAGATGAATTATCTCTTCAATTGTATCTAAAGAAATTTTATTGTCTATTTCATAAAATACCTGATATTGTTAATTAATCTCACAAATAGAATTCTTAAGGTTTTCTTGGAGTTTAGCCTCATTTTTTTCATTAGACTGCCACCATACAAAAGAATATTTATTAGCATTGTTTTTTGTCCATCTATAAAAAGATTTTCGTAGGAAATCTTGCCCCATCAGCAAGAATAGTAACTAACTGAATTATATAATCACTGTAGTCTAGCTGATCCAAAATTTCTTCTAATAATCTAACTGAATCTTCTTTAGGAATAAAATTTTCTGTATTTATAGATAAAAACAATTGATATTCTCTCATATTATTGATACCCCTCATAGGTATATAATAGTTGTGGTGATTATATTATACCCAAAAGCCAGATTCTTAGGAGTTTGTGTTTTTATTTTTTTGCAAAAAAAGGGCGTCTCAGCCCTAGAATTTATTTTCTATTTTGACACAACCCCTTTTTAAAAATTATCACTCCAGACAATAATTAGCTTTTTTCGTAGATAAAGTATAGAAAAAAGTAAGCAGGAGGAAGAATAATGATAAATAGGGTTAAAGGATTTATTTTTTTGCTGGCAGTAATAGTAATGCTAACAGGCTGTACAACAGAAGTAGATCAGCTACAAGATCAGATTGATAGATTTATTGAAATAGGAGAAAATTATGTAGATGGACAGGATTTTGATGGCAGCCATTCCTTTGAAAAGGAAATTGAAAGTGGTATTACAGAAATAAGAATAGATAATAACGTTGGAAAAATCAATATTTTAGGTAGTAATAAAGAAAATGGGGAAATGAAAATTACAAAAAGAGTAAACACACGCCTTGGCAATAAGTCAGACATCGAGAGAGGTCTGGATAGTATAGATGTCACAATATCGGAAAAAGGAGATATTCTTACTATTAAAGCTGTTATTTCTAAGGATTTGAATAATATATTCAGCAGTAGAGCTGTAGATATTGATCTAAGTTTACCTGCAGATATAAAGCTAATAAGAATAGAAAATAATGTAGGGGATGTTACTCTCAATGATATGGATGTTGAAGAAATTACAATTAAAACCAATGTTGGAGATACTTTTCTCATAAATACAACAGTAGAATCAGTTGACATAGCTGGTAATGTAGGAAAGATGAATTTTTACAATTCTTTAATAAAGGGCAAAATAAAAACATCTACAGGAAGTATTACTATTGAAAAAGGAATGCTCTCAGGAAGCAGTAGGGTCGAAACCTCAACTGGCTCTATCAGCATGACAGGTGGATTAAATGAGTTAGGAGATTACTATTTCTCAAGTAAAACAGGATCAATATTAATGGCAATCAATGAGGATTTTTCATTCAATATAGATGCTAAAGCAGGAGTAGGGAGCATTGATAATAATATAGCTTTAGACAATATGAGGATGGAAAAAGGAAGACTAAGGGGAAGTCGCAATGATGGTAAAGCCAATATCAATATAACAACAGATGTTGGAAGCATACGATTGATAAAAATCAATGAATAATGACTATAGAGTAATTAGTATTATAAGCACTATATTTTTATAGCATAATTAATCTAGCTTTTTAAATGAAGCTACCATCCTTATTAAAACTATTTGAATAAAAAATATTGATTTAAGTAAAAATATATGATATATTGTTTTCCAATAGAATCTTGATAAAACAGTGATGAGGAGAGTAGATGTAATAGCTGCTTAAGCGAGCTGAAGTTGGTGGAAGTTCAGCGTAGTTATACATTGAAGCGCACCTTTGAGGATTTTCCTGAAACTAGTAGGGTAAAACGGTTTTCCTCCGTTAAAGGGAATAGAGTGGGTAGCAATACCAACAAGAGTGGTAACACGGGATTAAACTCTCGTCTCTTATTATATAGAGATGAGGGTTTTTTTATTGTTTAATTAGTTGAAATACTAAACTATGTGAATATTACTTAATGCAGGTTAATGCATGTGTTATTAATATTCTAACAATAAATTCATAAAAAACAGGAGGTAATAAAATGGACTTTAAAGCAATGCTAAGTGATATTTTATCGAAGGAGATTCAAGAACTCACAAAGGAAGAGCTATTACTTACAATCGAAATACCTAAAAATGCAGACATGGGTGACTTTGCCTTCCCCTGCTTTAAATTATCTAAGGCCTATAGAAAAGCACCTAATATGATTGCCCAGGACCTAGCAGAAAAGATTACTTTAACTGAAGCCTTTGATAAAGTTGAAGTTGCTGGAGGGTATTTGAACTTTTTTGTAAATAGAAAGTACTTTGCACAAGAAATTATAGGAGAAATAATTAATAGAGGAGATAAATATGGATCTCAAGAAATTGGTGCTGGAAATGTTATATGCATAGATTTTTCTGCACCTAACGTTGCAAAGCCCTTTCATGTTGGACACCTTCGTTCAACTGTTATAGGGAATTCTTTGTATAGAATATATGAATTTTTAGGATATAATTGTGTTGGCATTAATCACCTTGGAGATTGGGGCACACAATTTGGAAAGGTAATAGTGGCTTATAAAAATTGGGGTAACAAAGAGGAAATAGAAAAGGAACCTATCAAAACGTTATTAGATCTTTATGTTAAATTCCACGATGAAGCAGAATTAAACCCAGAGCTAGAAAATGAAGCCAGAAATTGGTTTGTTAAAATGGAAAAGGGAGATGAAGAAGCTTTATCACTATGGGAATGGTTTAGTTCAGAGACCATAAAGGAATTAAAAAAGATTTATAGGCTTTTAAATGTTGAATTTGATTACTATTCAGGCGAGAGCTTCTATAACGATAAAATGGAGGCTATACTTGAAGAGCTAAAAAGTAAAAATCTTTTAAAAGATAGCGAAGGAGCTGTTTTAATAGATTTAGAAGAGTATAATATGCCTCCATGTTTAGTTCAAAAGAAGGATGGCAGTACTTTATATGCTACTAGAGACATTACAGCCGCCATATATCGAAAAAACACCTTCAACTTCTACAAGTGTCTTTATGTTACAGACTATTCTCAGAACTTACACTTTGCCCAATGGTTTAAGGTTATTGATCTAATGGGGTATCCATGGGCAGAGGATATAATTCACGTACCCTTTGGAAGAGTCAGTCATGAGGGAAGAAGAATACAAACTAGAAAAGGAAATGTGGTTCTTCTAGAAGAGGTTATGACAGGAGCCGTTGAAAGAGTTAAAGAAATAATTGGTGAGAAGAATCCAAATCTAGAAAATAAAGAAGAGGTTGCGAAAGATATTGGAATAGGTGCAGTAATTTTTAATGATTTAAGTAATAATCGAATAAAAGATATTTCCTTCTCTTGGGAGACGGCCTTCAGTTTTGAAGGTGAAACAGGGCCCTATGTTCAGTACACCCATGCTAGATCTTCAAGCGTTTTGAGAAAGGCAGATATTGATGTTACAGCCGAAATTAACGGAGCTGCTTTAACCGATGATGTTACATTAGCAGTATTAAAGCTTATACAACAGTTTCCTGAGGCTATAATAGATGCTCAAAGAAAAAATGAGCCCTCAATTATTACAAGGCATATTATAGATATAGCCCAGTCTTTTAATCGATTCTATCATGACCATCCTATCTTAGTTGAAGATGAAGAGGTTAAAAAGGCTAGACTAGCAGTTGTATTCGCTGTAAAACAAGTTCTTAAAACAGGCTTATATCTATTAGGAATAAAGGCTCCAGAAAAAATGTAATCAAATTCTACTTGTATCTTTGGTTAAAATTTATTACCATTAGATAGTAACGTTTTTCTTCTTGGGGGGTAATGCTTTGACTAAGGAACAACAAATACAACAGGCTTATAAATCAATGGCTTATGGTGATGCCATAGGCTTCTTATATGAGAATACAGGTAGCTACCAAGATTTTATGGAGTTTTCTTTCGAATGGAGTCAAGATATTATTTTAAAACAGGCTCCAGGGCAGTATAGCGACCTAACAGAATTACTGATAATACTAACAAAATCGTTGCTGGATGATATTGATTGCTGTAAAGTTACCGTGGATGATAAAAGATTGCTGGCGGAATTAGAACTGTTTCAATATTATAGACATGGGAATCCAATAAATCTTTTAAGCTATATTAATGAAGGAAATAATTATCATAAAGGCCCTGCTTATAGAAATGATAAGCGGGGCTATGGTGTTTCTCGTGTAGCAGCAATATTTTTTGCAAATAAAAATCTTAAAGTGGCAATTGAGGAAATATATAGGCACATTATAGCTACTAATATACATCCACAGGTGATATTAACAGCTTTACTGGTGGTCAAAGTTCTTTATTTGCTATTAGAGAACTCTCAAATAGAAAGAGAAGATTTGATACAGCAGCTAAAAGAATATTTAATTAATTTAAGAAGACAAGATTTTGAGATAGATATAGAATTTAACATCCATCCTCTGCAATACGAGAAGGAAAAGGTGGAATACATTATTGCTTTAGATAGGATAAAAGATGCAGGGCAAGAGGCACCCCTAAAGGAAGATTGGAACAGTAGAGATATGCTTATGGCTGCTATTACAAGTTTTTTTAGGTTGAGGGATGAAAAATCTCTAAATCTAGAAATAATGCCTTCTTATGATATTAGGGAATCACTAGCTTTAGCCTATGGTTTTTTTGGAATATGCAATAGTAATACAATTGAATTGGTAAAAAACTTAAAAAATGCAGCTTTTATTGAAAATATGGGAGAGTATATTGTAAAGTTAAGAAATTATGAAATAAAAAGAAAACAATATACTAATGAAAACATGCTAGATATCTTTAATCAAAAGACTGGATCTACTATAAAGCATCCTATATTAAATGTATGTAAAATAATGGATCGAACAGAGGATAGTAAAATCATACAAGTACTTGTAAACAGTAAGTCGGGAGAATATCTATTAACAAAAAGAAAAGACAGTGATTAACTGTCTTATGCTTTATTATTTTCGAAGAAATTCTATAAATTCCTCTTCAGTTGCATTTGCTAAAATACTTAACTGTTTAACAATGGTATTCTTAAGCTCAATGAAGGAAGAGATGTTAGTTTGTTCTCCAGTGTATTCAAGGGCTTTTATAATGAGAAGCATGTCTTCTTTTGAGATTTCCTCTACTGATATGGTAGAAAATTCCTCCATTTGCAGTCTCCTTTCTATCGGTAACTATTAGTGTATTACTATATTATAATTCTACAATTATAGGAAAATACCTTCACAGTTCTACAAGTTTTTTCATTAAATAGGAAAGTTCGTTAGAATTTCCTATTTAATACGGGGTTGTTAAGGGGGCGGCCCCCTTATGTTTGCAAGGAGAGTACAGCGAAGCGTCCTAGAGAACGCATGAGTTCTCTGGAAAACAAAAGCATTTCTTCATTGTTTTAAAACCCATGAAATGCTTTTGTTCATTAAATATTATAGAAGGAAGGGCTATTGTGATAGTAACTAATTACCTTGCAAAAACAAATCAGAAGCAAATTAAAAGGATATGGGCCCTGGCATGGCCAGTAATGGTAGGTCAATTTCTTCACACAATGATGGTTATGGCTGATATGTGGTTTATAGCTAGACTTGGAAGCCTAGAGGCAGCAGCAGCCGGAACCAGTACATCTGTAATCGGAGTAATCCAGGTTTTACCCTTTCTTATAGCAACTGGGGTAATTGCGCTGGTGTCAAGATTTTCTGGTGCAAAGGATGAAGAAAATATTAAGAGTATAACTATAAATGGAATGATACTATCAATATTAGTAGGATTCATGGTAACCTTTTTATTCTATTACTCAATAAATGATGTCCTGAAAATATTTGGAGAAGTAAACGAAGGTGTTATGGCTCAGGCTAAGGTTTATTTAGGGATAGCTTTATTTGGAATACCATTTTTCTTTTATAACGCAACCTCAAAGGCAATTATTCAAGCAACTGGTGATACTAAAAATCCCGTAAAGATTTTTATTCTAATGAATGTAACAAACATACTATTGGATTACATTTTTATTATGGTGTTAAAGAGAGGAATTGGTGGAGCAGCTTTAGCAACTGTAATATCAGAAGTGTTAGGCTTTACATTAATGAGCCTATTGGTATTCAAAAATATTTTTGGTAATAGAATCAGAACCTTTATAGATGCAATGCAGTTTAAATTTAATACCAGCCTGCGGATATTAAAAATAGGACTCTATTCTGTCTTACAAATGATAACAAGGCCATTAACAGGTCTAGTTATGTACAGAATTGTATTAGCCCAAGGAGTTGCAGCAGGTGCTGCCTTTGGAATCGGAGGAAGACTTTTTAATTTTGTTTTTATTTTTTTGGCGGGACTGGGAACAGCAATGTCGGTATTAGTCGGACATAATTTAGGGCAAAAGGATACAGCAGGTGCAGACGAGATTGTTAAACAAGGAATGCGTCTTGCACTATTGAATATGCTGGTTTTTTCAATTCCCTTCTTTGTCTTTCCTGAGTATTTAATGAGGGCTTTTGTAGATGATGTAGAGGTAATAAAGGTGGGGGTGGAATATCTTCGAATATGCTATTTAGGAGTTATTTTTGTTATATTCCCATTTGTATTTGGCTCCGCCTTTACAGGAGCAGGAGACACCTTTCCACCCATGCTGGCTTCTATTTTAGGGAACTGGGGTGTGAAAATTCCAATAGCATATATTTTGACCAACATGTATAGCTTAGGTACCAATGGAGTTTGGATAGCCATTAGCTTATCAGTTGTAGTTGAAGCATTAGTTATGATTGTATGGTTTTATAGGGGTAAGTGGAAAGAAAAAAGTATATGAAAATGAAAAGAGTTAATGAATAAAATTCACTAACTCTTTCTATATAAATTGTTGTTTTAATATACCTTAAGCTGCTCTTTGGAAGGACTTATTCTTGGCTGCATTATAAACAATGAATAATGCTACAGCTGATACTGAGTGTATTGAACTCTTCATATCATTTGAAAGACTTTCTCCTCTAGATTGATAATCATAATGGAGGCGATTTATTATATTCTGTATCTTTTCAACTGTATAATTTTCTGCGTTAAACTGCTGGCTTTTCACTTCGATCTTCTGGTTAAAATCTTTAAAAAGCCTATGGAGCTGACCTTCGTAAGTCAAATGGTTTATAAAATTTTTATGATATGTTTTTCTGTCATTATGAGGTACGCAAAAGTAGTCGGCAATAAAATGAGTAACTTCGCCTATTTGCTGCGAAAACTGCTTCATAAATGCCTTGTTAGAAACTAGATCGTTTTGTGAAAGCTCAAGTATTTCATTTATAACAATTGAGAAGGATTGAGGCTTAAAGTGCTTTACTTTGAAAAAACTAGGAGAAATATCTGGTTTGATGCTCCCATATATTAAACTAGTCTTATTTAACTCAATTCCTAAAGTTTCTTTGACATTTCTATGCAAGTGCTCAGAAATAATCTTATGTGTAAATGGTAACAAGTGGCAACAACCTTTCCTGTAAAATTACAACTACCTATATTATAAGAAATATTCTTATTTATTACAATGAACTTTACATAAAATATAGATATATAACAAAAAGTTAATATTCCATTACCTTATAAGTCTAAAAATACTATGCTTTATAATATCCTCCAATATTTTCTTACTATTAATTTTGTAATAGAAAACCAACTGTCCTTCCTGGAAAATAACATTACTTATTTCAATAGCATCTGGTGAAGAAATTGGAAGAAATATCCCTTCTTCACTAATCACTAAAGCTCCATATTGCATGACTCTAGAACCTATCACTCTATTGAAAAGATTATTTGATACTTTTATTTTAGACAGCTTAATATCTTCAATACTTAAACTAATTTGCTGCTGCTCCCTTTGGTATTTTGGTAAAAGCCTTGATTCAATCTTAACGGGAAGTATTTTAAGGTTTCCATAAAGCATCATATTTATCAATTGATCCTTCAATTCAATCTCAACAGAATTAATGTCTAATTGACCAAAGCTTGCCGTTAAATTTCCTTTGTTTATCTGATAATTAATATATCCATTTAGTTCATTTTCAGTGATGACAAATATATTTTCCTCGAACAAACGAATTTTATCACTGGGAATTTTACTTAAAAAATAGTTCTCATCATAAATAGGCCCATCTATGGTTGGAAAATTATTAACTGGAGCAGGAAAATACAGCATAAAAAAAGCAGTTATGCTAAATATTACGATTAGAAAAAGACTAAAAAAAATAAGAAATTTCTTCATTTTATTACCCCTCGTAATATGTTTTTAAAATGCCTAAAACATGATCCCTATTATAACATATATTGTTTTTATTGAACTGCAAAACTATACTATCTATGTTATAATGTATATGTATTTTAAGGGGGGGATAATGTGTATTTAACAGATAATTGGTCTATAATAGACCCTCTTATAAGGGATAATATAGCCGCAAATCTAAATACTATTGGTAGAATGAAAAACAATAAAGGCATTAAAATTTATGTGGACAATCTGGAAAGTCCTAGAGGGTTTGTATTAAAAGACGACTATTGGGTGATACCATATAGTAAAGATGAGGATATGGTAAGAAGTATGCTGAGTAGCTTCCCGCTAACAGATGAGGTTGGCTTTTGTGGTATTCAAAACAAAACTGCTGAAATTGTTATGAAGCACCTTAAAGAATATGAGCTGGCATGGGATGAAGATTGTGAGCTATTTTATTTACCAGAGGAATTGTATAGTAAGTATGAAAACTTAGAAGGATTACCCTATTTACAGGAGCAAGACATTGAAATAGTCGATCGTTACTATACTTATCGCGATGAAACCTCAAGAGAATATTTGTTGGAATGTATAAAAAATAGACCTTCTTCCAAACTAACTAATCAGGAAGGCTCTCCAATATCTTGGGCATTGGTACGAGAAGATAATTCATTGGGTGTTATGTATACAGTCTCTGATTATCGCAATAAAGGACTGGCTAAAATAATTACTGCAGACTTAATCCATAAAACCATAGCAAGAGGGAACATACCTTATGTACATATCAGGGCAGACAATAATGCATCCAAGAACCTTGCAAAGGAAATGGGGTTTGTTTTTTGGGATAAAATACTATGGTTTGGATTGAGAAAGAAATCAAGAAAAGAGGAATAAGATGAAGGTGCTCTTAACGGCTTTGAATGCAAAGTATATACATACAAATCTGGCTATTAGGTACTTGAAAAAGTCCGTAGAGAAGCTTTTTCCAGAAACTCAAACTATGGAATTTACTATTAATCATCATATTGAATATATACTGGCAGAAATATATAAAGCTCATCCCGATGTGCTTTGTTTCTCCTGTTATATATGGAATATTGATATGGTTTTGGAAATATGCGATTCAATTAAAAAAGTAATGCCAGAGTTAACCATTATATTGGGAGGGCCAGAGGTTTCCTTCGATGCAGATGTTCTCATGAAAAATAATGATGCAATTGATATTGTAGTTATTGGAGATGGCGAATTAACCTTTAAAAATCTATTGGATACATTATATAAATATGGTGACTATTCTGAAATTCCAGGTATTGTCTATAGAGCACGGGGAAATGTGTTTTTTACTTCAGAACATTCCGATAAGCTAAAAATGGTAGAGCTTCCATTTCCCTATGAAGATGAAGCTATAGATAAGGATAAAATCGTATATTATGAAAGCTCTAGGGGATGCCCATTTAATTGCCAATACTGTTTATCTTCATCATTTCAAGGGGTTGATTATTTACCGATTGAACGGGTGAAAGAGGAGCTTATGTACCTACTAAAGACAGAGGTAAGACAGGTGAAGTTTGTTGACCGTACCTTCAATGCACGAAAAGAATACGCACTAGAAATAATGAAATTTATATTAGAAAATAATAATGGTATAACTAACTTTCACTTTGAGGTGACTGCTGATTTAATAGACGAAGAAATGTTAATTTTTCTTGAATCTGTGCCCACAGGACTTTTTCAATTTGAAATAGGAATACAATCAACAAATGAAGAGACCTTGAAGGCTATTGATCGTAAAATGAACTTTGATATACTAAAGAAAATAGTTATTAGGATAGCCTCCTATAGAAATATTCATCAGCATCTAGATTTAATAGTGGGACTACCTATGGAAGACTATTATTCCTTTAGAAAATCCTTTAACGATGTTTTTGCCTTAAGACCCGAGAAGCTACAGGTGGGTTTTTTAAAACTTTTAAAGGGTTCAGGCCTCAAAATCAATGCAGAAAAATACCAGTATGTATATAGTAGTAAACCACCCTATGAGGTGCTACAGAGTAATGCATTAAACTATGGCGAAATCATACGTCTTAAGGGCGTTGAGGAAATGATTGAAACCTATTGGAATTCTAGGATTTTTACTGCATCAATTGAAGCGATAGTACAAAACTTTTATAGTAATGATTTTAGTTTTTTCGAAGAGTTGTGGAAATATTGGAATAATAGAGGCCATCAGCATCAAGCCCATAGTAAAAACCTCCTATATCAAATTCTTTTGGACTTTTACATGGAGCAGGGTTTTGAAGGGTTAGACGTATTCCAGGAGGTTTTAAAATTTGACTATCTTAAAAATACCCGATCATCTTCTATACCAAGCTTTCTGCCTAGAATAATTGAAGATAACTTCAAAAACAAATGTCATGAATTTCTACAGCAGGAAGAAAATATACATAAGTATTTAGCAGTATACACCGATATTCCAGCAAAGCAAATCATTAAAAAAGTTCATTTTGAAAAGTTTCGATATAATGTAGTTGAATTGGAACGCATACCTAAACTGTTTAAGGAAGCAGTTAAGAAAAATACTATTTTGCTTTTTGACTATGATATGGAAAGCAAAGCCATAGATCATTCTAAGTATTATGAGGTTTCATTTCAGGATTAATATAGTGGGTATTAAAATTACAGGGGTGATATAAATGGAAATATTAAGAGACCTTTTATACACAAATCGTGGTATATTAAAGGACACATTTAAAAGCGCGAAGAAAAACTGGCCGATTATTTTTATGGGTTTGTTTTATTCGATTGCAACAATTTTTCTTTATAGTATTTTACAATACTTTTGGATCTTAGCTGGTATTATCCTTATCATTGCAACAAGTGCCTTAATATCAAACTACCTTTATCTTTTAAACTGTATAGTAACTAGGAATAAGATTAGTTTTCAAGACTTTAAAGATGGATTTACGGCCTACCTAAGAAAGGTTTGGGGAATTCTATTTGTATTTTGGGTTGCATCATTGGCCTTCGATTTAGTAGTGGCTCCTTTATTGATGTTTACACTATCACCAACTGCATTAAGGCTAATGATTAGCTTTCTTTTATTCATACTTTTGAATTCTTTACCAGAAGTAATTTATCAAAAACATTATAATCCATGGGAAACCATAACATATTCTATGGCTTTTGTTAGGGACAACTGGTTGGAATGGTTTATTCCCAATAGTATATTATTTTTGGTGCTTTTCTTTTTTACAGGAAATCTAATAACCTCTATTACAAGATATTCACTACTGAATATTTTCTTGAACTCACAAGGCATATTATTGTATATTTTAGGACAAATCTGGTTAGCCTTTGCAATGATATATCGTGGATATCTTTTTGATCTATTGAGTACCAGCAACAGGAGAAAGAGACTATTCATGAGAAAGTTTTAATAGAAGTACATAAAGAACTCATTTAAAGGTATTAAGGGGGGATATAAATTGAATATAAAATACGAAAAAATGTCTACAATAGATATAACAGGAGCTGTAATATTATTTAGAAAGCTAGTGGAGGAAGCATCTGAGGTTTCCTTCTCTGAGGTGGAAAATGAAAAACAGCTACTAGATTGGTTGCAAAATCCAAACTACTACTTATTTGTTGCAAAGGAAGATAATGAAGTTGTGGCTGTGTTTAGGTGCTCAAGAGGAGAAGGAGCTAAAAAACATAGTGGATTACTGACAATAGCTGTTGATCCTGCTTATAGAGGAAAGCATATTGCAAGTAGCTTCACCTTGTACTGTTTAGAAGAATTAAAGAAATCAGGTATTAAACTGGCAAGGGCATATATATACAGTGATAACAAACCATCCATTAATACTATATTGGCCTGTGGATTCAGTGTTTCTGGCTGTGTATATCAGCATCATTATAATGATAAAAAAGGAATTTATGTAGATGATATTATATTTCATAAGCTATTGTAAAATATTATAGTGGGGGAAAGTCTATGGAGTTTTTAATTGAACCATATCTTAAGGAAAAATCTCAAGAGCTTTCATTTGTTCAACTTAAGGGAGATGCAGAAGTAGGGGTTGAAAATTATCAGCTACCTTCAGAGGGGCTAGATGTACCTATATTGACGGAAGAACTGGCAGAAAATATTAAAAAGAAAAGACCTGATGAGGTTTTAACTGTTGCAGCAATTGTTAGAGGTATGATTCATACCATTGGAATTGACTCTAATTTCAAATATTTAGAAGAGTACATAAAATTTCTTTATGCTTTTGACGCTAATATTGAAGCTTATATTATGTATCAAGGAGTCAAATATATAGATAGTAACAAGCCTATCGAAAGTATAATTTTTTTTAAGGCCCTAGTAACAATTAATCCTCAAAACCCAAAAGGATTATTAAATTATGCTGCTGCAGTTGCCAACTATGGAAATGAATATTTAAAGTCAGGACATAAGCAGTCAAAGGCTTTTCATAAAGAAGCAAAAGAAAAATTTGAGGAATTACTCAATAGGGGTATTGAAGAGCCGTTGATTTACTATCACCTTGCATACTTATATCGTTATGAAAAACAGTTTATCAAATCCCGAAAAATGGGTGAAATTTATTTAAATGTGTCGGATGAGGAACTTCTAAAAGATAATGTGATTGTTTTGCTTAGAGAAATTAAAGATTTAGCCCTTTATGAAGAGGGGTACGAAGCCATATTATCTGGAAAACCACAAATAGGAGTACCGATTCTAGAAGAATTACTAGAGGAGTATAAAGAGTGGTGGAATCTTTACTTTTTTGTAGGATTAGGTAACCGACTACTTGGAAACTACAAAGAAGCAATAAATAGCTTTGAACAGGTTTTAGAGCTAGAGGAAGATCAACTGGATTCATTGGTGGAGCTTGGACTATGCTACAGTAGCATTAATGACCTGCAGGAAGCCATAGATTATTTCACAAGGGCCTTGAGAATTGGTGGAGATAATAGTGAAATTCTATGTAATCTTGCTATGGTATATATGGAGACAGGATGCCTACTTGAGGCAGAAGAAATTATTCGGCGATCTCTTGAATTAAACCCAGATGATGAAATTACCCAGCTTTGTTTTAAAAAGCTTCAAAGTCAGCTGAAGATAACTAACAATTAATTATATTGCAAAAAATATGGAGGAAAACACTAAACAATAGCGAAGTAATAATATAGACTTGCTAATTTATTTTAGGAATTAAAAAATATTAATAATACGGGGTGATATTATGATAAAAAACTTATCTGATTTATTAAAAAGAGCACAAACCCAGAAAAAAATGAGACTAGTAGTTGCTGCTGCTCAAGACCTAGATGTTTTAAAAGCAGTTTCTGATGCAAAGCAATATAATATCATTGATGGAATATTAGTCGGAGATGAAGAAAAGATAAAAGCAATTGCTGTAGAGAATAACATTGACTTAAAACAGTTTACAGTAATTAACAAACCCGACTTAATGGAAGCTGCTCTAGAGGCTGTTAGACTTGTCTCTTCTGGAGAAGCTGATTTTGTTATGAAGGGTATCCTTGATACATCAATTCTATTGAAGGCAGTTCTTGATAAAGAGGTTGGGCTTCGTACGAATCGCCTTCTTAGTCATGTTATGGTATATGAGGTGGAAAAATATCACAAGCTTTTATTCTTAACCGATGGCGGTATGAACATAAATCCTGGGCTGGAAGAGAAAAAGGGAATACTGATGAATGCAGTATTATCAGCTAAAGCATTGGGTAATGATGAAATAAAAGTTGCCTGCTTAGCAGCAAAGGAAAAGGTCAGTGATAAAATGCCAGCAACAGTGGATGGTGCCGAGCTTAAAAGGCTTGCAGAAGAAGGAAGCTTTGGAGATGGAGTTATAGTTGAAGGACCAATAGCCTTTGACTTAGCAGTATCTAAAGAGGCAGCAGAAGTAAAGGGATACAAAAGTCCTGTTGCTGGTGAAGCGGATATTATTTTGGTGCCAACTATTGAAGTTGGAAATGGTATAGGTAAAGCCCTTACTTATATGGCCAACTCTAAATCAGCAGGAATTATTATGGGGGCAAAGGCACCTGTGGTGCTTGTATCAAGAGCAGATGATTCTGAAACTAAGCTATACTCAATTGCACTAGGTAGTGTTGTTGCAGCAAATAGTTAATTGTGCAATGTGTAATGAAAAGATAAAAGATATGTATAAGAATATAAGTGGTAAGTAAAAAGCAGATGATACAAAAGCCAAGCTGTTGATCATCTGCTTATTTTATTTTCATTTCCAATTCTCAATTTTCAATTTAATCTTCTCTAGTACTTTTCCTTTATTAATTCATTCAACATTCAACATTTAACATTCAACATTCAGCTCTATTTTTCCGTATTTACAAATTCATTTTTTATCTCATCTAAAAGAGAACTATCTGTAAGTACATCATAGGCTGTAAGTACTAGACCACCAATTGTGCTTGCCATAGAATCGTAGGCCATTTGAGTTTTAGTTGCATCTCTAAATTCCACTGTATGGGCTGGATGATCCTCTTCACATATTGAAAAATAAGGGTGTATTGTAGGTACCAGCTGGCTAACATTACCAATATCCAAAGAACCAAAGCTTTCTCTAGCTCCATACACGTTGCTGACTCCCATGTCTTTTAATCTTTTAGTAAAGGTCTCTGATAGCTTTTGGTTAGTAACAAGATTATCATATGAGGCCTCATAGTTTCGAATCTCTAGCTTTGCACCGGTAGCTAAGGCTGCAGCAGTAGCACAATTCTTGACCTTTTCTACTAACTCCAACAGATACGTTTTAGTTGTTGCCCTTACATAAAATTGTGCAATAGCCAAATCTGGCACGATATTAGCAGCTTTGCCTCCCTCGATTATTACACCATGAATTCTTGAAGTAGTTAAAATGTGCTGTCTTAATGCACCAATATTAACAAAGGTTTGAATAGCAGCATCTAGAGCGTTAATTCCTTTTTCAGGAGCTGCCGCAGCATGGGATGTTTTGCCCCTGAAGGTAAACTCTATAGCCTCCATTGCCAAAGAAGTTCCACTTTGGGTATGCTTACTGCCAGGGTGAACCTCTAAAGCTATGTCAACATCACTAAAGGCACCGTTATCTGCCATGGCCACCTTAGCGCCGCTGGTTTCTTCTGCCGGAGTACCGTATACAACTACTTTTCCAGAAAGATCATGCTGCTTAATTAGCTTACTTAATACTATTCCTGCACCTGTATTAGTAGCACCTAACAAATTGTGACCACAACCATGGCCTAAACCGGGTAAAGCATCATATTCAGATAGAAATGCTATAACTGGCCCGGGTTTTTTACTATCATAAACAGCTTTAAATGCCGTTTTAATATTCATATACCCTTCTTCAACCTCAAAATCAAACTTTTTTAGTAGGGCAACATGGGCACTGCAGGCTTTAAATTCTTCATAGCCCAGCTCTGGGTTATCAAATATGTAGTTGCTTAGTTCAATTAGCTGAGGCTTTAGGTCTTCAGATAACTCTTTTACCTCTTTAATCATTTTTACCTCTCCCTTTAATTAGATTTTCAAAGCCTTACCTTTAATTATAACTTAAATTGAAATTTATGTTATTTATTACATCATATACTTCTAATTATAATCTAGATGGAATGTACATTCCAATAGTACCGTTTACTATACTATTATTTTCTACAGCTATTGTACCGTTTATTATTACATAATCAATTCCTATAGGAGTATTCTTCGGGGCTTCATAGGTGGCAGTATCAATAATTGTCAATGGATCGAATATTACTATATCTGCATCATAACCCTCTTTTATAACACCTTTACTATTCAATCCTAATCTTTTTGCTGGCATAATAGTCATCTTTTTTATAGCGGCAATCAAAGATAACTCTTGATCCTCTCTAACAAGTTTTCCTAATACCCGAGGAAAAGATCCTGCTGCTCTAGGGTGCCCTTGGCCATCTCTGAAAAGACCATCACTGGCAACCATTACAAAGGGAGACTTAAGAGCTTCTACAACCTCATTTTCATTCATTACAAAGGCAACAGCCAACAGGTTGGGGTGTTCTTCTCTCACTTTATAAAACAGCTCTTGGTTGCATCGAATACCCTTATAGGGTGCTTCTGTTAAAAGTATACTGTCGTAGCTTTTATTCCATAATTCAAAGCAGCCCTCATCAAATACAGCTGAGCCGATATAGGTGCTAAAAGCATCGTAGGGGTAGCAATCGGCTGATATATCATGACCTTGGGTAATAGCATTTTGTATAAGCTCAAGAGCTTCCTTCATTTGACCATAGGCAGAGCAACTACCAAGGTGAGATATCTGCATTGGAAACCCTGATAATTTAGATATATCAACTAGTTCATTTAATGAATCGATGGCGTGCTTAGCATCCTTTCGGTAATGGGCTGATAGAAGAAGGTTTTTATCTTCAACAACATTACATAAACTTAGCACTTCCTCAAGATCGACTCCAGGAGAATATTCCAAACCAAAGGAAATTCCTACAGCTCCCCTCGATAAACTGTCTATTACTATTTTCTGCATTTGTGATATCTGTGGCTTTGATGATTTTTTATATCTGTCAGCACTGCCTACTTCATTACGTAGATAATTATGACCAATGAAGGAGAGGTAGTTTACTGGAGCACCATATTTTTGAATAAATCCAATGAAATCCTCTAGGCTTTGTCTATTATTACCGCAATTGCCGGCTACACAAGTAGTTACACCCATTAACACCATGCTATTGGATATATCATATGAGTCATGGGCTTTGGCATAGTCTAGTACCTCTTCGTGCATATGAATGTCAATAAAACCAGGAGACACTATTTTCCCCTCAGCATCAATTTCCTTCTTAGCTGATTCAGGGCAAGCTCCAATGCAGGAAATAACACCCTCTTTGATACCAATATTGCAGTTTTCGCCTTTGTTAGTTTCAAAGTTTAAAACTGTACCATTGATAATTTTTAAATCATACAAATAAATCCCTCCTTATTATATATTTGAAAACACAAGAGTTTAAATCACCATTAATATGTAATTTAATAAGCATAACTAAAATAAACATTAATAAGTTTATATAAACAAACTAAATATTTAAAAAATTTAAAATAAAAAGAGGAATTAATAAATCTTTATAGAATATATTATACACGAAAATGTTCATAAAACAAACAAGTGTTCATTATGCGAACACAATAATTTTCAGGGAGGTTATTATGCAAGATAATGGAACCTTGGCTTCGTTAAAAAAGGCTATAGCTATATTAAATTACCTATCTTCAGAACCATATCAGTTTACAGCAATTGAGATTAGCAAAGCTCTTAATATAAATAGAAGCACTGTTCATAGGATATTATCTTCATTAATAGAGGAAATGATGGTATTACAAAGTCCAGTAACAAAGAAATATAAGCTTGGACCTTTAAGCTATCATATTGGAGCATCCTATCTTCATAGTATGGGTTACATAGATGAGATTCATAGCATAATCGAAAATATTGCTGAAAAGTTAAGTCTATCTGTAGGATATGCAGTAAAAGAGGGTAATAGAATAATGACACTATATGAGGTTGAAGATTATATCTCGGTTAGAATGGGATATAAACCAGGTTCTTTTTATCCAATACACTGTGGAGCATATGGTAAAACTATAATGGCATTTCATAAACCATTGAGCGAACTAAGGGATATAGTATATTCTACGCCACTGGAGAAGAAAAATGAAAGAACAATAACAGACCCAGAAGCATTACTTAAGGAATATGAGAAAATAAGAATACAGGGATATGCAATAAGTAATGGAGAAAACGCAAAGGGCGCAATAGGTGTAGGAGCACCAGTAAGAAACACAAAGGGAGAAGTTGTTGGGTGTGTTGCAGCAGCAGGTATTAAAGCTAGTATAAATCAAGCAAGACTTAATGAAATAAAAAATACAGTAATACGTGGTGCAAATAAAATTAGTAGCTTAATACCTTAAAAATAAATAATTAAGAAAAATAAGGAGGTGGATAGTCTCTCGGTTGTAGTTGTGTTCATTAAATTAAAGGAGGTTGTGTAAATGAGTAGTGAAAGTGTAGCCAAGAAAAAGTTTAAGGTACCCCACACCTATGTAATCATTTTTTCAATTGTAATCATTGCTTTTTTAGGAACTTATTTTATACCAGCAGGAACATACGATAGAGTTCAAGATCCAAACAGTGGAAGAACAGTGGTAGATCCAGCATCTTACCACAGAGTTGAACAAACACCAGTAAAATTCTTCTCCTTTGAAAAACCTCATCTATTTACATCAGTGCATCAAGGAATGCAGGCATCTAATAGTATAATTTTCTTTATTCTTATTGTAGGTGGAGCCTTTGCCATGATACAAGGTACAGGAGCAATTGACGCAGGAATAGGTAGAGCTGCTTTAGCCTTGAAGGACAAAGGAAGCTTAATTATACCGGCAATGATGTTTATATTTGGGTTAGGTGGAGCAACAATAGGGATGGCAGAGGAAACAATAGTCTTCGTACCAATAGGTATTGCTCTGGCAAGGGCTTTAGGCTATGATGCCATTGTTGGGATAGCCATGATAACATTAGGTGCAGCGGCAGGCTTTACAGGTGGATTCATGAATCCATTTACAGTTGGTGTTGCACAAACCATTGCAGAAGTACCTATGTTTTCTGCATTAGGATTTAGAATAGCAATATTTATTGTAACACTAATAATAGGTGCATGGTACGTAATGAGATACGCAAAGAAGGTAAAAGAAAATCCTGAGTCAAGTGTTGTTTATGATCTGGAAAAGGAAAGTAAAGCAAACTTAGACTTATCAGCTATACCAGAGCTGAATGGTAGACATTATGGCGTGTTTGCAGTAATGGTTGTAGGCTTTGTTATAATGATATATGGAATTAAAGCTCATGACTGGTATATACAAGAACTAACCTCTTTATTCTTGATGATGGGTATATTTGCAAGCTTAGTAGGTGGAGTAAGACCTAGTAAAGCAGCAGGTCATTTTGTAGAAGGAGCAAAAGGAATAGCCTTTGGAGCTTTAGTAGTAGGAATAGCAAGAGCAATCCTTGTGGTAATGGAATCAGGACAAATAATCGATACAATTATACATGCAACTGCAGCAGGAATATCATCATTGCCAAGTGTAATGGCAGCATTATTGATGTACGTTGTACAAGTAATACTAAATTTCTTCATACCATCAGGAAGTGGTCAGGCAGCAACAACTATGCCAATAATGGCACCACTGGCGGATTTGGTAGGAGTAACAAGACAAACTGCAGTACTTGCGTATCAGTTTGGTGATGGTTTTACAAACTCAATTATACCAACTTCAGCTGTATTAATGAGCTACCTGGCAATAGGAAAAGTACCATATGAGAAATGGTTTAAGTGGATTCTCCCATTGATGGGAATGTGGATAGGTTCAGGTGCAGTATTCTTAATAATTGCAACATTAATTAATCTTCAGTAGCAACTAATAAAATTCAAACTAAATCCTCAGGCTTCTGAGGATTTAGTTTGGTAAATGATGGGAGCGAATAGTTTATGATAAACTTAAAGGATTGGAAGGGATACATTGCTAACTATTATAACAAAGAAGATTTAGTTAAGCTAACGCAGCAGCTAATTAGAATACCCAGTCATGTTAATCATCCAGGAAGAGAAAGAGAAGTTGGATTGTTTCTAGGAAAATATTGTGAGGAGCAAGGCTTTGATGTTGAAGTGAAGCCTATTGTTGATGGAAGAGTAAATGTCATAGTTACTTTAAAAGGCATTGGTGGTGGTAGAAACCTTCTATTAAATGGACACCTAGATACAGTTCCTCCAGGAGAAATGGACTTTGACCCATATGAAGCAGAAATTGTTGATGGATATATTCATGGTAGAGGTACAGTAGACATGAAGGGACCAATTGCTTCAATGATAACTATGATGAAGGCAATTAAAGAGTCGGGAATTAAAATTAAAGGTGATATAATATTTACTGGAGTTATAGGAGAAGAAGAACAAAGTGAAGGAACAGAAGACTTAGTTAAAAGCGGAATAAAGGCAGATGGAGCCATTGTAGGGGAGCCCTCAAGCTATGAGTATTCAGCTGGACATAGAGGCCTTGAATGGTTAGAAATTCGAATCCAGGGTAGGGCAGCCCATGGTGGAGTCCCACATCTTGGAATTAATGCAATTGAAAAGGCAGCAGTTTTAATCAAGGAAATAAAAGATACAATATATCCAAAGCTTGCAGAAAGAAAAAATCCTTTGATGGGACCATCGGTTATGAATTTTGGTCACATAAAGGGCGGAATTCAACCAAGTACAGTTGCGGATAGTTGCATAATTCAAATAGATAGAAGATATATACCAGGAGAAACTGTAGAATCAGTTATAGGTGAGTATCAAGAGGTAATTGATAAAATTAAAAAGGAAGATCCAGAATTCGAGGCTGAAATCGTACGTATGCCAAATAATATGTTAACCCTTGATCACCTGCCACTTGAAACAAAGTTAGATCAGCCAATTGCAAAGGCAGTGAAAAATGCTTTAAGCACCGTTCTTGAAAAAGAAGCTACCCTATCAACCAAACGAGGTTGGACAGATGCATCTTTGCTTTCTAATTTTGCTGGAATACCGACAATCGTTTATGGACCAGGTAATATAAGCTATTCCCATACTAAAAATGAAAAAATAGCTATAAAGGAATTAGAAGAGGCAGTTGAGGTTTACTTTTTAGCTGCATTAGAATTTTGTGGAATGGAAGAATAATATACTTTTGAGACTTTGGGGTGAAAACTATGATAATGGAAAGAATAAAAAATAAAGATTATCATGATAAAATTATGTCTGCAATGGAAGCTGCTGCTTTAATAAAGGATGGTATGACAATTGCTACAAGTGGATTTACTCCTGCCGGATATCCTAAAGCAGTACCCAAGGCATTGGCAGAAAGAATAAAGAGAGAAGGAATCGATTTAAAAATCAATTTGTATACTGGGGCTTCAGTTGGTGATGAGTTAGATGGAGAATTGGCTAGAGTTGGCGCTATAAAGAAAAGACTACCATATCAAACTCAAAGTGATTGTAGAAATAAAATTAATTGCGGAGAGATAGATTATATTGACATGCACCTAAGCCATGTGTCTGACTTCGTTAGATATGGATTTTTATCAAAAATAGATATAGCTATTGTTGAAGCCATAGCCATAACAGAAGAAGGGTATATTATTCCTTCCACATCTCTTGGAAATACGCCAGCCTTTATTGAAAATGCTGAATTGGTTATTATAGAAATAAACACACGACACCCTAAAGAGCTTGAGGGAATCCACGATGTATATCAACCTCTTAAACCACCCAATAGAATCCCTATACCGGTAATTACTCCAAAGGATCGTATTGGAGAAACATATATTAAGGTTAGTCCAGATAAAATAAAGGCAATTGTTATTAGTGACATACCGGATAGTGTAAAGGAATTTCCTGAAATAGATGAAATCAGCCAACGGATGGCAGACAATCTTATAGACTTTCTAGAAAATGAAGTAGATAATAAGAGACTTCCAGAAAATCTTTTGCCATTGCAATCAGGTGTCGGAGCTGTAGCGAATGCAGTACTAGGAGGCTTAGTTAAGTCGAAATTTAGTGGGCTTTCTATTTACTCAGAGGTAATACAGGACTCAGTGCTAGACTTAATCGATAGTGACAAGGTTAATATTGCATCTGGCTCATCCTTAACCCTTTCCCCTAAGGGGCTAGAAAGGTTTTATAATAATATCGCTAAATATAAAGATAAAATTATTTTAAGACCTCAAGAGATTAGTAATAGCCCTGAAGTAATAAGAAGACTAGGCGTCATTAGTATGAATACAGCAATAGAAGTAGATATATATGGTGATGTTAATTCAACAAATATTATGGGCACAAAAATGATGAATGGCATAGGTGGATCTGGAGATTTTACTAGAAATGCATATATATCTATTTTTACAACTCCTTCTACTGCAAAGGGAGGAAAAATTTCTTCCATAGTGCCATTGGTCTCCCATTGTGATCATACAGAGCATGATGTGCAGGTTGTAATTACAGAGCAGGGAGTAGCTGATTTAAGAGGGTTATCACCGAAGGAAAAAGCTAAGGTTATAATTAATAATTGTGCACATCCAGATTATAAAGATGCCTTACTGGAGTACTATAGTAATGAAATGAATCAATGTCATATTAGTCATAAGCTAAACGAAGCTTTGTCGTGGCATTATAGATTTTTGTCAACTGGAACAATGAAAAAATAGACTAGTAAGAACCCCGCTTATTTAGTTGTGAGCTGAAAACTATTTGGTGGGGTTTTAAAATGTTATTTATTTTTAAATACAATGAATAAGAGTTATTAAAAATGTTAATTCTATATTTATGTAAGCTTTTTTTAAACCAATGATGGAAGCATTTATTAAGAAAATAGGATTACGTACCTAACTACCCAATTGGAAAAACATACTAGCTAATCACCTGTTGACACTTTTGTCGAAAACTGATATATTGATTAAGTCGCTTCGAAGGGAAGACGAAAAGTCTACTAAACATACGGAGCGAAAAAAAATTCAAATATCACTTGACACAGAATAAAAAAAGTGATATAGTAGTTAAGTCGCCACTTGATGGCGGATGGGGCTGAGGCCCTAAAAATAGGTCCTTGAAAACTAAACAGTATAGATATTAAGCCAGCAAAAAAACACATCTTTTAAAAGATGTACCCAGAAATTTTGATTAAGAGTTTGATCCTGGCTCAGGATGAACGCTGGCGGCGTGCCTAACACATGCAAGTCGAGCGGAGTTTATTAAAGGAAGTTTTCGGATGGAATTTAATAAACTTAGCGGCGGACGGGTGAGTAACGCGTGGGCAACCTACCCTGTACAGAGGGACAACAACGGGAAACCGTTGCTAATACCTCATAAAACCCTAAAGGGGCATCCCTTATGGGTCAAAGAATTTCGGTACAGGATGGGCCCGCGTCTGATTAGCTAGTTGGTGGGGTAATGGCCCACCAAGGCGACGATCAGTAGCCGACCTGAGAGGGTGAT
>NZ_FMUS01000044.1 GCF_900101495.1 Alkaliphilus peptidifermentans DSM 18978
TGGCAATTTCCTCCTTGAGATCCTTATTTTCTTTCTCTAGTCTTTTTTGCTCTGCATCTGCTGGTCGAAGTTTACCTTTCCCTGGGAAGGCATCTTCTCCATGAAGGCTATACTGTTTTACCCATCTTCTAATACTTGTAGGGGTAACGCCAATATCTTTGGCTACATCAGTTGGTTTTTTGCCTAATTCTGTAACAAGCTTTACTATTTCTTTCTTATAATCTTCAGTGAATTTATTTTTATTACTCATAGCTGTAACACGTCCTTTCTAGGTTTATTATAGCAACCTTTATACGTGTCCAGCAAATCTAATACACTCTACCTTTATCCTTGATGAATAAGTATTTCTGTAGAATGAAACCAAGGTGAAAAAGATTAAACATAAAATTCTAAGATATATTAAGCATTAGTGAGTTTTTGTCAAAATAAGGGGGTCAATCCGGTATCATTCATCTTCTAGTTCTAGTTTGGATTTGGTTTGAATGTCTTTGTACAAAAATCTAGTGCTTTACTAGCAGATAGGTGGAGATACTTTAGTGCTTACAGATTTTTATCAGCTATTAGCTTCTTAATAAATCTACCGTATTTAGAGTGAATGCAATCATAATAGGGTACATTTATGTTTTTTAACCATTGTTCAATTATGGGTATTTCCCTATAATTATTTAATTCCCATTCCAGCTCATAATCTATAAAACCACAATATATATTCTTATCCAATTCAGCTGGCTTCATATCATCCATCGGTTTAAATATAATTCTTTCAGTTGTCAATTTTCCTATATATTTCAAACTGTCACTATTTTTTACACGACCATCTAGAACTGAATTTAAGTCTGTTACAATTTCTAATATGTTTTTCTCATTATTAATAATACTATTAAAAACATTTTTTTCTATACAGTAATCATACTCATTTGATACTGTTATATTATTATCTGTTTTTTCAACATCTTTAATTTTTAGTGTTGCTTTGTAAGTGTTTTTAATCTCCCTAATACGTAATGTGGTTTTATTTCTTGATAGCAAAAAATCAGTTGTGTCAAAATAGTAATTTGTCTGAGTTACATTTTTAAAATCATATTGCTGAGACAATAACAAGATGATTTTATAGTTAGCTTCATCTAACATTACTTTGTATTCCACTTCAGTATTATCCATTTTTAAACCATTCCCTTCGTTTGTTTAAAACACCTACTAAACTGTAGTGTTCTATGCTAAAACATAGTTAAGGCTGTTGTGCATTATAAAAACAGCTACACCGTAGAAATAACATGTATTATTTGCATATAAACATTTTTAATGACCCATAAGGTAACTAAACCCAGTTAGTTGGACTATAGTGATAAGTATTATAAAAGCTTTTCTAATGTGTCAACAATATTATGACTAACCTGTTTTATAGTTTTTGATTCAGTATTTATAACATGCCAATTTTTATTATGGGATAAATTTAAATATTGCTCTCTGACTTGGTTCTGATAAGATATGAATCTTGAATAAGACGAGCCTTCAAATTTCTCATTCTCACCTAATTCAGCAGGTTTGAAATCTTTGCGCCTTTCCCAACAAATTTCAGGAGAAGCATCTAACATAAATATATGATTCCCTTTTGGCAAATGAAAAAAAACTCTATTTACAAGTTCATAATCAAATTGCTGTTTAGCTAAAAATCTTGCTAAAATCTTATAATACCAACTATCAATTAAGACTATTTCATAGTTTTTTAGATTGGGTAATATAAGATTCTCTGCCATAATCGTATACCAAGCAGCATGTAGAAATAGCCACCCATTATCAGTAATTTCCCTTACTGGATAATCATTTTTTGCCTCCCATAACAACTCCTTAAAACTCGACATGAAATATGTAAGGTATTTAGAAGGATAATCTGTTTGCTTCTTATATAACTGAATTGCTTTAATTTTACGTTCATTTAAGAGTTCTATAATCTCATCAGAAACCGATGTTTTACCACTGGCATCAATTCCCTC
Organism: Alkaliphilus peptidifermentans DSM 18978; assembly: GCF_900101495.1. Lineage (GTDB taxonomy): Bacteria > Bacillota > Clostridia > Peptostreptococcales > Natronincolaceae > Alkaliphilus_C > Alkaliphilus_C peptidifermentans. The sequence continues at coordinate 1,995 of NZ_FMUS01000044.1, forward strand.
TAGACAAATAAACTTTCCTAACATAGAACAACAACCTCCCTAAAATATAATAAATTTATTAATGTAATATTGAAGCAATATCTACCAATTGGATCAAAATTCTCACTTATTACACACAAAGGATCAACTCTCTTCTCACTACTCAATATAGCTGCCAGACATCCCTTACCACATCCTTCTACAGTACAATGATTACAAAATGAGTTGTCAAACTCCTTAAAAAGCTTTGAGGTGTTAAATAAACTTTCTAAGCAATCTGTATCGAACTCTTGAGTATAATTTGATAACCATATACATGGTGTATAAATTCCATCCGCTCTTATTCCTATTATTTTACTTCCTGCGAAACATTTCTCTAGTAAACCCTTTTTCTTTCTAATATGTCTAACATGTTCATGCTTTTCACTATTAATCTCATCTAAATATAGATTATAATCTTCATTAGTTAATATATAATCTTTAATTAGTGGTTTATTTTCTATCTCTAATAAGTTTGCAAGGTTTAATTTAATATCCTTTGTTTTAGAAAATTCGATTATCTGTTCTATTTCATGTATATTCATTTTGCTCACAATACTGTGCAACTCAATCTTAATAGACTTATGTGGTATGAGGTTCTCTACCCCTTTTATAACTTTTGTGAACGCATCTTCACACCCACGAAACTTATCATGAGTACTTTCAGATAATCCATCTAGACCTATGATGATTTTTTCAGGACTCACTGTAATGATTTCATTGTAATAATCATCAAGAAGCATACCATTGGTACTTATACAAACTTTTATATTAAATTTATTTACATACTCTATTAAATCAAAAATATCTTTATAAAGGAGTGGATCCCCTCCAGTAAAAATTATCTTACTAACATTTTTTTTACTTAACTCACCAACCTTTTTTATAGCATCTTCTAACGAAATGTCTTCACCAGTTCTTCTATGCTCATTACAACAGTGAATGCAATTCATCTGACATTTATTCGTAATTTCCCATACGACTTTTATACCTTCCTTAGGTATTCCAAAGCTACATGACTTTACTACTGTGTGCTCCAATGTTCTCCCCCTTAAAATCTATTTTATTTAAGTAATCTACAATATAATCAATATTATTATCATTGATGTTTGGATGAACCGGGATTGTTATTATTGTCTTTGATAAATGCTCTGCATTTAGACATTCTTTTTCAAACTGCTTAAAAAGCGGATATTTATACATCGGTTGATAATTATATCTAACAATATCCGTTGGTATTCCATTTTTTACCATATCTTCGTTTAGATTCTTAACCTTATTATAAGATTTATTGACTTGTAAGACTAAGCTATAATAATTGGGATTACTATTTTTAGGATAAACAATTTCTTTGATATTTTTATTTGTTAGATTGTCTAGAATTAATTTTGCATTCTTCATGCGAACATCTAACTGCCAATCTATTTTTTTTATTCTTGACATACCTAAAGTTGCTTGTAATGTTGATAGTTTGTAATTAGTTCCAAAAATATTACCTGTCATATAACCAAACTGAATAAAAGATTTTATGCTTTCATATTGGTTTTTATCATTAGTTAATATAAATCCACCTTCACCAGTAGGAAGAATTTTTCTATCATGTGTGCTAAAACATCCAATGTTCCCTATAGTTCCTAAATTTTTATTATTATAAGTAGTACAATGTGCTTGTGCAGTGTCTTCAATCAATGAAATATTATAGCTTTCACAAACATCTAATAATTCGTCATAGTCAAAAGGATATCCCCACATAGGAACACAGATAATTGCTTTTGCTTTTTTAGTTATACTTTTCTTTAAGGCCTGTATGTCAAATCCAAAATTGTCTTTGTTAGTATCGACAAATATCGGGATTGCCTTTTGCTGTAAAACTGGTATAGCAGTCATTATTGGTGCAGTAGGTGGTATCAATACTTCATCACCTTCTCTAATTCCAAGCGCATATAGTGCACAATGAATTGCACTCGTTCCTGAAGATACTGCAACAGCATATTTACTTCCAAAAAAGTCTCTTAATTTCTCTTCATATTCTTCAATAATACTACTTGTACCAGATAATTGTAAATTATCCAATGCTTTTTTTAATGCAAAATCATCATCTTTATTTCTATAGAGAAATTTATCATTTATCTTCATTATTACACCTCTTTAATTTATAGTTAGCGTTCATCATAACTTTAAACGCTTTGGAAGCTGAGCTTCTTATTAGGTCTTAAAATTGTTTCTATGCACCATATATCTGAAAATTAATATTTGTGTCTTCTGCTTTTTTGTTTATTATCAGGAAGAATTAATTATGCTCATCTCTAATTACAGTAAGAAACTATTTTCTAAATAATGATTATTATTCAAACTGGATTTTGTTGTTATTAGTACTATTTCAATCTAAAAACTGATTATGATCTATTGTTTATCTTCCAAGTGTAATAGCAAAAACATGTATGTTAGGGCATAAGGGCAGTTGAATATTGTAGATTTTGCTGTTATTCTTTAACTGGTAGCCTTTAGCATAAAGATATACTGAGAAGGGATAGGTTTTAATTCCCGTATTTGTGCGTACAGCACCTTTTCCTTCCCATGCTACAACTTCATTGAAACTTCTATTACACGAAAGCCAGGAAGTAAATTCAAGAGGTATTTCTTCTTTATAACCATCTTCGAACTCTACTAACATTTTTTCTGAATGATTTCCAAGCTCAGCACAACCTAATACCATAACATAACGATAATTACATATGTCAAGTTTAATATTCTGTCCCATACATGAAATGTTATCCAGTTTATTATTTCCTGTATTTGGAAACATAAATTTCATATTATCAATCATCCATAAGTTATTAATTGGTAACCCATTTATAAGAAAGAATCTACCTTCAGATGATATTTCAGCTTTACAATTATCTAATGTACCATCCGAAAATCCTATATTGTTCATATACTCGCTTAGATTAATATACTTAAATTCTGATAACTGTATACTGGTATCCATCACGTTTTCTATATCATAGTAGCTAATATTAAAAGATTCATTCATACACAATTCAATAATTGTGTCTGCTATAATTTCCTCTTCATCAGCAACATCTTTAATTTTTTCCACTATTCGATTAATTAAGTCTTTATTATCTTTAATATAATATGATTTACATAACATTCCAAATATTCCGCTCCATTTATTCCCAGCTTTATTTATAAGGTCTGCCAATACTTTTAATTCACTTACCCTATACTCGTCACTAACATATAATAATGCTTTACTGAAAACTTTACGACCTCTTGAAATATTGAAAAGTTTTTTGTAGATTTTTGCTTGAAATGGCCTATCTTCATATCCTCTTACCTCTTTAGATAAATGTAGATTTTCTCTTAAGTCCTTAGCAAATAATCTCATTTCGTCAAATACATTCAATGATTTATGCTTGTCTTTTAACCTAAGCGTAGCATCTCTTACAATCTCTTTCCAATAACACTTAGTGTAATTTTCCAAATTTCTAAAATCTATATATTCTTTGAATCCTTTAGAAAAATGATCTAATGACAACCATTCTCCGTCCTTTGCTAAAGCATCTTTGCAAAACAAATTATTGCTTTCATCAATCCCTGTTACCAAGCAGTAGTGAGCAGAATGAATTTTTTTATAATACCCTACGAACCATGGACACCAATAAGTATCTATATAAATACATACTGGTGTATCATCCTTTAATTTTTCTTTAATCGCCTCTACAATATCTATGTAATTATTAGCTTCTCGAAAAGTTACTTGTATACCATGATATTTTTCTAGATAATCATTTTTATAGTTAATTGCACAATCAATTTTTTCTCCAAATGGAATTTCGAGGCTGACATCGCTAGACTTATATGTAAATCCCCAAGATTCTGCACCTATTAGCTCAAAGTTTTTCTTCCAATATAGGGCAAGTGATGCAAAAATCATTTCTATACAATTATAAGCATCATCGCTTATAAACTTAATATCTAACTTCATTTTTTAACACCCCTTATCACACACTATTAGTCAAATATATTATCTACCATATTTTGTATATATGATAATTGTTCCCTACACTTTGCTACCATCATAATAAAAACTCTACCTGATCCGCTTTGTTTACCCTCACAAAAAGAGTACACAATTACACCCTCTCCTTTTTCTTTAAGATAAATAAGCTCCTTCTCTATAAGTTCTTCCATTAAGCTTGACAAAGTAATGTCTTTGTCTACATTGAAGTATTTAGTTCTATAATAATTATCTAAACCTAATTTTACTGGTACAAAGCTAATATAAGTTGATAAAGAAAACCGTCCATTTATCTCTATAATAGGATAAATGGTTCCATCACTAGCAATAATGGAATCTATACTCGCAAGCCCTCTATAGCCTTTCTTATATAAATATTTACCTATTTTATGAGCAGTTTCCTCGTAAAGGAGTTTTTGTTTATCATCTAACATGTTTTCTATAGGATATTCACTACCAATATAAATACTATTATTCATTAATTGTATCTTAGGTGATAAGTATGTAATAGTTCCATCATCTCCAATAAAAACTTGATAGTTAATATCTAAATATTTCTCGTACCATTTCTCGACGATAACCTCAATTTTTTTATTTTCATTACTCTTTCTATCTAGCATTGCTAAAAAATAGTCCAAAGCTGACTGAGATTCAATAATAAAAAGACCTTTACCAGAAGCACCATATGCGTCTTTCACAACAATTCTATTATTACAATTTGCTCTAGTTAATTTAAATATTGCTTCTTTCACTTGAATAATATTTTCGCAAATGTAACCTTCTGTATAATTAGCATTTATTTCTTTAGCTATTAATCGCGCATTTACTTTACTATTCACCCAAGCTGTGAGATTGGCTGTAGCTCCTATTAACTTACACCCAGTTAATCTTGCAATTTCTTCTTCTTTACATGTAACAGCATATGGTATTAGCAAGACTTCATATTGTAATGTTAACTGACGAATACTATTAAGTATTAGACTATTTTCTAAAATCAAATCTGATACTGTTAAATCAGGATCTTCATCATGACTACTTACTAACAAGATTTCCGGCATTTTGAATCCTAACAACTTATAGTGATTAGAAATCTCTTTAGGTATTGGCTCTCTTAAGATAACGATATCTTGAGAATCTGCTAGTAAAAGTGATATAAGTTCTGTTCTATTTACTACACTCTTATTTTTTATGTTTGTCAATTGAGGTAATAAATTCTGAGTGTTGTTTTTCCATACTTCATCAACACCTATATTAACCCACCATATACACTTGATTTTTTTTGTACTATTAGTAGTAGCACTTATTATTTCTTTAAATGATGTTATTTCCATATTATATTCGTCCACTTACATACTGGCTAATACTTTCAACATTTCTTAGGGTTTCAACGGTTAAGTCTTCATCATAAAACTCAAAATTAAATTCAGTTTCTATTGCTATTATAAGTTTTACAGAAGATAATGAGTCCATACCAACTTGAAACAAGTCAGTTTCATCTGTAATCTCATCAATATTAATAGATAAATCGTCTATAACCTCAACAATTAGATTTTTAATTTTTGACTTGAGTTGTTCCATATTGTTTTTTCCTCCTTATTTTTACTAAAAGGTAACAGTTGTCCACTTATTAACTCCTCTTTTGTTTGCCTTTGTCTAATTAAGTATTCATTGTTTTTATCAAACATAATCTCTGTAGGCCATGGATGACTTAGAAAATTTAATGAACTAGCAGAAAATCCATAAGCACCTGATTTTAAAATGATTATAACATCCCCTTCTTGCGTAACTGGAATTTCTACATTTTGTACAAGTACATCTGTTGGTGTACATAGTGGTCCTACAATATCTACTTTTTCTATATAATCACTACTTAACTGATTTATTATATCTATGGGGAAATTTTGTCTAGCAAATCTACCTATTCCTGCTGCTGTTGAATGATTATTTGATCCTCCATCCGTTATAAGAAAGATTTTGTCCCTAGACTTTTTTCTGTATAAAATTCTTGTGAGGAAGCAGCCTGATTCGGCAACTATAAATCTTCCACTTTCAACTATTAACTTGATTTCTGAAAAATCCATTTTTTCCTCATAGGTTTGAAAAATTGTTTGTAACCCATTTCTTATTTCAACTAAATCAAGTTTATGTTCACCATTAAAGTAAGGAACTCCAAAGCCTCCTCCAAAATCTATTACCTTTAATTTTATACCGTAATTTACTTGTAGGTTGTGTGCTGTAGCTAAAATGTTGTCGAAACTCTGAATATGTAAAGATGGTTCAAGTATTTGTGTGCCCATGTATACATGAATTCCTTCGATACCTACATTTTTCAATTGCAGCATTGAAGGAATGATATTTACTAATTCTTCTTCATCTATTCCGAATTGCTTAGACATTCCCCCCATTTTTATTCTTGCACCCGACAACTCTTTCTTAGGATTAATTCGTATAATAACTTTAGTTATCTTATTTAATTGCTTTGAGATTTCATTAATTATGTTAGCTTCTTGCAAAGATTCAACAACAATAGCTAGGATGCTATTCTTGATAGCATACAATAATTCATAATAGGTTTTTCCAGGTCCTACAAATATAATTCTTTCAGGACTTATCCCAGCCCTTAAAGCAATAAACAATTCACCCTCAGAAGCTACTTCTATTCCCTCAACTTTATCTCCTATATAAGAAACAATACCTAAACTAGGATTGGCCTTCATAGAATAAAATATATTAAAGCAACTCGGTAAGAAACTTCTTAGGGCATATATTTGTGTACTTATAATTTCAGTATTATATGCATAAAGTGGTGTTCCATATTTATCAACGAATTTTTTAAACAAATTTTTATCCCATTCCATTACATATTCACCTTATTATCTGAATCTTTAACTTTCATATAGTTTGGTTCTTTTGAGAGTTCATCTAAGTTATTAAGAGCAAATAATCGTTGTAAAAAAGTTTTATTCCATTTATGACTCGTACCGTAATCATTTTCTCCAAAAGAGTCCAATACCTTATGTGAAATATCCATCTTACTGATTACATTTGTTTCATAGCCATCATTATATAATTTTCTTAAATAGTAAAGAGTATAATAAATAGCTTCTTCCATTTTATAATTTTTAGCAAATTCAATAGCTCGTTCAAGAGACTTGTCTTCCATTTTTTGTAATGCAAACTCTCTTACATCACAGAATTTAATTAAATTTAAATCACTTTCTAATTTTACCCACATTACATTGGTTGCTTCTTTATATAGGTGACAACATAGATGAATAAAGAAATCCTCTGGTTTTAGAACTGCAGTAATATCATCACTATTATCTTCTATTTTTCTTTGTAACATCATTGTGATTGGATCAGAGTTTAAATCAAAATCTAGTGAAAAACTAAAATCTATTTCAGTCATTTTGCAATATTCAGAGTTATGTAATTTCTTAAAAGGATACAAGTTATTCATGTTCATCTTCCAAAATATTTGTTTTTCTCGATTAATTGGTTTAATTATATGATTAATATAGTCGTAATCTCCCTGCTCATAACCAATTGATCTCATAACCTCTATTACCTTTAATCTATTGACACTTTCAATCATTATGTCTATATCATTTATAGTTCGTATCCCTAAGTCTTTATACATGTTTTCAATTAGATAGCCTCCTTTTAAAGGTGAACATACTAATCCATTTGCTTTAAATGCTTCTCTTATTTTAGATAATTCTTCTAAGTAAATCTTATTTCTTTCAACTGTGCCTAAATAATAAAATTTAAATAGTCTTTCAAGTTGATATGGAATCGCCTCTTTGAGTCCTTTAGTTGTTAGATTATACCATAACAAGGGCATTATCTTATGCTTTTTAGCCATTAATAAAATACTATCCCAATCTAATTTTTCTCTAACAATTCTTTTCAGTTCGTCTTCATCATTATCTGAATAAGTTAACCTACTTACTAGTAAAATTAAATATTGTTCATTTGTTAATTCTTTATGAGTCATTTAATTTTCATCCTTTCAATTTTTCGATATTTACAGTACATAATGACTTTTAAGAGCCTGCACTTGAATATTTGTTTATTCCCACGTTCCATATTAAATATGAAAAGGCAAATACAATAACACCTACTATTGGAGTACCATACTTTAAATACTCATTGAATACTACATCTCCTTTATTTAAAAAAACATGGGCAGGGTAATAGTTTACGAATCCATAGGGAACAATGAATGTTAAAAAAATTTGCACCCATCTATGATATATGGAAATAGGATAATCAAGAAAAAATCTTAATCCATAAACCGTTGTATCAACTAAAGAGTTTGATTTTCCAACCCAAAAACAGATACTTCCAGTAAAAATCATAATTGAAGAGTGTATAAGCACTCCACCAATTATAACGGTTGTAAATAAGATCATAGAAAGTATTGAAAACTCTATGTTCAATTTATTGAATGATATTATGAAAATAATAATGCCTAAAATTACATGTCCTATAAAAGCATGTTGAAATTGTCTAAAAATTATATGTACAAAGGGATTCATAGGCTTTGATAATATGCTATCAAAAGAACCTGTAACTACCATTTCTTCAAGCTGTCTCATCGGTCCCCAAATAAATAATCCACTAATTCCATAGGTGAATAAGTTTAAATTATATAAAAGCATTATTTCATAAAATGTCCAGCCAAAGATGTTATTAAATCTACTTAATATTATCCAAATAGATATATAATTGATGGTATAAGTAAATATTTGAATAAACAAATCCATAAAAAAAGAAAATCTATATTCTAACTTACTCTTAAGGTAAATTTTTATAAACTCTTTATAAAGCAATAAGTCTTTCATCCTTAACCTCCTTGTATAACAAGTTTTTCTATCCCTTTAAACCATAGTACTTTTTCTATAATAGTAAGTATCAATATCCACATTATCTGTAGCGCAATCATAATATATATTTCCAAAACGTCAACTTTACCTAGAAAAATAGAGATAGGAACAAAGTATATAAACCTAAAGGGTAAATATAAAGAAATTGTACTCAGTATATCTGGAAAGAACCATAATGGTATAAAGGAGCCTGACAAAAGCCTAACTAAATCTTGTAATAACCTACTCAAATGCCATACTGATAAATACCAAAACCCAATAAGCCCTATAATATACGTAATAAGAAAATAGATAATCATCCCATTTATTAACGTAATAAAAAAGTATAATAGAAACTCAATTGATGGATAGTTAATCCTAAGAATAAATGAAAATATCATTACAACAGGTAGAAATTGAAAAATCATAACAAAGCATGTATCTCCCATTTTCCTGTAAAATAAAGTCGTCTTTAAATTCATCGGTCTTAATAAATCAATGGCTATTTCTCCTGTTCTTATTTTTTGATCCATTATACCAATTACTGAATTATTGATAAACAGAGAAATACCTGCACTTATAACACTATATGTTATCATAGTTTTTAAATCAATTGATGAAACATCAACGATTTCAGCACTTATATATAATGCTTTCCAAATAGAAATATGAATAAATAGAAAAACACACTGACTAATAACACCTAAATATGCATCGAATTTATAAGCTACTTTAGAGAGAAAAGCGTTCAACAAAAATCTCATATATAAACTCATAGATTTAGTCCCCCATTACATTAATCTAGACTCCTAATTTAACTTCTTTATGAGTAGACTGCTCTTTATACATTGCTCTAATAACTTCATCAATTTCTACTCCTTCAATCACTAAGTCTTTAATTTTACCATTATCCATAAGTTTTTTTATTATTTCAACTGAATCTAAAGTTGTCTTATCGTATTTAATATTAATACTTTGGTTATTATATTTAACTTCAATTACTCCAGGTAGATATAATTTATTAATATCAACATTTGGACTTAGAACAACGGCTGATATGCTTTCAATGGTGCCATATCTGTTTTTTAGTATTTGAAGGTTTCCATCATACATTAATTTACCTCTGTCAATTACCATGACACGTGAGCATAGTTTTTCAATATCTGCCATGTCATGAGTAGTGAGTATTATTGTAGTCTTCTTAATTAGATTAATTTCTTTTATAAATTTTCTGATATTGTCTTTCACCACCACGTCCAGTCCAATTGTAGGTTCGTCTAAATATAAAATATCCGGATTATGTAGCAATGCAGCACATAAATCTGCTCTCATCCTCTGACCTAAACTCAATTGTCTAACTGGTACTTTAAAAAAATCACCTAGCCCTAGAATGTTGGAAAAAAAGTTAATATTTTCTTCATATTGATTATTAGGGATCTTGTACATATGTTTCATAAGCTGATAAGATTCTATTATAGGAATATCCCACCATAATTGTGTTCGCTGTCCAAATACAACCCCTATTTTCTTAGTATTTTCAATTCTATTTTTATGAGGAATAATTCCATTAACCTTTATTACTCCCTTTGAAGGTACTAGTATCCCCGATAACATCTTAATGGTTGTTGATTTTCCAGCACCGTTTGGTCCAATATAACCTACTATTTCACCCTTATCAATTTCAAAAGAAATATCATCCACAGCTGTCTTAGTAATATATTTTCTATTGACTAACCCTTGAATACATCCCTTTAAGCCTGGAAGTCGTTCTTGTATTTTAAACTCCTTAGATAAATGCTTTACAATAATTGCTGCCATTTAATCACCTCTTTAAAAGTAGCATTAGCGTTCATCATAACTTAAAAAGCTTTGAGTCACTTTGTTTCAAAACATAAATTTTCTTATCACTCTGTAAAATTTTTCTATTATCAAAAAAGATTTCGCTTCGCATTTGTCGAAATATTTAAGTACCACCCAAAATACACGAAAATTTTATTATCTGAAAGTATTAATTATGCTCATCTCGTTAGCATCATAATAGCTTTTATATAAAAAATAGCGTAAACTCTAGCCCATATTTAAATTAATCAGTAATCATGAGATAATTCTTCTAAAAAGGGGGATCCTCATCATGACTCAAGAAGAATATCTATCAAGATATGGGCGTTTTTGTTTTTTAAATAAAGGTTAGCCTTGTATTTGTCGCAACATTGTATATCCACAAAAGAAAATAAAACCTTTTATTAACGTCGCTTAATACTCACCTACATTGTCATTATCACTATAAATCCTCGGTATATCTGCTCCTGCAGCAAAACTGGATGGGCTATTTAGAATCACACTTATTACGCATAATGTAATTAGCAATATCACAACTATTCTCTTTTTCAATTTATCCACTCCCCTTACATATTTATGGATATTATAGTATAATTTAGATATAATTGTAACCAGAACAAATATCGTATTTTAGGAGTTGACAAAATTGTTTGAATCTTTTAATCTTAATGATTTTGGGAAACATCTGAAAATAATGAGAAAGTCTTTAGGTTTTACACAAAAGGATGTTGAAAAAATTACTGGTATTACTTGTGACTCTTTAAGGAGGATTGAACAAGGCACAGTTTTATTAAGGTATGATACATTAATACTATTATCAATGGCATACAAAAAAGACTTGCTAGAAGACTTAAAAACTTACAGCAATTCTGGTAAATTATTAGCTTATTATACACGATTAGAGGATTTGATAATTAATTACCGTCTTGATACCTTACAAAACTTGCAGCAAGATTACTTTATTTTCACAAAAAGTTGTCAAATTGATGCACCTATAAATTTTTATGTTAAAGACCAACTTGAAAAAATACTATCTGGAATTAGTAAATATAATTCTACTACTCCCCAAGACAGTTTGAATGACTTCGTTGATGCAATGCAACTGAGTAACCCTTTATTTAAAATTAATAATTATCATCAGTTCAAATATACAGTTTTTGAATTAAGAATTTTATTGCTAATAGCCTTAGCACTCTCTAGCAAATATGAGTTCATTATTGCTAATGAAATGTTGACCTATTCTTTGAAACAGTCCAGTCTAGACTCAAAATCCACTTTGAATGAAAAGCTCCTAATTATTAAAATCTACTTTAATCTAGCCTATAACTACCATGAATTATGTAATTACAATAAAGCCCTTGAGTACTCAAATAAAGGCGTTGACTTTTGTAATAAAGAATACATCTTATATGGTTTAGCTCCTCTTCTTTACCGAAAAGGCATTGCAGAATACTTCTTGAATAAGCCTAATTATTTAGTAAGCCTTCAACAATCTATACATCTTTTACATATTGAGAAGAATGAAATTCTTGCAGAAAAGTATGTTGAGATTACGCATAAATCTTATGGCATATCCTTATCCATCGGTTCATTATAGCTTCATTACAACTTCATTCTTTTACTTTTATCAAATCAGAAATGTTTATTTTCATATATAAATTATAGTTATGATCTAGTCATAATTAATATCGCTCTACTAGCTCTCATCAACTACCTCTATTCAATTTCTCATGTGGCTTATATCCCATCCTCAAAACAGTTGCTACAATCTTCTCACCTTCAGGTACTGTCATCTTCTTAGTAAGTATAAAGTTAAAAAGAGGCCGGCATATTAAGGCAAATCTCTTCACGTTTCTTTCGTTACTTATATTTCTTCATATTCCCGATCCATCAATGATATAGTTAATAGCCCTTGATCTTCTTTCACTATAACCTTTTGACCTATTCTAAAGCCTAAATTACCAAGCCACTTGCCTTGCAGTGGTATGGCAGATATTTCAATATAGGGATAGGTTGACTGACTGTAAATGTCAGTACTAAAATATTAAAATTTATAATCTCAAAATGTACAATTATTATGATTAGCTATTATTTTTCTTAGATTCTAATAACTAAACTTTTCCTTTTACTCTGTAGCTCTATCATTTCTAAATTCTAGTTCCCTTTCGGTCAATTCTTAGTAGTGTCGATCAAAAATTTTAACACTGTGATAATCAAAAAATTGACTTTTTTGTTTTCACTACTATCTGGTTGGGAGTGCCCTAAACTAATAGACAGACTGCCTTGAGGGTCACTGTCTGCAAGCAAAACTTTCTTGCCCTCCCGTGCAAGTCCTATGCCTAAATTGGCACAGGTGGTTGTTTTGCCTACGCCACCCTTTTGGTTAGCAATGGCGATTACTTTTGCGTTCAATTTGTTCCTCCTTTCGATTATAGGTGCAAAAAAGGAGCTAGCTCTATAAACTAACTCCTTAGTCATTGTAGTTCTCCTCAGTCGTAGTTGTAAGTCTCAAAATCCCTTGCTAACAAAACATCAATACCATTGTCATGATTTCTTAAAATGACGTCTAGCTGAATATGCACAAAATTCTTTACAGATCCATTTATTTTAATCAGTTGAAAATCATGACTTCACAATAATTTTTGAAAGCATCGTATCCGCCGAAATTTTCACTCGAGTTGATGACATCGACTTCAAACTTATGAAAACATAAACTTAGTGGTAATGATGTTCAGCAGAACATCATTACCATTCTAAACATAATATGGAGTTAATATATACTTATGTGTAAGTTTGGTCAATTTAACAACATCTGTAGCAACTGATTCTTCTACACTACATTCGCAGATTTCAATTTCCTTACCATATAGCAAGGTTTCTAATATACATCATAGTTTCTCTTCTGAGACTTCACAGTTTGACTCAATTATGTTATTAATTAATGCTTTAAGCCAGTCTCCCTTTAAACAATTCCATACTTTTCAAGAATATATTCTATCATTCCTTCATCTTGAATGATAACGGTCATTTCCTCTCTATCACCTTTTTTCTGCCCTTGCTTCGAAAGCCAGTTATGAGAACCTATAAGTAAATATTCGTTGTCAACAATAAGCGCTTTCGAATGAAGTGGTGGTCTATATATTAGATTTTCGCCCATGACTTCTTTTAGATGCAATAATTGTTTCATTTCCAATTCAAGATTTTTACCATATGCAAATTGATTATCCTTTTTAATGATTGATCTGATTTCTTCATCAGAGTTCAATGTATCTTTTGAATTCTTATATCCAAACACGATATTATAATCCTTCTTTGCCGCTTTAAAATTCTTGATATTCTCAATAAATTCGTCTTTGATAACAGATTTTGTCACCCAAGGACAAACCACAGACACACTTGAATCTGCATTCTCAAATAAACTCATCAGCAATAGATAGTGGTACTTGTCTTCAAGAATGTTTACATCATTCAGATATGGCCTAAAGATCTTTTCAAATTTCGTATTCACTCTCGGACTCAACTGATTCATTAGTTCAAGAAATGAATTATATTGTGCATCGGTCAACTTATCAAGTGAGTCTGACTCATAAATTGAAAACAAAGTTCCGTGATCTTTCACAAACTCTCCTGCCTTATATAGATAGTTCGTACTCTCACAATTTTCTAAAACAGAGTAGTTGCCTACAATAAAAAGTTGGATTGTCAACACTAAATTAGACAGTTTTTATAAGGTTATGCTCTCTAAATTCTACTGGGCTTAAATAGCCTAATGTTGAATGTATTCTATAATTATTAAACCAATTAACGTAATCAGCTAGATTCATCTGAAGCTCATCTAAATTCTCAAAGTGGGTGTTATTTGTAAACTCAGTCTTGATTATTTTAAAGGTAGCTTCAGCTACGGCATTATCATAGGGGCATCCCTTCATACTCAGAGAACGTTTGATTTTAAAGGCATCTAGGACTTCATCTATTATCTTGTTCTTGAATTCTTTA
>NZ_FMUS01000046.1 GCF_900101495.1 Alkaliphilus peptidifermentans DSM 18978
ATCTCTTATTTCCATTTCTACTAATTCTAGTAATTCTTCGTCGTCTACCATGTCACACTTGTTCATAAATACTACTATATATGGTACTCCTACCTGTCTAGATAAAAGTATATGCTCTCTTGTTTGTGGCATTGGTCCATCTGCTGCTGATACTACTAGGATAGCTCCATCCATTTGTGCTGCTCCTGTTATCATGTTCTTTACATAGTCAGCATGTCCTGGGCAGTCTACGTGAGCGTAGTGTCTGTTTGGTGTTTCATACTCTACGTGGGCTGTTGATATTGTGATTCCTCTTTCTTTTTCTTCTGGTGCCTTGTCAATTTGATCGAAGGCTACTGCTGATCCTGTTCCGTATCTCTTGTTTAATGTGATTGTTATTGCTGCTGTTAATGTTGTCTTCCCATGGTCTACGTGTCCTATTGTTCCTATGTTTACATGGGGCTTATTTCTTTCAAACTTTTGCTTTGCCATTATTTTTTCTCCTCCTTGATATAAAAGTAGTATTATCCAAAAGTCGCATCAATAAACCTCTTTTAAGTAACATATAGGGAATTATATGCTTAGAAAACTATATTGTTAAGTCATAAGTGCGTAGTAGGTTTTAAACAAATTAACCTTTGAAATCATCCATAAGGAATTTGTTAACCGGTATTTGAATAATTCCATATATTGCATACCAATATTGAATGCCACTTTCAGTGGAACATATTATTTTCTGGTCTGTTTGTTATAAGCTTGAGGACCATTCTGTAACAAGAAAACGATGCCGGGTGTTTCTAAAGAGTGTAGCCTCTGAATATACATAATTTTCAAGGCCTTTTAATAAAAGGCCTTGGTATCTTCATAGGTTATTAACAACCCTGCTCGTAAAACATTTTACTATGTAATAGTTATATATGTCAATACTAATTGAGTTTTTAACTATTTCTTACTTCTAGGTATCTCTCTAGCTTTCTCTTTACTCTTTGCAAGGCATTATCTATTGATTTAACATGACGCTTTAAGTCTATGGCAATTTCTTGGTAAGATCTACCTTGTAGATAAAGCATTAAAACCTTCCATTCTAAATCACTTAATATTTCTCCAATTTTCCCCTCAATATGACCTAGCTCTTCACGGCATATAATTAACTCTTCAGGATCAGTGATTTTTTGTCCGGAAATTACATCCAAAAGAGTTCTGTCGGATTCTTCATCATAAATTGGTTTATTTAATGATACATAAGAATTCAAAGGTATATGCTTTTGTCTAGTTGCCGTCTTGATTGCAGTGATGATCTGTCTTGTAATACATAGCTCTGCAAACGCCTTAAAGGATGAAAGTTTGTCGGGTCGAAAATCTCGTATAGCTTTATATAGACCGATCATTCCCTCTTGTATTATATCTTCACGATCAGCCCCTATTAAAAAATATGACCTAGCCTTAGCTCGTACAAAATTACGATATTTTTTTATTAGCAATTCCAGTGCAACCAGATCACCATTTTTTGCGTCTTCAACCATTGTTTCATCAGGTATATCCGTACTAATTTCTATAATATCTCTTTTAGCAGCACCCCCGCCAACAATCACACACATCGCCTCCAACAATTTGTAAAATGCCCAAAATTATGACTCTATTATATACCATTACATTATGTAAAGTCAAGTAAAATCATAGCTTGCGTCTGAATTTTTCGAGTTTTTCCAATATTGACTCATCAATCCGATTTGACAGTTAATCCTTTATCTTAATACTATCCCTTCATAGATCTTTGCCTAAATACCTCATACATGAGTATGGCAGCTGCCACTGATGCATTTAGAGATTCTATTTTTCCTACCATAGGAAGCTTAACTATAAAGTCACATTTTTCTTTTATTAGTCTTGATATTCCTTTACCTTCACTTCCTATAACAAGAGCGATTGGACCCTTTAGATCTTGATAATAATGCTCTTTTTCTCCAGACATGTCGGCACCTGCAACCCAGATTCCTTCATCCTTCAATTTATCAATAGTTTGAGCTATATTTGAAACTTTAGCAACCGGAACATATTCGACGGCTCCTGCCGAGGTTTTCGCCACCACTGCTGTCAAACCAACCGATCTACGCTTGGGAATAATAATGCCATCTACACCTACTGCATCTGCAGTTCTCATTATAGACCCTAAATTGTGGGGATCCATTATCTCATCTAGTAATAATATAAAGGGTTCTTTATTATTCTTTTTTGCTTTTTCGACGATGTCTTCCACAGTACTGTAATGATGTGCTGCAACAAAGGCTATAACACCTTGATGGGAGTCAGATTCTGAAAGTTCATTAAGTTTTGCCTTTTCAACATATTGAATTGGTATTCCCTTATCCTTAGCTGCACCGATTATCTTTTTTATTGATCCTTCCGAAGCACCTTTTAATACCAGGATTTTATCTACCTCTCGTCCAGCACGCAATGCTTCCATAACAGGATTTCTTCCTTCTAATTTATCTATTTCCATAGCATCACTCCGTTCATTTGTCCTTTATTAAGCTCATACAGGAGATCCCTCTTGACTCTTCACTCTTCACTCTTCACTCTTCACTCTTCACTCTTAATTCTTAATTCTCAACTCTTAATTAGACTTTAAATTTTTTTCTAACTTCGTTAATGTAGCCACAAGTCATACCTCCTTCAGGGCATGGTCCACTAACACAATTGGGCCCGCTATACTTAAATACAGTAGGGGCAGCCTCCCTTACCAGCATAAGCATTTGAGTTGCCAATTCTCGTATCTCCCATTGGGCCCTATTGCAGCATCTATGATGAAAGAAATTAAAAAGCGCCCTTGCATTCATTGTAACAACAATCTTTGTTTCGCAGGCATTTGGCAAAACAAATCTTGCATCTTCAATAGCCATTTTTTCTGCCATGTTCTTAGCCTGTTTTTCTGTTTTTCCTTCTTTTATCAGTGTCTCATAATGTGCATCAAACAATAACTGAGCCAATTGATCATAGGCTTGTTGCTGAAGCTCCATTGTTTCGACGTAAATTTTGTGGGCCTTAGAGATTTTCTTTATTTCTGGAGGCACAACATATTCAAAGGCCCCCTCAGTAACATATCTTTGGCTTTTTTGTGAATAGCTACTACCCACCCTATGTCTTACAAGTTGATGTGTTAGACTTCTTGATACCCCTTCAATACCAAAGGTAAAGTTAATATGCTCGAAGGGAGATTCATGACCTAATCGAGCAAGCATGTCAATAAATCTCTTAACTTCTACTTCATCAAGCTTATTCATTAATGATTTAATATCGCTTGATGAATAGCAAAGCTTTGCAGCAGAAGCAATAATCTTTTCTGGTTCTGGTGTAAATGTAATTAAAGTTGCTTTACATTTGGTTTCCATTTTCAGTTCCCCCTTTAATTTGAACTTGTGTATCTCTATATGGTAGTATATGCATAAAATAAAACCTTATTTTTGCACGATATTGACCTTCTAAGGTTTCACTCACCCATTGATTATTTTCAATATCCTTTGTAAGTATAATAGTCTCTCCATCTGCTGTCACTTGCTTTATATCTACAATACGATATGAAATTATGGGTTTTAAAATACTATCATAGCTTGATTCAACATTTAATAAAACAAAGTCATGATATTTTTTCATATCCCCCTCCAGTTGCCCCACTGGATCAAGCCACAGAGATTTTACCAATAGAATAATTACAAAGAAAATAGTAATTACCAACATATTTCTTATACGTGAATTCATTACTGTCTCCCCTTATTATAATTCCAAATTTTCATCAATAATATGGATTGATTTCTTCATTATTTCAAATAATCTTTCATTTTTTCCCAAATAGAACAAATACCCTAGTAGTGCTTCGAAGCCTGTAGCATACTTATAGTCTATTAATACAGCATTCTTTGGTGATGTGGATATTTTCTGGTTTCTTCCTTTTTTAACAACATCCCATTCACTTTCTTCTAAGTGGTCCTCTAGGGCATGAACAGTTATTGCCTGAGATTTTGCCTTAACGTATCGAGTTGCCTGTCTATGTAGTATATTAACTGATGTATTGGTTTTGTTTACAAGGTAATTTCTAATAAACACCTCAAAAATAGCATCTCCCATATAGGCCAATACTAAAGGTGCCATCATTTTCACTTCTCTTTCTGTTTTTATTCCATGGGTTGCCTGCAATAAATCAATAAACTCGTCCATATATAACCTACCTTTTCAAAAGTCAGTGTGTAATATATAATTCAGGCGGACAGGGTCGTCCGCCACTACATCTTCATAAATCGGGCATGCATGGAAACCTGCCCTTATATAACTAATTATTTTGTGGAAATGTTGAAGAAATGTTGAATATTGAATGTTAAATGTTGAATGTTGAATTTATAGAAATTTCTTTACGGAAATTTCACATTTTAGATTTTGCATTGCTCATTCCTCATTACTCATTACTCATTACTCATTGCTTTTCTATTATTCATTGCTTTATTAATATTATATGTTATTACCTCTATTTTAGCAATTTCTGCAGTCTCTTATATATAGTAATAAATTACCTTTTATAAATTGCATCAATAGTCCTAATGGGCAAAACAACTAGATTTTTCTAAAGCCTTAGGATCATCATGCCCCACAGTAGTTATACTTTTCTCCATTTCACTCCTTGGGGTGTATCCTCAAGTACTATACCTTTTTCCTTTAATTGATCTCTAATTTCATCGGATAGTTTGTAATTTTTGTCCTTCCTTGCCTGTTGTCTCTTTTCTATTAGCTCTTCTATCTCCGTCTCAAGAACCTCATCACCTTTGTTTAATAATCCTAAAACTCCAGCAAGCTCTAATAGTAGATCATATGCTGTTTTAAGAGCAGTCTTCGGGGATTTTGCAGAGATATTTGAATTGATGAACCTAACTAAATCAAATATTACTGCAATACCATCTGCTGTGTTAAAGTCGTCATCCATAACCTTCACATATTCATCTCTATAGGAGGGTAATTTCTCTAACCATTCTTTTTCTGTAGCTTTAATATCTTCATCATTAGCATTCTCTATTAGATGCTCTAGATTTTGTTTAGCATTATATAGTCTATCCAAGCCATTTTTAGCAGCCTCAATAAGCTCCTTACTAAAATTAATGGGGTTTCGATAATGGGCAGAGAACATAAAGAATCGAACCACCTCTAAATCGTACTCCTTAGCGATGTCCCTAGGTGTAAAGAAATTATTTAGGGACTTAGACATTTTTTTATTGTCTATATTCAAATATCCGACATGGACCCAATAATTTGCAAAGGGTTTTCCTAGAGCTGCTTCAGTTTGTGCTATTTCATTTTCATGGTGTGGAAAAACTAAATCTCCACCACCTCCATGAATATCAATGGTTTCACCTAAATATTTTTTAACCATTGCGGAGCATTCAATATGCCATCCGGGTCTTCCTTGCCCCCATGGACTTTCCCAACTTGGCTCATTTGGCTTTGTGGCCTTCCATAATACAAAATCAAGGGGATTTTTTTTATCTTGATTCACTTCAATCCGAGCTCCCGATTGTAGATCATCAAGACTTTGCTTTGATAGCTTTCCATAGCCATAAAATTTATTTACATCGAAAAAGACATCACCATTAACCTCGTATGCAAATCCTTTATCTTCCAATTCTTTAATGAAGCTAATTATCTCAGGAATATTTTCAGTAACTTTAGGATGAAAATCTGCCTTTTTTATCCCTAAGCTTTCTGCGTCATAAAAGTACTCTTTAATATACCTTTCACTAACTTCCTTCGCACTTATATTTTCATCTTTGGCTATTTGTATTATTCTGTCATCAATATCAGTGAAATTTTGAACAAATACCACTCGATAGCCTCGATACTGAAAGTACCGTCTCATTGTATCGAAGGTCATAAAGGTTCTGGCGTTTCCGATATGAAAGTAATTGTAAACAGTAGGGCCGCAGGCATACATTTTTATTTCTCCAGGTGTAATTGGAACAAAGCTCTCCTTTTTTCTCGTAAGTGTATTATATAACTTCATCCTCTTGACTCCTCTCCATGTCGTTTAATCGTTTTTCTAAAGCAAATAATTTTTTTCTTAAATCATGTAGTTCATCCGATACAGGATCAGGTAATTTTGTATGATCAAGGTCTATTTCATTATACACAGGTCTTATTTTCTTGTTATCCTTCACTACAATTTTTCCCGGCACACCTACAACAGTACAGTTGGGAGGTATCTCCTTTAGAACCACTGATCCTGCTCCTATTTTTGAGTTATTTCCAACCTTAAAGGGACCTAATACCTTTGCTCCGGATGAAATTACTACGTTATCCCCTATGGTAGGATGTCTTTTTCCCTTTTCCTTCCCAGTTCCACCTAGAGTAGCACCTTGATATATAGTTACATTATCCCCAATTTCTGTTGTTTCACCAATTACGACACCCATTCCGTGGTCAATAAAAAGACTTTTACCAATCTTTGCTCCAGGATGTATTTCTATTCCAGTCATTAATCTTGCAATATTTGAAATGACCCTCGGTAATACTACCCAGCCTCTTCTAAATAGGGAATGGGATATCCTATGAATAATGATTGCGTGGAGTCCAGGGTAGCATAATAGAACCTCCAATGTATTTTTTGCAGCAGGATCTCTTTCGAAAATAGCCTTGATATCTTCCTTAACCGTCCTAAAGAATCCCATATTTACCTTCCTCCTCTCATAATTATAACAAAAAACCCCACCTCTAGTATTAAATACTAGAGACGGGGTTATTCCTCGCGGTTCCACTCTAATTGAATAAATCATTCCTCTTTATGGTCGATAACGGGACCTTCCGTTTTGCTCTACTTAAGTTCAAGCAACAGCTCCCAGGTGCATTTCAATTTATCCGTTATTAGAGCTACTTTCAGCCAATGATAGCTCTTCTCTACAATTCGGTGTAAATTTACTTCTCCTGTTCACAGCCTTTAAATTAGATGCTCTTTTACATATTGTATGCGGGATAATAGATTTTGTTTACCTAAAACTTTTATAACTAAATTAATATCTGGTCCATGGGCTTTACCTGTTATAGCCACTCGAATAGGCTTGAATAGCATAGGACCTTTTATTCCTGTTTCTTTTTGTATTTCTTTAAAGGCTTTTTTACCAAAATCTGACTCTATTTCATTAGTGGCATTAATCTTTTCAATCAAGGTGTCTAATAGTAATGCCATATGCTCCACCTTCAATAATTCTTTAGCCTCATCATCCTCTGGTTGAATCTCAGTCTTAAAGAAAATATCAACCTTCTCAGTAACCTCAGCCACATACGAGATGCTTTCCTTCAGCACCTCCACCATATCCTTTAGCCATTCATACCTTTCAGCCACTTCTTCTGAATTAATATATCCTGCATTTATTAAATGGGGTATTGCTAAATCAGTTATTCTTTCTATTGATGCTTCTTTTATATAATGGCTATTTACCCAATTTAATTTATTAATATCAAAAACTCCGCCACTTCTTGAAACCCTTTCAAGAGAAAACTTCTCTTCCAGCTCATTCATAGAGAATATTTCCTGATTATCCTCTGGGCTCCATCCAATTAAAGCAATATAGTTCACTAAAGCCTCTGGTAAGTAGCCTTTTTTTACAAAATCCTCAACTGCTACGTCTCCCTGCCGCTTACTTAGTTTTTTCTTATCTGCATTAAGTATATTTGGCAGATGTACATATTGAGGAGGGTTCCACCCAAATGCTTCGTATAGATATACATGCTTTGGTGTTGATATCAACCACTCTTCCCCACGAATAACGTGAGTGATGCCCATTAGATAGTCATCCACTACTACTGCAAAATGATATGTGGGAAATCCATCGGATTTTAATAATACTTGGTCATCCATATCCTCTGTATTAATAACTACATTTCCTCTTACCACATCATTAAAGGCTATGTCATAATTATTAGGAAGCTTCAGTCTAACTACGTATGGTTCTCCTGCTTCCTTTCTCCTTGTTATCTCTTCCTCCGATAAGCTTTTACAAAAGCCATCATATTTAGACAATAATCCAGCTGCCTTTTGATCTTCCCTTATTTTATCAATTCGTTCTTTTGTGCAAAAACAGTAATAGGCATTACCACTTTTAATAAGCTTTTCAATGTATTCCTTATATATAGGAAGGCGCTCAGATTGAACATAGGGTCCAAAGTCACCTTTTTCCAGCAATTGTCCATCTTCTGCCATTACAATACCTTCGTCATGATTTATACCCGCCCAGCCCATGGAGGAAAGCATTCCTTCTATAGCACCTTCAACAAATCTAGTTTGATCTGTATCTTCAATTCTTAGTATATATTTGCCATTGTTTTTTTTAGCATATAGATAGTTATATAAAGCTGTTCTCAAGCTTCCTATATGAACATACCCCGTTGGACTTGGTGCAAATCTTACCCTTACCGACATATTTTTCCTCCTATGCTTCTATTCGATTTTATATCATATTATATCCTATTATCATTAACATATCAAGGGAGGAATCCCATAGAAAATAGATAATCATTAGTGTCACCAGATGTTGAAATTTTGAACTAATTGTTACCTGTTAGTTTATTTAACATACCCAATATTGACTCAAATAATCTTCTAATCATTTCTATTATTCTGTCAAAGAAGGACATCACTTCTTCATTTTGTCTTGTAATCTCTCCTAACTGCTCTCTAACTTGATTAATATTTAAGTCAAGTCTAATTATCTTTGACATAAGTTCTGTTATATTATTAACCTGTTCAATGGTCAACTCAATATTTAATCTACCTGCCACCTCAATAACTACCCTGCGTATTTCCTCTGTTTCAGTTATATTTTTTTCAATTATTATTTCTTTTATCTCTCTAATTAGTCGGCTGGCGTTATCTGTTCCTATATCTTCTCCCAGCTCACCCGTTGTAACCATCTCTTCATTAGCTATTTGTTTTTGCTCTACTGGTATAGCTTGCCCCGTCACCGCTTCAAAGGCTTTAAGTATACCAGTTAGAGCGGCTGTCCCAGATACATTAAACGGCGCTGCTGCTATTACCTTAGCATCTTTAACGCCCGCAGTTGTCAATGCATTTTCATACATTTCCTTTGTGACCCAGTCTATATTATATGTCTCTATCTGAATGCCTTCTCCATTTGACCCTTCTTCTACATAAGCTGAAGATATTGCCCTTGTACCTATTCTTTCTTCTGGAATAAGACCCGATAAATATTCCCGTTCTTCCTGATTAGAGACTGTTAATATCCTTACATTGCCTCCTTGCACTCCAAACATATTAAGCATTTGCTGCTGCTGCTCAGTATTTAAATCTTCACCTAATGTAATGACTATATTATTTTGACCTAAAACCACTGTAGTTAGGACAATAAAAATGATTAATGTAACCAATAGACCTCCAATATACTTTCTTGTCATATTAATTTCCTCCATCAGTTCATTTTATATTCTATTGTCCCACAAGGTCTTGGATTTATACTACTGGCAAAGTTCAGCTTAGTTGACACCTCACATAGTCTATAACCTCTTCCATTGCCTCTTCCACCGGCATTACCCTTCTACTATCTTGATGTCTATATTTCAATTCAACTTCGCCTTTTGGTGCATCCTTTCCCACCACTATCCTAATGGGTATTCCTATTAGATCAGCATCCGTTAGTTTTACTCCTGGGCTTCCTTTTCTATCATCCAACAGTACTTCTATGCCCTTTGACTTTAAATCTGTATATAAGCCTTCAGCCAGCTGCAGTTGATCTTCTTTAGAAGGATTAATAATCGTGATGATAACATGGTATGGAGCTATGGCAAGGGGCCATTTAATTCCTATCTCATCATAGTTCTGCTCCACCACTGCAGCTAAGGTACGGCTAACTCCAATACCATAGGAACCCATCCAAAAAAATTGTTCCCTTCCATTTTCATCTAAAAAAGAAGCCTTTAGTCCTTCACTATATTTCGTTGCCAGTTGAAATATATTACCAACCTCTATTCCCTTGGCTAAATTTATTCCATCGCTACATCGTGGACATAGATCACCCTCTTGAACCACCAGTAAATCATCAACAATATACCCTTCAAAGTCAGTACCGTAGTTTACATTTTTGATATGGTAATTTGTTTCATTTGCCCCAACTATAAAGTTAGTCATTTTTGTGATTCTAGCATCAACATACAATTTGACATCTTGTTTAAGATTAATAGGACCTGCAAAACCCACCTCTGCTCCAGTTACTTTTTCTACTATTTGTGGACTTGCCATTTCAATTTCATGCTCTGGAACTTTCAGTAAGTTCATTAGTTTTGTTACGTTTAATTCACGATCACCAGGAATACATACCGCCACTACACTTCCCTTAACTTCAAACAAAAGTGTTTTTACAAAGCTTGATCCATCAACATCAAAAAATTCCTTTAATGCTTCTATCGTTTTTATATCGGGAGTAAAAATTTTTTGTTTTACAGTTTGACCTTCGGCACTATTCTTTATTTCATATGAACATATTGCCTTCTCATCAGTTGCAGAATAGTCACAGCTAGGACAGTAGACCACTGTACTTTCACCGTTGTCGCACATGGCCATAAATTCATGGGAGTCACTATCCCCCATAGCTCCTGCGTCACCCTCTACAACTCTATAGTTTAAATTGCATCTGTTAAATATTTTCTCATAGGCCCTCCACATCTCTTTATAGGATATTTTCATTGCCGCCTCATCCATGTCGAAGCTATAAGCATCCTTCATTAAAAATTCCCTTGCTCTAATTAAACCAAAGCGGGGCCTTCTTTCATCTCTATATTTTGTTTGAATTTGGTATAAATTTAATGGTAATTGCTTATAGGATTTTAATTCGCTTCGAATTAATTCAGTAAAGATTTCCTCATGGGTAGGCCCAAGACAAAATTCTCTTTCGTTGCGGTCCTTTAACCGAAACATCTCAGGACCAAAAGCCTCCCATCTACCACTATCTTCCCATAATTCCTTGGGTTGAATAGCAGACATCAATACCTCTTGCCCACCAGCAAAATCCATCTCTTCCCTAACTATTTTCTCAATTTTTCTCAATACCCTATATCCCAATGGTAAATAGGAATACACGCCAGATACTAGCTTTCGTATCATTCCAGCCCGCAGCAAAAGTTGATGACTTGGTAGCTCCGACTCTGCTGGTTTTTGTCTAAGGGTAGGTAAGTACATTCTTGACATTCTCACTTTATATTCCTCCTTAACTTAGTATTACAAAAGTCTTTGGTTTCCCAAAGACTTGAGTTAGTATACTTAATACGCTTTTGCAAAGTATGCCATGGTTTTTGCTGGCTTACCGCAGAAGGGGCATGAGTCTCCTAGGTTTTCCTGCTGAAATGGTATACACCTTACAGTTACACCAGTTTCTGCTTTAATGTTGTCTTCACAGCTTCTTTCTTCACACCACATTGCCTTAACAAAGCCAGGGCGTTTTTCCATTATTTCCTTTAATTCATCAAAGCTCTTAACATAATAGGTTTTTTCATCTCTCATTTTCATTGCTTTTAACAGAAGGTTATTTTGAATATCCTCCAGCTGCTGCCCTACTGCCTCATGGATACTTTCAAGTGAAACAGCTTCTTTTTCTAAAGTATCGCGCCTAAATAGCATTACTTGATTGTTCTCGATATCCTTAGGCCCAATTTCAATTCTTAGTGGTACACCCTTCATTTCCCACTCGTTAAACTTCCAACCTGGCGAATAATTTTCTCTATCGTCCAACTCAACTCTAAAGCTTTCTTTTAGCTTAGAATAAAGCTCCATTGCCTTTTCCATTACTCCACCCTTGTGACTGGCTATAGGTACAATTGCCACCTGAGTAGGTGCAATTTTCGGTGGAAGCACCAAACCTCTATTATCTCCATGGGCCATAATTACTCCACCAATTAATCTTGTTGATACTCCCCAAGATGTATGATATGGATGTTTAAGCTCTCCATCACGATCTAAAAATGTGATTTCAAAGGCTGTAGTAAAATGTTGGGCTAAATTATGGGATGTACCTGCCTGTAGTGCTTTCCCATCGTGCATTAATGCCTCCATAGTATAGGTGGCGTGGGCCCCAGCAAACTTTTCTTTTTCTGATTTTTGACCAATAACTACTGGAATAGCCAATACCTCTTCCGCCATTTCTCTATAGATATTGAGCATTTGAATTGTTTCGTCTTGTGCTTCATCATAGGTTTCATGTAGGGTATGGCCTTCCTGCCATAGGAATTCTGATGTTCGTAAAAATGGTCTTGTACTCTTTTCCCAACGAACTACACTGCACCATTGATTGTAGAGGAATGGTAAATCTCGATATGACTTTAGCCATTTAGAATACATCTCACATATTATTGTTTCTGAGGTTGGTCTAACACAAAGCCGCTCTGCTAATTTTTCCTCTCCTCCATGGGTTACCCAAGCCACCTCTGGAGCAAATCCTTCAACATGTTCTGCTTCCTTTTTCAAAAGGCTCTCAGGAATTAGCAATGGAAAATAACAGTTTTTATGCCCGGTTTCCTTAAATCTTCTGTCGAGATGCTGTTGTATGTTCTCCCAAATAGCATAACCGTATGGCTTGATCACCATAAATCCCTTTACTGGCGAATAGTCTACTAAATCAGTTTTTCTAATTACATCTGTATACCATTGAGGAAAGTCCACCTCCATTGGTGTAATCTCACTTACAAATTGTTTATCCTTCTTACCCATAGTAAAACTCCTCTCTCTTTCTTGATTATGTATAAAAAAAATTAAAAAATCCCTCGTCTCAACAAAATAGAGACGAGAGATTATTCTACCCGCGGTACCACTCTAATTAACCTCTGAATGAGGTTCACTTAAAAGACTTAACGGCGTCCACCGGAAGGATCTACTATTTTCAATCATTCAACTCAAGGATGGGTTCAAAAAATCTAACATGAAAACCTTTCAGCCATTGGATTTTCTCTCTTAAAAGCTCGATGATTTTACTATTTCCTATCACTGTCATTACATATTCTTTTCATTAGAATATATGAAACCATTATTCATGTCAAGGCGTAGATAGCATTTTTTTCAAATAATAGTTACATCTACCCGAGTTTTACACCTAATAATTAAATGATAAAACACCAATCCTGGTAATACTAATGTGTACTAGGAATTTTTTATGTCAAATTTTATACTTTTATCTGTTATTCTATGTTATTCTATGCTATAATTGTATTGGGTGATGATTATTATGTTCTTAAAAAAAGATAAAAGACCAAACGGCCGTGTTTACCTATCTATCGTTGAAGGGTTCAGAGAGCCTGGTACTGGTAAAACCAAACAAAGAAAAGTTAAAAGCTTGGGGTATTTGGATGACCTTGAAGGTAAATACGATGATCCCATTGCCTTCTTTACTGAATT
>NZ_FMUS01000015.1 GCF_900101495.1 Alkaliphilus peptidifermentans DSM 18978
AGACTTAGCCGATAAGGCTAGAAGATTTATGAAAACTGAAAAAGGTAAGCGTTACTATAAACGCAGAAAAGAAACCGTGGAAAGAATCTTTGCTGACGCAAAGGAATTGCACGGCCTTAGGTATGCCCACTATCGTGGACTCCATTTAGTTCAGATGCAGTGTTTAATGACTGCTACTGCACAAAATATCAAAAAAATAGCCACTAAGCTATCAAAAGTCCAGGAATAATCTTGGGTTTTTGATAGTTTAGTAGCAGAAACAATTAAAAATTTCATTTAAATCAATTTACAAAGAATTTAACCACCAGATTAGATAAAATCTGGTGGTTTGTAATCAACCTCAGGAAAGTAGAACTTTCCTATTAAATAAAAAAACACAAAAACGGTTGTTATTGAAAAATAAGCAGCCGTTTTTATTCTTTTAATTAAATTCATATATAAAGCATTATAAAGACCTATTATTATATTTATGGTTTTAGAATATCATTCCATTTAGCTAGCTCTACTTTGTCATTACTTACATCTTTAATATTAATAGAAGTCTTGAATTCATTAAGCTTCTCTCTAGCTATTCTTGCTGTTTTTAAGACATCCTTATTCTTAGATGTTGATGTTCCTCTAATTAGCTCTATTAAAGCTGCATCATTGATTATTATTACTATCTCTTTATCCATATATATTTCTAATTCCTTCAATAACGTTATTAAAGCATATAAATTTACTACCGCTGGTTTCTTATACTCCTTAAGTATAGATTTTTTGCTTACCAGTTCTCCATCATCATAGATACGATATCTAATCTCTATATCCTCACCCTCATAATATCCTGAAATTGCCACCAAATAGGCTGTAATCATTTCAAACCACTCCTTAATTTTCTTATCTATTACTCTTTAGAAATTCTTCTATTAAAGGTAAATCTATACCCTGAGCTCTCATTTTCATTAATATAGTATCTATAAAATGTTCGAGTGCCACTTTTTCTATCCTTCATTACATTATTTTTTCCTATTTTATCAAATAGTAAAGTTTTAAGGTCATCTTCCCCCGTTAAGATATACTGCAATTTCAAGCCATCGAATCCTCCTTTTATACCCTCCATACATTTAATAGAGAAGAATTTAAGGTGGGCTTTAATAATAGTGTTGGTGGCATTATCAATAATCTCAATGGGTAATTCTTTATTCATGGTATACACCAAGGCTCTTAGAAAGGTTCCATAGTCAGTAGTGGATATTTTCGTAGAATCACAATATGCCAGCAAATTATCTAATTCTTCAGAAGTAATTATTCTCATTTTAACATCCCTTCTTTAATTTAACATTAGTACTATATTAAATATTATTAGCATTGTGTAGTTTTTCTTTTCATTGCATTTTTAGTATTAATTGGATTTTTCTTCTTTTTAATAATACACTAAATATAAAAATTTAGATACATTATGTTATTTATTATAATTCAATTGATTTTGTTTCCATAGATTTTATTCTAATTTGGTGATAGAATCATGTATAGAATAAAGGAGTGGATTTCATGACTTATATTAAAAGCATTACAGGAGGAACTCTACTTGCTGTAGCCCTTGCATTATTATCAATTTTTATAAGCAATCTAATGGCAAATCATATAATAGGTGCAGGGGTTTTTGCATTGCTTATCGGCATGTTATTGAATCCTGTGGTTTCCAAGTATGATATATTTGAAAATGGCTTAAGCTTTACATCGAAAAAGATTTTACGCTTTGCAATTATCCTTATGGGCTTTACCCTTAGCTTCTCACAGGTTATAGAGATTGGCAAATTCTCCTTGATAGTTATGGTGTTTACACTTTTCACAGCATTTGCCGGTGGATACTTATTGGGAAGACTGCTTAAAATGGATTGGAAACTGTCAGGCCTAATATCGGCAGGTACAGGTATATGTGGTGGTTCTGCTGTGGCGGCTATTGCGCCAGTTATTGATGCTAATGATGGTGATATTGCTTATGCAATTTCTGCAACCATTATATTTGATATTATAATGGTTATCCTTTTTCCTTTAATGGGCACATACTTTGGTATGACCGATTTAGGATATGGACTTTGGGCAGGTACAGCCATTAATGATACATCATCTGTAGTTGCGGCAGGGTATGCATTTTCTGACGTGGCGGGTAATTTTTCTGTTATTGTTAAACTTACACGTACTTTTTCAATTGTTCCCGTTGTACTTGTGTTTTCCTATATAAATGCAAGTGTTAAAAGAAGATCCTATAATACTGTTTCTGAGGAAAATCAAGTAGAAAACCCTAATAGAAACAATAAGGTGGACATAAAAAAGATTTTTCCTTGGTTTATTTTAATGTTTCTTGGTATGGTGGCAATTAAAAGCTCAGGTGTAATACCACAAACGGTAAGTGACACCATATCAAGTACTAGTAAATTCTTGATGGTAATGTCCCTAGGAGCCATAGGCCTTAAAACAAATTTCAGTAGTCTGTCAAAATCTGGGTTTACTCCTATACTCCATGGCTTCGTTATTTCTTCATTGGTTGTTATGGTGTCATTTTTTGTTCAAGTGACCCTCGGGCAGGTTTAACCTATCCATGAAAACAACAAAAATTCCCTTAGTCCACCAATCTAAGGGAATAACAATTTCTTAACTACTTTCAAAATACTACTCTCCTAAAACTAATCTCTCTAACTCCAAAGGTTCTATATATCTTCCGTCAGAATAGGCTCGCATATTTCCTCCTGATATTTCATCAATTAGTATTATTTCTCCTGTCTTTTTATCTCGACCAAACTCAAATTTTATATCATATAATTCTATTCCTTTATTAGAAAGCTCCGACTTTACAATATTTCCAATTTTCTTAGTAAGCTCTTTTAGTACTGAGTATTCTTCTTTAGAAAGGATTCTCAGCATATCTAATGCGTCTTCTGAAATAGGAGGATCTTGTCTTATATCATCCTTAAGGGTGATCTCCATAAATGCATCCAACGGTTGTCCTTCTACAACGTATTTACCATAACGTCGAAGAAAGCTACCTACAGCTCTATAACGGCAGATAACCTCAAGTCCTTCTCCAAACACAGTAGCTGGTTTTACCTTCATAGTTGCTTTTTCAATGTTTGCATCGACATAATGGGTTGGTATATCCTTTTCATTAAGCCTTTCGAAAAAGAATTTTGTTAATCTAAGGCCAGCCTTACCTGCACCTTCTATGGTTAGTCCAACTGTATTGGCACCTGGGTCAAATTTGCCGTCTTCTCCCGTTACATCATCTTTAAATTTTAGTAAATAGTTACCATCATCTAATACATACACATTTTTCGTTTTACCCGTATAAATAAGTTCCATTTCTATTAGCTCCTTTTTGATTATTTTTTATCTCTATTTACAATAATATTAATTATACACTATTTTTTTGTTTTTACATATATTTTTAAATATTTTTATGATAATGTTTGTGCTAAAGCTATTTTTATGCCAACTTAGTTAATTTTAATTCGTATTTTGTTGTAATGAATTACAATTGAGTACCTCTTGAATAATAATAGGACGTGATACATTCATCACGTCCCTTTTTATATTGCTTTTACATTTGTAACAGAAATTTTCCCTTCTACCTTATTCAAGTTTTTTATCTTTAAAGTAGGATCTGTTACACCACATTCCTCCATAATACCTTCAAGTATTTTGAATTCTTTTCTTCTAATAACAACCTCTATCTTGTATCTTCTATGTCCATGGCTTCCTCTTGCTAAAAAGTTGTTAACTGTATATCCTTCTTCTCTAAGTTTTTCTGCTATTTGTATCATCTTATCTTTATTATTTAAGAATACATCTACTTCTAAAATACCTAGGGCCAGCTTATCTTCGATTCTATTACCGATGAAAACTCCTAGGGTTTTTCCTAGAGCATATGCAACTGCAAAATGAACTCCTTCTGAATTAGCAACCTTTCCAACAACTGCGGCAAAAATTATTGCATCTGCAAATACTAAAAAATACACTGGATTCATAATCTTCTTTGCCAGCAATATACTCTTTAATGTTGCCAAAATATTGGTCAGTGCTGTTATTAAAAATAAACCCATAAGCGTCAATAATATATGTTGTGTCATCAAGACACCTCCCTTTCAATTACATTTATTCTTCAATTAATGAATATGTTTTGTTAGTATAGTTTCTCTGTAGGTAAGTATAGCAACAAAAAAACTAACATTATATAAATGTTAGCATCGAGTTTCCACAACCAAATAATTAATTCCAAATATTTCAAAGTATACATCACTAATATTACAAGGAAATATCAGTCATTATACTTTAATGAACTAAGAATTAATACAATTATTTATTTTTAATAATTCATATATTGAAAATCAAGAATAGAATAAATATACTTTCATTAGAAATAGAAACATCTCTAATACGCACTAAGGAAGGCATCTAGGTTCTAATAAACCTTAGAGTCAAATAAAAGCATCTTCATATTAATATTGAAACCAATGATAAAATTATTGCAAAATATATAACCAATAAACTAACTTTTTTATTATATCATACATTGTAAATATTTACAAATGATATTTTCAAGTCTCTAAGTCAAAGCTATTATTTCGAAAATTGAACATAATATAAAGACACCCTTTTTCAGTTTTACTTTCTTAAGTTTTTAAATATATATTTATTGTGTATAATATAATTATCAATTTCAAAATATTAAGAAACTAGGGGGGTAACTATGGAAAGAACAGTTTTTCTAAATTCATCAAAGTTAGACTTCGACAACCAACTGGACTTTTTACCATTAAAAGAAATTTGTACTTTCACTAAATATGATGATAGTAGCCATAAAGAAATTTTAGAAAGAGTGAAAAACCAAAATATTATTATTACCAAGGAACTACCACTCACTAAAGATTTAATTGAGCAATTTCCGCCTTCCGTTAAGCTCATTTGTGAGGCTGGTACTGGGTATAATAATATCGATATTGAAGCAGCAGCAAATAAAAGGATTACCGTCTGCAATGTGCCAAGCTATAGCACAGAGGCTGTGGCACAGTTGACAATTACGTTTATACTAAATTTAAGTTCCACTATGATTCTACAGCAAAACATGATAAAGCAGAATAACTTCTGTAATTTTACCGATCGACTACAAGTACCCCATTTTGAGGTGAATAACAAAACCCTTGGAGTTATTGGTACAGGTTCTATAGGCCAACAAGTAATAAAAATCGCACGTGTATTAGGGATGAATATTTTAGCATATAATCGAACTCGTAAAAAATATGATGACCCAAATATAAAATCTGTTTCTCTAGATGAATTGTTAATAGAAAGTGACTTTATTTCAATCCACTGTCCATTAACGCCTAATACAAAACATCTTATTGATCAAAATAAGCTGCAGCTTATGAAACCAACAGCTTTTATTATTAACACTTCCAGAGGTCCAATAATTAAAGAGACTGATTTGATTGAAGCCCTACAAAGAGGTACAATCGCTGGGGCTGCTCTTGATGTTCAAGATCCTGAACCTCCAGAATTGAACAACCCATTGTTTACAATGGATAATGTTATTCTCACACCTCATATAGGGTGGAAATGCTTTGAGTCGAGGCAAAGGCTTATACATCTTTTAGCAAAAAATATATCATCCTATATTAATGGAAATCCGATAAATGTTGTAGGTTAGTAGATTGATGTTAAAATGGAGTAAAATAGAAAAGAGGATCTAAATCTAGATCCTCTATCTATATGATATTTAGTTATTTCATAAGGGAGTTATTCAAATCTTCATCTACATTACCAATAGGTTTAATATTAAAATTATCCACTAAGTATTTTAATACATTGGGAGATATAAAGGCTGGTAGACTTGGACCTAAGTACATTCCTTTAATACCAAGAGACAATAATGCTAGCAAATCAGCAACTGCCTTTTGCTCATACCATGAAAGCACTATGGTGAGTGGCAATGAATTCACATCCGTTTCAAAGGCATCTGCTAGGGCTGTGGCGATTCTAACTGCTGAATACGCATCATTACATTGCCCAACATCTAATAGCCTTGGTAATCCAGCTACTGTTCCAAAATCCAGTTTATTGAATCTATATTTACCACATGCTAAAGTAAGAATTGCACAATCTTGTGGTACCTTTTCTGCAAATTCTGTATAATAATTTCTTCCTGGTTTTGCTCCATCACAACCTCCTATTAGGAAAAAATGCCTTAACTTCCCTTCTTTAACCGCATTTACTATGGTTTCTGCATGGGTTAAGGTGGCATGATGGCCAAAACCTACTAAAATTTCCTTATCCGCTTGATCTTCTTTAAAACCACCTAAATCTAAAGCCTTATTTATGATTTCACTAAAATCCTTTGTACCATCTGCTTTTTCTTCTATGTTCTTAACACCATCCCAACCTACAACGTTAGTACTATATATTCTGTCCTTATAGCTTTCCCTTGGTTTCATAAAACAGTTAGTAGTCATCAATATACATCCTGGTATATTATCGAATTCCTTCTGTTGATTTTGCCAAGCAGAACCGAAGTTACCTATTAAATGCTTATATGCTTTAAGGGACGGATACCCGTGTGCCGGTAGCATTTCGCCGTGAGTATAAATATTAATTCCTTTACCTTCCGTCTGTTGAAGCAACATTTCTAAATCCCTTAAATCATGTCCTGATATAATGATAAATGGTCCCTTTTTTATATTTACATTTACTTTATGAGGTGACGGATTATTGTATGTAGTAGTATTAGCTTCATCCAATACCCTCATGACTTCTACACTCATTTCCCCTGTTTTCATGGTCATACCTATCATATCTTCAACAGTTAAATTATCATCGGTGGTGGCCGCTAAACCTAGAAAGTAATAATGATCTACTTGGTCACTATGATATTTGATAAATCTTGCTTGATGTCCATATGCACTGATTCCCTTTAATCCAAATAGTATTGTGGATCTTAAAGAACGAATATCCTCATCAATGTCTTGGTCATACATAATTCCAGCTCTTACTGAGTCCTTTAACATCTCTTCTTTAGTATTACTAAGGTTATAGGTTGCTGCATCTGGATATTTCCCTTCAGGTGCTTTATCTCTTAATTTTTCTTTTATCCTTTGTGATTCCCTTAAAAGTTTTACATGAACCTCCACCTCAAAATTAACATTAGTTAATGTTGTAAATAATGAATTCTCAACAAATTTGACGATATCCTTATCAATTAGCTCTCCTTGTTCAATAAGAGGTTTTGCATAGCAGGATATTCCTTTCAACTGGAATAGCAGCAAATCTTGTAAATTTGCAACTTCTGGAATTTTTCCGCAGACCCCACTTCTAGTACATCCTTTTCCACCCATAGTTTGTTCACATTGGTAGCAAAACATTGCATTTTCCATATTTAGCTCTCCCTTATAAAATATTTTTCTTCTAAAGACCTATATAATATGTTTAATACCACTTCTCTCCATATATAATCATTTCACGAGATTATAATTAACTGAGTTTAAAGAGAGTTAAAAAAAGAGGTTATTGACAACAATAATGTCAATAACCCTGTTAATAATATACCTTAATGCACAATATTTCTATATTAATAACTTTAAAAGACTATTTAAGCTTTAGTTCACTTAGACTTGCATTTAGCTCATTGGATTTTGCCTCCATAAGAACTACCAACTGGGATAAGTCATTTATGGTTTTTGCCTCGTTATCTATACTTGTTGCAATCACTTCTACAGATGCAGAGTTTTCTTCTGAGGCTAGCTCCAAGCTTTCCATACCGTCTGAAATTATCGCAGTACTTGATGTTATTTCCTGTGTAGATGCAGATACTTCCTCCACCATAGATGAAACCTGCTGTATTGAAGCTGTTATGCTCTCAAATCGCCTCATTACATCCTCTACTTGTAGATCACTAGCTTCTTTTTCCAGTGTCAAGTCTTTCATAGATTTAGAGGCATTTTTAATTCCTCCCCGTATTTCTCCTAAAAGCTTAGATATTTCCCCTGCTGATTTAGAGGATTCCTCTGCTAGTGTTCTTACTTCATCTGCCACCACAACAAATCCTCTTCCATGCTCTCCTGCTCTGGCAGCCTCTATTGAAGCATTAAGTGCCAAAAGATTTGTTTGTCTAGCAATTGCAGTAATGGCATCCACAATACTATTAATTTCATTTGAGTGTTGATCTAGTTTCATCATTAATTCAGTGGTATCCTTAACAGCCCTACCTACATTTTCAATTTGATTTTTCATATTTTTAATAGATTCATTACCTTTAATTGCATTTGTCTGGGTATGTGAGGCTTCAATAGTTACCTGCTGCGAATACTCCGCTATTTCGTTAATAGCTTGATGCATTCCTCCAATTGATCCTGTCATTTTAGACATTTCATCAGTTTGTCCTATAATTCTATCCGTTACATTGTTTACTGTAGAATTCACTTCTTTAAAGGATAGATTAACCTGTTCAAATGAGCGTGAGAAGTGTTTACTATTATTTAGTAGGTGTTTCGAGTTTTCATCCACCTTCAACAGAAGGTTTTGTATTGTATCCAGCATTTGATTGGTGCACATTGCCAATTCACCAATTTCATTGTTTTCTTCAATATCTATTCGTTTAGTAAGGTCTCCCTTTAATTCAGTCATTTCCTTCATTTTTAATACAAGCCTCTCTATTGAGCGACTTTGTTTCATAGTCATAAAACGAACTATCCACCATATAATAAATAGGCTTATTACCATTATAACTACTAAAACACCCAATAAAATCATTTGTAATCTTATAAGTACATCTGCATTTACATCTATCCCTAAAATAGCAACCACTTCATCATTTTGAACTATGGGTATATATGCTGCGACATATGCTTCTTGCGAGATAAAATCCTGCTCTATTTTCGTTATATGTACCTTCATAGTATCATATACCAGATCCCTTTCTATATTATCATAGGGAAAAGCTTCACCTAGCTTTGGTTGATCTTGTTTAGATGCATCTGCAACATAAATCCAGTTGTTGCTACTATTCTTTGCAAAAATATATATATTGGGCAGTATATCTTCTGTTCTTTCAATTATACCCTGTAGAGTATTTGTCATACTATTGTAGTCTATCTTGCTTATGTCATTGTTATCAATAAGCTCTTTGATATCATATTGAGATAGCTCCCTTGCAGCCATTTTACCCATCCCATCCAGCGAAAGGGTCAACATCTGATGTGCAGCCATATTAACCGTCTTATAAATAAAGAAACCAAATCCTAAAAACAGAACTGTAATAAGGGCCATTATATTTCTTGACCATTGCTTACGTAGCGTTGTTTTTTTCTTGCTTTTCATTAAAAGATTCATAAGTTCCCCCCCTAGTAGCACTCAAATACTATTGAATAATTTTTACCGTCTACTACTTCTATTCCTGATTAATATAAGTCGAAGTAGTTGTGCAATTCCACTTGCCATTGCTGCCACATATGTTAATGCTGCAGCTCGAAGCACCTTCCTAACTCCTTTGCCTTCATCACCCACTATAAAGCCATTGGTATCAATTAATTGCATAGCTCGACTGCTGGCATTAAATTCTACTGGTAGTGTAATGATTTGAAAAGCAACTGCTGCTGCAAAGAGGAGAATACCTACATCCATTAGTCCTCCCAAACTAGGAATAAATAACCCTATCATTATAAAACCCCAAGCAGCAGATGATCCGAACCTTGCTACCGGAAAAATCATATTTCTTATTGATAATGGTATATATCCATTTGCATGCTGAATTGCATGTCCCACCTCATGGGCCGCTACACCAACAGCGGCTATAG
Organism: Alkaliphilus peptidifermentans DSM 18978; assembly: GCF_900101495.1. Classification (GTDB taxonomy): domain Bacteria; phylum Bacillota; class Clostridia; order Peptostreptococcales; family Natronincolaceae; genus Alkaliphilus_C; species Alkaliphilus_C peptidifermentans. The sequence continues at coordinate 9,825 of NZ_FMUS01000015.1, forward strand.
AGCTCCCTTGATATACTTCTCCAGATAACCTTAGTACTTTTCTTATAGGATCATAGTGATCACTTAATTGCCCTCTTGAAACTTCAATTGGTATATGCTGTAAATTATTCTGATCTAATAGAATTCGCGCTACTTGAACTCCTGTGTACCCCTTTTTTGTTGATATACTTAAATACTTGGCAAAATTTGATTTTACTTTACCTTGAGCATAGAGGGTAAAAATAATAGCGGGAATTAAAATAATCATTGTGGGATCAAATCGAAAAAAACCATAGGGATAAAACATTTTTATCACTCCTTTATATAATTTCTAAACTTAGTTTTACTGGAAAAATACATCTTAATTTAATATTAAATAATTATCTATTTCCCGTACTAAAATGCTGTGTTAGAAAGTCGTAGGGAAGATAGAATCGTTCATTATTAATAAATATTTCTTGCGTACCATTATTAATGTCTATTACTTCTTTAAGTTGTTTTATTTCTTTATGAATGTTCTCCATTCGCTTATCTAATTGCGAAACCGAACTTGCTGCTTCCTTAAGCTCTTTTACCAATCTTACAGGAATGTCTTTATCATACTTATAGTAAATTTTGTGTTCTAAGCTTGCCCAAAAATCCATAGCAATTGTTCTAATTTGCACTTCAACATAAGTCTCTTCTACTCTGTCAGACATAAAAATAGGAATTTGCAATATTAAATGTAGACTTTTATAACCATTGGGCTTAGGGTTTTTTATATAATCCTTACATTCGATAACCTTTAGATCACTTTGATTTTGAAGCATATCACTTAATTCGTAGATATCTGAAATAAAAGAGCAAGTAATTCGTATACCAGCAATATCATGAATATTTTCTTTTATAGAAGATAATGAAATCTCGTAACCTTTTCTATTAATTTTTCTTACAATACTCTCTGGGGTTTTAAGCCGTGATTTAACATGCTCGATTGGATTATAATCATGAACATAGTGAAATTCTTGTTTCAAAATATCAATTTTTGTATTTACCTCATCCAGTGCAAATTTATAGGACATCATAAATCTAGTTAAGTCTGTTTTTATTTTCTTTAAATCTATGTTTTGTTTAATTTCCATTTTCTATCGACTCCTTGTTACTTGTCATTTACCAAGCTGTTTATATTTTACATAACTCTATACTAACTCCCATATATGAACTAATTATGAACTTAAGTCAATATCCTAAAACTTTTCTTTTGATTTTAGCTTCCAGATTTGTATGCCGCGGGTGACTATCACCTTGCAAATAGCAAAGATAGGAACAGCCAGTATCATACCAATTAGACCTACTAAACGACCTACTATTAATATTAGAAACATTATTGTAATAGGATGTATTTCTAGCCTTTTACCAATCACTTGAGGTGCAATAAGATTACTCTCAATTTGTTGAATAATAATAACAGTAATTACTATAATTAAAGCAATTACAGGCGATTGGAACAAACCTACAATAACAGCTGGTATTGTACCAATCCATGGACCGAAATAAGGTATAATATTAGTTATGCCTGCTATCACAGCTAGTAATAATGCATAATTTAATCCAACAACAAGAAAAGCTACATAGCATAAAGCACCCACACATAGACAAACAATTCCCTGACCTTGTATATAGGAACTAAGGGTTTTATCAATATCTCTAAAAATTAATATAACATCTTCCCTTTGACTTTCATTAAAGATACTTAAAATATACTTAGAAAGCTTTTCTCCATCTTTTAACATGTAGAAGAGAGTAAAGGGAACAATTACTAAAGAAAGAACAGTATTTGCCAACATTCCTATAAAGTTTGCCATGTTTATAGCAAGGCTTTTGCCCAGTTGGTTTACAAAATCACCTAATTGAAGAATAAGCCCTTCTATATTTAATGATCCGCTCAGCTGATAACGTTGAAGAGTTTCGCCTTGCTGAATACTAACGAACCTCCGTTGAACATCCGAAATAATTAATGGCATGTTATCTGTTAAACTATAAAACTGCCTCTGTAATATAGGAAAAATTATAATCAATAAACCTATGAGAACAGCAACCAAAATAAGATATACTAATAAAATGGATATAGTTCTTTCTAATTTTTTATTTAGAATATTTACTAGAGGTCTAAGTAAATAATAGAGAAATCCTGAAAGGATAATAGGAATATATAAGGTCTCAAATACAACAACAAGTGGTCGAAATACCCAGTCTATTAATGATGCAATGTATATAATTAAAAACAAGAGCAGTATACCTTGTCCAGTTTTGATTATTTTTGTATTCATTATATTCGCCTCCTTTAATCTAAAAATCATACTAATATTACTTAATGAATGCTTTTCTTCAATTACTTATAAATAATTAAACTTCTTTTTATAAAAGTAAATATCTCTTGTCTTTATTATAAAAAATGGATATGAACTAGATATGAACAATTTCATTAAACCCCTTTATTGAATATAAAAATACTTTTTCAAAAAACAAAGATGTTGCCTATTCTAAATGGTATATACAACCAAAAGAACAGCACAACATCCTAAACCACTATAGAAATTTTTAATAGAATTAACCTATTTTAATTGCTTACTACCTTTTCAATTTTTTCATTATAGTGGTAGCTCAATAGTAAAGGTAGTTCCTGTATTAAGTCTACTTTCAACATAAACATTGCCTTCATTTAAATCTACAATTCGCTTCACAAGAGGTAATCCTAATCCATTACCCTCATAGGAATGAGCTTTATCTCCTTGATAAAACTTTTCAAAAATACGTAATATGGTTTCTTCACTCATACCAATACCATAATCTGTTATTTTTATGCATGTTATTGTAGCTGTTTGTTTAAGACTAATTTTAATTATGCTGTCTTTACTTGAAAACTTAATGGCATTACTTAAAAGATTAATCCAAACCTGTTGTAGTAGTTCTTCATCTCCTTGATACTGGACTTTATCAAGTTCAAGATCAAATTCAATATTCTTTTTGCTCCATTCATATTCCAATAGTAAAATGCATTTTCTTATTTGTTCATCCAAAGAGAATACAGCCTTTTTATCAACTATCTCTTGATTTTCAAGCTTTGATAGTTTTAATATATTAGAAGAAAGATTAGACAATCTTGATGTTTCTTCAACAATAATATTGGTGTATTCCTCCTTCTCCTGCTCTGATAAATTGCCCTTTTGCAGTAGTTTAGCAAAGCCCTGAATTGACGCTATTGGTGTTTTAAACTCATGAGAAACATTAGTGATAAAATCCTTGCGAAGATATTCTATGTTTTTAAGCTCCCTAGTCATCTTATTAAAGTTGTGTGTAAGCTGTCCTATCTCATCTTTACTCTCATTTCCAACCTGTATATCAAAATTACCCTTTGCGACCTCTTGAGTAGCTGAGGTTAGCTTTAATATTGGCTTAACCACTCTTTTAGCTAATAGCATTATTAACAATGTTCCTATTAGAACGTATAAAAGTATCGAAAACCATACACGAGATGCAACAATTTTAAAAATTGTGTTATTAGGATAGAGACTGATTTTAAAATATGAATCCTCTACCATTAGTATTGTGGTTGGATCATAGAATCTATTGTGGGCAACAAAAACAATTTCATGCTTTTGGATTCTTTCAAATTCCTCATTGGTTATTTTCATCAAATCAATATCTTCTATTCTACGGACATCATACATAGAAGTAGGCATAATATTAACAATATCGTCTACAGTTAAATCGGTTTTTTCATCTAACTCTAATATGGCAATTGCTGTTGCCTCCTGATTTATCTTTACTTCACTTACTATATTATTTGTATAAAGTGTTGATACTAAAAATGACAAGAGTGAGGAGATACATATTAGAACAATAAAAAACAAGACTAATTTTACAGCAATCTTTTTCATACTTTTATCTCCGCCTTATAGCCAAGACCTCGGACTGTAATAATCTCAAATTCATTTGAATCAGCAAATTTTTCCCTTAACCTTTTAATATGCACATCTACTGTCCGTTCATCAGCTTCTGAATCCATACCCCATATTTCATCCATAAGTTGTTGCCTTGTAAATATATGCTTCGAGTAACTAAGAAGTTTAAATAGTAGATAGAATTCTTTTTTAGGTAAAATAGTAGCCCTGCCATTTTTACTGATGGTTAAAGCATCATAATCAAGCTCTATGTCACCAATTATTAACCGACGCTCATTGATTATTCGTGACCGACGTAATAAGGCTGCTACCCGTAAAACCATCTCATCCATATCAATAGGTTTTACCATATAATCATCGGTTCCCACAATAAACCCCTTCTTTTTATCATCAAGTGTTTCCTTAGCAGTTACCATCAGAATCGGTAAATTATAGTTGGATTTTCTAAGTGCATCAGTCAAATCATATCCATCCATATTTGGCATCATTATGTCACTAATAATTAAATCCACATGGGAAGTGTCCAATATATCTAAAGCTTCCAGGCCGTCTTTCGCACTTAAGACTTGATACCCATGTTGCTTTAAGACAGCCACCATCAATTTTTGAAGATTTTTATCATCCTCTACCACTAAAATATTAACCATGTTTACCCCACCTACCTAATGTATTTCTTGCAACTATATAACTCTACACCAACCTTTGCTTAATAGTTATATATCCTATAATAAAAAATCAATATGAACTCAGTATGAATAAAATCTTTTACTTAATAAATTTAAAATATTCTTCAACAGTGATACCAAATATTTTGGCAATATCCATTGTTAGCTTTAAACTCCTGTGTAACGAAAGAATCCCCTAACCTTTTTTTGGTTTGAGGGGATATAAGTACATTTGTCACTTCAGGATATTCAATAATTTATCTTGAGGTATTGCGTATACCTGTCTTTGTTTTTGCCCTTTTATAGTTTCTGCCATACACATAGAATTAATTATAGCTTCTTCAACTGCTTCAATTGCCCCTTCAAAGATTGCATCCAGTTGCTCTGAGGGAAACATTTTTATAGAATAAATTTCTTCATTACCATAAGAGTAGCAATTACCTGTAGAAAAAGTAATAAAAAAATCTCCACTACCTTCTTCTCCAATACCTCCCAATTTTGCCATTGCCAATGCAGCTCTCTTAGATATTCTTTTACACTGTAAAGGTACTAAAGGTGCATCTGTTACCAAAGTAACCAATAACGAACCATCATTCTCTGGGGTATCCCAGGGTAGAGGAACTTCCTTCTCATTTAATACCTCTCCAACTGGTTTGTTGTCAATAACAAGGTCTTGTCTTCTACCAAAGTTCGTTTGCACAAGTGCACCAACAGTAAAGCTTCCACAATCACATTCAATTATTCTAGAAGACGTTCCTATTCCACCTTTGAATTCAAAACAGATCATTCCTGTTCCGCCACCTACATTGCCTTCTTCAACCACTCCTGACTTAGCATTTAGTATTGCTTCCTCTATGTCTTCATATTTAACTGAGGTTTTTTCTAAATCACTTAACCAACCATCCCAGGTTTCAGCAACTATTCCATTAGAAAATGGCTCCAGATTATTAATCCTTCTTGTGGCTAATGAAAGATGGTGGTGTGTTAGTCCTAGCAAATGACTACCTGTAAAAACGATGGGCGTCACCAATGTCCCCGTTTCATCTATCCAATGACTACCTGTAAATTCACCTGTTCCATTAAAGGCAAAAAATCCTGCTGGGAAATGACTTCCTTGTAGTTTTCCGTTATTGGGCATTATAACAGTAAGTCCTGAACAAACATCTTTTTCAATAATTGATTTATGTCCTACAATAATACCTTCTACATCTGTAATTGCATTAAATTTTCCTGTTTTTAATTTACCAATATTAACACCTAATTCTCTTAATCTTTTTCTCTGCATTATGTTCTCCCATCCTGTTATGTATTTGACTATAAACTGAAAACTGTTAATCATATTAAATAGTCTACACTCATATTTTATTTTAAGCTATTATTACCTTTATATTTGCATTATTCATAGATATAATTTCCCTTTATATGAACAATATACCATGTGATACTTTTACACAAACATTATATTTCTTCAAGATATTCTTGTCAACAGCCAAAGCTAATAGCCAAACTACTCCTGATGATATGAAAGTAACCGCATTAAAAGGTGATCATTTGCGACCACCTTTTAAGTAAATTGCTTTAATTTTATCCTTTAGCTACTTCTCTCTGCACTTTTTCCTATATCCTTCAGGTAATATTTTGTTGAAGTAAAGAACTCGTTTTTCAGTTCAATTACTTCACTGCTTAATAGCAATATTGCGATCATATTGGGAATCACTATTGCTGCTAAAGTAATATCTAAAAACTGCCAAATTATTTTAGCTCCACCTATGGCTCCAATAAATATTGAAGCAACATAAATATACTTCATAAACCTTGAGAACTTTAATCCAAGCAAAAATTCAGCTTGTTTCTCTCCATAATAGATTAGTACTACTATAGTTGAAATAACGAATAGTAACAGAGATATCGTAACAATCATACCACCTACATTACCTAATGCATTGGAAAATGCTATCGCCGTTAAGCCTGATGCATTATCCATAGCTCCTGGAGATGTCCATACGCCTGAAACCAACACAGCAAATGCCGTTGCAGAACAAATTACTATAGTATCAACAAAAACCTCTGCTACAGACCATAGCCCTTGTCTTACAGGATGATCTGTTATGGCACTGGCATGGGCGATTGGAGCGGTGCCTAACCCAGACTCATTTGAATAAACGCCTCTTGCAAATCCCCAGCGTATTGTTGATGCAATTACTGCTCCAGCAAATCCACCTACTGGTGCCATTGGTCTAAAAGCATGGGTGAAAATTAATCCTATAACTGAAGGTATTTGTCTAAAGTTTAGCATAATTACTAAAAAGGCTGTACCTATATATAAAAATGCCATTAATGGAACATATTTTTCTGTAAACTTTCCTATTCGTTTAATTCCACCGATTACAATCAATCCAACAACCACCAATGCTAAAATACCAGAAACAGAAGGATTAATATTAAATGTAGCTGCAGCAGAAGCCGCTACTGAATTTGCCTGTACCATAATACTTGGTATTACTTCTATCATAAGTCCTAAGGCAAACCATACTGCTAACCATCTTTTATTTAACCCCTTATTGATATAATATTGTGGTCCTCCAACAAATTCCCCTTCTTCGTTCTTTTCTCTGTATTTTACTGCCAAGACAACCTCTGTAAACTTAGCTCCCATTCCGACCAATGCAATAACCCACATCCAGAAAATTGCTCCAGGTCCTCCAAACATAATGGCGGCTGGTACACCAACTATATTACCTGCACCCACTGTACAAGCTATAGCTGCTGTTAATGCTTGGAAAGGCGATACTGTCCCCTCTCCTCCCTCATGTTTTTTAAACATTTTACCAAAGGTTTGACTAAATATATAGGAAACATACTTAAATTGAAAGAATCCAAGTTTTACAGTTAAATACAATCCACCGAAAACCAATAAAATGATTAGAGGCGGTCCCCAAAGCCAGTCTGATATAACTCCAATCCAATGCATAAGCATATCCATTTGTTTTTCCCCCTTTTTTATGTTTTTCATTAATTCTTCATTCTATTATACAAACTTAAGTCCATCATCCCCCTTCAAAATTATTGAGATACTAATTCGCAATTCCCCTTTCATTTTTAAATTAATTTGATGTCTATTTTCTGTTTAGATATTCCAACGCTCCTCTAATGTGCATTTCTACTCCTATAGGAAGTACATCTTCATCAATATTAAAGAAGGGATGATGATGAGGATAATTGGTGTTTTTCTCTTTATTTCCTACACCCAAAAAGTAAAATGCACTAGGTACTCTTGCAGCAAACTCTGCAAAATCTTCTCCTAACATAACATTTATATTTGATTGAGTAATGTTTCTAGGACCAACTACTTCCATTGCAACCACTTTTACCCTTTCCGCCATGATAGTATCATTATTTAATAAAATATTTCCACACTTGATTTCCAATGCATACTCTGCTTGATGGGCTTCACAGGTGCATCTTATAATACGTTCAAATCTTTGTTTGACTTCTTCAAACCCTTCATGCAGGCACCTTATTGATCCCTCCACCTCCAATTGCTCAGGTATAATAATAGGAGAAGACCCAGCCTGTAGCTTACAGAAGGTTATAATAGTTGGAGCTAATGCATCTACTTCCCTTGTTTGAATTGCTTGCACTGCTTGCATAACATGCATGCCACAATTTATAGGGTCAATTGACAGATGGGGTGCTCCACCATGACCGCCTTTACCTTTAATAGTCAATTTAAAATAATGACTTGAGGCCATAATAGGTCCGTTACCAATTCCAATTTTACCGCTTTCAATTGGAGACCATAAATGCAGGCCAAGAGCAGCATCCACTTTGGGATTTTCCAAGACACCCTCATTAATCATTATTTCTGCACCTGCATCCTCTTCATTTGGTTGAAAAATAAATTTTATATTTCCTTTGATTTCATTCCTATGCTTCGATAATACTTTAGCAGCAACCAACAACATTGCTGTATGTCCATCGTGACCACAGGCATGCATCTTTCCTTCATATATAGATTTATAAGAAATATCATTTTTTTCTTGTACCGGCAAGGCATCAATATCTGCCCTTAGCATGATGGTAAAACCAGGTTCACTCCCCTTTAGCAACCCTACAACACCTGTCTTCGCTATATTTTTTACTTCCAGATTGCATTCCTTTAGATAGTTAGCAATTATTTCTGATGTTCTAAATTCTTCAAAGCCTAACTCAGGATGCTTATGAAAATCTCTTCTAAGATCAATTAATTCCTGATTAAGCTCAGCTATCTCCTTCTTAATGTCCACAAAACCCACTCCTTAGATTAATAATGTAAATATCGAATTCTGAATTAAATAAGCTGCATATAAATATTAATTCTGAATTTTCAGTTAATTATTACCAATGATTCATTAATCATATTTATTCATCAGACCCCTCAAACACCGATTTATACCTATGTTTCATAATAAAACCCCTCACTACCATTTCATGGTAATTAGACTTTACGAAACTATTATTGCAAGTTACGCGCCAAAAATGTTCAATTTTTATGTCATTCAGAAATAGTCTAAATTTTTCCTCTGGATTCAATGCTAGTAGAATCTTTTTTATTTGATATATTTATTGAATTTCTATCTGTATCTACTATATAAATAAAACCCTTGCATTCTATTAAAAAAAGATCTACAATTTTAAGTCAAATTCAACTTAAAATTGTAGATCATATTACTTTTTTCATATTATAGATGCCTTAAGTCATTAGTGATTTAACAAGTCGCCAACAACTTACTTATTGATTCTCAATATACTGTCTTATTTTTCTACTGGCTGTTGTTTGGCTTATTTTTAATACTTTAGCGACTTTGTAGCTGCTTGGATACTTTGAATAGGCCATCTTAACAAGTTTTTTCTCTAATTCTTCCTTAGCTTCTTCTAGAGGCATAATATTATCTGACAGGTTGGAATGGGTGCTATAATTATTGAATAATTTCAAATTAAAAATATTAGATTTATCATTATCTTTTTCAATTATTGCTGAAGGGTTTGTAACCACTAAACATTCTATAGCATTTTCAAGCTCCCGTACATTGCCTAGCCAATCATATTGTATCATCATATCCAATAGGCTCTTTCCCATTACAACTTCTTTACTATACTTTTCATTATACTTCCCTAAAAAGTACTTAATCATAGCCAGAATATCTGATTTTCGCTCCCTTAATGGAGGGATATTTATAGGAATGACATTTAGCCTATAAAATAGATCTAATCTAAACTTACCCTTATTTACCATTTCCTGTAGGTTTTTGTTTGTTGCTGCGATAATTCTAATATCTACATCTATTGGTTCTGTTCCACCTACACGTATTATTGATTTTTCTTGAATAACCTGAAGGAGCTTCACCTGTAATTGCAAGGACATTTCTCCTATTTCATCTAAGAAAAGTGTTCCGTTGTTGGCCAATTCAATTAAGCCTCGTTTTCCACTTTTTTGAGCTCCGGTAAAGGCTCCTGCTTCATACCCCAGTAATTCAGATTCCAATAAGGTTTCTGGAATAGCACCACAGTTTATTTCTACTAATCTTCCTTTTTTTCTTATACCATTATTATGTATATATCTTGCTATAACACCCTTTCCTACTCCTGATTCACCTGTTATCAAAATAGTTGAATCTATATCCTTTAATTCATTTGTCAACTGTATAATATTTTTCATGCTTTCGCTTTCATAAATAATTTTTACATCATGACTCATCTTACTTGTGTTGTTTTCTTTTTTTTGTTTTATATAGTACTGGTTTATGGTATTTACTTCCTTGATATCTACTGCATTAGTTATTATCCTAAATATCTCCCCTTTATCATCAAATACTGGCACTCCCGTCACCAATGCTTCTTTATCATTTTTAATCTTTTGTATTACAGAAACCTTGCGCTTTTCTTTCCTCACAAGACTACCAACTGCTGGGCTATACATACCCCTTTCTTCCATCTTTTTTACATCTATACCTATAGCTTCTTCTCTTTTTATGTCAGTAATATTTTCAAAGGCTTTATTTACTCTTAATGTAACACCTGTACCATCTAGAACAGCAAATGAGTTAGGTGAGTATTCAAATATTTGATTTAATTCCTTATTCCACAAATTCATCTGATTCAGGTCATTAATTAATCCCTCAATATTATATTCTCTGATGCTATAATCATCATTAGTATATTCTTTTTTAATTTCGTCAGTTCTATTTTTTTCAACTTTAAACTCTTGGATCTTTTTCTTAGCTTCCTTATAAAAATAGTTTATAACTACTTCCCTTGTTATTACTTCTTTTGGCTTTAGTGATTTACTCAAAACAATAATATATCTATTTGAATCTTCCTCCAAAATGTTGGTTATTTCATCTAATTTATAATTATGATTGGCAAAGGCAATATTATTATTTGTAATGTTTTTAACACCTGTATTTAAGGGGATACCAGAAAAATATGCTTCTAATAACTCGTTTTGAGTAACAATTCCCATTAAATTTTCATCTTGAGAGACTACAATGAATTTAATATTTTTTTCCTCAAATATTTTTGAAACAGCTTTTATTGAGGTCTCAGAGTTAACATTTTTAGCCTTAAAGCCTTCCATATTTTCCATAGACACAACAGTACTCCCCCATTCAATATTTTATTTGTATATTCTCCATCTTGGCCTACATCCCTTTTTACTTTCAAATAAAATATTAAATAAAGAAAAGAACCAGCTGGAGTGTTATTGCTAACCTCCCCTTGTCTGGTTCTTGTTTATAATACTGACTCTAATGCTTTTTCATTAATTTAAGTGTTTGCTCTAAAATTCCTGCTAAAAGTATAGTTATGAGGGCCCATGCAAATACTCCTGCTGTATTAAGACTTGCTTTTTCAATTTGAAAACTAGTTCCCATTGATATTCTTGGCTGACTTAGAACCTCTGCTGCAATTATTATTTTAAGATTCAGGCCCATGGCTGCAACCATTCCACCGTAAAGATAAGATCTGATTGAGGGAACATATAGATCTTTCAATCTGTCCAATTTACCAACACGATATATATTCATCATTTCAACCAGTTTCACATCAACATTCCTAATTCCTTGGACTACATTTTCATATATTACCGGGAATATGACTACAAATCCTACTAATATAGGGGCTTTTTCTGATTCTAGCCATATGAGGGCAAGCAATATCATGGCCATTGTAGGTACTGCTTTATTAATTAATACAAAGGGTCTTAGAAGATAGTATATTGGTTTTGAAAAGCCCCCCATCATTCCTAAACTGATTCCTGCTGCTAACGCCAGCAAAAATCCTATTAGCGCCCTTTTTAAAGTGTTCATGACTGATACTAAAAAATTAGTCGACCTAATAATTCTTATAGTCTCAATAAAAGTCTTTTCTGGGGAAGGAATCAAAATTTCCTTATCCACTACCATCGATAGTATCTTCCAAAATATTAATAGTATTAATATAGATAGTATTGAATATAATAATTCCTTTGAATTATTAGTTTTCAAAATAGAAGCCTTCATCTGGAAGCTTCCCTCCTATTGATTCTGGAGAATATTCCAATAGAACCTTTAAATATTGTTCAATGGCTTCTCTAGCTCCATTTGTACTACGGTATTGTATATTAGACCTTTGGAGTCCATTGACAACCGCTGCTTTTGATAATCCTGTTTGAAGCTCTTCATTATATTCCCCTGCCTTTTCAGCATTGGTAGATAACCAGTTGATGCTGTTTCCATATTCTTGTAAAAACATTTCTACAAACTCTGGATTTTTTTCAATAATTTCATTCTTAATAATTAAAGAAGCTTGAGGATAACTTAAGTCACCTTTATTCAATTTGCTCCATTCCTCCTGTATATCTAACAATATCACAGTATCTTCTTTTTTCATCATAACATTTGAAAGTACCGGTTCAGGAATAACTGATATAGCACTTTTTCCTGCAACAAAAGTTGAAGCCAGCTCTGTAGCATCTGCCATATATGTTAATGTTACATCATTGTCAGGATCTATGCCATTACTAGATAGAATATATCTTAAAACTATGTCTGGTGTAAGACCTCTTCCTAGAGTGTAAATTTCCTTTCCTTTTAATTCTTCCCAATCGTTAATTTCTTCATTTCCAACTACGTAAAGAACACCCCACACACTTGATGCAGCCAGCTTATAATCTATACCCCTATTATAAAGTGTGGCAGCTAGATTGGTAGGCACCACTGCAATATCAATTTCTCCAGAAATAATTCTTGAAGCCATTAAATCTGGTGATTGTACAGACTCGTAGCTTATTTCCACATGTTCTCCAAGGGATGGATTTTCTTTGAACATTCTTATCATGCTTAGGGTGGGGGCACCAGAGGGGGCAGCTACCTTAATACTAATATTTTCAACCTCTTTAACATCAACCTCCAATGGTTCAATTACTTCCTCCACCTTAGATGTGCATCCAGATAGTATTGCTAATGCTACACTTAAAATCAAAATAATAGAAATTACTTTTTTCATTATTATACACTCCTCATATTTTATATTTTTAGGCACTCTTAAATGTGCTTTCTTTCTTTTGCTTTGAAAGTATTTTTATTAGCCTAGTTCTTACCCCTATTAATTCTCTATCATCAAGGCTCCTTAAATGCTGTGGGATATTTATATTTACTATGGTGTCAACAGTGCAAGGATTTTTAGATAAAACAACAATTTTATTTCCTAATAATATAGCTTCATCTATTTCATGGGTAACAAATACAACAGAATTATTCCACTTATGCCATATATCGATTAAGCTCTTCACCATTTTTATTCTAAGATCATAATCTAGCGACTTGAAGGGTTCATCCATTAATAGCATTTCTGATTCAAAATTAAAAGCTCTTGCTATTGAACACCTCTGCCGCATACCACCGCTTAATTGAGCAGGGTATTTATTCTCAAAATTATTCAGTCCTACGATATTTACTAGATTTTTTACTTTTAAGTCGGTGGCTTTTTTATTAACTATCTTGATGTTTTCATACACAGTTTTCCATGGTAAAAGTCTATCCTCTTGAAAGACATATCCTACTTTATTTTTATTATCTTTTAAGACACCTCCATCAGGCTTTATAATTCCTGCCATTATATTAAGTACAGTAGATTTTCCACAACCAGAAGGTCCTAATATACAGGTTATTTCTTTTTCATCTACTGTTAGGTTTAAATTGTGTAATACTTTTATTTCCTCAAAGCTTTTACATATTCCCTCCATTCTCAACTTAAGAGCCCCCTTTATTGGTTGATTCCTAACTATTCTTTAAGTGCATAATAGATAAAGGAATCTATTTTAGATTTATCAATCTCATTCACATTTCCATCAAAGGTCATATTTAATACTGGTACTTGTGAAGCTTTATCTGCATCTTGAGATAGTATATTTAAAATAGTATTAGTATTTTCATACATAGAAGAAACTGTTATCACTCCATGTGCATAGCTTGGTTGGCCTTGGGTTTTAGCATATCTATATCTACCATTCCCTCCTGAATAGAGTCCTAAGCCTTCATCTGATTTTGTCACAAGATCTTCAATGATCTTTTCAAAGGTGCTCTCTCTTACTAATATTTTAGATATAGATTTCATGTAGGATGCAAATTTACATAACTCATTAAAGGCTGAAGTTTCTTTTCGATTACTTTTTTGCGATAAAAATTCTCTCCACATAAGCCACATATATTCACTAAGGGGTGCGTACAATAATTGTATCCCTTGTTCTTCCATAGTTTTGAAGGTATTATTATTCATAAAATCATTAAACAGAACATTTACTTCCCCTACAACAAAAATTTTCTTTGAATTGTTTAGCTTTTCCTTGCATTTACAAATTTCCTTTGCGATATCTTTTAAACTATCTATCACCAATTCATTTTTCACCACATGACCATAAATTCTATCAAGATATTTTTTTCTTTTATTTCGTGGTGCAAGATTTATTAAATCTCCAGCTAACAGCATTAAAAATAAATCTTCAGCAAAAGTACTATCCTTTATAACATCCTCCATGAAAGGAGCTACTATTGCTGCATTCTGCAGATTTTCTTCATCCAGTTTATCTCTAATTAATCTATAGTATTGACCTCCCACCTCTGACCCCTCAGTTGTAGGAATTATAAATCCGTATTTTTTGTTTGATTTCTCTAATTCTGTTGCTTTGCTTAACACATCTCCTACTAGTCCTGTAAAGGAAATATACTCCTTTGACAATGTAAATTTTCGTCCTACATCTAAAGTCTTTTTGCTAGTCATGGGTAGTACCTGAACCTCATAGCCTTTGCTCTGTAAGTAGCAAGCTATTATATCGGAGTATGGATATAAATGAGGTAAATATAGAACTGTTGTTTTATCTATTTCATTTAGCTTTGATTTAACATTTGTAGCTTGATGAATTACTAAATCTGAGTACTGCTTCAGGGATAAAACTTTATTCCGTTTAACCTCTTCTGATTTCAAACTATTTACAAAGGCTTCTACTCTAGTTAACACACCTACACTAGAAAAATGTTCGTCCACTTCTATATTTAAATAGGGCTTACCCTTCATTTCTTCTTTAAAATAGTGGGCCAAAACAGTATCTGGTCCACAGCCATGATTTGTTATATATATTGGATATAAATTTGGATGTTGTTTAATAATTTGTGCTCCAGATAATATGTGCTGTCCAAATGGCCAATACATGTTGGGGTGTTCCTTTGAAGTATCATGATCATGGGCTGGTAAATTAGATAGTGTTAAAACCTTATAGCCTAATTTTTCTAGCTTTTCTGGAATACCCATATTTAATATGGGATCACTTATACCGTAGGCTCTAGTTACAATTACAAAGGCTTTTTCATCTTTCCTCAAACTTTTTATTGTTTCTTCTCCTAATTTCTCAACTTTCAATTCAAAAGCTTTTAATCTCTTCATTCCCTTTGTTAGAGCTAGGGCAATCCCAACTGGATTTTTTCCCAATTTCTAACCAAGCTTCATTAAGGTTTCCATCATATACTGCTTCCCAAACTCGAAGGAAAGCTCTGGAGACAATAATTCTATACCTCTACTATCTAACTCCATAGTTTTATTAATAAGCTTTGGGAAGCACTGCATATATACACATCCGTAGTTTTGTCTTGTGGTTGATATTGGATGGGACATCGTATAAAGGCTAGGTAAAAAAATATAGTCAACCTTCATATCTATCAGCTGTGCCACATGACCATTGATAAGCTTAATAGGGTAGCAGGTTTCCTCCATTGAAAATTCTTGGCTTAATTCTACAGTTTTGTAACTACTGTTATCTGACAGAATTACATTGAATCCTAACTCCCTGAAAAAAGTATTAAACAAAGGAAATAGTTTATGTAGGAAAAGCACTCGAGGAATTCCTATTGTTTTCTTTGTATTGTCTAATTTTTCCTCATACCCTTCCATATAATATCTTTCTGTTTCTTCAAATACCTTTGTTTTCTTGTTTTCTTTCTTATCTTTAAGTTTTTTACAATCATGATTTTCTTCTAAATTAAAGCCTTTGAATAGTGAAGCAGTACCTTTCATTTCATCCTTAGCTAAAATTGCAGCACCGTAGGCTCCCGTTACACTGAAAAACTCTGGTATTTCCACTTTATCTCCTATTATAGTCCTAAAAGCATTTACAACAGCCTGATTATAAGCTACTCCACCTTGAAAAAAAACCTTCCTTCCAATTTCTTTTTTCCCTACCACTTTGTTTAAATAATTCTTAACAATTGAATAGGATAAACCTGCTGCTATATCTTTGATCTTTGCTTCATTACTAAGACTGGCGGCAATATTTGTTTCAATAAATACAGTACATCGATCACCTAAATCTATAGGATTTTCTGATTCCATAGCCAAATTACCAAATTCATCTATAGGTATATTGAGTTTATT
The DNA here is from genome assembly GCF_900101495.1 of Alkaliphilus peptidifermentans DSM 18978. Lineage (GTDB taxonomy): Bacteria > Bacillota > Clostridia > Peptostreptococcales > Natronincolaceae > Alkaliphilus_C > Alkaliphilus_C peptidifermentans. The sequence continues at coordinate 26,353 of NZ_FMUS01000015.1, forward strand.
GGCTTGTTCCTCTATAAATGATCCCGTCCCAGCAGCACAGATTTTATTCATTTCAAAATCTGAAACAACTCCATTTTCTAGTTTTATGAATTTAGAATCTTGCCCACCGATTTCTATTATTGTATCAACTTCTTTGTCTATTGTATGAGCTGCTTTTGCTTGAGCAGTTATTTCATCTATAATTACATCTGCCCCTACAAAGTTACCTGCCATATATCGTCCTGAACCAGTAGCACCTACTCCCAAAACTTTTATATCTTTTCCAATATCCTTTTCTATTTCCAACAATCCTCTTCTCACAGCATCAATAGGATCTCCTAAGGTCCTTAAATACTTAAAAGCAATTACACAATTATCTTGATCCATCAACAGGACATTGGTGCTGGTGGAACCAATATCAAGACCTATATAACCACTTACCTGGGATTGCAAATCAATAGCTTTGCAGTTGTGCTTATTAATGCTATCATTTTTACCATACTGCGCTAATGTTGGAAAGATAACTAAATCTTCTGTTGGATTCACTATACTTTCTGTTTCTAAAACTATAGTTCTTAATTTTGATAAATCAATTGGTAATTTATCTTTAATCCCTATAATTGCTGCCCCTAAAGCGGCTATGTTACCACAATCATCAGGTACTATTGCTTCATCATCTTTAATATTAAGAACGTCTTTTAATGCTTTTACAATTGCATTGTTGTAGGCAACGCCTCCTGTAATTAATATTGGCTTTTTAATAGGATTTCTCTTTACTACATTTGCTCTATAATTCTTAACCAGTGCATAAGCAAGCCCTAGTAATATATCCTTCGAATCTGTCCCCTCCTGCTGATGGTGTATAATATCTGTTTTAGCAAATACACTGCATCTGCCTGCTATCCTTGGTATAAAAGTAGCTTTTTCAGCATGCATTGAGTATTCTTCCAGTTTAATACCTAGCCTCGATACCTGTTCTTCTATGAATGATCCTGTCCCAGCAGAGCAGTTTGAGTTAATGGATATCTTAATGCTTGTATTATCTGACTTACTCATATTGGTTATATATTTTGAACTTTGTCCTCCTATTTCTATAACAGAGCTAATATCTTTATTTAGATTCCAACTTCCTTCCACCAACGAAGTCACTTCGTTAATCCAAGAAATAACTTTTTTTTCTGATATAAATTTACTTCCCTGACCTGTGGCAGCTCCATAGATTATTTTTTCACATCCATATTTATCAATTAATTGCTTTACATATTGATGTATCTCTTCCTTGGTTCTTCCTTTATGTAAAATATAAGCACTATCAAGCACTTTCAATTCTTCATTTATTAATACGAATTTTATAGAAGAATAACCAATATCTATTCCTAAACTAAGCAAAATCCAACCTCTCCTTTATCGAAAACAAATTGAATTTGATAATCATTATCATTTATTCTATAGAGAGATTATACAATTTAATTAGCAAGAAAAAAGTATCTCACGATACACTTTTTTATATTTATTATTTTTTTTAAGAAAGATCCTTCTCTATGACTTAATCCTTCTCATGATATTTCCCTTATGCTTTTTTTGTCAACTTCACTAGAATAGTATATTAATACCTTGAATCTTAAAATACTTCTCCTCCTCTAATTCCTTTAGTATCCGATATAAAGAAGGTCTACTTATACCTAAATAATCAGCCAACTCACATTTAGTAAGTAAAAGTTTCACTTGAGTTTGATTATTTTGCTGAACCTTTAGCTGCTCAACAAATTCAATAACCCTGTCTCTTATTTTCTCATGGGTAAAACACTCAACTCGTTGATTTAGAAAATAAATTCTTTGACTAACATAGTATAGATACTTTTTTAATAGTATGTGGTCTGCTTGAAACAATCTAAATAAATCATTTTCTTTAATAAAAAAAATAGTTGCTTCATTTACAGCCAGTAAAGAGGTAACATTATTGGGATTATCATGAAAAATGTAGGCAATTCCGAATATATTACCTGCCTTCAGCTTATTCATGATGATTTTTTTTCCTGCTAAAAGATTTTTCTGGACTTCTATTTTACCCTTCAGAACTATACCTATTTCACTATTGAAATTTTCTATATACTGACCTTTACTAAAGGTCAGTGTTCTACATTTAACATTCTTCATAAGTAGATTATATTCCTCAATACTCAAATGTTGAAATAATGGACACACCTTTAATAAGTTATACAAATTCCTTCCCCCTTATAAAAAACACAATCAGTTTTAAAATAAAAATAACTGTCTTAAATAATACATTCATTTTGGTTTGATTGTATTATAATACAGCTAGATAATCAATAATGATTTTCATTCTTAATATAAGAGGAGGAATTTTATGATTACAATCATAGTCGGAGGAGCCCCCGCTTCCGGGAAAACTGGTGTTTTAAAGCATGTAATTCGTTATCTTCAATTGCAACAACATTATCCTGCTGTCTGTAAAATTGATTGTATTCAAAGCAACGATAAAGAAGACTATAAATCTTTAAATATTCCTGTTATTCAAGGTTTAAGCCTAAATATCTGCCCTGATCATTTTCTAGCAACAAACATTATAGATATTTTTGAATGGGGTAAAACCCAAAAAGCCACTCATCTATTCATGGAGACTGCCGGTTTATGCAACCGATGTGCACCATTCATAAATCGAGCACTAAATATATGTGTTATAGATTCTATGGGCAGTATTAAGGGACCTGAGAAATTAGGCCCTCTTGTTTCAACAGCGGATATTTTGGTGCTTGCAAAATTTGATTTAGTATCTCAAGCAGAAAGAGAAGTCCTAACCCATCACCTATCTCTGTTAAATCCCGAAGCTTTTATCATAGAGGTAAATGGGCTTTCTGGATTTGGAGTACAACGTTTGGCTAAGTATATTTTAAACAAAGGTCAATCGGTAGACAGTTTAGAAGAGGATCAGCTTCGTTATTCTATGCCTGCTGCCAATTGTTCATATTGTGTTGGTGAAATACGTATAGGACGAAACTATCAGCAAGGAATAATTAATCGAATAATTTTCGAAGAGGAAGTTGAGGAATAGTTATGTTAAAAAAACTAGAAATTCTAGGTGGTTACGATAAACATGGTGGAAAAGAGTCTGTTAAATCTTTAGTACTTGAGAAAGGTAATATATATACCATTGTAGGAAAAACAGGCTCAGGAAAAACTCAATTGATAGAGGATATCGAATCCCTTAATAATGGAGAAGGTATTACAAAACGTACCATACTTATAGATGGAGTTATCCCTGATGATTCCTTCCATCAAGGATATAGAAGTCAATTTATAGCCCACTTATCACAAAATATGAATTATATCTTGGATATGCCTGTGGTGGAATTTTTAAAACTTAGAAATAGTCTGCAGGGCCATAATAACTTAGAAGGATCTCCAGATAAACTTCTTGCTACTGCCAACATGTTGGCAGGCGAAGAGATTCAGCCCTTTCAGCTATTAACTAGACTTAGTGGCGGACAATCAAGAGCATTAATGATTGCCGATGTCGCCCTTAATAGTAAAGCTCCTGTGATTTTGATTGATGAAGTAGAAAATGCTGGGATTGATAGGATTAAAGCCATGTCTTTATTGATTGGCCAAGAAAAAATTGTATTAGTTGTTACCCATGATCCATTATTAGCTTTATACGGTAACAAACGAATTGTATTAAAGCATGGGGGAATATGCCATATTATTGAACGTACAAATGAAGAGAAACTTTTATTAAATAAGCTAACTAATACTCATGACGCAATGGAAACTATGCGTAAACTTATTCGTAACGGAGAATCAATAAAGGGAGTGAATTATATTGGAATATAAAATATATTGGAACAATATATGCCTGTTAAGTGCCATGGAAGAAACTTTTATCAAACAGCAAAGCAATAAATATAATTATTTCCCATTTACCTTTGAGTATTATGGTTTAGGAAAACCCTATTCGATGACAGAAAAGATTAAAGCGGATGTAAGGGAAGGTGGAATTAAAGGTGATATTATAGTCTCGACTGATTTAGATGTTTTTCAAGATAGGGCTATGGCAAAGGACTTTAAAAGTGATTTTCAACAAACCAATTCCCTATTTAGAATTAGAGAAACCATAATGAATACAACTATTCCAGACCCCAACCGTTTTTTTCATCCATTTATTGTTATTCCACTAGTAATGGTCATCAACACAAACCTAGTAAAGGAATCGGAAATGCCTGCAAGTCTAAAAGATTTACTTCATCCTTCCTTTAAGCATCGATACGCCTTTGGAGGGGTAAATAATTCTGCTGGTCGCTCTCTCATTAAGTCTCTATGGTATTTGTATGGAAGTGATGCAGCAAAAAAATTCCTTTCAGGATCACTCATAACCTCTATGCCGGCCCAGGCTTTTCAGAGGGTTATTACGGGACAGGTTCCTGTGGCTATAGTTCCTACTATTTTTGCCCTACGCAGAGGTATTCAGGGTCTAAAAGCCTGCTGGCCGCTGGAAGGGGCCGTAGCTATACCATCCTATGTTGCAGTCAAAAATAGAGTGAATAATAAGGATCTGCAATTGTTTTTAGACACCATACTAGGAATGAATCTTCAGCAACAACTTAGAAATTCAGGAGATATTATCCCTGTTCATCCTGACATTGCCATTTCTCCCTTTACTTTGGAAAATGATTGTAAGCTACTTTATCCAGAATGGAGCTTTTTCGACACATTTGATCATGAAGAGTTTTATCACCTGTGTAAAGACTACCAACCGGTTATGCCGTAACCTTATAACATTGTCTTATAGCCAGAGAAAATAGAAGTGTAAAAAAAACTGACAATACAAGGATATTGACCCAATTGAAAGGGGTTTCTAAAGCTATACTTCTAAGTCCTCTACTGGCATGGGTTAATGGAAGCAGATAAATTACCTTTTGAATGGTTGGCGGCATATTTTCTAGTGAGAAAAATGTCCCGCATAAAAAAGTCATGGGCAGGAGAACATACGTACTGAATCTATTCATATCGGCATGGGAATCCACCACCAATGCAGCATAAAAACCTAAAGATGCAAAGGCAAGTCCGTTAAGAAACATTATAAATACAAATATAAAGGTTACTTTAATTTTTACCCCCGCTAAAAAAGCAATGGTAAGTATTATAAATCCAGCATACATCCCTCTAAATGAGCCCGCCAGCACTTTTCCCAAAACGTATTTGTATATTGGTAAAGGTGCTATTAAATATTGCTCAAATGTTTTATCGTACAGTCTATGAATATTAAGCAACACTGCCACAGCAGAATAACTTGTGTTCATTGTAGCCATAGCAACAATACCTGGTACGATGAAGTTAATGTATGGATGTCCGTTTATATACATGTCCTTTCCCAAACCCCAACCAAACGCAACCATATATAGCAGTGGGCTTATCATGGCACTGGCAGTAATATTCCAAAATTTTCTCTTAAAGACAATCCATTCTTCCCATAAAATTGCTTCAAATTCCAATTGCATCACCTGCCTTTTTATTTATTGATATAAATACATCCTCTAGGTTGCTTTTTCTTACAATATACTTGTTATTCATTTTAGATGAAAATTCAACTGCATCCTTATGGCTATAAAAGAAATAATGCTCTGAGTTATCGGGATCAAAAACTTCAACTGTATATTTCCCTGTATTAGCAATGAGCTCCTGAGGTATTCCTTCAATTAGTCTTTTACCTCCATTTAGTAAAAGTACATTGTCACACAGTTTTTCTGCTTCCTCAATATAATGAGTGGTTAAGATAATGGTCATTCCTCGGTTCTTCAATTTTTCCAGAAGAAGCCATATGTTCCTACGACTTATAGGATCTAGACCAACTGTTGGTTCATCTAAAAACAATATTTCTGGGTTATGCATAATGGCCCTAATTAGCATTAATTTTCTTTTCATTCCACCGGATAGTTGTTTTGCTATTTTATCGCTTTCTTGATGTAAATTTGCAAAATGGAGTAATTCATCAATCTTATCATGTCTTTCTTTTCTTTTCATAGAATGCAATTTACCATGAAGTTCCAGTATCTCCCATACTGTCATTTCGCTTTGTAGGCTATAATGTTGTGAAACCATACCAATCATTTTTTTTATGTCGTTGCTATCTCTTGTTACTTCCTTATTATTAATTATTACCGTTCCACTATCTGGCTTCAATAGAGTGACAAGCATTCTAAAAGTGGTGGTTTTTCCTGCACCATTGGGACCTAATATCCCATATATACTACCTTTCTTTATGAAAAAATCCAGCTTACATACAGCATTTTTATTATTAAAGCTTTTTGATAAAGAACATACTTTAATCACTTCTTCATCTCCATTTGTTTTATTTATAGTAAATATATTTTTCAAAATCTTTCTTAGGTGGAAAATTAATTGCATCCTGTAAACATTTTTTCACGCATCCAGTACATGCAATTACACAACTATATGGATTTTTAACATATACTTCTGAATCCCTTTCATTAATACCATATACCTGTTTTGGACAAAACTCATAACAAATTAGGCAATTATTACACCTACCTTTATTAATTTGAGGGAACCATGGTATGTTTTTTCTAGGAATGGTATAGCTTTTCCTCTCCCTTGTTTCTTTTAGGCAGCTATCTATTTCATCTTTATTGCTATGATGATTTTTAAGAACATCCCTTATTCTATTTCTTAAATCATCCGGCATATTGTATTTGAGAACACTTTTCAAATGCTCTATTCTCATTAAATCTCTCTCCCATCAGTATATTTCTATAAAATAAAAGAACCCCATCTTTTAATCTCGATTGGGGTTAGCTGATATTTCTAATAACAAACATATCAAGTTATAATATGTTTTATATAGATTCCTCCCCCATCCGCGTAGGTAGTATGTCTGTTGAAATAGGTAGGTCTCCTGACTTAGGATCATTACAACTTTAACCCTTCCCAGGCTAAAATAGAGCCCAGTGGCTTTTTGTAAAGCTGTTCTCCCATACAGTGGCGGGACCGTTCCGGTATCTCACCGGATTCCCTTTTAAGCACTGCTCCTTACAAAGCAGTAGCACCTATTTAAATATGATGACTATGATTTTTTTGTACTCCAATCTAAAGCTCCTTCCCTCCTTTATTAATGTACTTTTTACGGTATAAGTACCTCTTTCAAAAAAGAGAGAGTATTTATATCATACTAACGTATAAAAATGCCCAATCTCAAGGATTGGGCACTAATCAACATAGCTATACTGTTAAGTGAGTTCCAGTCCTCCCCTCCGAAGGAAATTAACAATCGCACAGGCAGGTCTCCTGACTTGTAGTTCGTCTGCTTTCAATTGCCTTCCCAGTTTACCAGTGGCATCATTATTGAGAGCATCCCTACTTACAGTAGCGGGGGCTGTAGCGGATTCTAACCGCTTTCCCTTTTAATCTGTATTGATTAACAGAACCTGAGCTTTCATATATTTTATTAAGGCTATCATACTATAATCATAATGAATATTCAAGTAATTTTTACCAAGCATTATAATTACCTAAATACTCCTTCCTCCAGCAGCCTTCCTTAATGCCAAGAATCTCTTGGTACTCGAATCTAAAATAATAATGGTCGGGATGTTGACTACTACTCTATATGAACTTACTTAAATTTTCTCCTAAATCCTTACACTTAATTAACCCTTCATCTGTTGGTGTTAAATGTAGAATTAACCCTTCATCAATTAATTTAGCTCCGTAATTCTTAATTCTTTCTTCCCAGTCCTTCATCCATTCACCGTTACCCCAGTCATAGGAGCCAAACAATGCAACAGGTTTTTCAGAAACAACTTTTTCTAATGATTCTACAAATGGTTCCATTTCTTCTTCTTCAAGGACTTCTGCCCCCATAGATGGACAACCTAATGCAATTGCATCAGCTGTTACCACATCATCTAATGTAGCTTTTTCTACACTTAACACCTTCACTTCTTGACTATTCTCTTCTGCTCCTTCTGCTATTGCTTTAGCCATCATTTCTGTATTTCCAGTTCCACTCCAATAAATTATAGCAATCTTTTTCATAAAAAATCCTCCTTTAATATGTTTACGTTTGACATTGATTATCATTTTCATTTATACTATATAGTAGATTATACCCTTAGTATCATAATAGAAAAGTATCCAGAGATACACTTCAAGATATTTTTTTAGGAGGTAACCTTATGCATAGTATCATAAAACTTCTTGGTAATTGTACTCTATTTAACCATCTATCTATAGATGAACTAACACAGTTATTATCTGATATTACATATAACATTAAATACTACAATAAAAACCAAGTAGTATTTTCACCTCATCATTCTTCTGATACACTAGGAATTATCTTAGATGGCAGTGTTGACGTTCAAAAAATATTTGCTTCTGGAAAAGCAGTCACGGTTAATAGAAAATTCCAATACGATCTTATTGAAGATGCATCAATATTTGCCAATATAGATTATTATCCTTCTTCTATTTCCACTTGTGAGAACAGTAGAATTCTATTGATAAATAAGAATAACATATTGAAACTTTTTTCTAAGGATGAAAAAATTATGTTTAAATATTTACAATCTGTTTCAAATAGGGTTCTGGCACTAAATACCATTATTGAAATTCTTTCCTTAAATTCTGTTCATGCAAAAATAGCGTATTTTTTACTGGTGGAGAGAAATACACAAAATAGTAATATAATAAAATTGAAATTTTCTAAGAAATCTTGGGCTGAACATCTAAATGTATCTAGACCAACTTTATCAAGAGAGCTAAGAAATATGAATCTTGAGGGTATTATCTCCTTTAATAAAAGAACGATAGAAATACACCAAATAGAAAAACTTGAAAAGCTATGTTCAATATAGATGCGAAACAAGTTATTCATTCAATTAACTGGAGTTTACACTATAATACTATTTGGATAAAATACTTAACTTCTCTTTTCATTTATCCATATTATAAAAAAAATCAATCAAGGTAAATAAACCTCAATTGACTCCTTCTTTAGCATAGATAAATTGAAAGCTAGATTTCTCTATGGACTTCTTTATTTAGTTTTCGTAGTTTTGGCCTGCTTAGGAGCTTTCTTTACTATATTCTTCTTTTTCTTTAACTTATTTGGGTTTTTAAATGACATTCCATTCACACCTTTCAAACCAGCTTAATTTCCTTGACCCGTTTCACTTGTTTTTTTCCATAATCTTATCAAATCGACTATCCATACAAACACTAATATCAGTTGTTATGAATTTCCCTTTATAAAAAAGACTGAAAATCGTGGCTGGTGAAGGAGCTGATTGAGCTTGTTCCATGCTTTCCAGCTTAACTATCTTCAAGGGTAAATTTCGCTTTGTTGTGGCCTCAATTAATGAATTTTTAACATGATACTCAGAATAAGGACAGCGATTAGAGTAATAGGCAACATAGCCAGTCTTTTCTATACATTCTCCTGTTTTCACCGACTCATTAAAAACAGGTGTCTTACCATTAAGATTTATGAATTTAACCATTAGACTAAATCCAGAAGGGGTTGTTTCACATACTTCAAACCCCTGTCTTAGCAACCATTTTTCATCACTCATAAAATGGTATTTTTTTGCGCCAGCAATAGTTACTAACCCATCCTTTCCTTGTTCTGTTGCATCATCAATGGCTTGTTGCAACAGAGCTTTACCATGTCCATTTCCTTTATATTTTCCTGAAACCCAGAAACAATTCACCATTATGTAGTTTGGAGCTGTTACGGGAACCCACGCCATTTCAGCAGGTCCATACTCAATGAATACTTTTGCACGTTCATTCAGCCTTCGGAAAACATAACCATTATCAAATTCTTTTTTAAGCCACTGTATTTTTAGTTGGTAGCTATCCTTGCACTTTTTATCGGAAAACCCACAACAAATATGCTCAGAATCAATATTCCTCTTATTTACAGTTATATATTGCATTTTCTTTCACCTCTTCTTTTATATTAAAGGTGCATAGGAATGACCTTTTCCCTATTATATCAGCGATAATATGACGACATTATGTCATATTACAAATATTTTTTTAATCCCTCTTCAAGCATTCCTTTTATATTCTCTCTAATATATTTTGGCTCTAAAACCTCGACAGAAGGACCATATGACAATATATATCCGTACATCCATTGACTTTCTGGAAAAGCCACCGATACAGTAAAGCTTCCATCATCATTTTTTTCAATACATTCTTGATGGAATTCGTCATATATTCTATAAGACATTTGTGATTCAATTTTTAAAACCAGCATTACCAGCTTATTATCATGGTCACAGAAATTATTCCAATCAACCTTAAGTATATCTCTTTGAAAAGTTTGCTTAGTATTAACAAGATTTTTCATCCGAGTTATTTTAAAGAATCTAAAATCACCTTTAATTTTACAGAACCCCCAAATATACCAACCATGTCCTTTAAAGAGAATCTTCATAGGCTCAACAGTTCTCTCTGTTTTTTCCCCATATGAGCTAAAATAGTCAAAGGTAACAATATTGCCATTTAAAATTGCTGTTTTCAGCATATTAAATTTCTCTTTTTCTACTGTATTACTGCCCCAATACGAAAAATCCACATCGATCCAGCTTGTATTATTTTTATTAAATATAGTAGCTAATTTTTTTATCACTGGCTCTATATCCGGGACATTTAGAGCATTCAAACCTTGGAGTGAGGATAGTATATCAACCTGTTCTTTTTCTGAAAGTATAGATTTGTTAAGTACGAAATTATCAAGCAGGCTAATACCTCCTCCTTTTCCCTTACTAGTATATATAGGTATGCCTGCAGCACAAAGATAGTCTATATCACGATAAATAGTCCTCTGAGATACTTCAAAACGCTCAGATAATTCTCTAGCGGTTACCAACTTTCTTTCAAGTAAAATATATATAATTTCAAAAAGCCTATTAATTTGCATTTTACACACCCTAAATAATTATATCACATATATATGACAGCATATGTCATATATATATATAGCTTAATCTAAAAATCAAAGTAAAGTAGACTCAGATGAAAAATAAGTATAGTGTGATTCACCAAGGTTTGATAATCCTAGACAACCAACTAACCCCAACCAACTAACCCCAACCAAATGAATTAAATAACTTACTTAATTAAAAATAAGCCTTGTAATCTTTTAATTTTCAAGGCTTATTTTTTTACTATTCTCTTATTCAAAAACAATGTTGGGTCTATAAGTTATAGTCTACATTACCAACACATTTAAGGGATTAACTAGAGTCCCTCTAATTCTAAATCATGTGCCGCAAAAGGTCCTGTAGGGACGAGTGGAGGTGGGGGGTAACTGGCAGTACTCAACCTGTTGTTGAGAGTGGGCATATGGACTTTTAAGTACTTCAAGAAGCCTGTCCATCACACTTAAATCTCCTTCTTGTACTGCAGCTTCAAGTGCTTCTTCTACCCTGTGATTACGAGGGATTATAGCTGGATTTGATGTCAACATTAACCTATGTGAAGATACTTTTGGCTCCTGTTGTCTACTTAATCTAGATTGCCACAGCTGCTGCCATTGAGAGAATTCTGCACTTTTAAATAGGGAGGTGTCCTCCATAGTGTCAAAGGTTAGTGCTCTAAAGGTATTTGTATAATCTGCATTATACTCCTTCATTATACTGAGCAAACCATCAATCAAGGCTTCATCCTGTTGCTCCTCGTTAATAATTCCTAGTTTTCCTCTCATTCCCTTAAGCCAATTATGATGATACAACTTACTAAAATTTGAAATTTCATCCTCAGCTATTTTAACAGCCTGTTCCTGATCGTTATGCAAAAGCGGTAATAGAGTCTCTGCAAATCGCGCTAGATTCCATCCAGCTATTTTAGGTTGATTACCATAAGCATAACGGCCTTGATGGTCAATTGAACTGAATACTGTTGCTGGATCATATGCATCCATGAAGGCACATGGACCATAATCTATAGTTTCTCCACTAATGGTCATATTGTCTGTGTTCATCACACCATGTATAAACCCCACAAGTTGCCATTTAGCTATCAGCTCGGCTTGAGCCTTAATAACTTCCTGGAGTAATGAAAGATATCGATTCTCACCAGCTTCAACCTCTGGAAAATGGCGCTTTAGTGTATAGTCAGCCAAAGCTTGGAGTTCATCTACCGTTCCCCATTTTGCAGCGTATTGAAAGGTACCTACACGTAAATGGCTGGCTGCCACACGGGTGAGGATAGCACCAGGTAGATGAGTTTCCCTTATAACTGACTCACCGGTTGTCACCACTGCTAGACTACGGGTGGTAGGAATACCAAGGGCATTCATCGCTTCACTGATGATGTATTCCCGCAGCATCGGTCCAAGTGAGGCTCGCCCATCTCCCCCACGGGAATATGGCGTTCTACCTGAACCCTTCAGTTGAATATCAACTCGCTTACCAAGGGGGGTAATTTGCTCACCAAGCAGCAACGCTCTACCGTCCCCTAGCATCGTAAAATGTCCGAATTGATGACCTGCATAAGCTTGAGCCAGGGGCAGAGCACCCTCTGGAATCTGGTTACCAGAAAACACATCAATACCTTCTTTACTCTGCAATGTTTGTACCTTTAACCCTAAAGATTCTGACAAGGAATGGTTTAGAATGATTAGTCTCGGTGAGGGTACAGGGCTTGGATTTAAGTTTGAAAAAAATACTTTCGGCAGACCAGCATAGCTATTATCAAAGTTCCATCCTGTTTCTATTATTGCTTGCCTTTCTGTCATTTTATCTCCTCTTCACTCTTTTTTATTTTTTTTATCCTAGTTTATTTGTTTTAAACAAAAACAATAATTATAACCCTTTTAGTGTCTACTTCTGAAAATTTATTATACCTGTTTACTCATAGATGTGTCTTTGAAATGCTACTTTCAGCCATGGGATATTAAACTTTCTAATATTTTTCGAATTGTCTTCATTAAAAAAAGCTTCGAAATATTAATTTCAAAGCTTTTTGATTTAATTTATCTAACCCTTCCTCTTGTTATGAGCCGAATCTATTTCCGATAATCACAAACATTTCCTCATCATCTACTTCCTTAATGACATTCATTCCAGCACCAATATAATACTGTCTAACGATTTCAATTGCAGGTAAATTGTCTTCTTTAACAGAATCATCTGCCCTTTTATGAAGATTGTTGATGGCTTTTCTACTTTGGGAATGGCAGATGGTAAGTTTTCCTCCAACTTTTAATTTCTGAGAAAGCTTTTCAATCGCTTTTTCTTTCCTTTGAAAATGAGGAAACATGGAATAACAGATGATGTGATCATAACAATCCTCGTCACCGTTTGTTTCCAGTACATCTCCACATTCAAAGTCGACATTTTCATACTTATTTTTTTGTTGAGCTACTTCTATCATTTTTTCTGCTACATCAATAGCTTTAACCCCGCCCAATTGTGTGACTCGTTGAGATAGGCTAGGTATAAGCACCCCTGTTCCGGTACCTACATCTAAAACTCTGCTTCCTTCTTGTATCCCAACTAAGTCCAAAATAGATTCTACTTTCTTCATATCATGATTGCACATTTCATCCCACGAGTTTGCTACACGATTGAAAAACTCTTTCTGTGATTTCATATGAAACTCTCCTACGTTGCTTTTATATTTGATTTGTTGTTAGGTGAAACTAAAAATATAATAATATCTTTAATGTCTAACTTGTGAATATTTAGCAGGCAATGACTTCTTTAATCATAAATTCTTTACCGCACAATAACACCCAGTCCTCACTTCCACAGCTTGAACACTTATTGCTATTCTCAAGCAAATTAAACACTTTTTGGCACTTTTGACATATGGCATTGCCGGGTATTATTTCAATTTTTAATTGTGTCTCTTGTAATAACGTGCCATCAACAGCAGCCGGGTAACAAGCTTCTATATATTTGGGAATCATCGATGAAAGCTCGCCAATTTGGAGAACCAATGTATCGATTTTTGTTAAACCATTTTTTTTTGAGAACTCTTCAACTGTTTTAACGACTTCAATCACTACACCTAATTCATGCAAATGTACTCACCTCTACTGGTCTAAGTTTAAAAGACTGAAGGGAATCTAATTCCCTATATGAATTGTTCTTGTATTCTTTGAATCGGTCCAAATTTCGTCCTTCAAAGGGTTGAAACGATACTTTACAATTCGATATACTTGCCAAATAGCAAGACCGGCATTAAGTGCTAAAGATATCAAAGCCAGAGTCCAGTTAGCTGCAGCATTGTAGCTAACACTTACGTTAAAAGCACTTCCTGTTGCAAAGAAATATGGGAAGGTCATTACCCACATCATCCAAAATGACAAAGTATGTGCACGATTTTGCATCCATGTTCCTTTAGCCCAAAATAGAGCAGGAATAATTGGTGCTATATTCAGTGCTACACCTGAATAGAAGGCGTTACCCGGCGCACATGAGTATACATATGAAATATTCCATACTGCGTAGGCTATAATATACATAATGGTCTGATCAGGCCACACCATATCCTTCCGCTTGCCTGTAGTTCCGTAAATACCAACCCAACCACAGATTAGCAGCATACTAAGGATACCAGCGGCGGCGTTGGCATAGTTCCAACCACCAGAGATATAATACATACCATCAACTAACCCATTAAAGCCAGCTAAGCCAACCTGTAATTCCCTTACGGCTGCTTCTAAAATGTTTATTGCTAGAATGGCTGGAACCAGTACAATGTACCACTTATGCCTCTTGTGGTAATCTGTAAATCTTATAACCATATAGATTAAACTTCCTGCAAGGGCCGAATATACCTTAACCCAAGTAAACCAAGATGTAATTTCATTTCCGCCCCTCATCAACCAAATGGAAGTAAGTATCACTGGTAAAACCATAAACATGGAAATACTCACCAATTTACTTGATCGTACGAACTCATTCAGTCCGATTAGAATTCCCAATACTACCAACCACACAATAGCATTATACAAAGGAATTGCTTCGAAAAAGAACATAAAATAACACTCCTTTCAGATAAATATTTTATATGCTAATTAAACACCAGTTACTTAGAACCATATTAGCAGACGCCGGCCATCCATTTTCATCTTGATTAAAATTAAACTAGTTAAATAATCTTCTTAATGAATTTTTTGCCTTTTTAACTGTAATTTTTCCTTTACGCTTAATTATATTTTTAACAACTAATGGTTTAAGCTTTTCAATGGGTACACTTTCAGCATCATATTCTCTGACAAGCCCAATAGCCTCAAACTTACATCTAGTTGTACATGCACCACAGCCTATACACAAATACTCATCGACAGTTGTAGCGCCGCAGCCAAGACAGCGTTCTGTTTCCTTTATTACTTGCTCTTCTGTAAATGTAGAACGTAAATCCTTAAAGGATACTTTAGCCTTAGCACCATCGACATCATCTATTTTTTGTCTTGGAATACGGTCATACCCCTCCAGATTTAAGTTTTCTTTATCAAAGGCACGATATTCTCTCCTGTCACGACCGATAATCAAGCTCTGTCCCGGTTGAACATATCTGTGGATTGAAATTGCAGCTTCTTTGCCCATAGCAATGGCATCAATGGCAAAACTTGGACCTGTCATGGAGTCTCCTCCAGCAAATACATCTGGTTCTCCTGTTTGAAGGGTAAAGGAATCTGCCTTTATGGTCTTGTTAGGATTCAATTCTATTTTACTGTTTTCTAACAATTTGCCCCAATCCATTGCTTGACCTACTGAAATCAGTACATTATTTGTTTTAACAATTTTAATGTCGTTTTCATCAAACACTGGGCTAAACTTTCCATTCTCATCTAGAACCGAAAGACATTTTTTGAATTCTACAGCAACAACGTGTCCATTTTCTGTAATTAAACCCTTAGGACCCCAAGAGTTGTTAATTTCGATATCTTCTGACAATGCTTCTTCAATTTCTTCTTCAAGAGCTGGCATTTCCTCACGACTTTCTAAACAGAACATATCTACTTTTGAAGCACCTGTTCTAGTAGCTGTTCTTGCAACGTCAATAGCTACGTTACCTCCACCAATAACAATAGCATTTCCTTCAAGTTTTATATCATTACCGAGGTTTACATCCCTTAAGAAATCAATACCTGTAACCACACCTTCAGCCTCTTCCCCTTCGATACCAAGTTTTCTGCCTGCCTGAGCACCAATTGCAAGATAGAATGCTTCATATCCTTGACTTCTTAGTTCTTTAAGACTTATATCTCTTCCGACTTCAACACCTGTTTTAAACTCAACGCCTAATTCTCTTAAAATGTCAATTTCAGCGTTTACAACTTCTTTTTCCAATCTATAGGATGGAATTCCCAGAGTCAACATACCCCCAAGTACTTTTTGTTTTTCAAACACAGTTACTTTGTATCCATCAATCCCTAAGTAGTAAGCACAAGAGAGACCTGAAGGACCACCACCTATAATGGCAATTTTTTTACCGTATTCATGTCTCAATTTTGGTACATAACGGTTAGCGATATTTAAATCTTGTTCTGCGATGAATTTTTTGATTTCATCTACAGCAACAGGATCATCAATATCACCTCTAGTACAATCGAATTCACATTTTTTGGGACAGATACGTCCACATACTGCTGGGAAGGGGTTTTCATGCTTAATTAGTTCAAGTGCTTCTTTATACCTACCTTGAGATGCCAGTTTAATATAACCTTGAACAGAAATGTGGGCTGGACACTGTGTTTTACAAGGACTAGTTCCAGTTTCAACCACATTTTCCCTATTGGTACGATAATCTGCATTCCACTTGTCTGGACCCCATTCTGTATTAGATGGAAACTCTTCTATTTTCTTCGGGAGAATTGGTGTTTTTGTACATAATTTCTGTCCTAGCTTTAATGCATTAACCGGACAAACCTCAACACACTCTCCGCAAGCAACACACTTATTCTCGTCTACCTTTGAAACATAGTTTGATCGTACCATATCACTGTTCAAGAACATTCCAGCTATTCTAACAGCAAAACAGGAGCATCCGCAGCAATTGCAAATGGCATGTGTTTCTCCAGGACCATCTAAATTAGGTATACTATGCATCAATCCATTTTCTTCAGCCTTCTTAATAATCTCAAAGGCTTCGTCCCGGGTAATCTCCCTACCTCTACCTGTACGAATATAGTATTCAGCAGCGTGACCCATCTGAATACACATATCTTCCTTTAAATGACCGCAGCCTTCTCCCATAGCTTCTCTTGATGTACGACATGAACAATCGGAAACTGAGAAAATAGTATTATCATTAAGATATTTAGAAACCTCCTCATAGGATGCTCTTCTTGTTTCTCCTTGAATGGCTGTTTCGATAGGAATAACACGCATAGGTCCTGTTCCTACAGAAAAAATGCCTGCTCCCTGTGGCCCTTTTCTTAATCCGTAATCACTGAAGGCCTTGGCGATTTGAGGATACTTGGCAACGTTTTCCTTGTTGTTGGCCATCATTTCCATGTGGCCTGGAACCCAAAGGTCAATCCAGTATTTATCAACACCATCAATTTTATTGACAAAAGCAACCCCATCAACGGCCAATTCCCATAAGAGTTTGGCTGCTTCCTCTACTGGTTTTCCACACTGGACAGCAACTTCTTCTGCACTCATGGGTTTTCTGAATTCAAGACAAAGTGCGGCTTCTGCCATTTCTTCTGTAACAACTGGCTCCAGAATTTTGTATTCTGGATGCTCAGGCTTGATTTCTGTTTTTGAACCTCGTTTTGTTCTACTGATCTTATTGGCAAGATCAAGTACCTTTTCTTTTACCATATGTATCCCCCTCCCAAATACAGTTTTAAATCCTCAATTATTCGTTCCAATTTTTTACTTCATTACGTATCCAATCAGCCCATTCATTAATTCCTTCTCCTGTTCTAGCAGAGATTGGAATAACCTTGATATTGGGATTCAATTTTATTACACGTTCTTTAACTGCCTCTAAATCAAAATCAAAATAATCTATTGCATCTATCTTATTAATTAATAAAACATCAACAATTGAAAACATTAAAGGGTATTTAAGAGGTTTATCATCACCCTCTGGTACACTAAGAATCATGGCATTCTTTGATGCGCCTGTATCAAATTCAGCTGGACACACCAAGTTTCCAACATTCTCTAAAATGACAAAATCAACGCCTTCTGTTTCTAACCCCAATAGTCCTTGTTTGGTCATATCTGCATCAAGATGACACATTCCCCCTGTATGCAGTTGAATTACCTTTGTACCCGTCTTGGCAACCGCCTGTGCATCTACATCCGAGTCAATATCTGCCTCCATAACGCCAATATTCATCTCAGCCCTCAAGGCTTCAATGGTTTTTAGAACAGTTGTTGTTTTACCGGAGCCTGGTGATGACATTAAATTCAATAGAAAGGTCTTGTCTTTTTTCAATTCTGCCCTCAGCAAGTCTGCTTGTCGATCGTTGTTTTCGAATACGCTTTCTTTTATCTCTAGAATTTTAAATGTATCCATATCATATCCCCCATTTTATTTTAGATTTTACCTGTTTCAATTGATAAACTTAATTAGTTGATTAGAATCAATTAGTTCTATCTATTGTTCTCATTTGATTGTTATTATTTTGTCACTTTCAGTATATTAATAAAAAATTATGCTGTCAAAAACGATAAACCTTTGAAATTGAAACATTTAGCTGACTTTATATCTTATGTATGGTTTACACTTTTATAATGCTACAAGCCTCTCTCTAATCACTCATACGATTACTCCCTGAGCAAGGGAGTGTAAACTATACTTTAAAACAAAAAAGTTGCTTGGAATGATTTAGAACCATCCATGCAACCTGTGTTTTTCTAAAAATATTTATTTATCAAGTAGTTAGAATATCGAATGCAATTTTCCATTGATACGGTGCTCATGATTTCACCTGCTAAGAAAATGTTATTTTTGCCTTGCATCATTTCCATTTTATCATAGAATCCTTTTTGCAATACATGGGTATCAACATATGGACCCTGCTTCCAGCTTTTATAGCGATGTAATTTTAGATTTTGAATACCCAATTTTAGCAAATCTTTCTCTAGTACCATTAAGGATTCTGCCTTTGATAGCTTAGGATGATTGTAGGCATAAGTTGTTAACAGACCTTCTTCACTGATTGAATCCCAGCGGGAATTCCATATGATAAGGTGTCCCTTATTATTATTTGATAAATTTTCTAGTACGCAGCCACAGCCTTTTGGTATTTTTTCACCAGTAAATGCATATACAGTATAATCTTGATATCTGATACATCTAAGAAAATCTTTCATCTCATCATCATCAAAAATATCTGCAAATTCATCAAGAGGAGCTGTAATGACAACACGATGAAATTCAAGGGCCTCAAACTCTGTATGAAGATATAACGTATCACGTTCTGATAGAGCAATTCTTTCTACTTTTTGTCCCAGTTTAATATTTTCCACTGTCTGACTTAAACTCTCAATTAGAGAAGAAACCCCAGCCTTCCATGTGAAAAGCTCTGGTACTTCTAAAAAAGACATTACTGTATCGTAATTCAAAATACGTAAAACATATAGAGCAGGAACTTGATTGATATCTCCCAGTCCGTAGCTGGAAAAATGATGCATATAAATGCTTTTTAAAACACTAAATTGATGGATATCACACCACTTTGAGAATGGTAACATTAAAGATGTCTCAAGATGATGAATATTAACCCTTTCTAATGATTTATACTCCTCCAAAACATCAGGCAGACGATCGACTTCTTTAAGAAAATCACCCAATGTCTCCTTGGGAATTTGCATAATTTTATTGCCGTTAATATCATAATTTACTCGGGACAAACTTGGACCATCAATTTTTATATTAAATTCCTTCATAAGACTTTGCAGTTGCTTCTGAACAGGCAAACCAAAAATAGCTCCCAATTCATAAGATTTTTCCTTATACCATATAGTATGCAGCTTACCACCTAGCCTATTGTCTCTTTCAAAAACAGTAACATTTCTATATCCTTTTTTTTGTAAACCTGCTGCTATTACAAGGCCAGAAAGTCCACCACCTATCACCGCAACCTTACAATCTATTTTATTCATTTTAATCAACTCGTTTCGTTTGATTAAGCAGGGCTAAAATCCATAGGGGTAAAGTATCGAAATCCACATTATTTTCAGCCGCCCTTTCAAGTATAACCTCTGCTGGTGTTTTTCCATAATTACTACCACTTGATATGGTTCTAGAAAAGTTGTAATGTCTCAGAAATTTATGAAATGCCCTTTCAATCTTAACAAAGGAATCAATACTTTTATCAGCTCCAATTTTGCTATAAAACTCTTTGACCAAATACTCATTAAATTCATCCATTGCATTCATTAGGGTACTTTTTTCATTTTCAATAAAGCAGTGTTTGATATTTAAATTCTCAGTAACTTCTTTATACTTATTCCCTTTAATAAAGTAAGGTATAAACTCCTTCGTTTTTTTAGTGATTAAATTATCAATTTTTAAGTTGAATGTCTTTAACAGGTACACGATTTTCAGCTGAAAAAAATACCATACATCTATATCTTGCTTTTTATTATACAGTTTTACAACCCCTAATTTGGAATAAACATCATAAAAGCTATATTGATATATTTTGCCAATCCCATCGAATCTCCCTATAAAATCAATACGCTGTATTATAAAATCACCTGGGTAAGCTGCTTCTTTATGTTCATTGATGGGGGGCATCAACTGTTTCTTATTCTGCTTTCCATTTATATGTAGTTTTTTGTTTTTTGAATATATCACTCGTTGAGCTTTTCTTGATAAATTATGCCGTTTTAAAACATTGTATATTCCAGATTCTCCAATACTAAGTCCTTCCGATTTCAGTTCATAGTAAATTCTTTTTGGACCATCGGCAGGGCAGCTCTCAACATATGCTAAAATTTCATGCTCAACGGATTTGCTAACTTTATTAGGCATTTTAGGCTTTTGAGGCTCTTTGTTTTTCAATCCAGTCATGCCATACTTCTGATAAGCTCTGTACCAGTTATAAAATGTAGTCCTGGAGATACTAAACAATTTACACGTGTGGGAAACATTATTTTCTTTCAAAGCGTGTTTTAAAATCATATATTTGCTATGGGCATTAAACCCTTCTGATTTCATATTGGTCCCCCTTATACTGACCAGCAATTAACTAGTGCATCTGGTATAATAATTCCTCGTCATATAGATAACATCTCAGTTAAGTCAGTAATTACGAAGAATATTGTTTGAGACATCTATATTTTATCCTTTATTATTACATACTTCCATAGGTTTTCGATATTTTTTTAAAATTATGTTAGATTCTTATTTATCCAACAGCTGATTTAAATATAGTTAGTGAGCTAAGGTGAGGTTGTTGAAAAAGTCAACAATATCCATACTGTTCAAAATTCTTCAGATTCAAGGCGCAAGAAAACCCAGCGACTACAGCGTATACATAATACGTAAAGGTGCTGGGTTTTTGCAACAACGAAGAAGATGGAGGATTTTCAACAGTCTGACCTCAGAAATAATTCTGAGGTCATATTGATTGTATACCTTATTTTACTATCATAATCTCTCTAGTCTCCGGATCATACTCCACTGTAGCACCCAAGGCTTCACAAATAAAACGTAATGGTGCATAGGTGCGTCCTGGAGGCAAGATAACTGCCTCGCAATCAATCATGATGACTTCTCCATTTACCAGTACCTCCTTTGAGCCAATAGTCAGAAGGATTTCTTTTTCTCCATCCTTGATTAAAACCTGCCTTGTTTCTGGTAGCCAGATTACCTCTGCTCCTAAGGCTTCGCTGATGAATCTGATGGGTACCAATGTCCTGTTGGAGGCTCCATCAATAAAGGGTATTGCATCCAACAAATGGGTTTTTCCATCTATTTTTATTTCATTTTTTCCTAGAGCCACGGGGACGTTTTGTTTGCCACCAAAGTCAAAAATACTTGATAGTGGCATTTTTTAAATAATACTTTAAACTTTTACTCAGATCTTTTGTTTATTTTATTCTCTAAATCTTGAACTCTCTTTTCTAATTTATTCACTTTAGATTGAAAATCAAAATAGAAGTATACAACTAAAACAAGTAGTCCAGAACCAATCACTTCCACCATAGCTTTACCTCCTTTACAAGTACATAAATAGGTTTCATACTATAATGTAACAAGTGAATATTTCGCATATCTATTTTCGTGTTATTCTCTGTAGGTTTTATTTTTACTACAATACTCTATAAATTCCTCAATAAGGATAGTTTTCCCAGTAATTCGAGCTTCTTCTAATGCCAATGCTACAACATGACTGTGGACTGATTGTGATATAGGAGTAATGCTCTCCTTTTTAGCCCGATAGCTTTCAAACGCAGATTTAACAAAAAGACGGTCAGCGCCTCCATGTCCGAAATACTTTGAAACATCCCATGGCTTGTATAACCTAATTCTTTTGATGATTTTGCGGTCAAGATGAAGAATGTGTTTGAGAAAACCTTTGATTAGAGGTTGCAGATCAAAAGTGGAGACTTCAATCTTTCTTTCGTCGGCTATGATTTCCCCGTATTCACACATTACCTTAATGAATCGATGCATTTTTCTAGTGAAGGCATTTAAATTGAAGGTAGCACATACTCCGTTTTCAAATTCCAAAATAGATGATTGATGATCGACCACATTATGATCCATTGTATAGATGCATCGACCGTAATCAGTGGATCTCAGACCTTCTCTAACAGCTTTTCTTGTATATTTATTTTTTGTGAACAAGGGATAAAAACCACCAAAGGAGGTATACATTCTTTCCCCTTCATATCGGCAGTCCTTTTTCACAGCGCAGCTTTCACAACGCTCCCCGTGACCTATTGGAGCGTTTTCTGAGTGGAAATAGCTTAATGATCCAAAAGACGCAACCCGTTTGACCCTGCTACCCACAAGGTAATAAAGAAGATCAATATCATGACTGGATTTTGTCAGAACCAATGGACCACTTGTTTCCTTTTTCCTCCAGCTACCTCTTGCATAGCTGTGGGCATAATGATAATGCCCAATGTTCTCATGGTGTGAGATAGTTATTATTTTTCCAAGCTTTCCTTCATCCACTATCTTTTTTATCATCTGCCACATCTTATGATATCTAAGCACATGACATACAATAACAGTTCTCCCAAGTTTATTAGATAGTTCCTCCAACTCAAGCAATTCTTTTACATCCAAAGCAACAGGTTTCTCCAAAATAAGGTCATATCCTTTATTCAGGGCCTTTTTTGCCAATTCATAATGCGTTGTATCCTGTGTTGCTATTATCAAGAGATCGCTCTGTTTAGGCCTTAAGAAGAACTCATCTGTAGACTTATAAAGAGATTCATTTGAAACTCCGAAACGCTTTTGAAATTGGGAAAGTCGTTCTGGATCCTCATCTATACAACACAGAAACTTTACATCATCAAATTCTTGCTGTGCTATGGTAGCGTAAGTATCTAGGCCTCTATTTCCTGCTCCTAAAAGCGATACTGTTATCATTTATATACCTCCATCGACACACATCATTTTCAAGTTAAAATGACACATAAACATATCTCCTTTAAAAAAGCAGATAAAGAAATATATTAATTCCAAAGGAATTACATGAATTTACAATATTATTATATATGATTTCAATGAAAATATATAAATTTAATGATGAAATAAAGTATGCAATTAGTGCAATTGCAGTTGCTGCATTAGTGTTTTAAATTAATATAAATGAGGACTGCTTTTGTAATATTAAAAAATCATTTAAAAGCAGTCCTTATACCTAGACAAATGGAACACTTAAAAATAGAAAAGATTTTCCTCTGAGTTGATTAGAGTTACTAATCTTGATACCCAGATAATTGTTGCTGGGCTGCGTTAAGTGAATTTATTGCTTGTTGAATCTTATTCTTGTTATCTGGTTTCTCTGCAGAACTAAGTGCTTGTTGTAATGTACTAACAGTAGTTTGTACTGATGACATACTTTGATCAACATATTGTTTTGCTTTACCTGGCATATATCCACCTCCTTCAATAATAAATTCAAGTATAGTATTTTCTAAAATTTACTTACTATACACAAATACATTCTTTATATAACCAAGAAGAATTCTAAAATGATTATTAAATAAAATTTTGCGAAAAAAAACCGCTTATGAGAGGTTTTTTTCCTCTTTAAAGCGGTTCACAAATATGCGATACCATAAAACATCCCAAAATCAAAAGTATATGACTTTAATCCTATGAATCAGTTACATTATTGTACCCATAACTTCCTTAGCTTCTTCTTTATTAACTATAATGGCTTCAACCGCAAACTCCAATGCCTTTGCAATAGTTTCTACTGACATGCATGCAGTTCCATCTGGTTTACCAACGGCCTGTTCTATTGAGAAGGGGACGTGGATAAAACCTACACGAATGTTCGGGTATTTTTTATGTGTCATATATAGTGTATTGTACATTATACTATTACATACATATGTACCTGCAGTATAGGATATATTTGCAGGAATACCATGTTTTCTAATATTTTTCACCATAGCCTTTACTGGAATTGTTGCAAAGTATGCAGTTTCTCCATCTTGCTGTAATTTTTCATCCATAGGCTGTTCACCATCATTGTCTGGGATTCTGGCTTCTGCAAGATTAATTGCAACCTTTTCTACAGTTATATTAGAACGTCCGCCTGCTTGCCCTACGCTGAGCACAACATCTGGTTCATACTTATTAATTGCTTCTTCGACTGCTATAGTACTTTTCGAGAATACAGTGGGAATCTCAATTTTTATAATATCCCCGCCTGCTATCTTATTTGGAAGGAGTTTTACAGCTTCATAGGCAGGATTTACTTTTTCTCCTCCAAAGGGATCAAAGCCAGTTACTAGTATTTTCATACATATGCCTCCTCATTTCATCTATCTTTTACTTACATACTTCCTTATAATTAGAGTTATTTATTAAAACTAAATAATTAGTATACTTCTGGTTCTGGTATTATGATCCTTCCTTGTTGCATTATTTTTCTGTTGTCAGCATAAATATCTGGTTCTAAGCTTACCAAATCAAAGTGTCCACTTGCCTCATGTACTCCTCCAAGTGCTATGTTTCTTCCAAAACCTATGTGAAAGGTACCATAGGCAGATTCGTCCTCAATGTAACAATTGCCTTCACATTTGGAATAGGAATTTAATCCTATCCCAAATTCTGAGGCAACATACATCTGGGGGTCATTATATTTTTTAATATATTTACTTAATAAGATTCCACTTTTATTCTGCTGTATCTTCTGAATTTTTCCTTGAGAAAATGAAATCTTAATTGGTTCCTTGGGTCGTCCAATATATCCAAGGGAGCCGTCAACTACCATTATTCCTTCTGTCTTTGTTTCCTCTATTGGTACATAAACTTCAAAGCTTGCGGATGAGTATCCATTTCCGTCTTTTACCACTCCATTGAAAAATCCTGGTGTTCGGTCTCTTTTATAGACCTTCAAATTAGTCCCAGCTTTTGTTGTAATTTGAAGCATAGATGAATTATGAATATATTTCATGATTACCTTTGCCATCATTTTGCTCTTCTTGGTGTCCATTGCTATAAAATCATAGGATAGCATGGATTTTTGATTATTTACAGAAAGGGGAAGAGAGAGAAACATATTTCCACTTTCTATAGCCCTTTTTGTTGCCCGGGTTGTTACCAATGAATAATCTGTAGCACCAATGATAGCAGTATAGTTATCAAATATCAATTCATTTTCATCAAAAAATACACCTACTTGTATTCCTGTTTTCTCCATAATCATCATATCTACAGAAGCTTTTCTTTTTAGAGCGTATTTTTTAAGTGCTGAAGACTCTAATATATACTTGTCACTAGTAACAATTAATAGCCTATCTCCTCGTTTAATTTTCATCCAATCCTGTATTACAATTTGTGCTCCACGCTCCAAACGCTCCAAGTAATCGTTCATGCTATCCCTCTATCTATATCTTCTTATTTGAACATAATCATGTAAGTAATCTGGAAAGTAATCAAAATTAATGCTGGTATTACTTGATTTTTAATTACTCCCATTCTGTCCTTCATATCAAGCATGGCCACTGGAACAATATTAAAGTTTGCAGCCATAGGCGTACACAATGTTCCACAATATCCTGATGTAAGTGCAAGCATACCGATTACTACCGGATCAGCTCCATAAGCAAGTACAAAGGGAGCACCTATACCCACAGTCATAACAGTAATGGCAGCAAAAGCATTACCCATAATCATTGTGAATAACATCATACCTAGTGCATAGACAATTATACCTACATTAACATTCCCTTGTGGAATTATATTACCAACTATTGAAGCAATTACTTGACCAACTCCAGCTGCTGCAAATACGGCTCCAAGGCTTGCTAAAAGCATTGGCAACATACTAAGTGGTCCTACTGAAGACAATAATCGTTCGGAATCCTTTAAAAAAACCTGTGGTGTATTATTAGATGAGAACATCATCAACAGTATTGTGGATACTAGGATTCCTGCACCTACTCCAACCAAAGCCCCCATAGTTGTGAAAACAGCAAAGATAATTGCACAAATACCTATTGCCAATGCAGGAATAAATATTTTCATTCCAATTTTATCAAAGGCTGCTTTTGATTCTTCTTGAGTTGGTGGATTCTGCTTACCAATTTTTACTTTTTGCATAATAGATGGTATTGTCATAGTAATGATCAATACACCATTAAACATTGGTGGAATCCATCTGCCAAATGCAATTACAATACCTAACGAGCACCAGAAAATGGCTGTTCCCATTCTAGAAGGATTTTCCTCATCCCTTCCATTTTTAACACCAGTATAAATAGTAATTAATCCAATAATTATATATATAACCTCTAATAATTTTGCTCCTATCATAATTTCTGAATTCATGAAAAATGTCATGCTGTTTCTTCCTCCTTCCTATCCTTGCTGTAGTATTTCTTGCAAAGCTTCTTATCTTTAAGATAGTAATAAACAATTGCAACTGAAACAGCAACAATGGCTACTGGTATTTCTACCTTAACCAAATCGATTAATTCAACATGGTAACCGAGGGAAGCTAATGTTGATTGCACCAACAGTCCACCAGCGCCACCGACAAATAGTACCTGACAGAAGAACCATGCAATATTCTCCATACCTGAAGCCATTCCTTTTATTTCATCCAAATGATCTTCATTTACTTTTTCGCCTTTAGCTTCAATGGAACCTGCCGCCATAGGCATGATAATAGGTCTTACAAAACCAGCAACTCCACCAAAGCTTACATTGAAAGCACCAAAAATACCTCTCATAATACCATAAGCTCCAATAACCTTACCAGGAGAAGCACCCTTTATTTTTTCTATAAGGCTTGCGGCTGCATCTTTAAGACCATTTCTCTCCAATGTTCCTGTTACAAACATGATTAAAATGAATATTGCCATGGCTCGATTAGCAACAAATGAAGTTCCGAGGGTATTAAGAAGTCCTGTTATTCCAAGCCCTCCTACTAATGCTGTCACTATTGCTGCACATAAGATTATTAAAATAGAATCTTTCTTAAGTGCAAATCCGATAATGACAATAAGAATTCCTAGCAGTTTAATAAGTTCCATGTTTTTCCTCCTTTATCTTATTAGATTTTTTATTTCAAAGCTACATTAGACAATTATTGGTCTATGTCTAATACAACTAATTGAAATCTTGTTTTCTGCTATTTCGCATTTACGTTCATATGCGCAGGTACAATTCATCAGCATTTCAATTACTGCTTCATCATGGGCTACATGTGCTTTTGCACAAAGGTTCAAATAATCTCCTTGAGCTGTTTCATCTGCAACCTCACTTGTATAAGCTACAGTTGTAATCCAAGGAAATCGAATTGATGGATATCTGTGGGAAGGATCAAATGAAAAGGGTATCCAATAATTAATCATATTTTTATAATAATCAGCTGGAAACAATTTCGGCATCCATCCATGGGCATATTTCTCGAATTTTGACATCCATTCTTTGTTCCACTGGGTAATTTCGTCATCATGCTGAATTTTATCTGCAATAACCTCTTCAATTTTTTTATTCACAGAATAATTACTCTTATAATCATCATCATTAACTATCCAAAAATATCCATATAGTAATGAACGAGGTAACCAAAAGCCTTTAAAGGAAGGTGAAGTATATCCTGAAAACTGTTGTTCCCACTCATGACTTGGAACACCATGGTTATCAATAATTATATCCGGCAGGTACTTCTCCCACAATCTAGTAAGGGCCATAGCTTCGGTATGAATAGTATCTGACTTAAAATGTTCATGATAAAATTCTTTTCCTATTGCATTAAACCTTGCAACATGTAATTTCCATTTTGGGTTATCCTTTTGAAGCTCATAATGTATCGCAGCTCCATCCACATTCTCCATTGGAACAATAACAAGATTCAATTTACCTGAAATAGATTTATATTTTTCTTCTGTCAGCAGCTTCTTTAATAGCATAAAGGCGGCATTAGTGCTGGAGACCTCATTTGCATGATGTCTAGAATTAATTATTTGCGAAGGGAGATTAGTAATACGTTTTGTTCTTGAGACATAGCCTTCTTCTTTTGGTAGTAACTCAATTGCATAAATATCTCTTCCTAAATAAGATGTAGCTATAGGATACACGTTAATTCCAGGTACATGCTTTAATTGATTTATAATCTCTATATACTCCCCATAGCCTATCAAAGTATGTTCCATTAAATCTATATCCAAAATACTAAGATTCTTTTCTAATACATGCTGTTCTATAATGCCAGCAGCATAGCAGTTTTCTTCAGTTAATATCTTCAGAGCATCTATACTCTTAAATTGCTTACTTACTTTAAGTAACTGATGCTCTAAGAGATACATATAGCTCTCTATAATTTTCTCTTCTTTAATATTGGTTTTCAAAAATGCCGTAATTTTACCATCAGCATAACTTAACTTTTGTAAATATAACTCCACTTCCTCCCTTTTTAAATGGCTTTTAATTAATTTATTGTTTGCTTTTATGCAAGGAGTTTTTTCTTCTTCATCATATAGCGTTACCATAAATTTGGGCTTCCCTATACCCTTTTTTATAACCGGAAGTATTAATCCCGGTGCGTCTATCAGGTTTTTACTGCTTTCCATACCATAAACCTTAAAATAATCTGCCCCGACAAAATGTATATCTTCATGCAAAGAGTCCAATGAAGAAATCAAATCTTCCCTAAAGGGTAGCGGGTAATCTGGCTCACTTGCATCAACTTCTAAGCGTAGTTGAGAAAAAAAAGGCTGTGATTCTACGCTAATATAACCCCCTGTCTTTGTCTCAATAAATTTTTTGCATTTTGGCAATACTTCTGCTTGATATATATTCCAAATATTTTCAACATCCGTTGCAATATATTCGTTAACAACCTCTATTCCATTTACAAAAACCTTTATAAATCCTGTTGAAGGGTGTACTTTCCCCATCTGTGGATAGTCATCTAAGTAAGGCCTTTCTGAATATGAGGCTTTATAAACTGATGTCAACAATATTTCCCCTTTGGCTCCAAAGGCTTTTACTTCATAGGTTATGTCATGTTCACCATCATATGTCACAAATTCAACATTATCTCTATTTATTTCAAGCTTCTTTTCAATGATATCATCCACTGGGTATAATTCTTGCAAATACCGAATTGGTATATCAAACCATTTATCGGGACAATCCGCCTTCAAGTTATGATAAGTAGGTGTAGCTCCATCTTCATCTACCCACTCCGTTACTCCATCTGGAAGGAATGGTTTAAAGGCAATCTCCATCTTTTTTACTTTCTTGCCCTCCAATTGTGGCAGTATCACTTCTTCAATCCATGAAAAGCCCTGTTTGTAAGCACATATTACCTGAATTTCTTTTGTTCTAGCCTTAACTTTTCGAAGTTCTGCTTCTACTTCTTTAGTTAGATGGCTTCTGACATCCTTTTCTTCACTGAGGGCACCATAGATTTCAACTTCATCCCCTGGCTTTAATTTATGATATAGCTTCTCTCTTAAAATGTCTTTAAAAACATCTACTTCCCATGGAATGTCATAAATCTTTTCGTATATCTTCTTCTTTCCTTTATGATTCTTGAATTCCACCTTTGGAAAAATAGGTTGAATATTATTTATAGCTTCTTCAATTTTAGGGGATACATATGCAGTAATAACACCTTCTAATTCCTTCTCATATGCTCTTAGATATGACAACTGTCCATCTAAGTCTTTCATTACTAAGCTATCTGTCATGTCCTTCAACTGTTCTACCCAGGTCCTGCCATCTGAAAGCAAAGGAAAGCATTGGCATATATCTGCTGAAAATTTTTCAAGCTCTTGATCCTGTCCAAATATTCGGATAATTTTTCTTTTATCTTTTTCTATAAACTCCATACCACATTCATTATTTTTTTCGAAGACCAGAAGATTTCCATTCCAACTATCTTCGGCTATTATTGGTCCTTCATAGGCAGTAGTCTCCATTCCGAATCGAAAAGCAAAATTGCATGCCGCTGTCAATACGGAAAGATCACAATCATTTGGAATTTCTATTTTAAAATTTAACTTATCTGGTAATTGGTCAAAATTATCATCTTCCAAGAACATCCCCTTGGAAAATAGAGTTTCTAACCCTTTCTTCTTTCTCCAGTCAAACTCCATAATTGACTTTGCTTCTTTAATGGCTGAAGTGTAATCTTCTGGCCATTTTTCTGGTATAACGCTATATTTTTTATGTAATTCAGCTAAGCTTTCTGGGATTTTCATCCCTTCCTCCTTAGATATAACTGGAAACTTTGCTGAAGTTGAATAAAAACCATTAATTAAACTGACCTCAACAGCCCTTTTTTTTTGTTCCCAGCTTAAACCTTCATCTACCAAAATCTTATTCATATACCATACCTCCATAAACTTTTTATATAAACAGAAGCATTTCATATGCTAACTTAATAGTCACATTATTATTTATACAACAGATTGGAAATTTTTCCATTTACAACGATATAGTACCGCGTTCCGTTCTTCGTTTCTATTTTAATATTATAATATGCTAGACTCTTATGTCAAGGTCATTTAAAAAGCACATATATGATTTATCAAGATAATTCCCAGTAAAAATTATCCTTTTATTCTTTGAATATTTTTTGCATAGGATTAAAATATTGATAATTCTGAAATTAAAAGATATTAAGTTTCCACATATCAAAATAATCTACTAATATATTTCCAATTTTTTTTTTCAATTTTACAACAGAATTTTTCCTTCTACCCTTTAAAGAGCCTCTGTATCCAACCTGTAAACGTTGCCAAAAACTTATTTGTATGATATTATTTTTAAGTAGTTAATTTTTCCATTTAGAGGAGTATATAAAAAATATGGATATTATTGATATTAAACAAAAACCTAGTGTAAAGGAAAAAATCATTGATGCAGCCTGGAAATTGTTTTTAGAACAGGGCTATAAGGATACTACGGTTAATCAGATTATTGAAACTTCCAAAACATCTCGAGGTGCTTTTTATCATCATTTTCACGGAAAAGAAGAAATACTTTTCTACATTGCCTATTATTTTGACGCTGACTATGTAAATTGGTTAAGTTCAATTAAACCTAACTTAAAAGCATTGGATAAATTATTAGAGTTTAATTTATTTGTTATGAAAAATCTAGAAGACTCTCCCTATAGGCCACTTTTAGCCACCTTATATGGTATGCAGGTTATAACAACTGGCAAACGTCATATAATGAATCCAGAAAGAGAATATTATAAGATTGTTTCATCTATCATGAAGGAAGGTATAGAAAATGGAGAGATTACAAGTCATCTTTCATATTTAGAGTTAACAGAATGGTATTCAATTATAGAGCGGGGACTTACATATGATTGGTGTCTAAGTCAAGGGCGCTATTCACTTGTTCAATATGGACAGCGAATGATTAAGTCTTTTATATATAGCATTAGTAATAAAGATCTATAGTGTGGTTTTAAATAAAATAGGGTAAGCAGGATGTGTTTTCCAAGAAAATTATATGGGGTGGGATTGCCATTTGCGGCCATCCCACTCCTTTTTAAAAATTATTCAGATATTGCTCCCTATGGTACAGAAAAAATATACTCGAAAAAATACCACAGATAGTCAGATGCAGAGTGCAGACTGATTATCTACAATTTCTTGATTATACTTAATAAAGAAGGCAAAAAGCTTCTTTTCCCCCTCATCATCAATGGGATAATTATCTGAAATAGTACCTTTTTCAATATGCAGAGCATGACTACAGCTTTCAAGAATTAATTCAAGATCATGTGAAATAATAAATTGTGTTTTACCCATCCCTTGAAGCTTCTTTAAATTATGGGCTACTCCCTTCATATGACGCAGATCTAACCCACTGGTGGGTTCATCGAGTATGATAATCTCCCGCTCAGATGCAATAGCACTTCCTATTGCCACCCTCTGCTTCTGACCACCTGATAAGGACATGGGGTGGAACTCCTTCATTTCCAATAAATTAAGGCTATCTAAAATCCCTTCAGCTTTAACAATATCTGGAACATTTGATATTGATTTTCAAAATCATGTGATAATAACAGGATACTCCATTTCCTTATCCTTCTTCTACGCAAAACAGTATAAGTTTTATGCCAAAAGGGATTTGTAATTAATATAAGTTGAAAGCACAA
This sequence comes from Alkaliphilus peptidifermentans DSM 18978, assembly GCF_900101495.1. Lineage (GTDB taxonomy): Bacteria > Bacillota > Clostridia > Peptostreptococcales > Natronincolaceae > Alkaliphilus_C > Alkaliphilus_C peptidifermentans. The sequence goes on from NZ_FMUS01000015.1 coordinate 59,132, forward strand.
AAAAAGTGATGATGTATCAACACTTTCTCTGACCTAAGCTCATTCTTGACTTGCTTTGCAATGGATTTATGTAATAATAGGCTTCTTTGTTCTTTTTCTATCTTTTAATATAGAAAAACGGCGGAGTCAAAGAATAAACTCACACCGTTTTTGTAATGATTAAGCTTTTTTTCCAATGATTTTAATTTCACCAAATTGAGAATCAATATAACCTTCCAATGTATCACCATTTACCGTACACTTTGCGGTAAATGGAATCTTCTTAACGAGCTTCTTTAGTTCGCTGGTGAACTCAATGCTATTTCCTTTTACTACCCCTGTAAATTCTTTTTCATTTCCTAAAATCTTTAATATGCCACTAAGCTTTTCCCCTTCAGTATTAAGAAATATAGTTCCCTTTTCCGGCCCTATAGGTGTGAGCAATGTAATATTATAGCTTCCCTTCATGATATTTCCTCCTTTATCTATAGCTTGTATTCAGTGCTTTAATCAAGGTGCGTATATCATAGCGATGGGGTGTAACAGGACAGATCTTTTTATCCAATCCCATCAGGGTATACACAGCAATACGAGCTGCACGAACGGAAAATTCCTCCGTAAATACCATATCTTCAGGTATTTCAACGTATTGGCTAATCAAGGCAAAGTTAGTGGATCCTTCTGGTACAACCTCTGGTCTGTCTGTCATGGCCCTTGGCTGGAACTGAGAAATTATATATGGCATCATGCAAGGAATGACATTAATAACGTCCTTCATAATTTCATCAATATCCTCATCAAAATGAAGTTGATGCAGCAGCTCAATGAGAATTTCCTCTCCAGTGCAATCACGCATAGGTTTCTTCACATAATCACCAACCTTGTTTGTATGTAAACCGTAGCCCCAGAATATAGTCTCATCGGCAGTTTGTGCCTTGAAGTGGGGCTGTGCTGCTACAACCATGGACATAAGCCAGCTTGAATCCTTAAAAGTCATCAGTGCACCACTACCAGGAACATTACGTGAATATTTCTCAATCATCTTTAGTAGTTTGTTACCCTTCATGGTTACGGTAAAAGATTCCCAATTGGTTTCATCCACATTACCAAAGAAAGGTTTAGGGTCACCGAGTCCCTCTTTCTTCATGGCGATATTAGCCCACAGGTCTCCAGAAATCGGATTCTGTGGTTTAAAGGGTGCTGGAGTATGTAAGTCACCTAATGTTGCACAGTCGGTCATGCAGCCGTTGGTGACTATGCAAAGATCTCCTTCCCGAAGCTGTATGATACCGTCGCCTTTTCCATCCTTATAATGAATAGCGGTAACTGTAATATCGTTACTTTCCTCAAAGTCAAGATCAGTAACCGTGCACTTGATAGTAAAGTCAACGCCGTGATTATCTAGATAAGCTTTCAGCGGCAAAATTACTGATTCATATTGGTTATATGGTGTTCTGGTGACTCCTTCCAATGTGTGAATACGAGAGTATTCAAATATCATCCGGAACATATATCGTTGAAATTCAAACAAACTAGACCATTTTTGAAAAGCAAAGGTAGTTTGCCACATATACCAGAAGTTTGTCTCAAAAAAGTGAGGACTGAACCAATCTGATATTTTTAGGTAATCTAACTTCTCTTCTGGTGTCAAAAGTAGTTTTCCCATTGCAATCTGGTCTTCCTTATCAAATCCCATACTCATAACATCCAGAACTTCACCGTCTTTATTGATAAGACGTGCATTAGCATGGGTGGGATGTGCATGGTCAAATGCAAGGATTTCATCAGTTACGCTCATACCCTCATGTTCTATGGAAGGTATTGAAGCGAAAAGCTCCCAGAAGTTTTCGTATGTTTCTTCATTGAGCATCCTGCCTCCTCGGCATACGAATCCCTTCTCTGGGGTACCAATTCCGTCATTAGATCCTCCCAAGATATTCATTCCTTCCAGAATGTGAATGTTTTCACCTTTGAAGTGGCAGTCCCGAATAAGGTAAGCGGCTCCTGCTAATGAGGCTAGACCTCCGCCAACAAAATAAACCTGTTTGCTTCCATAATCCTTTTTCATGGTTATTACCTCCAATAGAATATTATTTTACAAGCTTTTCTTGTAACTCTATTGTAAGCAACTCTTACGATACGCGCTATAGACACAGGCAGCTCATTGTTTAAAATTCCAACACTTTATCTTTATTGTAAGGTTTTTTGACAGTTCAATTTGTTTGTAAAAAAAACAATCTAAATCAATAACACAATACTTTATTTCTGATAATTGAGCAGAGACTTATGAATATCGCCTGTAACAAGCTTACTTAGCTTATCCATAATATCCTCAGGACGCTCTTTCATACCTGTATTAATCCATTCCAGCATTAATCCTACAAATGCATACTTATAAAAATTAGCAATAAACTCCTTGTCTTCTTCAGACACACACATCCCTTTAGCCTTTTCATTTATTACATCGATCATCAGCTTATATACCACTCTGTACAAATATTTTTCTACTTGCTCGCGATCCATTGAATAGTATGCATTTAATACCAGTTTTTTATTTTCTTCTACATATTGAAAAGCCTGTAAAAATCCTTGTTGCCAAGTGTTATAGGTTTTATTGTTGGAGATAGCTTTCGTAGCTTCGGTTAATATTGTCCATTCTAGTAATGTATAAATATCTTGAAAATGATAATAAAAAGTCTGTCGGTTTAACTGGCAATCTTTCACAATATCCTTCACGGTAATTTTTTGTAGAGTTGTTTTTCTCAAGCGCTTTTTTAGGGATGCTGCCAATGCCTCTTTTGTTATTTGTGTCATTGTCACTCACCTCCAGTTTTGATAAGAAAATCATAGTAGTCCTTACCGGTTGGTATGAATTTTAAATTGTTAAACGATACCCATATTATGTAAAGCAATAAGATAATATTATTATTGTTTCTATACAATAATTATTTTTGTTTTGTCTTCAGTCTATTCTTCTATGATTATATTCTATAGCGTTAATGTGAATTCACTGTGAACTATTATAGTCTTTTTAGTAACCAAAGGTTTTACGCTTGCAAAAGAGTGGCAGCCGACAACGGGGCATTGAAAGCAGTATTCACGTTGTCCACCCTTGGATCCACTTTTATGAAGAACTCAATTGGAATTGTTGATTTGATTAGCCTTATAAGTTGATGCTGCAAAGAATACAATTTATATCACTAAAATAAATATAGCCTCCTTTTTTTAAAGAGGCTATCAGTAATTATTTGAGGAAATTGCATAATTATCTTTGCTTGTTTCTTTAACATAATATATTGAATTCTAAGCATTTTCCAAATATTTTATTTTTAGTTAGTAAATGCTATATTGAACATGACATTACATTTCAAATCGCTATCGTCAGTCTCCATAATAATTGCCATTATCTTATATTTGTCTTTTGTGCCAGTTAAAATATAATTGTTATTATCTTTTTCATCGCTAAAATTGCGGGCATCCTGCATTAGCTCTTTGTAAAACTCATAAACTTCATCTACACTTTTATTACAGATGAACATAATCCCAAGTGAGTTGTTGCTGCTGTTTTCCTTCACATTGATAATGTTTGCTCCATCTATAATAGGTAATATGTTATGTGGGTATGAATCAGGAAGGCTTAATCCAACTCCTATTGAACCTAGGCTACCGGTCATTTCTCCTCCACTTATGTTTGATATCTGTTTTTCTGAATCTTCAATAGAACTGACGCTATTTTCTTCCTGCTCTTTATCTTCTATTGATTCCACCTGGTCAACAGCCTCTTCTACTTTATCTGCATTTTTTCCGCAGCCTGGCACAAAGGCCATAATGAGCAAAATAGTCATCAATAGTATTATCAGTTTCTTTATGGATATTATCCTCACTTTCATGTCTAGCTCCTCCCTATATATTAAAATTGGATTTTAGTAAAATTTTACTTCAAAATATTTAACTCTAGTTGCCGCCACTGATCTGGATTTTGAATAGTGTCTTCTTATAAATTCTTCCCTTGAAGGCCTTATCTGTTTTTAGATCCAGAAGATGGAGCTCTATCCATCCGTGTGGGTTCACCTTCATTTTATAAGCAGCATCCTGTATATCTGCCATTTGACCCCCTGCTCCTACACTCATACCGTCTTGAGACTTCATTGATACATTAAAGTAGCCAGCTCCCTCTATGGGAGTATAGCCATAGGCCATTCCAAACAATGATAAAACAGGTTTGGGAGTAAGTTCAGCCAACATGACATTCAATCCGTCAAAGTAATCAAAATCCTTCTGATTATATGCAATAATGTTGGGTGAAAAGCTGTTACTTTTAAAACTTCCTCCTATCTCGTTATAAAAGCTGATTATAGAATTGGAAGAACTGTTTACTTTAGCCATCGTTTCTCCAGTATTAACAATTACTTCAAGTTCGAGATTCCCATTGTATTTACCTCTTGAATACTGTGGCCATTCTCTCTTCTCCCCATAGGCAGTAATCTTGTAAATCATTTCTATTGGTGCTAAGGTAGTTTCAATATTAACCTTTACCGTGTCCTTGATATCCATAACCCAGAGATACTCTTGTTGAATTTTGTATTGCTCCACTGGTATATCCAGTTCATGATCATATTCAACTGGAATAGCCTCTTCAGATACTATATCTTGATTTTCCTGATGTTCATTGGGATTAAAATCATTAGGTTTGAGTGGATTTTGTCCAGTATCTTTTCCATATAGAAGAGTAGGTCCATCCTGCACAACAAAAATACGGCAAGTGGCCTTTTGTTTTTTGTCCTTTATTAGTACTGCCTCAATTACCGCTTCTCCTTCAGATATACCTTTAACTGTACCATCTTGAGATACTGCTACGACCCCAGTATTGGTGCTTCTCCATTCAATTTCGTTACCCTCAGCCTTTATGGATGACTGAAAAAATGCAAGCTTCACACTCTTTCCAAGGGTCAATTCCATTGCTGCTGGATAAAGCTGATTGGATGGATTTGATACCTTCACCGTTGTCTGACTACATCCACTAAGTGTCAGCAGTAATAGCATTATAGAAATCACCAGGCTGATGAAATGAAATTGTTTTTTCATACTTACACCTCCTCGTCACATATTCCATCTCAAATGTTATAATAAAAAATATATATCCTTTTAAATGACAGGGCAGAGAAAGGGTATTCCTCTGCCCAAAGCTATTGCTGCACCAAGCCCTATTGCTAAACCCATTTTATGAAGCTAGTAAATAATAAGGCATCATTGTGTGATCTCGAAGATAATAAACCCTTCTTTGCTTATTGGATTATAATTGTAATTGACACCCGTTCCATTTTCTCTGCTTCCAGAAAACATAAGAATGTCGTCAGTATTAAGATAGGTACCGCCTTTAAAGCCCATTTCTACCAATATATCAAAATATGCCCTTCCGTCGTCTTCATCTAAGTCTTTAAAGGTTACAGTACAGCTTTTGTTCTCATCATTTTTCATTATGAAATCAAACCTTGCCTTTGGAACTGGTAGATCGCCCATTGCCTCCACTGGCCATTCTAGCTCATCGCCGACTTCCATTTCGGTATCTCCCGTTTCCAGTTTCAGTCCGTCTTTTTTTATATCAATCTTGCCTCCTGTTGCACTCCCTATAATCTCTTCTACGACCTTCTCTGATATTTTTTCATCAACCTTTTGACATCCCGCAAGGGATAACACCATGATAAAAACCAACAAAATTGCTTGTAATTTTCTATATTTCATAACCCAATTACTCCCTTTCTATTCTATTTACCCACACCTCATATTTCTCATGAATTCACCAAATCAAATCCCTCTGGTTAAACTAATGTAATTATTCCTTAGGATGATTAGAGGGGAACACCAGTGGGATTAGGACATCACAGAAATAATGTTCTATTTTTTTTAAGCATAGTTATTTTAACATTTTATAAGGTTAATTTTTATTAAATAAATCTCATCTTTTTTATAAATTATTATCATCCTTTTTGCTTTACCAAAGCCATCTTGTAATTTTACCCAAAATCCTTAATATAGCTATGTATAGAAAGGTCCTATATTTAGTAGTTATAACATCTTTTGCCATGGCACTTTATTGTCAAAAAGTATACCCCCAAAAATAAAAAAAGCTCTCAAGTATTACTCGAAAGCCTTTGTTTAAATGGTGATTCTGACATATTTAAATAAATAGTGGGAGTTTCACAAAGATTCTAAAGCATCTCCTGATTTATTTGAAATGCTTCTTTCGGAAGATAAGTTAATCACAGTCAGTCTTTTATAGTTTAAGGGTGCCACTCCACATCTTTGCTTAAAAACTGCTGAAAAATGTGCTTGGTTTATAAAGCCACAGAGGCTTGCTATTTCAGATAGAGAATGATTATTTTTCAATAATAAATCCTTCGCCCTCTTTATTCGAATATCTATTAAGTACTGGTAGGGTGTAACTCCCATTTGGCATTTGAAGATTCTTTGAAAATGACTGGGACTAATATAAAAAATGCTACAGATTTCATTAAGTGTGATATTACAATTGTGAAAATCATGCATATATTCAATAATTTTATTTATTAATGCAGCTTCATCACCTGTTTTCTTAAACAGTTGTGCCGATTTTACCTGCATATCCCTAAGCAACTGGTAAGTTATTTGGATCCCCAGACTGTAAAGCATCATGGGGTGGCTACTGCCATAATTTAAAAGTTCATACTTGTACCTTTCAATAGCATCTATGAGATGCCAGCTATATCGTTTCATTTTTCCATTATGTTTTACGTGTTCTTTGTCAGTAACCTCCAACAAGATTTGTTCAAAGAGATCCTTTTTAACCAAAAGAGTTGTAAAATTTCCTGCAGGGGGTTTTTCAACCTGTGGAACCATAATCTCTGTACCAGGCTCAATAAACAGGAAGCTTCCCTTCTTGCTGGCATATTCCTTTTTTCCTACCCTCACGTCAGGCGCATCTTCATGAAACAATGCAATATGGTATTCTTCAGGTACCACCTTTACATTAAATAAATATTTTTCAGGTTGAAAAAGGCCTATTCTGTCGCTGATAAAAGACTGTGTCCTTGATAGTTCATCTTTGGGAATGTTATTTAAAAAGCTCTCAAAATGATATCTGTTCAATCTTTTATCTCCTCCAGTTTGCTTGAATTTGAGGAATTAGTTTCCAATATATATTATATTATCTATTATATATTAGGGAAATTTAAACTCAAGAAAAAATTTATCTAAAATCCCCAAACTATCAGTCTATAGGAACGTAGATTTAAAGTCTCTTAAATCTATAAAACACCCTTGACTCTGACACCGTGTGAGGGTTTAGTATGGTTCCGAAGGGAGGAATGAATAAAATGATAAATCAAGATTTCTATATCAAACAAAGCATTATCACTGATCCTGGACAGTACACCAAGGAGTATGATACTCTACCTGACAGTCCAAAAGAGCTATTACACATTGTTCAGGGTTTGGTAATCCACGCTGATCAAGGCGACCTGTACGGCGTTGCTTTCAGCCAAAGACAAACGGATGAAGAATTACTGCGAACAGTGCCTCAAATGCTGGAAAAAATATTCCAGATTGACAAAAGTTCATTGACAGTAATGAGGTCGCCAAAGCAGCGGTTGGTAGGAATGTGCCGAGATTATTCACTGTTGCTCATATCTTTTTTGAGGCACAAAGGTATTCCGGCCAGGCTCCGAGTTGGATTTGCAGACTATTTTGACAGTGCCTTGATGTATGAAGATCATTGGCTAGTTGAGTATTACAATGTTGAACAAAATCGCTGGGTTCGCATGGACGCCCAACTGGATGATGCTCAGAAAAAGCACTTTGGCATTTCCTTTGATACAGAAGATATGCAGGGCAGTGAAGGCTATTTACTTGCGGGGCAGGCATGGACTAAAAGCAGACAGGGCGAACGGCATCAGGATGATTTCGGCTACAATAAGAATTGGAAAGGGTGGCATTCTGTAAAAGGGAACCTTCTTCATGATTTCAACAGCCTTCAAGGCTTGGAATTACTGCCTTGGGATTTATGGACGGAATTAAGCACAAAAAAATTTAATGAATTAAACAAGGATGAAAAGGCCCTCTTGGATGAAATTGCCGACCTTACAACCAGCCCCAATACAACTGTTAATGAACTGCAGAATCTGTCTGTTCGTTTGCCAGGCCAATATATGGAGGCAATCAAATCAAAGCTGGTGGTGCTGGATATAGTTGAGAATACAAGGACAATCGACCCTAACGATCTGGAGCCTAAATTCCAAATAACCGATACAAAAATAGACCCAAAGGCCATTTTCCCAAATGTGGGAAATGACAACGGCCAACAACTTATTTTGAAAGGTGGCCGGCAGAATAACCTGAAAAATGTTGACGTTACCATTCCTAAATCCAAATTGACAGTCATAACCGGTGTCAGCGGCAGCGGTAAATCTTCACTGGCCTTTGATACCATCTATGCTGAAGGAAAAAGACGATACCTTGATAATATGTCGAATGCAGCCAAAATGCAGGATCAGGTTGAAAAGCCGGATTTTGATTCCCTACAAGGACTAACCCCTACAATTGCAATTGAGCAGAAAAAAGGGAGCCAGAATCCCCGATCTACCGTTGGCACTCTAACAGGCATCCTTGACTATTTAAGAATGTTGTACGTAGCAATAGGTACACCCCATTGCCCATATTGCGGTAAACAGGTTGTAAAGGATAGCAAAAGCAAGAACAGATGTATAGATTGTGACATTTTGTTTCAAGCCCTCACATCCTCCACCTTTAATGCAAATGCACACGTTGGCGCTTGCCATTCCTGTAACGGTCTTGGCTATTTATATGAAGTTAATCCCGATGCAATTGTCATGAATGGGGATTTGTCTGTTTTGGATGGTGCCACCTATTGGTGGGGAAAATTGCGGGGTAAGAAGCCAACAGGCAATTGGATGGTGGGAGAACTATATGCAATAGCTGCAGATATGAAAGTAGAATTAAATCAGCCCTGGAAGCTGCTTCCAACCAGGTTTAAGGAAGCTGTTATTCATGGCACTGGAGACAGAATCTACAACTATACCTATAATTCAAACGGCAGAGATACGGTTATTTCACGGCCCGCTTCAGGCGCAGTCGCACATATCCATCGGCTTTTCAGGGAAGCAAAATCTGCCGATAACCCGTACAAGCAGTACATGAAGGAAATTCCGTGTCCTACCTGCAATCAAGAGTTATTATGCCCTGAAGCAAGGTATACAACCATTATGGGCTATCGACTACCGGAGTTGACCCATATGTCTGTAAGTCAACTGTGGAATTGGATTGGCTGCTTACAAAAGAAATTGCCAGTATCTAAAAAGGAAGTAGCTGCGGACATACTGCCGGAAATAGAAATGCGAACCGCCAATCTTATTCAGGTGGGCTTATCCTACCTTACCCTCAACCGTACAGCACCGACTTTATCCGGCGGGGAGCTTCAAAGGGTACGCCTTTCCAGTCAATTGGGAAGCGACTTGGTGGGGCTAACCTATATCCTGGACGAGCCTTCTATTGGTCTGCATCCGAGGGATCACCACTTGATGATTGACACCATGAAAAACCTCCGTGACAAAGGCAATACCGTTATCGTTGTTGAGCATGACAAGGATACAATGCTGGCAGCAGACTACATTATCGACGTTGGTCCCGGTGCTGGTGTAAAGGGCGGCGAAATCATAGCTGCAGGAAGTGTTGATGACATCATCAATCATCCCATTTCAGCAACAGGCAGATATTTGAAAGGTATCGAAAGGGGCGTGCTTTCCACCTGTCCACAGCCAATCAAATGGCTATCCTTGATGGGCTGCACAGGCAATAACTTGAAAAATATTGATGCACGTTTCCCTTTGCATTCCATGTGCTGTATTACTGGTATGAGTGGTTCCGGAAAAAGCACTTTGGTCTTTAATACGCTGGTTCCTGCTCTGAATGAAGCAATCAACGGAAAAAGGTTTATCAACAAGACCTATAAAGGATTGGAAGGATATGACGATATTAATGACTTTGTTCAGATGGATCAGACCCCTATCGGCAAATCATCTCGGTCTATTCCTGCAACCTATATCGGTGTTTTTGATGCAATCCGTATATTGTTCACACGGCAAGGGGATGCACAGCGGCTTGGCTATGGAGAGAGCCATTTCAGCTTTAACTCCAAAGACGGGCAATGCTCTGTCTGTGAGGGATTGGGGCAGATCAAGGTTGCGCTGCAATATATGGCAGATCATTGGTCCACCTGTCCTGAATGCAAGGGCAGCAGGTACAAAGAGCAGATATTAGATGTGACCTATCATGGCAAAACCATTGCTGACGTGCTTAAAATGGATGTGTCCACGGCGACGGCGTTCTTTGCTGGTGTGAAAGATATTGAAGTCAAGCTGTCCATTCTGGAGGAAGTCGGTCTATCCTACATCAAATTGGGCCAAAGCACCACTACCTTGAGCGGTGGTGAATCACAGCGCCTTAAACTTGCTAAAGAGCTTAGCAGCAAGCAGAAAAAGCACATGCTCTATATTTTGGATGAACCGACTACCGGGCTTCACTTTCAGGATATAGAAAAACTCATACTCATATTCAGAAAGTTGGTGGAGGCTAATCACACGATACTTGTTATCGAACACAACACGGATATTATCCGTGCCGCCGACTGGATTATCGACATAGGGCCTGATGGCGGCGAAGCGGGAGGATATATCGTTGCCACTGGTACGCCTAAGACCATTATGAATCATCCCTATAGCGTAACGGGAAAATATCTGTAAGGGGGCTGTATATGTATAAAAACACTCGTAGCAAGTGGCAATATAGTTTATTCGCATACATGGTAAGTCAGGGTATATCCTTACTTGGCTCAACCATCGTATCCTTTGCCGTGATGTGGTATATCACCCTGAAAACCGGGTCAGGTGTTGCGGTGGCTGGGGTCACAATTACCACATATCTACCCCAGGCACTGGTCATGCTGTTGGGCGGTGTCCTGGCTGACCGCTATCCACCCAAAAGGCTTGTGATACTAGCGGATTCCTTTATCGCCTTATCAACCCTTATATTAGCAATCCTTTTTCTGAAGGCGGTAGATAATATTAGCTGGATATTCTTCTTTAACTGCCTGCGTTCCCTTGGCACCGGGATACAAATGCCTGCAATTAAAAGTATGTTGCCCCTATTCGTTCCTGAAGGTGAATTGATGCGGGCAAACAGTATCTACACAAGTATATGGTGTGTGATTCATCTTGTTTCTCCGGGCCTTAGCGGTGTAATAATGAGTTTTGTGTCAATAGTAGGCGTGTTCTTTATTGATGTAATCACCGCTATAATCGGCGTTCTTCTACTGTCCACCATCATTATGCCTGCAAGAGAAATCCAGCAGACTAGAGGAAATCCGAAGGAGGAATTAAAGCAGGGCTTCAGGTACATCCTAAATTCTAAATCACTGAAATACAGTATCATCCTATATACTACTTTTCAGTTTTTAGTTGTCCCAGCATCACAACTTACACCACTATTAGCATCGCAAACCCTTGGTGATGAAGTGTGGATATTGAGTGTGATTGAAACGGCATTTTCTGTCGGGGCGCTGGCAGTAAGCCTGTATATGGCATACAAAAAGCCTTCAGTTCCTCATTTTAAGCTAATTGGCTTTTCAGCTATGTTGTTTGGGGCAGTTATGATATTATTGGTACCAAGCCACAATATTATATTGTTTACTGCCCTGATGCTAATTATGGGCATTGGAAGTCCTCTATACTATACCCCCTTAATGACCCACATTCAGGAAATCACTGACAATGCATATCTTGGTAGAACCTTCTCCTATGTTGACCTTTTTTCTTCCCTTGCCACACCCCTTGGTATGGTTGTGTTCGGGCCGTTGTCAAATGTCAGCATCCCACTACCCTTTGTAATACCAGGGGCTTTGTTGATCCTGCTGGGGGTACGAGTGAAAAATAGAAAGACAAGCTATTGTCATACAATGCAGATATATTGATTTATTATCATGGTGAATTACTTAGTCATTCTCAGTTATATAGATAGATTAATTTATTGTTATATATTATCAGTAAAATACCCAAAAATACTAAAAATGGCGGTTCGATTTTGAACCGCCATTTTAGATTATTAAAAAAAGTCTGGCTACCTATGATATTTCACGTTGCAGCCTTGTCATCAGATCAACTTCCATATGGTACAATTGAAGAATCCTTTTCGACATAACCTCCAATAGCTCCTGTTCACCGGTTTGTTGAAGCTGCCACATAGTATCCCCTACAATATCCCACTCACCTGATAATTCAATATACTGATTACCAATTTGATTTACTGTATCCTTTTGAAATATCCCGGCGGCTTCATTCAGGAAGACGCCGTACATTTTTCTGAAGATACCCCCGCCGGTGCCGCCATCAGCATTAATCATAAAATAGTTGGTTGTCCCGGCTCGTTTTAGCTTGTCGTCATCAAACTTAACCCATTTCTTTACATCTTTTGAGAACTTTTGAATACCGCTGACGCCCTTTAAGGTTGCGGGAGGATTTAGCATCTTTTGACATACATCAAGTATGGAGGCCGTAAGATTTTCTCTATTGATTCCTCGAAAGCCACTAAAGTCCAACTCGACATATTTATTGTTGGGAGGAAAGGGCCTGTAATTACTACTGCGGGCCGCCTGCATTTCTCTATAAGGTACAAGATGATAATCTTCATGGATGGGCCCATTAGGTGTTCTCATTGAATAGTCGGAATTGTCACGGTCGCTCACATAAAAGCATTCTTGTTCATCATCATAGCCAAACAGGACAATGGAGTGTCCGCCGAAATGACTGTTATCATCCAATCCAAGATAACTGATGAAGGGCATGTCTACATAAGCCATGACAGGATGTCCCCCCTCAATCATTTGTTTGGTTTTTTTTAAAACTTTACCATAATCCTTGCTTTGCTTAACCCGTATCGTTATTCCAAGGCCTTTAGCAAGATTTTCTTCAAATTCTATCACCTTTGACCGACCTGCCACCATAGGGGCCGCTGCAAGGTTAATATAGGTAAAATCCAGTCCTTCACCAATTCCAAAGAGCATTTCTTCAGACAAGGAGTAGCCGTAAAAATCAAATACCTGCTTCAATGAAGTAGTTATACAGTGTTTGCCGCCTTGGGGCTTGAAAGTCTCGATTACCTTTTTCATTGTACTTCACCCCTTCTCACCTGATACCGTAATATGAATTTCTGCCAGGTAACAGTTATAACAGATGGTTCCTTCTTTACACTGTACAATTCCTTCTCATGGTTTTTCCTCTCATGTTTCAAATCCAAAACCTCATTTCTAGTTTTGGTATTATTGTATCATATATAACTTGCAATCCTGTGTCAGGTTATATATTTATCTTGAATCTTTTTTAGTCGTATTTGCAGCTCGTCACGAATGCTTTGCGGTGAAATAACCTCGACTTTATCACCGAAGGAAAAGAGGTAGCTGAATAATCCTTCATTATGGGGCAAATGGGTTTTTACCAGAAAACTGTCATCATCATTGCAGGTAACCCCATCGGAAAATTCATCATAAACCCGAAACGACATTTCCTTATCAAAAGCAAGAGTCACCGGAATGGTCTTTTCAGAGATTTTTTCAACCCCCTCAAATATTTGTGGCGGTACAAAGCGTGTGAAATTCTCAGACGTCAACTCCAATTCTTTTATCCGTGTCAATTTAAACAGCCGGTTCTTCTCCCGTAAGCAGCAATAACCATACAGGAACCAGTCTTTGCTTTTGAAAACCAGCTTAAGAGGCTCAACCAACCTATTTATAGATTCACCTTTACCGCTAAAATATAGGAAGGAGATTTTTTTGTTTTGAAAAATGGCACTTTTTAGCGTGTTAAAAACACTTTCGTTAGCTTCCTTCTTAACCCAATCAGAAAAGTCCACCTCTATCCAATTTACATTTTTCTTCTGAAAAACGCTACTCAGCTTGGCTAGAAGCCCATTAGTGTTTTCAACATCAACAATACGGATTCCCTGTAATGCCATCAGTATTTGCTCTTGCTCCGCCTCGGAAATCAAAGATTTATTTAGTACAAAATTCTCTTGAAGGGAAATACCGCCGCCCTTGCCGGGTGTTGTATACACAGGAATACCGGCTGCGCTTAGTATATCAATATCTCTATATATGGTTCTCACAGAAACTTCAAAATAGTTTGCCAATTGAGGAGCGGTTATACTTCCTTTTTCCAGTAAAAGATAAACCATTTGGAACAATCTGTTTTCAGCCATTCTTCCTCACATTCCTTTCGCTTCCCTCGGCATTATGTACTACATTTATTCTCTATCAATGGTATTTGAATTTCCGTAAGGTATTCTTCCGGGTTATCTGTATCATGATAATCAATGATAGTCACCTGCCGGCAAGGATTATCCATCTGGTATTGCTGATGGTCGGTTAACCACTGAAGGAAAGAATGATAAGCAGCCGCCAAATTTTCATAAGGACCATAGACCATAGTACAGGCCATGGAATTGATACCCTCCAATTCACGGAAAACAAATCCATCCTTGTCTTTACCTAGTTTTTTTACAATATAGCAAACCTCAACATCAATATCGGTGTCCATGTGTTCTTCATCATGATATATGGCTATATTGTTGTAACTATGCTTTTCGATTTCAATATGTTCTAGTCTGATAAACTTGTTGAGTTCATCCCACAACTCTCCTTCACAAGAGTATTTGGGGATTTTCCTACGAAGTGATACGATTTTACAGCAGGGAATAGATTTTAGCGTTACATTATAATGAGTATCAATTTGTCGATTTTGGATGTGCCCTATAGCTGTTTTGATTTTAGCAAGTCTGTCTTGCTCTATGTCAATTATTTTTTCCGTTTCTTCAATTTTACTTTTCATTTGAGCAATAAGAAAATCATCACTCCAATTACTTAGCAAATTTATTATTTCAGCTACCCCAAAATTAAGATCCCGCAACAATACAATTTTTTGCAGCTCTGGCACTTGTTCAACGGAATACATACGATACCCTGTCATCTTATCAATATGGGATGGCTTTAACAATCCGTGGTTATCATAGTACCGCAGCATTCGTACAGAAACATGTGTCAGCTTTGAAAACTCTCCTATTTTCAGCACTTTATCATCTCCCCTCTCTCATGTCAGTATATATGTTCTTAAAAAATACATCAAGTTTTATCAAGTACATGTTAAACCCTATTGACATTATGTCAGAGTTTAGTGATAAGTCCTATTTGACTATTGTTAAATAGCGGTAGACTTATTTATAGATTCTACGAGCCGCAGGGCTGTTCTTGCAGTTTCTGGTAAAAAAGCACCTAGAAAATTTTCTAGGTGCTTTTTAAACTGTATATGAAAGTTTAGTCTGGTTAAGGTCGATTCAATATAGGCCAACTGGCATTAGTATTTCAATACTGCTTACTTTGGTGTAATAGGAGTCACTACCATCCCAAGATGCTTAATTTCTGTTTTTACAGATATATTTACTTCCATATTTGAAAATATTTCATCCCAGTCTTCTTTTATTTCATTCCACTTCGTATAGTCCTTACGGTGTAAAGCCTCACCAAAACCAAAAACATCTGTTTTATATTGCTGTGCTGCTCCAATAGCTGTTTCTACTTCTTCTTCTATGGCTTTTTTAAAATTCATGTTTAACTCCTGTAATTTTTCAGGTGTGCCAATTGATACAGGTGCCGTTTGCTCTTTTAAATTTCCATCTATCATAATTTCCACTGTTATTGTTGGTGAATTCTCTTTATAATCTGCTATGATTTTAGCATTATTATTAGCCAACTCTATACTGGCTTTTCCATCCTTCGAATTAGGTACTGGAACTATTATCACACGAGGGTTTTTTCTATTAACAATAAGCAAGTATCCACTGCTTGCTTTTTCATCTAGCCAGCCGACAAGCTTATCTTTTTTAAATACACCAAATTCTCCAATTCTGAATGTTTTCTTGCCCTCAATAGTAGCTATTTCAATTTTGGGCATTACTGCACTACCTCGACTTGCATATTCTCCTAAAAATGAATGTAATGTTACTTCTACCACATTTGTTATCTCATCAGATCTAACCGCTTCCTTCATTGCTCTTGCAGAATGCTGTTCAAATAAAGACTGGCATTCAAGTATCTTTTTAGCCTCACCTTTTGCAACTAAAAAAATCGTATGGGGCCTAAGTTCAGCTTGTCTTTCGAACCAGTTCAACGAAGAGACGATTCCACTTTTTGCAAACTCTTCTCCAAAAACAACAACCTCATTATGTCCATAAAAGAGTTTACGATTACTAAAATTCATAAATTTCTTTGAAGCTTCAAATAGTGTATTACACTCTTGGGTTAAAACAAAATCCATATGCAGCCCATTAGTATCTGTTTCTTCTTGAGGTGCTTTTTGGTTTTGATGCACTACTTGTGTACTTAATTTCAATTGATTCTCTGTCCCCAAATCAATCCCAATACCCATTACATATGCCCTTTCATCTAATTCCTTTTTATCCCAACAGCCGATGGATAAAATGATGCAGATTATAATAATCACAATAAAAATTTTTTTCAAAATATCACCTCATCTACTACTTCCTCTTCCGATTAAGCTCCTGGTCCTGTTTTTTAATATTATAGTTCTCTAATGAAGCTGGACGATTATTTAAAGCCCATAATGGAAATCTAGCAAAAAAGTCTTTCATATCCTGTAAAAAAAATGGGGCTACAGGAGCTAAATAAGGGATTCCAAAGGAACGTAAGGATACTGCATGGACTAAAACAAATAATGAACCAAGTACCAAAGAAAACAATCCAGTAATACCAGATAAAAGCAAAAAAGCAAAACGTAATAGTGTTGCTATATCAGCTACTGATGGTACTATAAATGAAGATATAGCCGTTAAAGCCGTAACAATAACCATTGGTGCTCCCACTATTCCAGCAGCTACAGCAGCCTCACCAATAACCAATGCTCCTACTATACTGACTGCCTGTCCTATTGGTCTAGGCATTCTAACACCTGCTTCTCTTAATATTTCGAATAAAGTAAGCATAACCAATGCTTCTATTAAAAGGGGAAAAGGAACACCTTCCCGTGTTTCTGCCATCGTCATTAATAAAGGGGATGGAATCATTTCAGGATGAAAGGTAGAAACTCCAACATAAAACCCAGGTAAATATATTGTAAGAATAAAAGCAATAAATCTTATTAATCTAGTTAAGGTAGCATAATATGGTCGAGAATAATAATCTTCAATATTTTGAAAGTTCTCTATGAATAAATGAGGAACAGATAGTACGACAGGGGTTCCGTCAGTAAGAATAATGACTTTTCCCTCTAGCATATACCCTACTGCTTTATCTGGTTTTTCTGTATTTCCTATTGTTGGAAAAGGAGAAAAAGGAGCATCTTCAATATAGGCTTCTATATAACCTGACTCTAGAATAGCTTCTGTATTTATTTGTTCTAATCTTTTTTTAACTTCACTAATAATTTCTTCTTTACAGATTCCTTTAATATAAGTTAGGCACACTTTTGTTTTAGTCTGTTTACCTATAACATATGTTTCAAATCTTAGATTTGGGTTAATAACTTTTCTTCGAATTAAGGAGGTATTTACACGAAGTGATTCAGTAAAACTTTCTCTAGGTCCTCTAATCACTGCTTCTGTTTCTGCTTCTTGTATTTCTCTGCTTTTATATTCTTTCGCCTTTATAATAATGGCAGTTTGAGTCTTATCAATAAATAAAGCAATGTACCCAGATAGTACATCTTCAATAGCAGTATTCATGCTACTTGTCTCTGTTAAATTATAAACTGTTAGAACGGATTCTTTTAATAAACTATTTAAACTTCCTTCTTTTGAAACAAGTGGTTCTGTTAATAGCATCAAAGGTTTCAAGATATCCATTACAATCAAGTTTTTGTCTACCAGGCCATCTATATAAAGTAAAAAAGCCTCTTTCTTATTCATTCCAATTTTAAATTCACGTATTATTATGTCATCACTATCTCCCAATATTTTCTGTATCTCCACTAAATTATATTTTAAACTTTTGCTTAAATTTTCCTTGTTATCTTTAAACTTTGCAGGCATGCTCTTATTTTTTATGTAGTGAATGTACAAATTCCTGAAGATTTTCATAAAGCCCTCCTTTTTAACCAGTACATGTAAATGATTGTATATTATTACCATATTATTGTTACACTAAAGTCAAATATATTTTAGTCTATTATAATCTCAAAATAAGTTTATTAAGATAATTAGATAAAAACACAATATTTATTTTATTTATCAAAGGTGAACTTGATTTTTTTAATACGCATTTTTGATCACTTATAACTATTTGAAGATCATTAAATTGAAAACCATCATAAGGAGCTATCATTAATGCATAATAAGTATAAGATTTCTGGCTATCAATTAATATTGTTAATCATATTAACAAACCTCTCAACAACTGTGCTTTATATCCCTGGAGGAGAAACAACTTCACTTGTTCGTCAAACTGCTTGGCTATCTTTCATATTAGCCACTTGTATTACTGCCCTTTTATGCTATTTACCTTTAGCAGATTTAGGTTCAAAGTATCCTAATATGTCATTTATAGGCTATAGTCAGTTGATTATGGGCAAATATATAGGAAAGTTTTTTAGTATCCTCTTTTTATATTATGTTTTCATATTACATAGCTGGGGGCTACTTGAACTAGGAAATTTCTTTCATATATTCTTGCCTGAAACTCCCCTCGCTTTTAACTTGATCCTATTTTCCCTGTTGGTTGCTTATTGTGTCAGAAAAGGACTAGAAGTCATTGGTAGATGTTCGGAATTTGTCTTTCCTATTGGATTATTGGCACTTCTAGTAATTATGTTTGCCAACTATCCTAATTATAATATTCAAAATCTACTACCTATTAACGAAAGTAGTCTCAATCACCATATTTTAGCAATCATCCCTGCTATGAGTTGGTTAACCATTGGTTATTTTTTTGCAGGGGTTACTTCCTCAGTAAATAACCCTGCTAAATTAAAGAAAAATACCATACTGGCAATTGGTTTAAGTGGATTAATATTATTAGCCTTTTCTTTTATTGCTCTTATGGTTTTTGGTCCAAAACCACTAGCCGATCTAAGTTACCCTCTCTTAACGATGTCTAGAACAGTTGTTTTTGAAGGGCTAGGAAGATTAGATATCATAATAATTGTTTTCTGGATTACCTGGATATTTATAAGAGTAGCATTTACTTCCTATGTACTTCTTGTAAATATCACTGAGCTTTTTGGACTTTCAAATTATCGTTATTTGATAATTCCAGAAGCTATTATTGCAATCTCATATGCAATGTTTCATTATGATAACTATTTAGAGCAAGTTTACTATTATAATGTTGGTCATCTTTTTTATAATGCTATTCCTATTGGTATTCCACTTATTGTTTGGGTGGTTCACTTTATCAAATCCAGATATGAAGGGGTAAAATAATATTTGCTGAATTTAAATTTTATAAGTTATTATTAATTAGATAATTTTTCAACATGATCCATCCTGATTCCGACAGAATTTCTAATCTCTTAGTAGGATTAGGTAACTCCCATTGATAAATTAAACCAAAACTATATATCATTCCTATACTGAATAATAAAATAGAAAATATTAGATCTTTGTATAGCTTTTTTCTAATTAAAATTAGTACGTGTATGCCAACAATTATTATAAAGAACACGATAAGTGAAAAAACCAATTTTATCCCTCTATTCCTCTTTTTTATATTAAGCCTAGAATTCTTTCAAGTTTCGTCTAACTATGGACACATATACTTTCATTTCTTCACTGATCACAGCAAGCTTTTTTCACAAGTGGTCTTCCCTGCTTACCCATCTTAAAGAAAAACCTTTGATTTACCAATAGGTCTTTGGCTTAAGATTAGAGATGATCTGCTTTGCTTACCTTCATGCTATACATCCTTCTTATTTTTAATTTCTATACTAAATATTATCTACTTCGTACTGTTTTCTATTCTATTTGATTAAGATTAATGATATAGCCAATTCTTGAAGGATTGATAGGTTCTGTAGCTGAGCTTCCTTCCTCAACTATTTCAGTTTTTAGAGTATCTCCATTCCAATCTATAAAGGTTACTGTATATGGAATAACGATATCTATTGTGAATGTGGGAAGCTTGCCTTCATAGGTGATTGTAATAACCTGTTTGTTTTCGACCCCACTGCTGTCAAAACCACTGATATGAGTTTCATTGATATCTAGGATTATAGTAGGATTATCATTGTAATTACCTACTACTACCAGACCTGCTAAACTCAATGTTTGGTTTAAGTAATAGATGAGCTTTGTTGGTGGAACTTTTAGTTCTATGCTTTCTAAGACTACTAATTCAGCTACCTACGTAGGTTTATAAAAACATAAAACACCAAACAAAAAAAGGGCCTAATTCCTCCCCCCTTTGATTTAATCTATTTCTTCTCTATTAATTACCCCACATTCAGTTGTAAAGTTATAACATAGTCATAGTCTTACTCTTTGTATCATAAGGTATTTTCATAGTTATCTCCCTGCCCTGTGTGACTAATCCTAATATTGGTTACTAATATCTGAACCAGTACATGTAAGCCAACTCTGGAAATTAAGTCATTATACTTTGTTGCTGTTTGATCTGCAAAACAAAACATTTTGTAATTAGCTATTTTCTGCAAGGTATTATTGGTAAATGAAGTCATTGCTATTACATCTATATTTCTTAGTCTAGCAGTTTTAGCTAGAGTTAGAATCTTTTCAGTCTCTCCAGATAAAGAAATTACCACAATAGCCTCATCTTCAGCCATAGAATCTCCTAGTACATCTACTATATTTGGGTCCTCTATAAGTATTGCTTTAATGTGTAACAAAGCAAGTCTTGAGCTCAACATACTTGCTATTGGGCCAGACGCCCCCCTACCAATTATGTACACTATTCTTGAATTTAGTAACTTGTTAACTATTTTGTTTATATTCTCAGGGTTTTGAAGGGATATAGTGTTGCTTACCTCACTATTTAGATTACTTAAAATATCTTCATAGGGTATGCTTTCCTTTTTGGATCTCTTTTCATCTAAATAACCTCTTACATAATACTTAAGTTCACTATACCCTTCAAAACCTACTCTTTTTGATAAGTTGATAATTGAGGTTTTTGATACAAATAAGACATCTGCCAGTTCACTTGCAGTTGAATCACGAACCTTTTTGGGATTCTTCAATATATATTCCACTATATTTTTTTCCATATCAGTAAGTTCGTTATATCTTTCTGTTAATTTATTTAAACTCAATTATCTCAGCTCCTCTAAAAAAGTAGTTACTATCCTACAATAATTTTAAACTTTATATATTTTAATCTATATCTATTTTACCATATGAGTAAAAAAAGAATGATCATATATTTGAAATAAATTCATAGGAATATTCTACTTATACCTGCCGAAATAAACTCAAATAAGTAGTATTTCATTAATTATAATTGAAACACCCAACTCAAAGTATCAAAATACTATGGACTGGGTGTTTAGCTTTAGTCTAACTCTTGCTTAATCCCTTGAAGAAAAACATCTTGAAGATTCCAGTCACTATCTATAACAAGTAAGTCTGCATCTTTTCCTACTTCTATTGAACCCTTTTTATCATAGACACCAATGTATTTTGCTGGGTTTTCCGATGCTATTTTAGCAATATCGCCTATAGAAGCATTTACGTTGTTAATTATATTTTTGACTGAATCTAAATAACTGAGCTCTAGATTTTTCACCTTTTCGTAATCGTACTTATTTATACGTTCTGAGATGCCCTCATCATAGACTAAGTTTACATATTCACCATCTGGTCTAAATGTACATTTACGAATATAGTGGTGGAAAGGTTCTTTGACATGGGCTAACCCAGTGGAGTCAGAAGACAGTAAAATGCCCTCGGGACCTTTTAGCTTAAACATTATTTTAAATGCTTCATGGGATACAGTTTTTCCTGTTTGTTTAGCAAACTCAGCATACATATCATCAAAATACATAGCTGCCCCTGCTACCCCTAATCTCCTGTGATGAAAGCCCCTCATCCCACTAAAGGTATGGGTAAATCCACCCAAGCCATAATCCTTTAAATCCCTAATGTCTTCGAACTCTGCGGCACTATGGCCTACGGAAACTTGTATGCCTTCTTTGTTTACATACTTGATAAATTCTAAAGACCCTTCCAGCTCTGGGGCTATGGTAATTAACTTAACATTCTCTTTACCTCCACTTTGAAAGAAATCTTCAAGTATTTCGATGGAAGGATTTATACAATGCTCCTCTTTTTGCATACCTTTAAATTCTTTATTTATGAATGGTCCTTCTAAGTGAAAACCTAGGACTTGTGATCCTTTTTCAGGCTTCCAATTATCAATAGCTGCTTTTCCGGAGACAAGATGGGATTTAATATAGTCCAAAGCATCGGTTCCTGTGGTTGCTAAATAAGATGTTACTCCTATTTTGACTAATTCTTTGGACATATTTTCTAGGGATTTTTCTGTGCCCTCGTACCAAAAGGATCCTGTAGCCCAACCATGAATGTGAATATCAATAAAGCCAGGAACTATAACTTTATCTTTGTAGTCTATAAATTTACCTTCAGTATCTTCATATATACCATGAATTTTACCATCAACTATTTTTATATATCCTTTTACAAAACCTTGAGGTGTGTAAATCTTCTCTGAATACAGAAACATTTAAATCCCCCCTTTACTTTAAAATCCAGTACTCCTTGTTCACTTCCATTAAATCATCTAATATAGCCTTTGCCTTATTTGGATCTACAACTGTACGGTTAATAGTAAGAGCTTGAAGGGCTTTTCCATAATTCTCTTCCAAGCAAGCTTCCGCAGTTAGTCTTTCATATGCATACTGGCCTTCTAGTAAAGCTTTATAGAAAACATCTACTTCTCCACAAACGTAACCTTTTGCTCCCTTTGCCCCTAGTTCTCCAGGTGTTTCGACCATTGCATCTGCTGGTAAGTTTGGAATTATGTCTTTATTTTTCACCATCACAACAAAAACTTTATTTAGGTCATAAGCAATGGATTCTGCAACCTCAACCATCATATTTCCATGAACTTCACCTACGAGTAGTGGTAAACCTTCTAAAGAATTTTGCTCTGCAGCCTTTTTACATATATCAAGAATTTTAACTTCCCTACCAATAGCAGCTTCATCTACTCTTGTAAATTCAGGGTTACTTTCTGCTACTATTTCACTTGGGAAGAAATAATATTGTAGATAGGTGTTTGGCAAATGATCAGGAAAATATGATAACATCTTGTTGACTCTCTTGTATGTTTCTAGCCAAGAAGGATCTCTTTGTTCAGCATTGAAGGGCTTAAACTCATGGTTAGTTAGATAATCCTTTAACTGTGGCAGCATATCAACACCTGTCTTGGTATTATAAAGCTTAGTAAACCAACCAAAGTGGTTTAGCCCAAAATACCTCGGTTCTAAATCGTACATATCTACATCTAGTATTTTTGCGAAAGATTTAATCATTGAATAGGGCTGGTCACATATATTTAATATTTTCTTATCATCAGGGAAAGCTTTATCCAACGCAACTGAAACAATGGCAGCCGGATTTGTATAGTTTAATATCCAAGCATCTGGAGCCCATTGCCTGACTTTTTCAACCATATGAATCATTGGCCTAATTGATCTCATTCCATAGGCAAAGCCACCTGGACCACATGTCTCTTGGCCAACTAGTCCATGTTTTAGCGGAATCTTTTCATCATAACTACGCATTGGTGCTCCACCTACACGCATTTGAACAAATACATAGTCAGTTCCAATATATGCCTCATCTTCTTCAACTGTGAAGGTTAGTTCAACCCCAGGGTAATGCTCTTCCATAACCAGCCTAATATAATCTTTTTGGATATCTAATCTGCTTTTATCTATGTCAAATAACACTAATTTCTTTAGAGGAAATCTCTCTTTTAAATTCACTAAACTGCCTATTAATGCCGGAGTTCTGGTACTTCCAGCGCCAACGATTGTAACTGCTAATGGTTTACGGTTCAAGTATGTCACTCTCCTTAGTATCTAATGCTCATTCTAATCAATATCATTATTGGTGTAGCAAATTCATAGTTTTTAAACCTTAATTTCGAATTTTAATTTCTTTTTATTTTCGGTAAAAAATCCTTGATATCCATTTTAAAAGGGATATAGTGGCTAACCTTTTACCCACTATAACCCCTTATTAACTTTTGTTAATCCGTTTACTAAAGTGGTACTTGTTTGTCTACTGCCATTTGTTTATCTACTGCGTTTTTAACAAATTCAACATTTGGTCCAAATACTATGTGGATATGGTTTTTAGCTGGGAAGAATACTCCAGATGTTCCTGAATCTTTAAGTCTTTCCTTGTCAACAGCATGCATATCATTTAAATCAATTCTTAATCTAGTAACACAGTTTTCCACACTTAGAATGTTTGACTTACCCCCAATGGCTTCAATAACAATTCTAGCCACTTCGTCATAGTTTTTATCTCTAAGCAGTGTGTTATCAGCTAGTTCTTCATCTTCACGACCTGGGGTGGCGATATTCCACTTTACAATCGCCCAGGCAAATACATAGTAGGTTACTATTGCTAAAGGTATACCTACTATTAGCAAGTTGTACCACCTAGTATTTTCGTAAAGCAGTCCGAATATGGCAAAGTCAAAAATCGTTCCTCTAATATATCCAACAGCTGTACCCATTAAAGCAAGGGCAACTGCTCCTGTAGCTGCTAAAACTACATATGTAACATAAAGCAATGGCGCAATGAATAAGAATGAGAATTCCATTGGCTCCGTAATGTTACCTAAAAATGGCGTTAATACCATAGTGAAAATAATACCTTTTACTAGGGGTTTGTTTTTAGCATAGGATGTTCTGTACATTGCAAGACCAATTGCAGGAATCATAAATAGTGTAACAAGCATTTGATTTTGTGCCATAAATCTTGTTAAATCAGGTACCATAGCCCAAGCTTCATGCTCAGGTCCTAATTCAAACAGAATCTTGTTTAGTGCAGGTAATACTCCAACAAAGCTTTCTCCTTCGATTAAGTAAGTACCTCCTGCTGGTGTAAATCTTAGTAATGAACTCCATACATGGTGAAGTCCAAATGGAATCAGTAGTCGTACCATTACGATGTTAATAAACACGCCTATCGGTCCACTTAGAATTATTGAAGACATTGAGATTAGTGCTTTTGTAATGTATTGCCATAAAAATGGTATAACTAGACCAACACCCATTGTAGCTCCGATAGAAGCAATTGGTACAAATTTCTTTCCACTAAAGAATGCAAAAGCTACAGGTAGTTGAATCTCATGAAAACGATCAGTCATCTTAGCTGCTAATAATCCACTTATGATACCACCTAGTGCCTCAAGTCGTAAGGTTTGAATTCCAAGAACCATACCTTGACCTAATTGGGCCATTTCGCTTGCTGGGGCTAAGTTGCCTGTAGTTTTTAACCATACATTGATGGTTCCATTTAAAATAAGGTAAGATACAATGGAAGAAAAAACTGCAATACCCTTTTCTTTTCTTGATACACCATAAGCCACACCCATGGCAAAAAGTACAGGAATATTACTAAATATAACACTGGCAATATCCCTTAGACCTATAAGTATCTGTTGAAGAACTTCGTTTCCTAAAAATGGAAGCCTTGCAATCATATAGCCTTGCACTAGCGCACTGGCTAGTCCTAAGACCATTCCCACAGGAGCCATTACAGCGATGGGTAATAACAATGAGCGGCCAAATCTTTGAATCTCTTCACTAAACCTTTCTCTTTTTCCCTTTGACATACTAACACTCACTCCCCTAATAGTAATAAATTATTTCTCTTTCGTTTATTACTGTAATACAGGAACAAAAATTATACAACGCAATTTGGTCGTTTAAGTCTAAGTGCTGGTGTTTTTACTTCGGTCACTTCCAGTGACTTTGGTCCAGGATACTCAAATTAAAAACCCAGATATTCGCCTTTGAAGAATTCGCGAGTACTGGGCTTAATTTATATTGGTACTAATATTATTCTACTTCCATGATAACAGAGTCAAGGGACTCCACAGTTCCAAGATTTTTTTTAATATTATACTGTTTTTCCTCAGAGTTTGTAATTACAACTGGGCTTATAAGGGACTTTACTCTACTTCCAATTAGCTCCATGTCAAACTCCAGCAATTTCTGACCCATCTTTACTAAATCCCCATTTTTAATGTGGCCAGTAAACCCATTTCCTTTAAGTTCAACTGTATCTAGTCCAACATGTATTAAAATTTCTACTCCATTATCACTTTTGATACCGATTGCATGCTTTGTCTCAAAGAAACATATTATTTCACCATTAACTGGTGAGTAAATGACACCTTCTGTTGGCTCTATAGCAACACCATCTCCAAGTAGTTTCTGAGAAAAAACAGGATCTGGCACCTGTTCAATTGGAATTACTTCACCCCTTAGGGGTGCAAATATCTTTACTGGCTTTTCGTCAGTTTTTTTCTTAAAAATGCTAAGCAATTAAATCTCCCCTTTTAGTATTCTTTTTTCCATTATACTTTGTATTATATGATAGTCAATACATAGCCCGGATTAATAAACTGTCAATGGTCACAACTTATGATTTTGGTAAGTTTAATTGAGTTGACCGTCTTCTAACTGGTATGATATTATCCTTTTTAATAAAACTATTGAACATACTAATTGGCAGAAATGAGGTCATGAATTATGAAAATTATTTGTACAAAAGACTATCAGTCCATGTGTAGAGTCGGGGCAAATATACTTTCTGCTCAAATTATACTAAATCCCAAAAGCGTCTTGGGATTAGCAACTGGTTCCACACCTTTAGGTGTATACAATCAACTGGTAGATTGGTATAAAAAAGGCGACTTGGACTTTTCCCAGATTAAATCTGTGAATTTAGATGAATATTGTGGTCTATCAAAAAATAATAAGCAAAGCTATTATTGCTACATGTATGAGAACTTCTTTAAGCACATAAATATTGATTCAAATAGTACCTTTATTCCTAATGGCATGGAAAAAAACGTAGACAGCGAGTGTCAAAGATATGACAGTATAGTTAGAAAACTCGGGGGTGTTGACTATCAACTACTGGGGGTAGGACATAATGGGCATATAGGATTCAATGAACCACATACATCCTTTGAAAAAGAGACTCATTGTGTAAAACTAGCCGATAAAACCATAGAAGCCAATTCTAGGTTTTTCAATTCTATAAAGGAAGTACCAACACACGCGTATACCATGGGTATCAAGAGTATTATGAAAGCAAAAAAAATTCTCCTTCTAGTTAGTGGCGAAAGCAAGGCGGAAATTCTGTATGAGGTGCTTTTTGGTCCTATAGTTCCAACAGTTCCAGCCTCTATACTTCAGCTTCATAACGATCTGACAATAATAGCTGACAAGCCGGCTCTAACTGTAATATCCGAAAAATTTTCAGGTTGTAAAAATCCACCATCGGATGCGCAAAATCTGTTGCCTACGTAAGTTAGATTTGTCAAAATTTCTTGCGACTTAACGAAAAAAAGGACCAGTTTTTCACTGGTCCCAAAAGCATCCCTTAGCAATGGAAAGCATCAATAGGGAGCTAATTGTCAATGATCAAGTTTTATTTATACTTCACATAACTCCAATCAAGTCAATAACCTCTAATATACCTTTTCCAGATTAAATACTGACATTTCTCGAATGAATCCAACTATTCACCTCATCAGCTAATTGTTGAGCTCCCCAAGCAAAGACACAGTGGCTGTCATCAATCCAGTGAAGCCTCTTATTAGAGCCTAATTTTTCATAATACTTAATGACATATTCATAGGTGAAGTACCTGTCATGTTTAGCAGCCATAACTAATGTTGGAATCTGTGGCACAGCTTTTATTGGGCTATCCTTTGATATTAAAAGCCATAATAAAGTATAAACAACATCAAGTGGTAGATCAAATATTCCTGGATGTT
Organism: Alkaliphilus peptidifermentans DSM 18978; assembly: GCF_900101495.1. Classification (GTDB taxonomy): domain Bacteria; phylum Bacillota; class Clostridia; order Peptostreptococcales; family Natronincolaceae; genus Alkaliphilus_C; species Alkaliphilus_C peptidifermentans. Next base: position 87,222 of record NZ_FMUS01000015.1, read on the forward strand.
TTTTCATCATGTTTTGGTACCAAATGTTTTCTTTTTCAGCATTAAAACCGTTATACTTTGGAACTTTAAATTTTATCCTGCGTTTTGGAAAAAACGTTGCAGTCATTTTTACTAATGGATATAGAAACTTTAATACTGCGCTATTTCCAATAACAGATAGGTCGTTATGGTTTGCTACCCCAAATTGACTGAAGGTTTTAAAACAAGGGAAATCTTTATCTGATGCTATGGCCTGTGCTACTATTCCTCCTGTACCAGTACCACCATATAAATGTATAGAGTCAGAGAAGTTCTCTAGAATATACTCAATAGTATCATTAATAGCCATTTTAATTTTATCATAAGAAAATTTATCATCTACACTGTTTCCTATACTAGGTAAATCTATAGCAAATACATTAAAACCCTTATCAAATAATGGACGGTAATTCTTTACAGCTATTTCGTTTTCAATGGATCCTATTGGTGTCATTAAAAAAATAACATTTGGTGCATTTTTATCATGGACCAAACATTTTAAATAAATGTTCTCCTTTTGCCCTACCCATTTTTCGAATATTTTCATAGTATCCTCCTTCTTTCTACTTTAATAATTTGAGGATTAAAATTTTCAACTCATCGCCAACTTCGTCTATAGAAAGTGGTAACTCATTCATGATCACACGATCAAATAATTCATGCATTGTTATAATAAGATAGTGGGCCATGAATTCTGAGTCATTGATTTTTAGAATACCTTCAAGACGTCCCTTCTCAAGCCAAAGTGAAAAAGGTTTAACCCATCTCTTCATGTATTTTTCCTCCATACGCTTAATTCCTAAAAAGCTATGGAATCTCACATTGTGCATCATTTTTAGAACAGTTATATTCTTCTTTACAAAAGAGACAATGTACTTTACAATTTCACAAATATCTTCATCACTATAACCTTTTAGCAGTATTTCTTTCATCCATTTATCTGCATGCCCAAATTTATGATCCATAAAGTTCCATACCAATTCATCTTTAGACTCAAAGTATAGATAGAAGGTGCCTTTAGCTACACCAGCACGCTGTACAATCTCACTTATCGTCACTTTGCTAACGCTTTTTTCCATAAAAAGCTGTTCAGCTGCTTGGATAATATGATTACGTGTTACCTCGCCTTTTTTAGTTTTCATAAAGCCTCCTATTATGCGCATAATAGTTTTTTAAAAACCCTCAGTCAAATATGACCGATGTTCATAAATTAAGTATAACAACAACTTTTACAGATTGATATGATCAATTTTATAATTTTGGTCAGTTTTATAGCAATCGAGAGTCAAATCGATTAGCTTTGGTATCGTTATTTATATATTTTGTAGAAAGATGGCCTGTTCTACCACTTTTCATATTATGATACTGTGCATAACCTACAGTTAGTCTTTTAACTATATCTCCTATTTTATCAGTTTCGGTTTTTAGTAACATATGTACATGATTTGTCGTTAATAAATATTCATATTCTTTAGATTCTGCCTTTTCCTTTGATTTCTAATACTCAGGAAATTTTTCGTGATTGTAGTCTTTCAAGAGAATATTTCTTTCGTCTTTTCCTCTAAGCATTATATTACAATAAAACATCCCCTTGGCTTTTCGAGTGTGCCACTGTATGTCACTCAATAAAGACCTCAGAAATAATTCTGAGGTCTGAGGTTGTTTAAAAGTCAACAATATCTAACCTAAATGTCTTATTTAATTATACTAATCTCTCTAATCTCTGGATCATACTCCACTGTAGCTCCCAAGGTTTCACAAATAAACCGTAGGGGTGCATAGGTGCGTCCTGGAGGCAAGATAGCTGCTTCGCAATCAATCATGATGGCTTCTCCATTTACCAGTACTTCCTTTGAGTCTATAGTCAGAAGGATTTCTTTCTCTCCATCCTTTATTAAGACTTGCCTTGTTTCTGGTAGCCAGATTACATCTGCTCCTAAGGCTTCGCTGATGAATCTGATGGGTACCAATGTCCTGTTGGAGGCTCCATCAATAAAGGGTATTGCATCCAGCCAATAGGTTTCATTATCTATTTGTATTTCACTTTCTCCTATGGTTAGTAGAATGTGTATTTTAGGTGTAATTGTTTCTTGATCTTTTATTGGTTCTTCTGTTGTTTCTTCCTGTTGTACTGTTTCTATATTCTCTTCAATTATTTGTCTGAAGCTTTGCTTTGAAACTCTACCATTTTTATCTGTTACTGTAATGGTGTATTGGTATGTTCCTGCTTTTGTTGGTATTCCGCTAATTACTCCATCCTTTGAAAGGGTTAATCCTTCTGGTAGTGTACCACTGGTGACTTCAAAGCTATAACCTCCACTTCCTCCTGTGACGGTTATCCTAAAGGAGTATGCTTCACCTACATATGATTTTTCAGGCGTTTTATCTGTAATCTTTAAATTTGGAATACTACTTCCTCCTGAAGCACCTCCACCTGAGCTGCCTCCTCCTGAGTCTCCATCACTGGAACCACCTGAACTTGTTATGGTTACGGTACTTACTTCTGATATATTGCCTGGGTCTATGCTGTCTCTTGCTTTTACTCTATATGTTCCTGCAGTTAAACCCCTAAATATATTTGAATCTTGCCATGTTGATCCATTATCGTTGCTATACTCATATGTGCCACTTCCACCATATGCTGTTATGGTTATGCTTCCGTTATTTCCTCCGGTGGTTACATCTGTTTTTGCTATGGTAATGGTTACTTTTGTAATAGGTACATCCTCTATATATTGTGCTGTTACAATTAAGTTAGCGGTTACGTTATCAAAGGTTTTATCCCACCCTTTAAAAATATAGCCGGGCCTTGATGGATTGTCAGGTGGTGTAGCTGAACTTCCTTCAGTTACTATTTCAGTTTTTAGAATTTTTCCATTCCAATCTACGAAGGTTACTGTATATGGAGCGATAACATCTATTGTGAAGGTGGCAAGATTGCCTTCATAAGTGATTGTAATAACCTGTTTATTCTCCACCCCACTGCTGTCAAAACCACTGATATGAGTTTCATTTATATCTAGGATTATAGTAGTATTATCGCTGTAATTTCCTACTACTACCAGGCCTTCTAAATTCAATGTTTGGTTTAAGTAATAGGTGTACTTTGTTGGTGGTACCTTTACTTCTATGCTTTCTAAGACTACTAATTCTGTTACTGTAATATTATCGATAATGGCAGAAGCCTGGCTAAAATATTTATCACCCTCTTTAATTACTGTAATGGTCGCTGTTCCTGCCTGTTCAGCAGTAACAATTCCCTCCTTAGTAACTGTTACTCCATTACCACTGGCACTATAGGTGATAACCCCTAAACTACTTCCACCACTGACCAGGTTACTAAGGTCAAAGGTTTCACCCACCTTCATACTGGAAGGCACATTGGTAGTAATAAGGGGTACCTGCTCTTTTCCCTCGTGTCCGTATACACCAGCAATATTTACATTATTATTATCTTTTGCTCCTGCACCCTGAATAGTACAGTCGGTATAGGGTTTTTCAACCCCTGCGGGTACAAGTGTGTCTGTGCCGTATTTATTGAAAATTACAGTGGGATTTTCACTACCGTCTCCTTGAATTCTAAGGCTTCCGTTACTGGAATTGTCGCTTCCAGAACCAATATCCCATCCATATTGACGATGCTGTATTGGGTCACCTCCAGTTGCTGAAACCTGAGCATTGCCTGAGATGTTAATGGTACCACTTGCCCCATTCAGTCCACCACCAATGCCTGCTCCAGCACTTCCACCTGTTGCTGTAATATTCCCTCCTGTGATATTGATTGTGCCACCGCTGCTGCCGCCAGCGCCGCCACCGATACCAGCTCCATAATCACCACCAGCTGCAATGATTATTCCTCCAGAAATATTGATTGTACCTCCATATCCACCGCTATTGACTCCACGACCACCACCACCAATACCTGCTCCACTGTTGGCTCCACGAGCAGTTACTTCACCGCCTACAATATTGATAATACCGCCGTCCTGACCCCAGCTTCCTCCGATACCTGCAGCAGAAATACCCCCATTTGAAGTCAACTGGCCAGGCCCATCGATGGTCAAGACTGCTCCTGCTGGCACCTTCAAACCTGCCTGCATTAATCCGCTTTTTAAAGAATTGGTTCCAGTTAGGGTTAGATTGACAGTAGCACCAGTCATATCAAAAGCACAACCGCTACCTACAGTAATATTTGCATTAGACAATTCCATATTAGCCGTTACACCACTTTTAGCCACAAGTCTATTGGATGTGGTTGTACCGTTGATGGTAATTGTATCCTTTGCATAAACATGCTGTGTCACACTCGGTGTTCCATAAGTTACTGCAATCATACCAGCAAAATCTCCTGTACCTGAAGTTAGGGTTATATTTCCCTCATTTATGGAAAAGGTATGCTTGCTAGAAGTAACTCCTTCAGTATCTCCATACACTGGCAGTCCTGCTGGTGCTATCACTGATAGAACCAGTGTCAATATCATAACCAATCCCAGTCTCTTCTTCTTTTTCATGTTTCATCTCCTCCCTTGAAATCTTTAAACCCTTCTTTGGTGCTATATGTTAGGTACTTTTTATAGTTTATCAAAGTCCTCTAACAGGATTCTTACAAATTACGCAATCAATGTCGATGATTTAAAGGGAGTATATAATGCAGCATAAAGATATAATCTTAGTCTTTCCTTGCTTGTAATGTTTCTCCCATACTGTATCTAATTTGTTATCGGAATATTGTCAAAGTTGTTCCGATAATGATATAACGAAAAATTTATCATCTCTATAATATCTTCTGTGCATTATATAAATAATGTGATTCAGTACTATTTGTCGTCAATCTAACAGTACTCTTTCTCTACTTATTTTCTTTAATTATTCTAACAGCGGTTATAGAAGCAATATACAAGGGAACCATAACTAACAATATTGCATAAAAATCCCGTGTCGCAGTATATGATGAAGTTGAAAATCCTTTAATCATCAAGAGTCCTAAAAGGTATGATACTGGCAGTAACAATATTTTCATTGTCAAATTAACCGCTTTTTTATGACGACGGAACAAAGCCATAAAAAATCCACATATTGCAACCAAAATCAAAGCAATAAGTGCATAATATGTTAAAAATAATCTTGGTAATGTAACTATTCCTCCATTTGGATTAATATCTTTACCATAAATCAAAATATCTTCGCTTCCATCTGTTTGATAATAATACACAGCGGCAACATTTTCATCATTTAGATTTAAGATAGTATTATTAGCACGAGATTTATTAATATATCTATTCCATATGCTATCCCATGTTGTTATGTGATAGACATAACCGGTGTTGTCATCTTCATTATAACTACTGATATCATATCCAGATACTGTATCCTCAAATATAGCGATTACAGACCCGTTACCGATTTCGTTTATTGTCACACTGTCTTCACTATATGGAATATAGTCAGGAGCAGTCAAAAAAGCAATTGTTATAACAAGGATCATAACCGAAAGCATCATTGAGAATATTACTGTCTGAATTTTTTTCTTGTGTAATTTTGATTTTATCTTTAGTAAAGGCGAAGTATTAGTATCTACTGGGATTTTATTAAAAGTCTTCATTTCATCAAGATAGATCTTGCATTCCTGACACTGTTCAGTATGTTCTTCAATCATAGCACAAGAGTCATCACTGATCATATTTTCTAAATATAAAGGTAAAATATCTCTTATAACATTACATTTAACTTTCATTAATTATCCCTCATTTCTTCTCTGATCTTACTTTTTGCTCGGTGAAAAGTGACACAAGCCCAGTTATCTGTTTTTCCAAACAAATTGCCGATTTGTTTAAAACTTAGTTCTCCAAAAACGCGCAGAGTAAAAACTTCCTTGTATGTTTCAGATAAATTGTGGATTACTTCATGAATTTTAATTGATTCTTCATATGAATACACTAATTTCTCTACATCAATATCATCTTTTGATTCAGGTACTGAGTCTAAACCTACCAAATCCTTATTTTTTCTAACATATGAATAATATGTGTTTTTTGCTATTTGAAATATCCACACCTTGATATCACAGTTTCCTTTAAAGCTATCGATGGATTTTATTGCCTTCAAAAACGTTTCAGATGTTAAATCCTCAGCTATATGTTTGTCTTTAGATAGACTATACAAAAATAAGTAAACATCCTTAAAATAACTATTATAAATCTCCTCGAGCTCTGCCACTTTTTCACCTCCTATCTATAAGACGCACGGGACTTGATAATCTTACAATAAATTTTTAAAAAATCTCAAAGCTTAATAAAACCTTGAGATATTTAATATCTACCATTTTTTTATTATGCCACAGGTGGTGGCAAACAAAACGTCCCCTTGGCTTCTTGGCTTCCTTAAGAGTGTGTCCATGCTGGGCACACCACAATAAATACCTCAGAAGTAATTCTGAGGTATTATAGATTGAATGTTTATTTAATTATACTAATCTCTCTAGTCTCTGGATCATACTCCACCGTAGCTCCTAAGGCTTCACAAATAAACCGTAGGGGTGCATAGGTGCGTCCTGGAGGCAAGATAGCTGCTTCGCAATCAATTATGATGGCTTCTCCATTTACCAGTACTTCCTTTGAGCCAATAGTCAGAAGGATTTCTTTTTCTCCATCCTTGATTAAAACCTGCCTTGTTTCTGGTAGCCAGATTACCTCTGCTCCTAAGGCTTCGCTGATGAATCTGATGGGTACCAGTGTCCTGTTGGAGGCTCCATCAATAAAAGGTATTGCATCCAGCAAATAGGCTTCATCATCTATTTTTATTTGGCTTTCTCCTATTGTTAGGAGAATGTGCACTTTAGGTGTAATTGTTTCTTGTTCTTTTTTTGGTTCTTCTGTTGGTTCTGCCTGTTGTATAGCTTCTGTCTTCTCTTCAATTATTTGTGTGAAGCTTTCCTTTGAAACTCTACCATTTTTATCTGTTACTGTAATGGTGTATTGGTATGTTCCTGCTTTTGTTGGTATTCCGCTAATTACTCCATCCTTTGAAAGGGTTAATCCTTCTGGTAGTGTACCACTGGTGACTTCAAAGCTATAACCTCCACTTCCTCCTGTGACGGTTATCCTAAAGGAATATGATTCACCTATATTAGATTTTTCAGGTGTTTTATCTGTAATCTTTAAATTTGGAATACTACTTCCTCCTGAAGCACCTCCCCCTGAGCTGCCTCCTCCTGAGTCTCCATCACTGGAACCACCTGAACTTGTTATGGTTACGGTACTTACTTCTGATATATTGCCTGGGTCTATGCTGTCTCTTGCTTTTACTCTATATGTTCCTGCAGTTAAACCCCTAAATATATTTGAATCTTGCCATGTTGATCCATTATCATTACTATACTCATATGTGCCGCTTCCACCATATGCAGTTATGGTTATGCTTCCGTTATTTCCTCCGGTGGTTACATCTGTTTTTGTTATACTTATGGTTACTTTTTGGGATGCTGGCGGCTGAAGCTGTAATACTATAAGATTGAAATCCCTTGTACCATTTGCTCCATTATTATAAACTGCAGCTGTTACTGTTACGTGTGCATCTCCACTTCCAGATGTTGGTCGTGTTACTAATCCAATATCTCCACCTGTACTAATCTTGATTATGTTTTCATTATTTGATGTCCAGCTGATGTCTGAGCCATACCCAGCTCCTATCCTTGTGAGACTTATATCTTCTGTTACCGAGTTTGCACTGTCTCCCACTGCAAAGCCTATGCTTAAAACTGATTTATCTACCGCTACCTTTTCTTCATCTGTAATTGGTCCACCACCATTGTCGGGGCTTTCTGAAGCTAGGGTTGTCACGGTTACCTCAGGTCCATCGGTGGTCCAATTACCATCTCCATCCCCGGCCTGTATCCGGAAGCTATAGGTTGTGGAGGGCTCAAGTCCGGTGATTTCGCTACTTAAGACGGTTCCTTCTACATTAGTTCGTATCGTCCCATCCATGTATATCCTATAGCCTGCTACGCCTAAATCATCTTGGGCTTGTGTCCAGCTTAGCATGGTTCTTGTGCTTGTAGTGCCACTAGCTGTCATAGTACTGCCTGAAGGCCACGAGATAGGTATAGTCTCAATTATGCTAATGGTCAGAACTGCTTCATCCCCAGTGTCAAACTCCAGAGTCAATTCAAGATCTCCCAAATCTTTTGCTGCAAGATACTCTTTTTTGATTGTCAGTATGTTCCCCTTTATGCTGTAATGTCCTGTTCCAATGGATGTATCGGAGACTTTGATATCACTTAACAGAGCAGCCGGATTTTTACATATGATTTCGGTACTGATATCGGTCTGCCTTGAAGGGTTTTTATCAAAGATTGCAATGTCAGGGATAATAGTGGCATTGGGCAAAATATTAAAAGCAATGTTATTTGCATTAGCATAGTTGTAAGCATATGAATCTTGATAGCAATATATTGATATTTCAGGGGATGCCCAAAATACATCGTTCCCCATATTAGTGACACTGTCTGGTATGATTATCCTTTGTAAAGCGCTACAATTTGAAAAAGCATATGCACCTATGCTTGTAACACTATGTGGTATTGTTATACTTTCTAAAGCACTACAAATAGAAAATGTAAATGCACCTATACTTTCGACTGCTTTACCTATTGTGATGCTTTTTAATTTATGACAGTACGAAAAAGCACTGCTTTCTATACTTGTTACACTATCTGGTATTATAATGCTTTCTAAAACTGAACAGTTTGAAAAACCATCTTCACCAATGGTTTTAACACCATTGCCTATTATGACGCTTTCTAGACTTGTACAGTTAGCAAACGCTCCATTACCTATAATTTCACAACTATCCGGTATAATGACACTCTTCATAGATGTGCAACTCGAAAAAGCACGTTTATCAATGCTTTTAACACTGGCACCTATGGTTACATTCTCCAATGCACTACAAGAGGCAAATGCCTGAACACCTATACTTTCGACTTTGTCCGGGATTGTGATACTCTGCAACTTAATGCAGTTATAGAATAATTGATTCTCTATACTGACAAGATCTGTCGGCAGTGTTGCATTCTTGAGTGCCACACAGAATGAAAAAGCCCCCTGGCCGATACTTGTGACATTATCGGGGATTGTGATGCTTTGTAGAGCACTGCACCTAAAAAATGCATATTCCCCGATACTTGTGACACTGTCTGGGATTGTGATGCTAATTAAATTTTCACATTTTTCAAAGGCTTCTTTGCCTATAGTTGTAACGCTGTCCGGGATTGTTACATGCACCAATAGGCTACACTCGCGGAACGCCCCCTGCCCTATACTGACCACACTTTTACCGTCAATGGCAGCGGGTATGTCCAGAATCCCATCAAAGCCATCTGGGGTCACAAAACCTGTTATGGTCACCTTATCATCAGTCACTGTATATATAAGCCCTGTCGCCTCATCCTGCTCCGCATGGACCTTTAACCCATGATAACCCGGTATGACTATTACTATTAGCGCAATGATCAATATCCTTAAGATAATTACTCCTACCTTTAATCTCATTGATTTCATTTTTATTCCACCTTCGTTTTAATTTCGACTTATGTGTGCTTGGCTTTAATTCAGCCTTTAGTCGAGGTTGTTATCCAGAGTTTAAGCAAACCCCGATTCCAAGTATGTACATATTTTTTATTATAACAAAGAGCTCTAACAGGATTCTAACAAAAGGAACATAAATATACAAGCAAAACATCCCCATGGTTTGGGTTATATTCATGCAAAAAGTCTAAAAGAAAACCTAGATATTAGCATCTAGGTCTTTAAACTGATTAAATTTACTTGTGTTTATTCTATAACTGATCCAAGGCCATTTTTAAATCCGCTATGATATCTTCTGGGTTCTCCAGACCAACAGATATTCTAACCAATCCTTCCGATATATCACATACTGCCCTCTCTTCTGGTGTATAGGGTGAATGGGTCATAGAAGCAGGATGTTGAATTAAGGTTTCAGTGTCTCCTAGGCTAACTGCTAATGTACACAGTTCCACTGTATTCATCAGTTTTTTACCAGCTTCTAAACCTCCCTTCACCTCAAAGGCGATCATAGCCCCGGGCAACTTCATCATTTTCTTAGCCAATTCATATTGAGGGAAGCTCTTTAATCCTGGATAGGCGATGCTTTCTACAGCAGGATGGGACTCTAAGAACTCAGCAACTATTTGAGCACTAGAGCAATGTCTCTCCATTCTAAGGTCTAGTGTCTTCATTCCTCGGTTAATTAAGAATGCATCAAAAGGACTAAGAGATGCACCTGTCATATCCTTTATACCTACCAACCTTACCTGATTAATAAACTCCTGCTTTCCTACAGCAAACCCAGCAATTACATCTCCGTGTCCGTTTAAATATTTGGTAGCAGAGTGAATCACCACATCTGCACCCATGTCAAGGGGTCTTTGCAGGTATGGAGTACAATAGGTATTATCTACTACAACGATACACCCTTCTACTTCATGGGCAATTTTTGAAACCGCCTCTATATCTGTCATTACCATGTTAGGATTTGCAGGACTCTCAAGATATACAACCTTGGTGTTATCTTTCATAGCCCTTCTAACATTTTCTGGATCTGTTGTATCTACAAATGTAACATCTACGCCAAACCTTGTTAATCCATGGCTTAAATATGCAAAGGTACACCCATATAGTGTTTTAGCTGCTACAATGTGGTCTCCCGCCTTAACTGCAGTCCATAAAACAGAGGTGATTGCTCCAATTCCCGATGCCATTGATACAGCTGCTTCACCATTTTCCAAGTTGGCAAGCTTTTCTTCAACCTGGGTATTGGTTGGGTTTCCTAATCTAGAATAGATATAGCCCTCTTCCTCTAAGGCAAATCTTCTTCCTCCCTGCTCTGCCGAATCAAATATAAATGTAGAGGTTTGATAGATTGGTGTTGCCAATGCTCCAAACTCATTTTTTTGATACCCAGCATGTACCGCTCTTGTTGAAAAACCCATTTTGTTTAAATTTTCTTTATTCATCTTATAGCCTCCCATTGAGTTAATATTTTATTAATCTTTAAGATTTTCCTTACATAAGCCATACTTCTTCATTCTATTTATGAATAACGTATGGGTAACCTTAAGACTTCTCGCTGCTTCTCTTATACTTTTTGTCGATTTCAAGCTATCAATAATCATTTTCTTTTCTAGGGTTTCTAAGCTATCCTTTAGTGAATTATCTACTGATATGTCTTCTGTTGTTAAATTATAATTGAGGATGATATCCTTAGCTTGAATAGTTTTTGTAGTAGATAAGGCAGCTGCCCTTTCCAGCACATTTTGAAATTCCCTTACATTACCTGGCCAATTATAGTTGATTAGCTTCCGCATAGCTTCTGGTTCAATGCCAGTGATGGTTTTGTTATATCTTTCAGAATGTATCTTAGAAAAATACTCAAACAATATTGGGATTTCCTCTTTCCTCTCCCTAAGAGGTGGAATATTGATATTGAATATATTGATTCTAAATAATAAATCAAGCCTAAACTCTTTATTTCTTACCATTTGATCTAAATTTTGATTGGTAGCTGATATTAACCTGGCATCAATGGAAATCTCTTTATGACCCCCTACTCTTCTGACCTTTCTTTCCTGCAATACCCTTAACAGCTTTGCTTGTATATGCGGTGCCATCTCTCCTATTTCATCAAGGAAAACCGTTCCACTGCTGGCCACTTCAAAGATTCCTGCTTTACCTTCCTTAGTTCCTCCTGTAAAGGTTCCAGGCTCATAGCCAAATAACTCGCTTTCTAATAATTGATCTGGAATGGCTGCACAATTAATTGCAATAAAGGGTTTATTTCTTCTGTTACTGTTATTATGAATAGCCCTTGCAAATAGCTCTTTCCCAGTACCACTTTCTCCAGTAATAAGCACCGGTGAATGGGATTTTGAGTATTGCTTCCCTTCGCTTATTACAGTAATCATTATATTACTTTCGCCTATAATATCATCAAAAGTAATTGGGTTATCATAGCGACTGAATACACTTGATTTATCTATATCATATAGTGATATTAAGTGTCCCGTTGAAACCTCTGCTTCATTCTTAATGAGCTGTAGATTTACTTGATATAGTTGATTTCCTATCTCAATCCTTTCTGTTACGTTGCTTTTTATGCCTTTCACATTTGATAAAGAAGAGATAAACCTATCATAATCTATATATTTTCTAATATTAACTCCAGTAATATCTTTGCCCTTACAGCGAAAAATATTTTCTGCAGCATAGTTATTAATGTATTTTATATCACCATTCTTGTTTACAAGAGTGACTCCATGGGGTATGAGATCTAAAACATTTTTCATCTGGGTATCCTTTTCCTCAAAAGGAAACAGGTCTATTTCTTCGATACTCTCCCATTCACTAAGGTTTTCAAATTCTTTTTTAATAAGCTCCCAAATAGGCTCTTCCACAGGCATCAGCTTGATATACGCTACATACGCATAAACCTCCATCCATATTAACCCTACTCCATATTTGTATAGTACTGATAAAGCCTTGTAGGTGAGATGGGGTTTATCCTCTACAGATGTGAGTTTGATTTTCTTTGTCTCCATATTTTCACCCTCTTATGATTTTTTATTGCAATTATTATGCCACTTACAATACTGGCAAAAAGCTAGATGAGTCCTACCTATATAAAATTCCACATCTTAGAAACGGAACATTTTCATTCCACTTCTAAGGGCACGTCTAGTTTGAACATATAGAAAATGGTTTAATTTTAATCCAGCTGTCTTAAAATTAAACCATTTTTTATATTTAGTCAATACTATAATTTCTTTACTCATCATCTTCTTTGTTAACCAGTTCTTCCATCTGCTGTTTAGTTTCAAACGACAATGTATCTACTAGATAATTACGTCCTCTTCCTTTCATTTCCTCAAAAGATTGCTTTATTACTTCATTAACCCTTTTTATATCTTCAATCAGTTCTCTGGCAGATAATAATCTACACCCTGCCCCTCTAATAATGATCTGCTGTAAGGCATCTGATGTTGCAACTATTATACTATATTTTTTCTGTTTTTCATGGGCAAATCTTTCAATATACTGGTCTGCAGTCTGTGCTTCCTTAGTATAAACTACATGGATATTACGATATTTGATTTCTTCCTGAAGATGCCCCTGTAGGCGATAGGCATCAAAAACAACGATAATCTGGCATTTTTGAATCCCCTGATAATTACTAAGGTAATCCAGCAACTTCATTCTAGCGCTTTCCATATTTTCATCTGTAAGCTCTTTCAACTCAGGCCATGCAAAGATTATATTATAACCATCCACAAGGAGATATTTTTCTTTGGTTTCTTGATGTGTGGGTACATAAACATCAGATTTGTAATATGTTTCATGGGCTGTTTTGTATTTTTTCCAAGATGACTTCTTTCCTTTATTTGCATAGAAGGTTTTGTTGAAAATTTCATCTATCTCTTCTAAATCAATCCACTTCTCCTCTGTAGATGGTACCTGATTTTGATTTTGAGTTACTTCTCCCAATGAATCATCTATCTCTTGAAGGTAGCTTTCAACATGCATATAGTCTTTCACTTTATCCCAATTCACCAAAAATCCTGTACCATTTCCGCAAAATACAGAAGCTGTCGGGTTTTCTATATCTCTCTCAGAGTCGTATGCGATTCTCTCTATAACTTCTTCTGCATTATGACATGCCTCATACCCTTTTAAACTGCAGAATAGCCTTCCTTGACCCTTGCTATAGGCAGCAACCTCCTTCTGATAATTCCTCATTGTAACAACTGGGGCACTCCCCACAAGAATTACTATTTCTCCATATCTCTTGGAAATTTCATATGTTCCATGCATTTTCTCAATATCAGTCATTGCTCTTCCTACCATTTTCTCAGGCAGCTCCAACTGAAAGGTATAATAAGGCTCTAATAATATGGATTCTGCTTCCTTTAATCCCTGACGTACTGCTCGGTATGTGGCCTCTCTGAAATCTCCACCTTCTGTATGCTCATTGTGGGCACGACCTGAGACTAAGGTTATCTTCATATCTGTAATTGGAGACCCTGTTAAAACTCCTTTATGGGTCTTTTCTTTTAGATGGGATAAAATAAGTCTCTGCCAGTTTTTTGTCAGTATATCCTCACTGCATTCTACCCCAAACACCAGACCACTTCCACCCTCACCAGGCTCTAATAATAGGTGGACCTCTGCATAATGGCGCAACGGCTCAAAATGTCCTACTCCTTCTACTATATTTCCAATTGTCTCTTTATATAAAATTCTTCCAGCATCTAATGTCACCTGGACACCATAACGGCTATCTATTAGACTCTGTAGAATCTCAATCTGCACCTCTCCCATGAACTGGGCCTGAATTTCCTGAAGCTCTTCATCCCAGACAATACGAAGTTCTGGCACCTCCTCTTCAATCTCATGTAATTTGGGAAGCATCATTCTTGGAGTACAGTCGGGGGGAAGAATAATTTGGTAGGACAGGACGGGTTCCAGTATAGCTTCTTCTGAGGCTTCCTCTATACCTAACCCTTCTCCCGGTTTAGTTTTACTGAGTCCTATTACTGCAAATACAGAACCTGCCTCTATCTCATTCACTGCCTCAAATTTCTGTCCGGAATAGATACGGATCTGATTGATTTTCTCTTGCCATACACCATTGGTTAAAACATCCTTCACCTTTAGGCTTCCACCAGTAAGCTTCATAAAGGTAAGGCGGGTGCCCTGCTGATCTCTTGCTATTTTGAATATTTTTGCTCCGAATTCATTTGGGTAGTAAGGTACACTGGCATACTTCACAATACCTTTCATAAATTCCTCAATGCCTTCCAATTTTAAAGCAGATCCAAAAAAGGATGGAAATACTTTACGCTCCTTGATAGCTCTTTTAATCTGTACGATCTCTATATGTTCTACTTCTAGATAGGCTTCCATCATTATTTCATCACACATTGCTAACTGATCGTAAAAATCTGCTGTCTCACCTTGTCCAAACTCAATGCATCTATCATCCAGTTGCTTTCTCAGTTCTTTCATTAGCTTATCTTTATCTGTCCCATTCTGATCCATCTTGTTGACGAATAAAAAGGTAGGTATTTGATATAGTTCAAGCATCCGCCATAATGTTTTGGTATGTCCCTGCACCCCATCTGCACCGCTTATAACTAAAATGGCATAGTCCAGAACCTGAAGTGTTCTCTCCATTTCAGCTGAAAAATCAACGTGTCCTGGGGTATCTATTAAGGTTATCTGCCTTTCCTCTATTTCAAATATCGCCTGCTTAGAGAAAATGGTGATTCCCCGTTCCTTTTCTAGTTCATAGGTATCTAAATAGGCATCCTTATTATCTACCCTTCCCAAATTTCTAATTTTACCGCTGAGATAGAGCATACTCTCTGACAATGTTGTCTTGCCCGCATCCACATGTGCTAATATTCCAATAACTAGTTTTTTCATTATCTATGTCAAATCCTTTACTTTTGTCTTTTCGTTAAATAATCATAAAACATAAATAAAAGCATATCACCAATCTACCTTCCATTATCCAAATACTAATGCTATTATATAATGGGTTTATGGATTTATCTTTAACTTTAATTAAATTTATACTATACATTTTATCACTTTCTACAAGGTTAAAGCTATTAAATTATCCCCTAAACTTATGGTCTAGGGGATGGCAAATACCTTTCCTTCCTAAATGCTCATTATAACTACTTCATGGATACTTAACTATATCTTTTGACTGCCTTAGTTGGTTTTAATATAGATTTTATAGCAGTTAAAAATATCATCTGTAATGCTCCATCTAATGAAGGATAAAATACACAAGAAATAAACTAACATATTTATTACAGAGTACAAATCTACAGTCACCACATGGATTTTGATAGAATGGCGATAAATTAATAATCGATTTCTTACCAAAGTTGAAAAATCCCAAGAAAGAATAATAATATTGCAGCAATAAAGTCTGCTTTTTCTCTAATAAATCCTATGGATATTTTATTTCCAAATTTAGAACCTGCCCAAATAAACAGGAAGCTGGTTATGCCTGCGAACAAGGTAGTCATAAGTATTGGGTAATAAACAAGTCCTGCGGATACTCCTAATGTAATAGAATCGATTCCTAAAGCTATTCCTAAAATTATTGCACTTTTCATAGTGCTCTTTTTTATGGCTACTTCAGTATTATATTCTTTACTTTGTGATTTTAATCCCTGCAATACAAACCAAGCACCTAATAATATAAAAACTGAAGCGCTAATATAGGATGCTGTTTTATGTGTTAAAAATCTAGATACTTGCTGTCCCACTAGCAAGCCAACCAGCATTGTAATAGCGGATATCAGGGCAATCACAGAGATAAAACTATTACAAACTCGCTCTTTTAATCCTAACGAAAACCCTACACCCAAATCATCAAGATTTGAAGATACTGCTAATAAAATAATTTGTCCAAGATTCATAGTTTCGCACTCTCCGAAAAAATATTTTATTGCATATACTTGTAAATATATTCTATTTACAAATTACATACTTAAACTCCTTATAACATAAATCATAATTATAGAGCTAATGATAAATCAAACAAAAGCTCCTTTACTATTATATTATTAAAGATAAGATTTGTCACTTGATGGGTGTGGCTTTGATTCTAGTGCTTTAGGAATTATTATAAAAAAACGACAGGATAGGATGCCCGTAGTAAAATAGAACTATTTTCCATTTGCAACATTGAGTTTGTAAAACTTATATATTAAACTAAAAATAGTTTTTCTCTAGAAAATTCTAAGGATTTTATAGTGTTTATTTTTTTTAATGCCACATTTATGTATGTTATGGAGGAAATTATTATGTTTAAAAAAGAGATAAAAAGAGTTCTAATCATTATATTATTGGTAACATTGTGCTTTTTTTTCATTGCATGTGATTTTTATGAACTTATGACAGCAAACGATGTAGAAAAGTATGATGCTTATGTGGAATTAAACAACTATATGGTAGATTGGTTAGATAAAACTATAATAAATTACTGTAATGTCTTTGGTGATGATGAAGAAATCATTATGCCAAAAAAATTTTTTAGTTTTTCAACCTATCCTATTTTGCAAGTACATAAAGATATTGTTGAGAAAGCATTTGTTTTTTCCACAAAGAAGCCTTCTTATGGTGCAATTGATACCTCTGTAGATAACCTATATTCTCCACTTAAAGAGTTAATGTTGATTTTAGAAGAGATAGAAAATTACTACAGAGATGAAGCTTTTTTACAAGATGATTTTGTAAAAGGAAAAGAACTACATAAACAGTTTTATCATAAATATATTGAATACCTTCCATTAGCAAGTGATTTTCTTTATGATCTACGAATTATTGTGGAAGAAAGCAAGCAGGAAGATTTAGAAAGATTAAAAGAAGAAGATTATATGATAACCTATACTGCCCTAAAGATTATATATAGGGCACAAGAAATGCAAGAGATGCTGTATGATCTTTACTACGAAGAATCCACTATAGACTATAATCTCTTTAAAGAGCATTATAATTTATTATCAGAGGATATCGAAGATTACATTAATTATTCAAAAGACGAAAGCAGAAGAAAAAAAGAAAATCTTATTGATGATAGTGCTGGAATCTATATATTTACGAGGCATGTAAAAGATATGCATGATAACGCTACAAAGCTTATAGAAATTTTAAATGTGGAAAGCTTTTGGGAAGATGAAGAAGCATTATTTGATTATATAGAGGATTTTAATACCAGATTATCCTATGCAATTGATCTGTATAATACTATGTTGTAGATGAATCATTCTGCACAAAACAGTTCAGCCATAACAAAAAGTACACCTCCAAATATTAGTTTTTATTTTAACATTTGGGGTGCACTTCATTACAAAATTCACCTTATAAAGTAGACAGTCTTAAAGTCCACCTTATATGGAATTTTTAATTCACAGGGGGTCACTATATTATAAAAAATACCAAAATTTAGTTGCTATCTAGTGAATGGGTGTTTTAACTTCATTCTAGATTTACAGAAAGTTTAACTAAGAGCAATTCCCTCACATAATAATAGAGTCATTATTGATATTTAATTATTAGATGTTTTTCAACAGTTCTTTAGAATAGAGCATAATTTTTCGCTTAATATTTTCAGCCCTAATGTGTTTTGAGCTAAATAAAGGTTAGGTTCAATAAGCTCTAACTCAAGTAAGAGAGGTTTTTTATCCTTTCCGTACACATAATCCACACGTACATATAGAGGCTCTTCTTCCAATAAGCTAATAGTTTCCTTTAAAAATAGTAAATCTTGTTCTGTAGGAATAGTTTCCGTGTAGGTACCACCCCAATGCTTATGAACTAAATAGCTTCCTCTGGCTGGTTTTTTTTTCATAGTAAAGACAGATTGACCATCTATAACAACAGTTGATCGTTCACCTACTGTTTCAATTGATTCTATATAAGGTTGTATCATTGCAGTCTTAGTTTTTAGAATCTTTTTTACAGTTTCCTCAATTCCTTTAGTGTCATTTGAATTATATCTATAAGTATCTCTACCACTTGCACTGATAACAGGCTTAACAATAATCTGCTCCGAATTAAAATCTATCTTTTGCTTTTGAAAATCCAACTCCGAATGTATAAAGATAGTGGGAACAATTGGTGCCCCTTTTTCTTGTAAATACTTAAGATAAAGCTTGCTGCTATTTTCTTTTATCGTTTCATATGGATTCAGTAACAAACATTTACTTTGAATTACATAAAGGCGTTTTAAAAATTCAGTTAACCTCTGATCATAATCCCAACAAGACCTTATAATAGCAATTTTAAACAATGAAAAATCAATGTTTTCATCATTCCACGCTACTAATTTCGCTGTATGCCCGCATGCTATCAATTCATCTCTTAAGACAATATCATCAACATAAGGTTCATCGTAATATTTTTGACTAACTAAGATTGCAAAATCTGTCATCATGCTTTACCTCCCATACTTTAATCATTTTATTAATTTTGTAGATAAAATGAACTGAAATTATCTTGATGTTAATTTGGATAAATGATAAGAAATTAATATCAAGAAATCATTCTTTTATGTTCTATAGATCCAATTGGATCTTTCGCGTAACTTACTACGTGGATTAAATGATATACATTTAATTTGAAGTAAACTATCTATGATTTAAGCATTTTCATCATCAATAATTGTATTTGATATTGATAATCAATTTCATTTTATTCGCTTTATTAATTTTTGTCAATTGTTTTTGGCTCACTATGGTTATTTTGTAGTAATACCACCTTATAATCCTTTGATCCAAAAGCTGAAGGGGCTCAAGTACATGCACCACTTCCTCAACACCAAAACATTAGGGCCAAGGGGACGTTTTGTTTGCCACCAATATTGCCTAATTTACCTGATAGGGTATATTCCTATAAATAAACGTTTTAAAAAACAAAGAGACAACTGTATCAGCAATTGTTAAGTGATTCTTAATCACACACAAATATATTGATTCTATCTATTCTTCTCAACATAATAATTAGCGGATCCCTGTTTGGCTTCTTTCACTTACTCTTCTGTTCATATTTGTCACCTTTTTTATACTATAATACCTCTAATACATGGCAAACAAAACGTCCGGGATCAGTGAAAAAGTCCCCTGCAAACATCCAGTTTAACTTACACTATGTTTGTATATTAAGCGCAAAATATTTTTTAAATCATTGAAAACACTTGATTTTAGACAAAAAAAACCCCATTTATGGTATAATGTAAGTACGACCAAACAAAACCAAATGGGGGTTTTTTCATGCTTCGACATAAGCCAAAGCAAATATCTTTTCACTCATCATTATATAATAAAATACCAGAAAATCATATACTAAAAAGAATAGATTCAGTAGTAGATTTTAGCTTTATCAATGGATTACTAGAGAATAGCTATTGCAAGGAATTTGGACGACCTGCTAAAGAACCAGAATTAATGTGCAAGTTACTTTTTTTGCAGCATTTATATAATTTATCAGATGAA
>NZ_FMUS01000065.1 GCF_900101495.1 Alkaliphilus peptidifermentans DSM 18978
GTCTTGATAATGGATTTAAGTCAATAAAGTTGGATGTACTTGGTACAAATGCTAGAGCGATAAAGAGTTATCAAAAGGCTGGGTTTAATATAACTGGTAAGTTTGAACTAAATGATGAAACGTTCTATTGGATGGAAATAGCCCGTTAGTTTTTAAGGGACCGACATCCATATCGGTCTTAGTCTCTGGAGATCTTCCCACTCCGTATAACAATGTTTTTGGGCGAGGGTGCTTCGGGGTAGGTAATAGGGGAAGGATCAGCGCACCACACACATCTCACTGGGTGCAAGCACCGCCAAGGGGCAAGGTCAAGGGGGTCCAGTTCGAAGGCGTCGTAAACACGGAAACGTTATATGCCATCTTCATATAAAGTTGTAGTAAGAGTTAGATAAATAGTGAAAAACTGTTTCGTGAAAGGCAGGTTTAGTGATGATACATCAAATGGGGTTATATGGAAAATATTTTGAGATTATTAAGGATGGGAAGAAGAAAGTAGAGGTTCGACTAAATGATGAAAAAAGAAGGAAAATTAATGTTGGTGATACTATTGAATTCATCAATGCTTCGGATTTAAATGAGATATTAAAAGTACAAGTAGTTGAACTTAGAAAATTTGTTACTTTTAAGGATATGTATGAATCTATTCCATTCAAAGACTTTGGTTGTGAAGGTTGGACAATCAAAGAAATGTTAGAAAAAACATATGAAATCTATACTCTGGAGCAGGAAAAAGAATGGGGAACTTTAGCAATAACAATAAGTTGTTAATTGGTTTAATTGTAAATCTATTAGTTTAGTTATGAATAGGTTTACACTTAAATTAATATAGGGATTTAATAAAAGGTTTAACTATATTTTAATGATTGAAAAACATTATTTTGCTAATTTAGATAATGTGGAGTGAAAGACAGCATATAACAATGTTTTTGCGCAAGACAGCTAGTAGAAGTAAAGAGTTATTTTAAAAAAGTTAAAAATTATATGTTACTAAAAATAGGCATAACAAAAGCACCTTTGTAAAACACGAACAATGGCTAGAATTGATATATTAGAGATTGTCTTAGGCAGCTAGTCTAGAATGATTTTCTAAATACATTTTTGCATGTAGCTTAGGATTTCTAACCTCATAAGACTTTTCATTCTTTAAGATTGAAAAGATATATTTTAAAAGCTTATGCATTATAGCAACAAGAGCAACCTTCTTCTTTTTACCTGCTAAGTTTGTTTGGTAATACTCAAGTAGGAAGGGGTTTACAGGCTGACCATTGCTTTTTTTACGAACACAAGATAATGCAATTGAATAAAGAGCTCTTCGACCAATACTGGTGCCTCTTTTTGACATCCTGTTCTCAGTACTATTGAATTTACCTGATTGACTGACTGATGGATCAAGTCCAAAGAACGCTGTTAGTTGCTAAGGCTTTTGAAATTGCGAAATATTACCTATTTCACAAGCAATTGTGACAGCTGTAATGTAGCCAACACCTGACAAAGTAGATAGAAGATTAATAGAGTTATTAAAGGCTTCTGACATGATATTGCTATCCAAAATATCCTTAATTTGATCTAGTAAAGAATTTATTTCAGATGTAAAAATACTATGTAAGTTCAAATGTCTTTTGATTTTACTGGCAAATGCAATAGACTGAATCCCGATTTCTAATGCATTTTCAGAAGCTACTATTAACTTGTTATAAGCTTTTCTAGACCATAGAAGACCCTTTTTAGAAATAGTAGAATTAGATTAAGTACATCTTCTTTAGGGGCATTAATAATAGCCTCAGGTGTAGAATAGGACTTTAAAATAACCAATGAGGTATTACCGGTTATATCTGAAAATACTTTTTCGTATCCAGGAAAAGCTACTCGTAGATCATTGGATAGTTTTTTCTTAATGTTAGCTCTATCATCGACAAGGTCATAGTACTCACGGCAAAGATTTCTAAGCATATATACATTTGGGTCAACCAAACTTGAAATTTTGATATCTTCGTGTTTGCCTATCTTTGCAATAGAAATAGCGTTAGAGTGTATTAGATTTGCTGGACACGTATAAAGGTTGCTATAATAAACCTAGAAAGGACGTGTTACAGCTATGAGTAATAAAAATAAATTCAC
>NZ_FMUS01000010.1:0-103580 GCF_900101495.1 Alkaliphilus peptidifermentans DSM 18978
TTAAAAGGGATTAAATGGAAACGCGGCATGATGCGTGAAGATATAGTTGATATTGAAAACTGTAAGGACTATTTTGAAACCCGTAGTAATCATATTTGTGCATTATGCTTATTAGTATGCCCTATTGGGAAAGAGAGAGAAACATAGGTTTATCAATAATTATTTTACAATATAGAAGTTTGATCGATTATTAATATTAGGAAGAAATTCTGTTAAGCTTAGCTTTGCGGGCCATGTGACGATCACTTAACAATGTGTTTACGGGAGGTGCTGGCAGGGAAGTTTTTGAGGAAAGGTCAGAGCACCACACCTTCTCACTGGGTGCAAAGCACCGCGATGATGGTCTATCTTTAGGGTCCAGCTCAGGGACGTCGCAAATGCGAAACGTTATAGGAAATGGCAATCTCGGGGTTTTCTCTATAGTCATATTAATAAAGAGATAGAAGTTATCTAACAACATAGTACTAGAAATATATATAAATAATTTGTGAGGTATAAGAAATGATAGAAAGAGGGTCCGGCTCAGGGACGTCTAAACATGGAGACGTTAGGTGAAATAATCACTATTAGAGTAATAGTTTTAATATTTTAATAACAAGATTTTAATGGGGGTATTTCAATGAAACAGGAATTTGAAATGAACATATGTACGAAACCAATTGTAATGGGATTAATATTAACTTTTGCAGCCTTAATTTTTAGGATAATAGATATTTTTGTATTGAAACATGATGAGTTGTTAGGTGAAATTATTTTATCAAAAGCTATTGGTTTTATTATCGTAGTATTATTTCTAAGGATTGCTGGAAAATCGTTAAAGGACATTGGTTATTCTAGAAAAAATTCATCTTCGGCTTTCATTATAGGAGGACTTGCAACATTACTGTTGCTTATATTAAGTTATTTATTTGAGCTTATATTGTATTATTCGCATTCGCCACAAGTAATATTTACAGCTATAGATCCAAAGGCAGGAGTTGCTGGAGGTCTACTTTTTGGAATATTACTTACTATCGGTAATATTATAAATTGTTTTATGGAGGAGAGTCTTTTTAGGGGGACATTAATTCAATTATTTAGAAAGAAATACCAAATAAGAACTACAATAGTTCTTCAAGCATTAATATTTGGTATATGGCATATACCCTGGGCAATAAAATGGTACATAAGTGGAATAGTAACTACACCAATGGAGATAACTGGGGCAATTATTATGAATTTCATACCACAATTTTTGATGGGGATAGTTTGGGGCGTAATGTTTTATTATACACAATCTATTTGGGCACCTTGGATTTCGCATTTTTTAATAAACACTATTCTTAATTTAGTGCATACTAGTTATTTGAATGAATTAAACCTAGGCATGGTTTCTAGAATGGGCTTTTTTATTTTGATTTCTCTTGCAAGTATACCAATGATTAAAATATATACTTCTAAGAGAAAACTTGCTCCTCTTAATACTTGGAACTTTATGTGTGAGGTGGCAAAAGAAAAGTGAGTCAGGTGACTACTCCACCTAACAATGTGTTTGCACAAGGGTGCTGGTAGGCACATTTTTAGGGAAAGGTCAGCGCACCACATCCCTTAACAGGGAACGAAGTTCCGCCATGTTGGTCTATCTTTGAGGTCCGGTTCAGGGACGTCGTAAACACGGAAACGTTATAAGAAATTAACTCATTCATTTCAGGGAGTTACTTTGAAGGATAAGAGTTTAGGAGAGTAAGGTACTATGAAAATTACTGTTATTTATGGAACACCACGAAAAGCAAAGTCTAGTACATATAATATAGCACAGCATTTCATCAAATGTTTATCTGAAGGAGATGTTGTTAAAGAATTTTTTTTACCCAAAAGTATGCCTAATTTTTGTCGGGGATGTTGGGAATGCTTTACTAATTATACCAAATGCCCAGATTATGAATATTTAAATCCTATTGTAGAGTCTATGCTGGATGCAGATTTACTTATTTTTACAGCACCAGTTTATGTTTATCATGTACCAGGGCAAGTAAAAGCATTTCTTGATCATTTTGGATATCAGTGGATGGCACATCAACCAAGAAAAGAAATGTTTAGTAAGCAGGCACTTCTTATTTCTACGGCAGCAGGTGCTGGGACGAAGTCAACATTAAAAGATTTAAAGGATAGTATGAATTTTTGGGGGATTGCAAATACATATACGTTTGGAAGAAATACTCATGGTGCAGACTGGGATAGTGTAGCTGAGAAAAGGAAATTGAAATTTAAAAAGGAAGTTATTAGACTTGCTAGGGAAATAAAAGCTGATAGTCTCAATGTAAAACCTTGTCTTAAGGTAAAGGGTTTATTTTATATTATGAGATTTATGCATAAGATATTTAAGTTTAATAAAGCTGATGTTAAGTACTGGGAGTCATTAGGCTGGCTTGAGAATAAAAGACCATGGGATAGCAAATAAACATTTTATACAAAAAGAATTTATGAAGTGGGACACTAAGAATGAGGTATCTGACTGCAGATAACAGCATGTTTACAGGAGGTGTGGGGAGCCCGTTTTGAGGAAAAGGTCAGCGCACCGCATCCCTCCACCGGAACGAAGTTCCGCCAAGACGGTCTATCTTTGGGGTCCGGCTCAGGGACGCCGTAAACACGGAAACGTTATGTAAATTTCCTTATTATAAAATGATATTGCCAAAGTTGACCTCATTATAAATTTCAAAAACAATGTTAAAAGGAGAAATATTATGATAACCAACGAAATGATTAAAAAAAAACTAACTAATCTTTATTCTCACATATCTTTTGAAGCAGGGAAGGAACCTAGTTATAATAAGTTAAAAGAATTATTTCTAGATGAAGCAGTGGTTTTTGAGTATTTAGACTCTGACTATACAGAATATAGGGTTAAGAGGATTGAAGAACATATAGAAGAAATGTATGATATATTTGAGAAATATCCTGTGATAAAAGGTAGGGGATTTAAAGAACAAGAATTGAGTAACAAGAATATAATAAGTGGGCCAGTAGCACTTATTGTAAGTGAATATAAAAAAGAGTATTTTAATGGAAAGCATGAGGTAATTACTGTTGGAACTAATAATATCACCATGATGCTAATTAATGAAGATTTAAAAATAGTAAGTATAGGATGGTATGAAAACATATAACAGCCTGATAAAAGTCAATAACACAAGATTTTGGTAATCAGTAGAAGTTATTATAGCTGATTGGAAACTCCACATAACAGCGCGTTTGCGGGAGGTGCGGGCAGGCACGTTATTGAGGAAGGTCAGCACCACATCCCTTTACCGGGAGCGAAGCTCCGCTAAGGCGGTCTATCTTGTGGGTCCGGCTCAGGGACGTCGTAAACACGGAGACGTTATACGAAATGGGAAGTGGATCGCGCCTCCATGCGTGGTATAAAAAGAAGGGGGAAATCAGTGAAAAACAAATTGATGCTAATAGATAAATTACCAATAGATATTGATAATTTTCATATTAGGAAAATGAATCGTGAAGACATCGACTTACGCACTAATTGGCCTAATTATCCATCACCTTATGAAATGTTTGATGCTTCATACAAAAACAGACCATCGGAAGAAAGAGATGAAAGATGGAAGAAAATAAAAAACAATGAGAAGCTTGTATGCCTAGCAATAGAACATCCTAATGAGAAACTAGTAGGGATATATTATTCAGCAGAAATTGACTGGGAAGAAAAGACAGTAAATAATATGACCGTAAGACTACATCCCAATTGGTGTGATAAAGGAATAGTTTAATATACTTTGAATTTATAGCATGTATTCTATATAAGCAGTCACTACTCCCTATAACAATACATTTGCATAAAGGTGCTGGAAGCACGTGTCAAGGGAAAGATCAGCACACCACACCTTCTCACAGGGTGACAAGCACCGCCAAGGGTATTCCATTAAGGTCCAGTTCGAATGCGTCGCAAATACGAGACGTTATATAAAATCGCGAGCAAAAGGACGCTACGTCCTGTAGGCCTCTGAACAGGAAGGCACGCTACTTTACATAACAAAGCATTTAGCGCAAGGGTGCACATAGGCATGTATTTGAGGATGTAAAGGTGCAACAAATCTCTTCATCGGGAGCAAAGCTCCACTAAGAAGAATGGCTCTGTGGGTCCGGCTCAGGGACGTCCTAAACACGGAAGCGTTAGACGCCATCGTAGCAGAATCCGCGCATTTAGCACGGGAGATGAGCTGCGATAGGTCTTTGCAGTGTTATACATTACATCAGTATAAATACGAAGTACAGGAGGATTCTATATGAAATTTTGCATATTGATGGCAAGTCCAAGATTGAAAGGAAATACAGTTGAATTGTTAAAACCGTTTTTATCTGAGATTGAATGTAGTAGAACTGAGGTAACATATATTACATTGTCAGATAAAAACATTTTGCCATGCAAAGGATGCTATACTTGTCAGAATGTCAGTGATAAATACGGTTGTATACAACAAGATGATGTTTCAGACATCATGAGTAAAATAATAGATAGTAGTTGTGTTGTTTTGGCAACTCCAATACATTCTTGGTACTGCACAGCACCCATGAAAGCATTACTTGATCGACATTATGGTCTTAACAAATTTTATGGTAGTGCACAAGGTTCTTTATGGGAAGGTAAAAAAGTAGCAATATTAGCTACTCATGGATATGATAGAGAATATGGAGCAAGCCCTTTTGAAACTGGAATTAAAAGACTATGTGAACATTCAAAATTAAAATATATGGGAATGTATTCTGTTCGAGATGAAGATAATTTAGCATCGTTTCAGACAGAGACAGCAATAAATGGTGCAAGAGAGTTTGCTAGGAAGTTACTTTCGTGTGAGTAATAGACTTTTGACATTTGAGGGTGTGACATCCTGTTGCACTCTCAATCATGGAGCTGTCGACGGCGTATAACACTGTGTTTAACGCAAGGGTGCGGGCGTGTGCAGGGGGTAAGGTCAGCGCACCACATCCATTCACCGGGAGCGAAGCTCCGCCAAGGGGGAGCAGGAGGGTCCGGCTCAGGGGCGTCGTAAACACGTAGACTTTATGTGAAATTCGGATTACAAGGTTGTATATAACAAATAATATAACAAAATGGTTGATTTTAGGGAGTGGAGGATAGAGATGCAATATAAACAAAGAAATGTTGGAATATTAATTTTCGATGATGTAGAGGTTTTGGATTTTGCAGGTCCTTTTGAGGTTTTTTCTGTAACAACCATAGAAAATCAGATAAATCCCTTTCTTGTTTACACTATTTCAGAGAATGGAAATATGATTACTGCAAGGAATGGTTTAAAGGTTAAACCAGATTATAGATTTGAAGATGTGCCAATATTAGATATTCTAATTATTCCTGGTGGACTAGGAGCTAGAGAGCGTGAAATATACAATGATAACTTAATTAGTTGGATTAAAAATCAAATGGAGAAAGTTGAACTTATTACATCTGTATGTACAGGTGCTCTTTTATTGGCTAAAGCAGGAATACTTAACGGTAAAAAGGCAACTACTCACTGGGCTAGTCTTAATAGATTACAATCGGAATTTCCTGATGTATATGTACAGCATGGTGTAAAGTTTGTTGATGAAGGAAAAATTGTTACTTCAGGAGGCATTTCTGCGGGAATAGACATGTCTTTTCATATAGTGAAGAGATTGTTAGGTTCTGAGGTTGCTAGAAGAACCGCTAAGAGAATGGAGTATGAAATAATAATATAGTCTAGGTTCAAATAAAAAAATAAAGAGTTATTGTTTTTCGCTATTTTTCAGTGACCGAACTCCACATAACAGCGTGTTTACAGGAGGTGCTGGCTGGCATGTTTTTAGGGAAAGGTCAGGCACAACATCCCTTCACCGGGAGCGAAGCTCCGCCAGGATGGCCTATCTATGGGGGCCGGTTCAGAGACGTCGCAAACACGGAGATGTTAACTGAAATTCTATCAAACTGTACGCGACAAATTAATTTTTTAAACGAGGAGAAAACTAATGAACAAGGTTTTTATATTTCGAGGAAAAGCAGCTACTGGAAAAACAACAATAACAAATATATTGAGTAATAAGCTAAACGTTGCTGTTCTGCGAAAAGATGATATTTATGATATGCTATCAACATTTGGAATGAACCATTCAGAAAATAATAAAGCATCATATGATATTTTAGGAAAAATTCTTCAAACAAACGTTAATACAAATTGCAATGTTATTATTGATGTTAGCTTAGCTCATAAACCATATTTAAACCAGTTTCTATCAAAAATAGACTTTAAAGAATCAGAAGTTTATCAGTTTTTATGCATATGTAGTAACAATGATGAATGGAAAAGAAGAATTGAAAAAAGATTGGACAACCCAACACCAAATCAATTCTTCAGGAGCGTAACAGAAGCAGTAGAACACTATGAGCAATTGAATATCGAACCATTGGAAAATGAAATTATTCTTGATAGTGCCATGGATATATCATTTATTATGAAGAAAATATTCGAAGAAATAGCTAAATAAGCAAATTAAGAAAACTTTACATATAATTATTAGTTGAAGTAGTACTACAATTAGTTAATTTGGGGGAGTAGTATTAATAATTATTGTGCTTTCGGACTTAAGTTAGCAGTTTATTTACACAAGGGTGCCAGGAGCAAGTTCACTGAAACTTGATCCATAGCCATAGTGAAGCGGGGTCAAGCACCACACCTTCTCAATGGGTGGCAAGCACCGCCAAGACGGTCTACCTTAAGGGTCTAGCTCGAAGGCGTCTGGAATGGCAGAGACGTTATATGTCATTATCACTATCAGAGTAATTCTTTGAGGTCTGTTATTATAGATGTACATAGGTAAATTAATAGTCCTTTGAAAGGGAGCGATTAAGTGGAAAAATACAAGGCAGTTTGTTTTGATATGGATGGAACTTTGATTACAAATACTAATTCAGTAGAGTACCTTTGCCTATTGAATGGGAGAGAAAAAGAAGTACGGGAGATTGAAATACGTGAAGAACAGAATGAAATGACGTGGATTGAAGCCGATTATGTAAAAGCAAAACTTTTTACAGGTTTAGAAATAAAAAGGGTAGAGGACGAATTTCAAGAGTACATAAAGCTTATTGGTAACATAGAAAAAACGTTAGAAGAATTGAGGAACAATAATATTAGATCGATTCTAGTTACTGCCGGCCCGATACAGGTTGCAAAAGTACTTGGAAAGATGTTTAAGTTTGATAGAATCTATGGAAGCTCATATGAGGTAAAAAATGGATTGCTCACAGGGGAAATATTGGAACATTTAGGCGACAGTGGAAAAGTAGATAGTTTGAACAAGTTCTGTTCTGAAAATAATATTGAACTCGAAGAAGTAGTAGCAATTGGAGATAGTGCTTCGGATATTAAAGTATTCGAAAAGAGTGGTAAATCGATAGCTATCAATTACTCTGATAAATTAATTGGAAAAGCAGATGTGTACATGCAAACAAATGATTTATTCGATGTAATAAAGCATATAATTGGGTAGCACTCTGCAGCAGTGATAACAACATATAACATTTAGCGGTGTATCAGAAGTTGAGCAAAAAATATTCCCGCTTAAACGAGAACTCAGAGCTCAATTTCTGATACACCTTGTTGAACGAAGCGGCGGGGATTTTAACGAATTTAGGTGGTAGAACATGAAGGAGAAACCGTCGAATAAATTCCAAAGCATCCAAAGACATAAGTTTCTGTTTACCACCATCCTTGTAGTCCTTACACTTAAAAGTAACTATATCATTTTCAACCTTAACAATACGATGATTGAGATGGCAACTCGATGAGTATAATTCCCAAGGTATTTCATGACATGACTAGGCTTTTTTAAGTTAGGCTTAGAATAACTTAGACATAAAAAAGCTCCTTTACAAAATATTTTTAAATACAATATCATCGTAAAGGAAAAAACAAAGATATGTCTAATAGATATATTTAAAGGAAAATTTGGTGGGTTTTAAAAGCCACCGCGATAAGCGGTTTAGTTCAACACTGTGTTTACGGGAGGTGCAGGCTGGCACGTGTCAGGGGAAAGGCCAGCGCACCACATCCCTTCACCGGGAACGAAGTTCCGCCAAGACGGTCTACCTTTGGGGTCCGGCTCAGGGACGTCAGGTTGTGTAAAAAAGCAAGCTTGCTCATACATAGAGCCAATATAATTAGATATATTTCGTAGTATACAGTGAAAATACATAACTTCCTTGATTAAAATACATTTTAATATATAATTCATATTTAAAAAGGGCTATCAATGTTTGTATCTTCTTTCGTAATCCTTGTGTAACAAGTATGTCTGTTTTTGACACTTCTCCTTCTTCAATGTGTTTTGCTAACTGATTTAATTCCTCAACTCGATTTTTTGCATGTGGGGTCACGACCTATTGGCTTTACCACTGCATATTTAAAACCTAGACCTTTCATATCTATGATATCAACAATCGTATCTATAGCTCTTACTGGATTATCTTCTGTAATAATTATATGGAAAGAGAAATAAAATACGATACATTTACAGGTACCGTGCAGGGAGGTATTATCTCAACAGTATTGGCAAACATATAGCTTAACGATTTTGACTGGACAATTGGGAGAAAGTATCATCCCCCCAAAGGAAGATACAAGCATATTAGCTCAGACAGAAGAAAACTCAGGGAAAAGGGAGTTAGCCCCAAATATCTAATAAGATATTGTGATGACTGGAATGAATTCAAGGAAAAGCTAAGAAGAAATTATCCAATACAAAAACCATTCATGGAAAGTAAAAACGAACAAATGGTACTAATTATATAAGCTGAACTGCGGAAGTAGAGATATACAACTGAGGAGCCCAGTGCGGGAAATCTGCATGCTGGGATCTGTGCCAGGGGCGATGGGTGACTGTCGGCTCTATGGTGACTGTGACATCTCTACCATAGGTTAATAGCTTGGTAAAAATTGATTTCATAATAGATGCATAAGGCGAAGTAAAGAAATACATATTCCAGGTAAAGCAAGTATGGATTAGAATTTAGGTTAAGTCAAAAATTTGCTTATACTATAAAGGATTGAGGAGGGGAACTTACTTATGAAATTAATTTTAACTAGACTAACAGCAGTTATAGTTATCACATCTTTGATGCTTGCAACTGCTTGCGAAATAAATAAGAAGAAGGAATTAAATACATTTAATACAGAGGTAAAAGAAGAAATAAATGAAATATTAAGTGGGCTAAATTTTAGAGGGACGATTCTCATTGCCCAAGGGGATAAAACCTATATTACAAGTAGGGGAGAATATTCTGATAATGATTTAATGTATCCTATAGGATCCATTACTAAGGTTTTTACATCAGTAGCTATTATGAAACTTCAAGAAGATGGAGCATTAAATTTGGATGATAAATTATCAAAGTATATTCCTGAAATGAAACACGCAGATTCGATTACAATAAGAAATTTATTATCCCACAGATCTGGAATTCCACGTGATGTTTTAAAATTTTTTGATTTAGGTAATAATATTGAGGGGTCAAAAAGAATGTATAAATATGGGTCTGAGCATTATTCAGACATGTCTCGTTCTGAATTCAACAATATTATAGTGAGTGGTGATTTTGAATTATTGTCTGACCCTAATGATAGGTTTTTCTATTCTAACTTCGGTTATGTATTATTAGGTATAGTTATTGAAAGAGTATCAGAAAAAAGTTATATGGAATATCTTGATGAAATTATTTTCAAACCACTTAATATTGAAGATATAGGCTTTTGGGAAAACAGCGAAAAAGATAAATATGCAAGATCAATTTATTATAATGAAGAAGAACTATATGCTACCAGAAAATTTGGCCATTTAGTAACACAATCGGCAGGAGGATTATACGCAACAGCAGAAAGTCTTTTACAGTTTGCTAAAGCATTACAAACAAATCAGATCCTACAATCAAAAAGTTTTGAAGAAATGACAACAAGAATAGATGGTTACTATGGTTTAGGCATAATGATAGACTTAAAAGGAAATTATTTTCATTTTGGTACTTTTAGTAGTTTTAGTTCTATGCTAAAAATTTATAAAGAAACTAACAATACTATTATTATTTTAATGAATGATATAGACTCTCGCAAGTTAAGCGTTGTAGAGGATCAAATTTTAAAAGTGATTAATCAAGAAAACCAATAAATAAGTTTTAATTAGTGAAATTTCTGAAGCTACGCTATTGATGGATATTGTGAAGCAAAGGTAATATTATGGGTAGAGTTTCTATATTTCATTATAAAAACAAAGGGGAGAAATAGATGTTAAATGTAAAATTTTACAATGTAAATACAGTAGAAGAAAGCAAATTGAAATATGCTGTTATTATGTCAAAATTTAATAAAAGATGGATATTTGCAAGACATAGAGAACGGGAAACTTGGGAAATTCCAGGTGGGCGAAAAGAGAAAAATGAAAATATAAACACTACTGCCTCAAGAGAATTAATAGAAGAAACAGGGGCGAAGGAGTTTGTAATTACCCCCGTATGTATTTATTCAGTAGATAATGGAGAAAGTGAATCCTTTGGACAATTATTTTATGCAGAAATAAAACATCTTGGTGAATTAGCTAATTCAGAAATCGATGAGATACAATTATTTGATGATATACCTGAAAACTTAACATATCCACTTATTCAACCATATTTATTTGAAAGAGTAGAAGGATATTGTACAAGTAATAAAATTTCTTAGTAGTTTCTTTTGAAGACGTCTTAAAGATAACAAAAATAATAGTATATGTAGAGAATATAGAGTTACCGAGACGATCACATAACATTTAGCGGTGTATCAGAAGTTGAGCAAAAAATGTTCCCGCTTAAACGAGAACTCAGAGCTCAATTTCTGATACACCTTGTTGAACGAAGCGGCGGGGATTTTAACGAATTTAGGTGGTAGAACATGAAGGAGAAACCGTCGAATAAATTCCAAAGCATCCAAAGACATAAGTTTCTGTTTACCACCATCCTTGTAGTCCTTACACTTAAAAGTAACTATATCATTTTCAACCTTAACAATACGATGATTGAGATGGCAACTCGATGAGTATAATTCCCAAGGTATTTCATGACATGACTAGGCTTTTTTAAGTTAGGCTTAGAATTGACATTCCAAGGTATAGAATATAAAAAGTCAATAAGCTCCTGGAAGTTACGGGGATATTGTAAATAGTCGATATCACCAAAAAAGTTAAGCTCATTATTGGCATATATCCGGTTAAGATAAAAGAGAAATTTGCCTCCGAACACACTTCCAAGAACCTTAACATGGATAAAGAACTTCTTTTTCGTATGAATAAATCTAGTATTATTCATAGCTAAGCCACCACCAGGAAGGATACAGTGAATATGAGGGTGAAACATAAGGTTTTGTCCCCAAGTATGTAAAATAGCAGAAAATCCAATGTTAGCACCCAAGTGTTTAGGATCACTAGAAAGCTCCAAAAGAGTTTCACAAGCAGCTTTAAACAAAAGATTATATATTTTCTCTTGGTTAAACAGAGTAATTGAGCGCAGCTCTTGGGGAAGAGTAAAAACTACGTGAAAGTAGTGTGTTAGCAGCAAAGATTGCTCTTGTTTATTCAACCACTGCTCTCTTTTAAAATCTTGACATTGGGGGCAGTGTCTATTTCTACAGGAGTTGTAGGAAATGACTTCATGACCACATTCATTACAAGTATGAACATGAGCATTTAAGGCAGAAGTCCGACAGGACTCGATAGCTTTCATTACCTTTGCTTGATTATTAGTTACCCCATATTTTTCACGATACAATGTGCCATATTCTTTGAAGATACTCTGAATATCTGCCATATTACTCACCTAATGTATCTAAAGGACTGATAATATTTAAAATATCCTTGCTGGTTAAATGCAGATAAATACTGGTAGTTTGAATGTTGGTATGCCCAAGAAGTTTTTGTATATAGACAAGATCAACACCAGATTTAAGAAGATGAGTAGCAAAGCTATGTCTTAAAGAATGAATAGACACATCTTTAATAATACCAGCTTTATCTTTGGCATCTTGAAAAACCTTCTGAATGGTCCTAACGGATAAAGGTGCTAAAGTTAATTCATTAGGAAATAGCCAATCAGAAGGTCGATACACCTTGAAATACTCACGAAGAACTAACAAATTAGCTTTACCCAATAAGGAATAACGGTCTTTATTTCCTTTTGCATCGTGAATATGAATCTGCATGTTACCGCTGTCAATATCAGAAATTTTTAAATTACAAACCTCACTAACCCGAAGCCCAGCAGAATAGGTGGTCGTCAAAATAGCTTTGTGTTTTAAATTAGAAGTTAAAGCTAATATGCTTTTTACCTCATCCTTAGATAAAACAACCGGAAGCTTTTTAGCTTTTTTAACCCTAGGAATGTTTTTCATATTCCGATCACGGTTCAAGGTTGTTTCAAAGAAAAACTTAATAGAGCTATAGGCAGTATTTACAAAAGAACAGCTTAGCTTTCTTACAGAAATACTGTGGAATAAGTAATCACGAATATCCTCCTCACTAAGCAATTCAGGGGATTTACCATAATGATTAGAGAAATGCTTCACATTATCCAAATAAGTCTTTTGAGTGTTTTTACTATAGCCTCGCAGAACCAAATCCATTTTCATTTTTTCTAATAACTTAGACATAAAAAAGCTCCTTTACAAAATATTTTTAAATACAATATCATCGTAAAGGAAAAAACAAAGATATGTCTAATAGATATATTTAAAGGAAAATTTGGTGGGTTTAAAAAGCCACCGAGATAAGCGGTTTAGTTCAACAATGTTTTTGCGCAAGGGTGCTGATAGCACGTATTTAGGGAAAGATCAGAGCACCACACCTTCTCACTGGGTGCGAGCACCACCAGGGGGAAAGGGCAAGCGGGTCCAGTTCGAAGCCGTCGTAAACACGGAAACGTTATATGGATTTGCTGGGTCACATGTAGAGGGTTGGTAAAAAATTGAATTAAAAGGACTGAATAAAATGTTAATATATCCGCATAAAGCTGTTTTTGGCTGGGATGGAGATAATGGAATAGGGGATATGCTGATTCTAGATATAACTGATGGAAAAAAAACAGCAACATGCAGTTTCAAAGAAGAATATACGGAACTAGAATTACAAGAGCTTTTTGAAACAAAAGGGAGAATCGTTACTGTAGAAGATCACGAAGGAATACCTAGATGTAATATAAGAATTATTGATATTTTTGAAACTACATTTGGAAATCCTGATTTAAGATTGGTTAAGGGAGAAGGAAATGGAGAAGATGTAAAAAAGTTTCAAGAAGACCATCGCCATGCTTGGAATCAAACAGTAAAGGATAAAAAATTGACTGACGATACACTGCTTATAGTTGAGTTGTTTGAATTAGTAGAAGTAGCGAAATTAGTATAGTCTAGAAAAAATATTTGAACACCTAGAGGATGTATAAATGGTCTATTAGGACTTGATTTACTTATGAAAATTGGAGCAGTAATTGACTTGAATGAATTAGCAATTAGAGTAAGATAAGTAAACCGGGAGATAGATAGTCGCCTCAGTTGCGGCTATTATTTTTTGCTGTATGACTCCGTGTAACACTTTGTTTACGGGAGTGGGGACGGTACGTGTTAAGGGAAAGATCAGGGCACCACATCCCTTCACCGGGAACGACTTCCGCCAGGATGGTCTATCTGTGGGGTCCGGTTCAGGAACGTCGTGAAGCCAAGACGTTAGATGACATCTATTAATTGAGTACTTTAGAGTGAGTTTTTTAAAAATATCAGAACTAATTTAATATAAATAAGGAGCTGAATAGATTGAAATTAAGAAATTTTCTACCGTTAATCATTGCCTTGCCATCAGTTGTCATTGGTGCTGTAGCCATGTATTTAAATAAAATCTCAATAGGTATATGGAGTCAAAATATTGTTGTACTAATAATCTTGGGATTTTTTTCCTATTTATTTTTGAAAGAAAAACCTAAAATTAGTA
The DNA here is from genome assembly GCF_900101495.1 of Alkaliphilus peptidifermentans DSM 18978. Lineage (GTDB taxonomy): Bacteria > Bacillota > Clostridia > Peptostreptococcales > Natronincolaceae > Alkaliphilus_C > Alkaliphilus_C peptidifermentans. The sequence continues at coordinate 14,029 of NZ_FMUS01000010.1, forward strand.
AAAGTAACTCTTTTGGTTTTATTGTTCCAATAACAATAATTCTCTTATTTCTAACATTTTTAGATAGTGGTTTAGATGGTGTTCATAGATGGGTATCTATCGGTCCAATTAAGCTGAACGTTGCAAGTATAATGTTACCTATTTTAATTATAGAATTATGGAGAATTTTAAAAATATTAAATTGGTGGTATTCCATGATAATTACCATAGCAATTTCTATTTTACTCGCTTTACAACCCGATGCATCACAAACAACGGGGTTTATATTTCCAATGATAATATTATTATTAAGTAAAGCCAACAAGAGTGTTATTCGATATAGTATTATAAGCTTAATATCAGTAATTCCTATAATATCTTGGATTTTTATTGATAGCTTACCTCCTATTGATTATGTTGAAGAAATTGTGTTAATGGTCAAAAACTTAGGTGCAGTATGGTTTCTGATAGGAATTAGTTCTCTAGCACTATTGCCACTACCTTTCATAATATTTCCATCGAAGAATTATAGGTTAGTATCGATATGTCTTGGTTTGTACTTTATAATTATATTAATTTCTACATTGTTTGGTAATTTTCCAGTTCCACTGATGGGTTATGGAATTTCTCCAATAATCGGTTATTTTATAGCTATAACATGGTTATTAAAAGTTAACACAAAGGTTTTCAAGCTACAAGCATAGTCATTTGAATGTTTTTTAAGGGATGATGAAGAGGACGGCATATAACAATGCATTTGCATAAAGGTGTTGGAAGCATGTTTTTGGGGCAGGTTCAGCACCACACCTTCTCACTGGGAGCTAAGCTCCTCTATGGGGTATTCCTATAGGGTCCAGTTCGAAGGCGTCGCAAATGCGGGAACGTTATATGACATTGTGAGCTAGTATTAGCATCTATGTTTGAGTGAATTGAAATTCGTTAGAAGGAAGGTTAACAATATGGATAGAAAAGTGGTTCTTTATATTGCTACAAGTTTAGATGGATATATCGCAACTGAGAATGATTCATTAGAATGGCTATTTAAGACAGATGGCGAAGGAGATAATGGATATTCAGAGTTTACTAAAACAATAGATACGATTATTCTTGGTAGAAGAACATATGATTGGATCATGAATATGGAATTAGGTAAGTTTCCGTATCAAAACAAGAAGTGCTATGTATTTTCTAACACGATATTTGAAAGTAATGAGAATGTAGAATTTATTAGTGAAGATACATTAAATTTCTTGAACAGAATTAAAAAAACTAGTGGTAAAAACATTTGGATAGTTGGTGGCGGAGAATTGCTGCATCATTTTATTAAGGAAAAGTTAATTGATGAATATATTATAACAGTGGCTCCTATATTAATCGGCAAGGGGATTCCGTTGTTTAAAAGAATTGATGTTGAAGTGGATTTAGAATTAAAAAGTATAAGACGTTTTAATCAATTTGTTGAACTTCATTACAAGTCTAAGTAATGTAAATGGACAAGGTTAATGTAACGGCAACTTCCGCTCACAACATCACATAACAGGTTGTTGTCAACATCACCGGCTTGAAGGTTTTGTGACTCGGAAGTAATTGAGCAGCGCGTTTGCATAAAGGTGCTGGAAGCACGTGTCAAGGGAAAGGTCAGCACACCACATCCCTTCACCGGGAACGAAGTTCCGCCAAGATGGTCTATCTTTGGGGTCCAGCTCGAAGACGTCATAAACACAGAGACGATATAAAATCGCGCGCAAAACCTGCCGTGACATCGTGTCACAGATTTATTAAGAGAGGTATTGAAGGAGAAAAATGAAAAGTAGTATTGATGATTTAAAAAAGCGTGGATATATTGAAAATATTGATATGAAGGATTATCAGAATCTATCACATGAAGAATTGTATATTTTGATTAAATCTCAAAAAGCTTATGAAAGAACTATAGCAGCTAGATTGCTTGGCGAAAATGTTCTAGATGAAGTAAGTGATATTCTTATAGAGGTACTTAGTAAGGAAAAAAATCTCTATACAAAAATTGAGATTTGCAATGTGCTAGAAAAGTGTAGTACAAACGAGGCGAAAAAAATGATTGTGCTATTGGGTAAAATTGGTGATAATCAGCACCATACTTTACCGCAAAGCATTTCAAAAAAAGTGAGCTATCCTTTGCCAAGGGATATTATTGCACGAACACTTGCTAAAATGAATATAAAAGTTTTACCTTTAATGATAGCTAGTAGAGATATTCATGCTATTCGGGAAATTATTGACTCTATAGGCTTTATGTGTTTTTATAATAATGTTTCTAATGAGAAGTTTATTGTTGGAAAGTTGGTAGAGTGTTTTGAAATCCACAAAGATGATGAAATTATTAGGTGGAAGATTGTGATGGCTTTTTCATCTTTTCAGGATAAAGATATTGTTTGTCGGCTTGAAGATGTAAAATTAAATGATAAAGAAGCATTAATTAGAGAAGAAGCAAAAAGATCATTGAGCCTAATAAAAAGGTGTATTTAAGGGGCTGACGTCCTGTCAGCCGCTGGTCTTTGGGGGCGCGCGACATTACATAACAGAACATTTGCATAAAGGTGCTGGAAGCACGTTTTTGGGGAGTGTTCAGCACCACACCTTCTCACTGGGTGCAAGCACCACTAATGGGTGTTCCTTTAGGGTTCAGCTCGAAGGCGTCGCAAACACAGAGGCGTTACACAACAGACCGATTAACTTGGGCACCTTCCTGGCATGATAAGTATTAGGGTGGATTTTTCATAAGGAATACATAGAAAATTTAAAATATTAGCGCTTACTAAACTACAGTAAAATAAATTTAAGGGGGTAATAAAATGGAAGGTGTTTATAGCCAAATTAAGATTGTAAAAGTACCAAAGATGCAAGTTGCAAGATATGTTATTATTAGTCCTAATCCAGAACATGATGTGATTTCTTACATGGATAACTGGGCAAAAAATAGTGGGTTATTAGATTTTAAAGATTATAAGCCAAGAAGAATAGGTTGGGATTTCCCGTTTGTGTCTAATCAACAATCAGAACAGTTTGGACTGCGCGGTTATGTGAGTGCATACATTATTCCAGAGAATTTTAAGCCTGAGTGTGGAGGAGTAGAAATAGCATACATAAATGAAGATACATATGCAACTTTAACAGTAACAGATCCCCATAGTAATTCTTTTGAAAAAATACCAAAGGGATATGAAGTATTGCTGGAGTTTATAAACAGTGGAGAATATAAAGCTACTACATGGGAGAATAGAATTGCATTTGAAGAAGAATATGATATTGATGGTGTTCACTATATGGATATATATATTCCTGTGAAGTAAAGAGCAAATCCCGGGAACGTTCTCCGAAACCATACGCAAAAGTCGCGCGTCTTGCCGAGAATTGTGTAAGAGTGCTTTAAAAGTTGTGCTAATTCATTATTTGAAGAAAAATGCACATCAGAAAAAAATGTTTATAATGGAGGAGTTAGCATGATAATATTTCAGTCTATTACAGAAGATTTATTAGCGTTTGCACTAGAAATAATTAACTCAAATTCTCATTATAATATTCTAGAAAACGGTAATCCCTTAAGGACAATAGAGGAAGTAAGAAATGAATTTCTCAACCAGAATACTGATAGCTATCTTATAATTCTAGAAAATAAGTATATTGGAATTATTGATTTCTTTAAAAAAAATCCTAATGACAATTATCCTTGGATAGGTTTACTTATGATTCATGGAGAGTATCATTCTATGGGATATGGTAAAGAGGTTTATCTTTTGTTTGAAGAAAAGCTAAAACAGCAAAACTTTGCTAAAGTTCGGATAGGTATATTACAAGAGAATACTAGTGCTCAGAAATATTGGACATCGTTAGGTTTCAAGTTTTATGGAATTAGTCAGTGGCAAGGAAGGACAATTGAATGTTTTGAAAAATCGTTGATAGAGCTTATGTAACTTCGGTGAATCATTTATTTGCTGAACATAGTTTTTAAAATCTGCAACACAGGTCAAGAACCATGTTTAAGGGGGCGACGTCCTGTCGCCCTCTGAATCGCGGGGCATATGGCATCGGAGAACAATGCATTTGCATAAAGGTGCTGGAATCACGTTTATAGGGAAAGGTCAGGCTCCGCTAAGGAGTATTCCTTTAGGGTCCAGTTCGAAGGCGTCGGGAATGACAGAGACGTTATTTGCCATCAAAAATATTAAGTTTTTGTTATTCAAATTAATGTTAAGGGGTTAAAGCGTAGTAATAGAAGTTGAAAAATTAAACACTGATGTTATAAAGGTTGTATAGCAAACAAGGAGGATTAATATGAGTGAGGTAAACGAGGTAAATGAAGAAAATAATGCACCTACATCAAGCGCGTGGCTAAATATTTGGATAAAACCCAAAGAAACCGTACGAGCAGTTATTAATAGAAATAAGAATAGAGGTATTATTTTTTTAGTGTTTTTTGGAAGCTATGCAACGGTTCTGAGAATAGTTTCTTTCAGTGATTTAATAAGAATATTGTCATTAAGAGAAATATTTTTATCAGTAGTCGTCCTAGGAAGCATAGGTGCATTGATATTTTACTATCTAGTGAGTGTTATATTACAACTTACAGGGAGATGGATTGGAGGAAAAGCTACATATAAAGAAATTAAATTAGTTAACGGATATATTAGTATAACCGCTATTTGGTGCCTAGTTATATTAATTCCTCAAATAATATTAGTAACTTTAGATAAATCAACACCACCTATATTAACTATGTTTAATATTTTAATTAATATTTGGATATTTATTATATATTTAAAGAGCCTTGCGGAAGTACAGCGATTTTCAGCTATCAAGAGCTTGTTAAATGTAAGTATAGTTAGTTTAATTATGTATATTACTTTATTTATTACGTTGTTAGTTATAGTACAGACATTTGGCAAACCACCTGGAGTAATCTAGGACTAGAGTTAATTGACGGCATATAACAAGCCATTGCCACAAGAGTGCAAGAAGCACCTGCTAGGGGAGAGTCTCTGTTGGCACAGTCACGGGGTAAAGTCAGCACCACACCTTCTCACTGAGTGGCAAGCACCGCCAAGACGGGCTATCTTTGGGGTCCGGTTCAGGGACGTCGTAAACACGGAAACGTTATATGACACTTATAATAGACTGTAAGTAGTGCTTAAGACAGTATATGAAAGGGGTACCTATATGAAACTAGTTCAGCCTTCTAAAGAAATGGAAAAGCACTTCATCAATATGGCAACCGACTATAGGGTGGCTAATGAGTCTCGTTACCAACTAGCTTTTAAAGAAGATTTTATCTTCACTACATATATAGAGAAACTAATTAAAGAATCAAAAGAGGAGAATTTAAAACCTGGCTATGTACCATCAACTACCTACTGGTTAATAAATGATTGTGGAAAAATATTAGGAGTTAGCAGATTAAGGCATTATTTAGCACCTCATTTAGAAGTGGAAGGTGGACATATTGGCTATGATGTTCCCCCAACTGAAAGAATGAAAGGTTATGGAACAATTTTACTTAAGTTCACATTAGAGAAGGCTAAAGAAATGGGAATGAAAGAGGTACTAATTACATGTGATACAGATAATGTAGGTTCAGCTAAGATCATAACAAATAACGATGGGATATTTGAAAATGAAATCATATCATATGAATCTGGAAAGAAAGTATCAAGATACTGGGTAAGTATAGAGTGAATTGCGTCATATAACAGCATGTTTATGGGAGGTGCTGGAAGCACGTATTTAGGGTAAGTTCAGCGCACTGCATCCCTTCGCCGGGAACGAGTTCCACCAAGATGGTCTATCTTTAGAGACCGGCTCAGGGACGTCGTAAACACGGAAACGTTAGATGACACACCAATATCCGGGCAGGGTTCTGAGGTCAGTTGATTCGTATTATGCTACTAAATATCAGCAAAGCGTGTTTAGCAAAGATTAGCTATAGTCTTTTATAAAAGATATGCAAGTTGTGTAGATGCAAAATTTTAAATAAGTGGAGGATAAACAGTTGTGCAATTATTTAATTAGAGAAATGAGGTTAGATGAAGTAGACATTCTTAAAGATATGCTATATGAAGCTATTTTTCAGCCAGATGAAACAAATTTATTGCACCGAGAGGTTATTGAGCAACCAGAGTTAAGAATTTTTATTGAGGATTGGGGACAAGCTGATGATTTATGTTTTTTTGCAGAGGTTGATGGAAAAATCGTTGGTGCAGTGTGGACAAGAATATTAGCTGGGGAAGTGAAGGGGTTTGGAAACATAGATGATGAGACCCCCGAATTTGCCATTGCTCTACATAAAAAATATAGGAATAAAGGCATTGGAACTACTCTAATGAAATGCATGATACGGTATTTAAAGGAACGTGGTTATAAGAGGGCTTCTTTGGCAGTACAAAAAGAAAATTATGCTGTTAGAATGTACCTAAAGGTAGGCTTTGAAATAGTTAAAGAGTCTGACGAAGAATATTTAATGGTCTATAATATGAGCTAATACAAGGAAGAATACACTTTTGCAGTTGAAGACACTCATCATAATAAAAAGCTCCTTTACAAAATATTTTTAAATACAATGTCATCGTAAAAGGAAAAAGTAAAAGAATGTCTAATAAGTATATTTAAAGGGAAATTATGGTTTTAAAAGCCACCGCGATAAGCGGTTTAATGAAACAATATTTTTGCGCAGGGGTGCTGGCAGCAGATGTCAAAGGAAAGGTCAGAGCACCACACCTTCTCACTGGGAGTGATGCTCCGCTAATGGGTATTCCTTTAGGGTACAGTTCGAAGGCGTCACAAATGAGAAACGTTCTCTGAAACCATACGCAAAGGCCGTGGCGTCCTGCCTTGGATTGGGGAGAACACTTTAAAAGCAGTGTTTATCATATTTGTAAATTCTATATTATAAAAAAAAGGGAGGAATTCTGAATTGGGTATTAGAAGTACAGCAAAAGCAATTATTGTTAACAAGGGCAAGGTGTATGGTATCGGAGAACAGTGCATTTGCATAAAGGTGCTGGAAGTATGCTGACGTTATAGATCCACTTTATGGACAACAGATAAAAACATGCAGTAAGAAAAGAAAATTATTACATGGTAAGGGGAAAGATTAGTGATAAAAGAATTAGACGTATCTCAAATAGATAATATAATGAAAATTTGGCTTGAAGTAAACATTAATACACATGATTTTATTTCGAAGATTATTGGAGGGCAAACTATGATGTTGTGAAGAAAGTTTTACCAGATGCAACTATTTATGTATATGAAGAAAATAATGAAATAAAGGGATTTATAGGTATTATTGAAAAGTCATATATTGCAGGATTATTTGTCTCAAATAAATACCATTCCAATGGAATAGGGAGTAAATTGCTTAAAAAATGCAAGCAAGATTATCCTGTTTTAAAGTTAGATGTTTATGCTAAAAATTTAAAAGCGATAAACTTTTATAAGAAACATGGATTTAAGATAGAACAGAAAAAAGAAAATAATGAAACTAAAGAAATTGAATACTCAATGATATGGAAGTTATAAATATAAAGAAAACTTTATTGAAACACATTTTTCTTAAATTAAAAAGAAGTCAATGAATGACTATTTCATAATTTCTATTAAATGTGGTATAAGAAAGTGAGATAAGTTGTGGCATCAACTAACAATGTATTGCCGGCTCCGCTGTGCTTCCACCAAACCTTTTCGCTGGGAGCGAAGCTCCGCCAAGACGGTCTATCTTTGGGGGTCGGCTCAGGGACATCGCAAATGTGAGACACTCGCCAAAACCACATGCTAAGACCGCTGCGTCCTGCCGCGGATTGAGGAAGAACGCGCTGTGCAAATTCATATTTGTAAACTTTAGAGAAGTAAGTAAAATTTATATAATCTACTTTGACTAAACTATTGGTTTACTTAATTCTACTTCCTGTAGGTTGAGTCGCTTTTAGCTATAGACTATGATTAAATTATCAAAATAACACATTAGTGATAGGAGTGATTACGATGGCGACAAAAACAACTATGGGAGAGACAATTTCCAATTTGAGAAAGAAGAATAACATGACTCAGACGGAATTGGCTAATAAAATGGGGGTGACCGATAAGGCGGTTTCCAAGTGGGAGCGGGATCTATCCTGTCCGGATATTAGTTCAATTCCTCAATTGGCTGAAACTTTGGGGATTCCTATAAACGAATTGCTTAATGTGAAAGGAAGTATGGAAAATAATAAAATCTCCGGAGATAAGATTGACAAAATATTTGATCTTGTGCTTAAAGCTGTTGCAGTAGCGATGGGAGTTGCTGTTGTGACATTATCTGCATTAAAACAGATTGAACCATCCTCAGCTATTACCTTGCTGGGAATTGGGCTAACTTGCTGCGCCATCGCTCTTTTAAAAGAAAATAAGAAATAAAGATTATGAGTAAATATTCATTTATAGGTATGCCGCAGAGTTTATATTGTACTGTACTGTTCAAATGATATGTTTAAGGGGGCGACGTCCTGTCGCCCTCTGAGTAAAGGGTCGTATGGCATCGGAGAACAATACATTTGCATAAAGGTGTGGGTAGCACTTTATCAAATTGAAGATTATGATCATATGTAGAGCGTTATTTAGATATTTGGAATAGAAAATTGGAAGTAATTAATTAGAGAAATTGTAAATAATTCCGCAATATAACAATGGTTTTACGCAAGGGTGACAGGTAAGTTCACCGAAGCTTTATCCATAGCCATAATGAAGAAGGTTCAATCACCATTCAATCACCACACCTTCTCACTGGATGACAAGCACTGCCAAGACGGTCTATCTTTATGGTCCGGCTCAGGCATATCGCAAACACGGAGAAGTTATGTGACATAGAATACTAAAAAAGGAGCACCTGAAAATGAATAATTATATTGACATTCTATTAAAGTGGTCAATTGGAGAGGAATTATTTGTGAGAGAAGTAAAAAGCTCTAAAATAGTTAAACAGGTGAAAGTAAATAATGGTAAAACATACTATCTAAAACTAAAAGAATCAATTGATGAAATAGAGAGGGAATTATATTTACAGACTACTCTGAAAAAATATAATGTACCAACTTCAATGCCTTTGATAAGTGTAGATAACCTTTATTATACATTCCATAATGAAGATATATATTGTTTATATGAAGAATTACCGGGAAGTCACGTAACAGACTTTTTTAATCTTGAACAAGTTTATTTAATTGGAGAGGCACTTTCACGCTTACATATAGGATTAGAGCATTGTAATCCTAATATGTTTAATACAAAAAATATGGATATAATGAAGCAGTTAATTGAATGGGCTATTCCTGAGAGCAAAAAGCTTGATAAAAACATAAATAATATAGAAGAATATTTGATTAGTAATTTTTTTCCAAATATTAACTCGCTATCAAAACAAATTATACATAGAGACACCCACCCACAAAACATATTATTTGATAACAAGAAACTATCTGGTTTTATTGATTTTGATATTTCAACTGTTGGGTTTCGTATATTTGATTTATGCTATTGTTCAACAGCTATTTTAATGAGTGATTTCTCAAATCAAAAATTAAAAAACGAATGGTTGAATATCTTCAAACATTTATATGAAGGGTATACGAGCAACATTACCTTAAGCAATGTAGAAATAAAATCGCTGTTTCCTATACTACTATCAATTCAACTTATTTTCATAGCTTTTTTTAAGGACAGGAATGAAGATATTGCCAGAATTAATCTAGAAGGGCTATATTGGATATACAAAAATAAAGACAAAATTGAGAAAGCGTTAATAACGATCGCATAAACAATGTTTTTGCGCAAGGGTGCTGGAAGCGCGCATTGAGGGAATGGCAGAGACGTTATCTGCAATCCTTGGAATAATGTAGAGGTAGTAGTTAACTTGATGCTGAAAGAAAGAATAAGTGTAATTAGTGATAGTTGTATTAGATTTAGTTAGAGATATAAAAATATATAGCCTATATGGAGGTTTGAGAATGCCTAAAGTAAAGCTAACAATTGTTGAAAGTCATTGCAGAAGTGGATGTCACATAAAAAATGAATCGTATATTGTAGAGGATATTTGCCCACCTATATGTCATGAATTATGGAATAACATTTATCCGAATATATGTGTTTTGCTAAATGGAGGAAATCTAGACTACGGTAACATTAAGGAAAAGAAATTTGAAATGACTTGTCCAGATAATAGTAGAGTGGTGATACGAGGTGAAGTATTGGAAGAATTCTAAATTAAAAAAGTTTAAGAAGCATACATTGATATGTAATCTTCTTAAAATACAAAGGAATTAAATAAATGTTTAAGTCACATTATCTTTTTAGGACTAGTTAGCCGGAAAATGTGTAGCCAGTAATGTTTATTAAATCATAAAGCAGAATATTGTTGAACAACTTATAAAAACTATAGTTATTAGGTAAATTATTATCAAAAATATATGAGGTGTTCTTATGGAGAATAATAAAGAGTGTCCAATTTGTAGATGTAAAGATATTGGTCAAGGTAAACAGATGGGTCATGCCTGTATGATTCCAATTGGGAAAATCTTCAAAGGTTCTGGAGTGATAGCAGATATCTGTACAGAGTGCGGCCATATTCTTTCTACTAGAGTAGATAAACCAGAAATATTTAAAATAAAAAAGTAAGTGGTATCATCTTCTAGATGCGTTATCAATGGTTAGAAAGAAATGGTGTAGTGAATGTAGCGGGTTCTTTGCCAACCGGACAGCAGATAACAATGTGTTTGCACAAGGGTACTGGCAGTTACGACTTTGGGGGAAAGGTCAGAACACCACACCTTCTCACTGGATGCGAGCACCACCAAGTGGGTATTACATTGGGGTCCAACTCAGGGACGTCGTAAAACACGGAAACGTTACATGAAATCATTAGAATAATAGTGCTTCTTTTGATGAGGATATAACTTTTTAGAGCATCCTGCCGCGGTCTGTGAGAAGGTCCATTGGAATCTATATTGATTAACATTAGTTTTATAACGTGCAATGAGTATTATTTATATTTCTAATGTGACATATAGTTGTCATGTTTATTTTGATATGATAATAAAAAACGAGATGAGGTGCAAATATGCTTTCACAATATGAGGCAGATATTATCGAAAAGGGTATAGAGCTATCATGGACAACATGGGCTAAAATGAGTGGTCAAACTCTGACGATAGGAGATATAAGTTATCTAAAATCTGATACCGATAGAGGGTTTGAAAGGATATTTTCAATTAAACTAAATAGAGAGAACATGGATTTTTGCATTCAGCAAATGATTTATTACATCAAAGCAGGGATTATGCCTGATTCTATGCTGATAACCCCTAACACCAAACCTGAAAATTTAGCTGAACTTTTATCACAGAAAGGATTACCTGTCGCCCTCTGAGTCACGGGGCATATGGCATCGTAGAATAATGCATTTATATAGGTGCTGGTAGCACGTGTCCTTTGGGGGCCAGTTCGAATGCGTCGCAAATACGGGCCTTAGGCTACATATATAAAATTGGAGGTGGCAGCCATGAAAAAGCTACTAGTAATTGTTGTAATTATAATGATGCTAGTAATTCCTGGATGTAGAAAAACTAACTATTCCAATAATCAAAGTGTAGTAAGTTCAAGTGAATATCAGTTCATGCAAGACAAAATGAAAATTTTAGAAGAAGAAAATAAAACTTTGAAAAGTGAACTGGAAAGTTTGAAAAATTTATGCTCTAGCTCAACTGAAAAAGCAATTAATAGCCAGAACAAAAAAGAGGTTACTCAGTTAGAGTATGATACATTGGAACTAAAATTAAAACTACTAATTGAAGAAAATGAAAACCTGAAGAAGGAATTAAAAAAATATATGGGACCATCGAATTACAACCCTAATAGAGATTTCGATCCTAGAAAGGTTAAGATAGGTGATGACATTGGTGGTTTCAGGGTTACTCAGGTTTATATTGATGATTATGATATGGAGAAAGTCTTTTTTGATGGATATTTTGTTATGAAAGGAAAACTAATAACTAATTTTCTGGGCGAGAGCCGTTATGGAATAAGGTTTCATAAAGAAGATATTATTAGAAACATTCCTATTCCAACAACATGGGAATTAGATAAACGGTACGGAGACTACAGTATGTTTTTTCGCCTCTTAAGTGATGAAGTCGTGGCTCAGGCCATTGGTAAAGAAGTAGAAGAGAACATATGGAAAAATGCACAACATGGTGTGGAAGTTAAATATAACATTATTGCACTTTTTAACGAATTTGAATACTGGACTCAGCCTAATACAGATGTTACTAGTAGCCTAAAGCTTGTAAAGTTAATATATATTGAGGAAGAAATTGATCATAATTAACGTCGCCTAACAGCGTGTTTACAGGAGGTGCAGAGGAAAGTTTTTAGGGCAGGGTCAGAGCACCACATCCCTTCACCGGGACGAAGTTCCGCCAAGACGGTCTGTTTTGGGGTCCGGCTCAGGGACGTGGCAAGTACGGGACAGTTCTCCGAAACCACACGCAAAGGCCGCAGCTCTTGCCGGGGATTGTGGAAGAACATTTTAAAAGCTTTGTTAATTCACATTTATTTAATATTGTGCAGCAAAAAGAATTTTTTTATATTATCCATTTGTAAATAGCATTTATATTCAACTTAAACTAATAAGGGAGTGGAGCAAGATGAAAAAACTTGATATTAAAAGTGTAATTGTAGGCGTAATAATTGGTACGTTAGGATTTACAACTGTTTTTGCAGCAGGAGGAATTAAATCAGCGACTTCGGGAGGAATTAAATCAGCAACTTATAGCAGTTCTAAGGTTTATTTTTACGGAAATGAAATATTATTAGAAAACCCCTTAGTTACAATTGTGAATGATGGAAGCTCTGATGGTCTGTTATATATGCCAATGAGAGAACTGCTAGAACATATGCAATTCAAAGTTGAGTGGAACAATGAAGGCGGTTCTGTAAATCTAACTATGAATGGCGGTAATAACTACAAAAACATAGAGGTTCCATTGGATATTTCAGAAAATGAAGAAGACACAAAGGCTTTGGATATCATGCAGAAAACAGGAAACTGGGGCTATGTTGAGCCATACCTAAAATATATGTCTATAGATGGTATTGAAAAAGTTGTCCAAATATATAACTCAAAGCATATCAATCCATCTGAACACAAAAAAGCATCTGATTATATAGAGGCTTCATTGAATATTTCAGAAAATGAAGTAGACACAAAGGCTTTGGATATCATGCAGAAAACAGGAAACTGGGGCTATATTGAGCCATACCTAAAATATATGTCTATAGATGGTATTGAAAAAGTTGTCCAACTATATAACTCAAAGCATATCAATCCATCTGAACATAAAAAAGCATCTGATTATATAAAGGATTGAATTTTAAGAAGATTAATATAAAGATAGGTTCTTCTATTTATGAATTCTTTATATTATCTTTAGTATAGATTAAGTGATATGTTTAAGAGTGCGACGTCCTGTCGCACTCTGAGTCACGGGGCGTATGGCATCGGAACAATGCATTTGCATAAAGGTGCAGAAACACGTTTTGTGGGCAGGTTCAGCATCACACCTTCTCACTGGGAGCGAAGCTCCACTAATGGGTATTTCTTTAGGGTTCAGTTCGAAGACGTCGCAAATATTAAAAATATATTGTCTTATTGTCATGAATGAACTCTTTAATTAAAGTTGAGGCACATAGTTTATATAATCACTCATAGGAGGAAACCGCCATGTACGATATAATAATGATTGGTGCAGGCCCGACAGGCTGTACTGCTGCACGGGAATTGACTTGTAATGGCTATAAAGTATTATTGGTTGAAAAATTTAAGATGCCAAGAAACAAATCTTGTTCAGGTGTTCTTATTAAAAAGTCAATGGATTTGGTGAAGCGATACTTTGACGAGGATACACCGGAGTTTACGATGTGTATGCCGAAGGATAATCGAGGTATGGTGTTTACCAACGACAAGGGTCAAGAGTACCGATTTGAACAGGAAGGATTAAATATATGGCGGAGTTCCTTTGATTATTGGTTGGCAACAAAAGCTACAGAAGCTGGCGCGGAACTACGCGATGAAACAATCGCTCTATCATGTTTAGAGCAAGAAAATTGTGTTATTGTGAATTTGAAAGGCACTTCATTATATTCAGAAAAAGCAAAGTTAGTCATTGTATGTGACGGTGTGGTAGGTTCTGTTAAGCGAAAACTTATTCATGCACCTCAAAATTATATAACTACTTATCAAACCTTCAATAAGGGTTCCATAGAATTGGATCATCATTATTTTTATGCCTATTTGCAGCCCTACCTATCGGAATATGATGCGTGGTTTAATGTAAAAGATGATTATCTTATTTTCGGTGTGTCTGTTAAGGATACAAGTAAACTTGAACATTATTATGCCGAGTTTATTGTTTATATGGAAAAACATCATAACGCAAAAATCGAAAAGCAAGAAAAAGCCGAAAAATGGCTTATGCCATACATTATGCCCAAATGTCCTGTACAATACGGAAAAGGGAAAGTGCTGTTTGCAGGTGAAACCGCAGGATTTCTTAACCCTATGGGCGAGGGTATTTCAGCAGCAATGGAAAGCGGTTATGCGGCTGCGAAAGCGATTGAGAAAATAGATTTGAATAACGACTTGGATTTGGAAACTGTATATTCGGCTTATCAAAATAACACTTCTGCATTAAGAGTTTACATGGAGCGGCAATGGAATTTTGTTGCAAGCATGGCGAGTACATTTGATTACATGAGATTATGAGCATAATTTGTTGCTTTAAGTAAGTTGAATTCCAATTATTTTTTATAATGTGCAGTACAGGTCAAGTGCTATGTTTAAGGGGGTGCCGTCCGTGGCACCCTTTGAGTCACGGGGCTCGGACCTCCTAAAACACAATGTTTCCGCAGAGGACGGTGATGCAATGGTAAGGGAAAAGCCGCCCACACGCCCTAAGCCAACCGAGGCGCCCCGGCATGAGTAGCTACCTGCAATGCTTAGGGATGTCGGAAACACCCGTCCGTTATATAAAATCGCGCGAAAAAGAACGCCGCATCGTGCAGCGGATAAAATAAAAAACTAAAATTTGAAGGGAGTGAGCGACATGAAACGTCGATTAATACAAATAAAGGTGATTTCAATTTAATTGGGAACAGTACAAATAAACGTTTAGCTGTTATTATTGGGTGAGGTTAGCTGATGTTATTTTACTGTTGCCAAAAATCGGTAGTAAAAATAAAATTACAAGAAAGAGGTAGAATAACATGCTAAAACTGAAATATCTTTTTGATAATAGAGACTTAGCCAAAATGATTTTAGGAAATTGGGAATATGACCCTTCTTCCACAAAAATGTTTAAATACTACAGAATTTCATCTAATGCTGTGTATCCATTCAAAAGTGAAGATAAGGTAAAGCTTTTACGGTTTGCACCTTGCACTGAGAAAAATAAAAACAATATAATAGGAGAACTGGAATTTATTAAGTATTTGAAGCTAAGAGAGTATCCAGTATTATGCACTGTTCCTTCAAAAGATAATCAAGAATTATTGGAAGTTAGTACACCATGGGGAGAATATTTTGCGGTTGTTTTTGATAGGGTGGCAGGAGTTCAGTTAGAACAAATAGATTATACTTATGATATATGTAGAAAACATGGCAAATCTTTAGGTAAATTGCATAAATTATCATCTGAATATAAACCAGATAAAGAATTACGCTGGTCATATGAAGATGTTCTTACTTGGATTGAAAAGGAATTGTCGAGTTTCTCTGATGAGACTTTAGCAATGCAGGAAATAAAGTTACTTAAGGAGTTTTTCTCAAAATTACCTAAAAATGAGCAAACTTATGGGATGGTTCATTATGACTTTGAGATGGATAATATTTTCTACGACAAAGATACAGATATGCTTAATATCATAGATTTTGATGATTCAATGTATCACTGGTACGCAATGGATATTGAACAAGCATTAAATAGTATAGTAAATGAAGTACCTTGCGAGGACTATTCATTAACGCGAGATTTTTTTATTAAAGGTTATAGAGAAGAATTTAGTATTACTGATGAAATGTTATCTTATCTTACGGTATTTAGGAGATTTGCAGATCTATATGGATATGTTAGAGTTTTGTTATCTACCAAGGAGGTTTGGGATAATGAACCTGAATGGATGATGGATTTAAGAATATATTTAGCAACTTTAATGAAGGATAGCTCTAAACATTTCGGTGATTTGCTAGTATAGTTTTTATTGTTAGAGAGGCTGACGTCCTGTCAGCCTCTGAACAAAGAAGGCGCGCTACTATACACAACAATGTGTTTGCACAAGGGTGCTGGCAGGTACGTTTCGCGGGAAAGGTCAGGGCAGCACATCCCTTCACTAGGAGCGAAGCTCCGCCAGGGGATAAAGTCAGGCGGTCCGGTTCAGAGACGTCGCAAACACGAAAAGTTATCTGAAAGTGATGGGTGCTTTTTTACCTAATAAAGATATATGGAGTGTTTATTTATGAAACTAATAAAAAAATGTATAAAGATCACTTTAGTGCTTTTAATAATATGCATATTGTTTGTATTATTTCTACCATCAAGAACCCCACACATTGAAGGAAATAATAGTGTAGCATCAATACAAAAAATCCAACTAGGAGGATTAGAACAGTTTATAATGATAAGAGGTAAAGATACCAACAATCCAATTCTTCTATTTTTGCATGGAGGTCCTGGATATTCACAAATTTCTTTTGCACGGAAATATCAAGAGGAACTCGAGGAAAATTTCATTGTTGTTAATTGGGACCAAAGAGGTTCTGGAATGTCGTATTCACATAATATTCCGAGAAAATCTATGAACAGAAGTCGGTTTAGAGAAGATACTAAAGAACTTATTGATTATCTATGTATGAAATATGAAAAAGAAAATGTATATTTAGCAGGACATTCTTGGGGCAGCGAATTAGGTTTACATGTAATAGACAAATATCCAGAAAGAGTTGCAGCCTTTATAAGTATTGGACAAGTAGTCAATAAACTTGAGAATGAAGCAGTTTCATATGATTTTGTTTTAGAGATGGCTAAAAAAAACAATAATAAAAGGGCGTTAGAAGATTTATTGAGAATTGGACGACCTCCTTACAAGAATACAGTTAGTGATACGTTAACACAAAGAAAATGGCTAGATAAATATGGGGGAGTAGAAAGGAATGTAAATACTTTAAATGATATTATATTGGGAAGTATTTTTTCACCAGAATATACAGGGATTGATGGAATAAAATTTGCTTTAGGTAGTAAATTTTCAGCAGATACCATGTGGGGACATAACTTAGATTTAGATTTTGTAAGAGATTTACCTGAAGTGAGAGTTCCTGTTTACTTTTTTGCAGGTAGACATGATTATAATACGCCATCTACCTTAATAGAACAGTATTATAACAAGATAATAGCTCCTCATAAAGAGCTCATATGGTTTGAAGAGTCAGCACACTTTCCACATTTTGAAGAACCTGAAAAATTTGCACAACTAGCTATACGTATAAAAGAGAATGTTGAAAAAAAGCAATAACACCCAATACCATCAATGTGTTTACGGGAGGTGCAGGAGGACGTGTTAAGGGAAAGGTCAGGCACCACATCCCTTAACCGGGAACTGAGCTCCGCCAAGACGGCCTAGCTTTAGGGTCCGGTTCAGGGACATTGTAAACTCGGAGACGTTCTCTGAAACCATATGCAAAGGTGCAGCGTTCTGCCGCGAAATGTGAGAATTTGTATCGGCGTCTATAAATTTCATATAAGCTTTACAGTGTGAACTTAGGATTTTTTATATTTTTTTACTTGAGAAAGGATGTATCTTCTATGCAAATAAAACCGCTTGTAAATGGCGATGAAGGGTAATCGGTTAAGTGAAAAGCTGATTGTTTTCGCTTTGGCATATGCAAAAGAATTGGGCTTTGATAAAGTATATCTTATCAGCGACCACATTAATTTATCTGAAAAATATGGGTTTATGAAGATTGATGAAAAGGAAGCACCATGGGGAACGATTGAGACAATTTTTATGCACTTGACGTAGCGAGTAAGCACAATGTGTAAGTGAAATACTTCATATACTTTATTTAATGCTAAGTATTGAACACATAGTGCGGCAGATTTTAAAATACTTTTAAGCATAAAATACTATAGATAAGTGGAGGAGTAGGTTTTGGTAATTCCAAATTTTCTTACAAGATATTATCCTAAAGGTGAATACCCATTTGTATCTTTAAATGAGTTGCCTTTTGAAGATGCAAATAGAATAAAAAAGGCTCACTGTGCGCGCAATGGGATTGGATTTTTCTACGCTGAAGATGATTACCTAACACACCGAAGGGAAATAGAGAAATGGATATATAGTCAACTTGTTGAAAAGGGCGGGCATCCCAAATGTTTAGTCCCCATATATATGGTTTTAGGTGAATCACCCAAGGGTGAATTTGATATAAGAGTGGATATTCAGAAGGATGCTTGTGAGTTTCGGATACCAATAAAAATGCTTGATATGAGGTCTGTTTCATTTACATATCCTGATAGCATGTATCAGCTGGAATATGATGAATTCGGAAGTATAATTGGTGGTAAAAGAACAAATACCCCAAAGGTTTATACCTTTGATGAGATACCAGAATTAGTGCAACGGTATAATATATATGGAGAGTATTTGCATTATATAGAGGCGCAGGTATGGGATCGGAAATTGTTGCGAGAAATATGGGAAAACTCTAGAAATGGAAATGGAGCTTTTTGAAGATTTAAAGATAAAATAAGAAGGTATGGGGTTGAGAAAAGAAATGAATATGAAAGATAACAAACTATTAATGATAATATGTTCTATTTTATTAATTACCTGTATCCTATTGCTGAATAGTAACAGAAATTTAAGCAATCAATTGAGTCAAGAGAGGACAGATTTGCTAATATCTGTACTTAGGTTGGAAGGTGAAAGCAATAATTGGAAAATTAGCGATGGAGTTTTGGTTAATACATCTAACCACGTACACCTCCGTATAGAATCAATTGATTACATAGGACAGGAAGATTATGTGTCAGAGAATATATCTATTACCATAAGGTTTAGAGATAAAAATACAGGTAAGGAAGAGAAAAATGCAATAGGATACACCTATAACTTTGAAGAACTAAAGAACTTTCAGGGAGGAAGAGCAGGTGTTACATATCACCGAGATATGATGGAATACATTAACCATAATATTGTGATTGAATTAAAGCATGATGATGAGAATGGTAACCCATTTCTAGAAGAAATTGAAGTAATACCAGTGTGGAATTTTGAGGTCTAATACAATATATGATATTTATTTCATTTTGTATTTTTAATATACCATAAGAAAGTAAGATATGTTGTACGATCAACTAACAATGCATTTCATAAAGGTGGAATTTGTTATAGTAGCTAATATGCTGATGCGGAAGATTGATATTTCATAGTAGATGAAAAGAAACGAAGTAAATATCCTAAATGCTATATCACATTGGTATAGAGTTATGCAAGAATAAGGGAGGTTTACAGTGAAATATGACGCTAAAAATGATAGTTTTAAATTAGGTGAATATAATTACAGTGTTGAAAAGAAAATGCTTAAAGAAGCCCATAGAAAAAAAGTTGGATATAAAACTAAATTTATTATTATTATTATATTTATATCAATACTTACCTTTATCTTTTATCCCTTTGATTTAGAACGTACCGCAGGCATTAAAAATCTCACAGCAGATGATATATCCAATATAACTTTAGAACAAACCATAACCATACCGAAGGGCATGGATATAGAAACAAAGGATATTTCTATGGATGATATCGGGGAAGAATTAGAAGAACTTAGACCCTTGCCAATATCTAAATACTCAGAGATTCATTCAACATCTATGAAAGATATTACCGATAAAAACTTTATTGAAGAAGTGCTTTTAACATTATCTAATCACAATATGAGGAAAAGACGTTTTAGTAAAGGTGGGACCACCTTCCGGGTAGACTACACAATGCCAGGTTCCACAAGAGTCACAATACGTCTTAATGACGATAATAAAACAGGAGTACATATATTTATTAGTCATGATCCACGATATGTAAGTCTCTATACATTTAGCAGTAATGGAAGTAGCGACAGAGCAAGATACAAAATATATGGAGATGGAATTGATACTCAAAAACTTTTTGAACTTACAAGAAAATTTAAATGAAAATACTATTTTTTATCACCTATGAGCTTTGCTTGAGATATATGTCGCATCATCTTTTAAATGCGTCATTAGTGAACAGTAGGAATTGGTTGGTGGATGTAGAATTAGAGGGATTACTTTTTGGTATGGCTTTAACGACGAACAAATATAACGAGTACAAATTAGAAAAGACACTCAAGAATCAGAATAGCTTTATCATTAACTGGTTTTTACCTCCTTATGATTAATAAATGATACACTTGATATCGAAAAATCATAGTAAACATTGTGTTTTTAAAAAAAATATAGAGAGTAACTGCTATAATTAGGGTTACGACTAGCAAAGGTAAGTACTTAAAAGGGAGAGAAAACATATGACCAATATAAATATAAAGACAAATAAAAATATAGGTAGAGAACATTATTTATTTATTGCAATTGTAAGTGTGATGTATTATATCTTATGGAATATTTTTGAATTTTTCTTGGCTAAGCATTTTAACCCAAATATTCAATCATACAGTGCAATAGTAACTTTTTTTATAACAGTGTCTTTCTGTCATATTATAACCCATTATTCACCTTGTTTTTTATTTGCCTACATTAAGAATATTAACCTGATAAAATTACTCAGACTTAATAAAGTAACGTTAAAACAGCTTTTTTTAAGCTTTGTTATATTTATAGCTTTTAACTTAATTTCTGTTTATTTGTTAACTGTTCAAGATATTATTTTAAGCTACTTTAATATTAGCTTTAAAATGAACGATTACATAGTTGCCGATAATGTAGCAACACTAATTGTACTAGTAATAACAGTTGGTATACTTATACCTGTTGGAGAAGAGTTTTTTTATAGAGGGTTTCTTATAAGTGGAATGGAAAGTATAAACAAATATTTTGCTATAACTGCATCAGCTTTTTTATTTGCAATATATCATAACAATCCTCACAGATTAATAACCTTATTTCTTTTTAGTATATTATTAGGGTTAATAGTACATTATACAAACTCATTAATTCCCGGTATTATAATGCATATTATTACAAATACAGTATTTGTTGTTTATGGATTTATTCAGGGAAAGGAGTCAATGATGCAACAATATGGTGACTTGTCTAGCACTCCTGTAAGTTTATTAAATAATAACATAGTATTATTCATTGTTTTTTTGATTAGCAGCACAGTATGTATTTTATCCTTGAGAAAGTTAAGGGCTATGGCAGTTCAGGAGGATAGCTATAATGTACTATCTCGACATGATAGAAACAGTGGGTTGTTTATAATTATCACCACTTACATCATTTTAACAGGAATTTTCTTACTAAGAGGAGTGGGCTATTTTAATATTTCATATTAGGAACTAGAGCTTAAGGAGGTAGAAGTAGTGAGTTGAAGCTTATATATTAATGTTAACTATAAAAATGAGGGCTTGAGGGCATCAGGTACTTTTCTAAATGATAACTTCAGCAACATGATATATAACTCTCTCAACCCTCCAGTAAGATGATGGATTAAGGGGGCCTTCATATTGGCGACAAAGATTTCTAAAGTCTAAATTATACTAAATAAATTTACAAATGAAAAAGTGTAGAAAAGGGTACTAATTTTCTTGTAGTTATTAACAAAAGTTAGAGGAGAATGAATGATGATTAACGGAATTAATCATATTACTTTTGCTGTATCGGATTTAGAGAAGTCGGTGGAATTTTATGTGAATCTATTAGGGCTTAGATTGGTGGGGAAATGGGACAAAGGAGCATATTTATTAGCAGGTAACCAGTGGGTTGCCCTCAATATTGATAATGCAGCAGTTTTAGAGACAAAATCAGATTACACACATATTTCGTTCAATGTTTTATCTACAGATTTTCAAAAAATGAAAGATAAACTTGAAAGTGTGGGGGTAAAGTCATTCAAGGAAAATTCATCAGAAGGAGATTCATTTTATTTTCTCGACCCAGATGGACACAAGTTAGAACTACATTACAATACTATAGAAGATAGATTGAAGTGGGCGAGAGAAAATAATTGGTCAACATTTGAACTTTACTAGGTAAGAAATCATGTGATGAACACTTTCTTTTGAATAAGAGGATTGGGTTGGGTGGAGGTAGATGGTCTTGAGTTGACGGACAGCAGTTACGACACCTTTCGTAAAGCTTGGGTATCCAATGAAGATGAATATTTGGAAAATTAAATGAAAAGGAACTTAGAGAAAGACTAGATGAACATATATATAATTACAAACAGGAGCGATTAATAATGAATCACAAAAAAATCGAACTTAATAGTAGTATAAACAAGGATTTAGAGTTAATTTTAGTTCAAATAGCAAAATGGCATAATTTTGCACCAAAACTATGGAATCCAGACTATAGAGCTTCAACAGAAGCTATAGAGAAAACAGTACAAAGAATTAAAAATACAAAAAGTGAAGATTTATTTTTAACGATTGTAGAAGACGAGCAAAGTCAAATGCAGGGATTTATATGGGCATATAAACAGGAAAATTCTCAAGATAGTGTTATGATTTTATCACTGTATATCACAGAGGATTTCAGAGGTAAAGGGTTAGCAAAACATCTTAAAATATTATTAGAAGAGTGGTGTCGAAATGAAGGTATTAAGACCATACAGACTACTACTCATTATAAAAATCATAATATGATTGCATTAAACCAAAAACTTGGATATATTCCAGGTATGGTAAATATGACGAAAACGCTATAAACTATTTGATAGTTTTAGACATCGTATAACAAGCCATTCCCACAAAGGGGCAAGAAGTATCTTCAAGGAGTAAGTCTCTATAAGCACCGTCATGAAGTGGGGCAGGCCCCGCACCTTCTAGCTGTGAGCAAAGATCCACCAAGGTGTATTCCTTTTGGGTCTATACATCGTAACCACGGAAACGTTATATAAAATCACACGCATAAAGTCGTCACATCGTGTGGTGGGATAAAACCCAAAAGAGGAGGGGGCAAAATGAAGGACCAACTAGAACATGTAAAATCTACTTATAATCATCATAATGCAGTAAGAAAATATGTTTTAGACATTGATGATATTGGATTATGGGAATCAGAAAGAATCCTATTTAAAAAGTATGTTACTGAGGATTCTTCAATCATAGATATAGGCTGTGGAGCTGGAAGAACGACTTTTGGATTATATAAGATAGGATACACAAATATAACTGGTGTGGACTTATCAGAAAACCTCATAGAGAATGCAATAGAAATAGCAAAAGAAAGAGAGATTTCTATTAAATTTGAGACAGGAAATGCTCTTGAGTTGAAGTATAAAGATAGTAGTTTTGATAGTGCACTATTCTCTTTTAATGGTATCATGCACATACCTTTAATGAGTAATCGAGTAAAGACAATGACTGAAATTAAAAGAATAATCAAAACAGGGTCTAAGTTTATTTTTACTACCCATGAGGATAGGGACAGAGTAGAAGAATTTAAGGATTTCTGGAAAAATTATAAAAAAACATGGGAAGAAGGAAAACAGGATAAAAGGTTATTAGAATATGGGGATTCAATTTTTACTAAAGATAATTTAGAATACTATATTCATTTTGCAACAAAAGACGAAATCATTCATACTATCACTGAAGCAGGCTTGAGTTTGACAGAAACGATGTTAAGATCTGAGATATGCGACGAAAACAAAAGAATTAAAGAATACTCAGTAGATTGCCGATTTTGGATTACCGAGAAAAAGTAGTGGACTATTGAGGCACAACATCCCTTCACCGGGAACGAAGTTCCACCAGGGAGAAGGGCCAAGTGGGGGACCAGTTGGAAGGCATAGGAAACACGGAGACGTCTGATGAGACCCCAACAAGAGATAGATGTATGTTGAAATTTTTAAAAAATTACTGAGGAAAAGTTGGAATAGAAATGAAAATAGGATTAATAAGACATTTCAAAGTGAATAATATACCCGCAAAATTTATGACATCAAATGGTTTTCAAGAGTGGGTGGTTTTATACGATAATGCTGATGTTATTAAGAATGAAATAGAGATTAGTAATGTTGAATGGAATAAATGTTATACAAGTGATATGCCGAGAGCATTAAAAACGGCAGAAGCAATATTTAATGGCGAAGTCATAACAATGCCGGAATTGAGAGAAATTCCACTATACCCAGTATTTAAAACAAATCTAAAATTACCTTACATCTTTTGGAGTATATGTGGGAGAGTAGCATGGTCATTTTCACATAAGTCCCAAATTGAGGGTAAAAAACAAACTGAAAAAAGAATAAACGGGTTTTTAGATAATATTGATGATAAAGCGGATATAAATATATTACTTGTTAGTCACGGACTCTTAATTTATTCATTTCAAAAAGAACTTGTAAGAAGAGGGTTTCAAGGAGATATAATTAAAAATGTAAGAAATGGAGTAATATATATTTTTGAAAAATGAATTAGATTTCCTATAGTAGTAATGTTGCGAAAAGTGTATATGTGTACCATTTGTGATGGTAAGAGGAACTATTTGCATTTTCAACTTTTTCCTAGATTAAAAGGGGAACCCATTGGTTATGGACATTTTGTCAGAGAAGAAGGAATTATTATGGATTATCATCATAAAACATCATAGTTTTACAAGAATAAACTAAAAGGAATTATACTATAGGGCAAAAAGCCTGAGAAAACGCAATCTGCGACAATCCTTATGTTATAAGAATAAACATTTTGAAAAAGAACAAGAGTTTATTTATATAAGGGATGGGAGGTAAATATGCAAGTAGGAGATAAAATATCATTTGGCTGTTACGATTGGCGAGTGCTTGACATTCAAAACAATATGGTATTGATTATAACTGAATACATGATCGAACAACACCCCTATAATAATTACGCTGGTGATGTGACATGGGCAGACTGCTCCTTAAGAAAATATCTTAACGGAGAGTTTTATAACAGATTCACAGCAGCCGAACAGTCAAGAATCATTTCAGTATTGAACAAAAACCATGATAATCAGTGGTACGGTTCAAGAGGCGGAGAAGATACTCGGGATTACATATATCTTCTAAGCATTGAAGAAGTAGTGTGCAAATATTTCGGTGACAGCAGCAAAAACCTTGAAAACCGCAGTGCTAAACAAAGATACTGGTTTCAAAGGAAAGACAAAAACAACAACAAACGAAGAGCGACATTCGATGGGTATGTATGGTGGTGGTGGCTTAGGTCGTCCGGGCGTGACAATAGAAGAGCCGTATATATCCACGGCGACGGCAATATAGGCATTCAGGGAAATGGCACCTTCCGCTACAACAGCAACACGATTCATCCTTCAACAGGCGATAACAGCGGTGGAGTTCGTCCCGCGTTGTGGCTGAAGCTTTAGTATAATTCGCCATGCTATAATGACAAAATTTAGAGAAGGAGTTAAAGATGAGCAGATAAGAAGAAGTTTATATAAGAGCATTTTTAGACTATGTTTAAGGGGAGAATGTTATGAAAAATAAGAAAACCATTGAATTCTTAATAAGAGCTAAGAAAGCAACTTATGCTGGTAAGGGCGCAGAAATTAAATCATCAAGACCAAAGTCTCATGATTTGGATTATGAAGAAGCTGAATTAAGGTATATTGATACCTATTTAGGTGGACATCAATTCGCTGGAGAAGAAGCTTTGTGGGAGAATAATACCCCACTTTGGGCAATGAACTATTGTGGTAGAGTTTTATCAGAGACATTTGAAGGGGATTTCTTGAAGGAAGCTCTATTGAATGTACCAGAGGATATACCATTTAGAGGACCAAGAGAATTCAAAAGAGGTGTTTTTGAATATAGATGTTCTGTTAATGGAAGTTTTGAATGGTTCAATGGATACGAAGAAATATTTAAGAATGAAATTAAAGTATATGAATGCTTTTTTCATGGAGGTTTAATTATTTAGTTACTGATATAGTTAAGGATGGAGTAACTAGTAGCAAATACCACAACTTGACGATTATGAAGCAGAAATAGAATTCTGCCCTATTTGGATTAACATTGATGAAGCAATAGAGCAAAATGAGTGCTTACTTAAAGATGAAACAATAAATAAAAATCATTGGGTAAACAGAGAAACTTCAGTACTGAAAGCATTAGCAGAATATTATGGTGTTTAATAGAAAAGTTTTATGATATCAATAGTGGGTTAGAACCGCCAAGGCGGGCATCTTTTAGGTCCGGCTCAGGGACATTGAAAACACGGGAACGTTATCAGACACATCCAATGAATTATGTTTAATGGTTGAAATACAATATCTGAGGCTCTTCATAGGGTCTTGTTTTTTAGTAAAATATAAGAGGCATTATCTATTTTATAAAGCTTTGATAATTCAATAGTTGAAATAGCGTGTCGGTATAAGGAACAAATAAACTTTTGTTCAAAATTATGGTAAAATATAAAAGATAGCAAGTTGTTAAAAGAATTTTATTTACGTGTTTTTTATTGAAACAGGGAGAGGAATTACACCATGAGAAAATTAAGCGTTTTTTTTATATTGGTCATTATTTCTTTTGTATTATGCTCATGTAATGTTAATAAAAACGATAAAATAGAATCTAACGAATCAAATGAAAAAGTTGGGTTGGCTATTGGAGAAGTAGTAGACTCAGAGGTTGTAAAAGAATATTATTTTGAACCAAATGTTTCAATAATTGAAGGCACACTAATTTCCAGATTGTATTACGGACCTCCGGGATATGGCGAGGACCCTGATAATGATGAACAAAGATATCAACTTATTTTACAGCTAGATGATCCTATAGATGTTATTGCAGAAGATACTGATGAGTTTAATTCATGTATATCTGATGTTTTAGAAATTCAACTAGTACTAAGAGGGGAGCATTATATGGATATGGCAAGGATATATAAAAACAAGTATGTTAAAGTTCAAGGAACATTATTCTCAGCTTTAACAGGCTATCACTATACTGAAGTATTGATAGTTGTAGATGAAATTTGGGACTAGCAACTAAACAATCAAATCTGGAAAATGGTGAAGTCGACATAAAAGCATATTGTAGATTAATGAAAAACTCAAAGTTTTATATTGAAGTACAAAGGAACTTATATAATATAAGATTATTTATATTATACGAGGAGGAAGAGAAATGAAAAAAGCAATATTTTTGAGTATCATTTTAGTTATAGCTATACTTTCTTTTATTGGATGTACAACAAAATCATTGTCAACATCTGTTGAAGGACAATGGATTTTAGAAACGATTTCTGATACAAGTGGAGAAGTCCTAGTTATTGGAAAAGCTTACAAGGAATATGATGATTTCAACGGAAAAAAAGAGGATATTTTCGCTATTTTAAACGAAGATGGTACTTTTGAAATAACGGGCTCTGAAGAAAATCTGCAAGGAAAATACAATAAGGATAAGGACCTTAGTACTACTGATGCAGTTGCAATAACTATGAACTTTGATAATGGAGCTCAAATAATGGCTGCGTATGGAATACGACAATATCAGGATGGTAAAGAAATAGAATCTTTGATATTTACACTAGATGAGAAAGTTTATTCTTTTATAAAATCAGCAGCTAATTATTAGTAAGACCAAAGTCTAGTTACATTTGTAATTAAGACCCATTATCTATTCTATAGGTCACAAAAAACAATGGTTTAGTGGGGGCAAAAAATTTAGAGTCAACGGGACAGCATATAACATAGGGTTAGCAACATTTTGGCTTGGATAATGATGACGTCGAAAACACGGAGACGTTATAGGAAATAGTGATATCATGGATAGTGTCTGGGGCTATTAAAAAGCTTTTAAACAATTTCAGAATGCCAATATAGTTAATTTGATATAAAGTGAAAGGGGAAATAGTATGATAAAGAAGTTTGAGTTAAGTGATTTGACCGCATGTGCAGAAATTATGATGTCAGTATATAACAATGATTTATGGCAGTGTCGGTGGTCTTTGGAGACAGCAAAAAGCTATTTGAAGGATTATGTAGACTGTAAAAAGTTCATAGGATATACTTTGTGGTTAGATGGAGAAATTAAAGGAGCTATATTTTGCCATGAAAAGATCTGGTGGAACAATAATGAGGTTTTTGTTGACGAAATGTTTATATCTCCTGAACTTCAAAGGAAAGGCTATGGAACAAAAATGCTTAGTAAAGTCGAAGATTATATTAAAGAGCATAACTTAGCTGGATTTACATTATCAACATCTCGTTATACACCTGCACCTAACTTTTACCGAAAAAATGGGTTTTTAGATGCTGAACATGTGCTTTTTATGTATAAGGAAATATAGAAATATTCTCTGTTGAAACTCAGAATATAAAAAGATTTCATAATTATAGTTCCATATCAGTATATCAAGAATGTGGTGGATTTAACTAGGCTAGAGAATTAAAATACTATGAAATTGAGGTGGTAAATATATGGATGCTACATATATTGTTGAAAAAATTAATGATCTTTTTGATGTTACGAATAAGGAAATCTATTTTAGCGAGTCTGGGATTACATATCATACAGATAAAAAAGTTAAAAAATTAGGATATTGTGTTAACTTAACCCTTGAAACTATAGAGGAAGCAAGAATTCATGGAGTTGATATGATGGTCACACACCACGATGCATGGGATGAAATCTATGGATTAAAAGAGGCGTGTATAGAAAAGCTAGCAGAGTATGGTATAAGTCACTACTATAATCACTTACCACTTGATGATTGCGAATTTGGAACAAACGATAGTCTATTAAAGAAATTAAATTTTAAAACTATAAAAAAAACCCATGAGTGGGAAGGTTTATATTTTGGTAGAGTCGCAGAATATGATGAAGAAATTGGATTTTATGAATTAGTAAAAAACATTGAAGATCTACTTGAAGAACCAGTGAAATTTTGGCAGTTTAATGAGAAAAAGGTGAAGCGAGTAGGCTTAGTCTGTGGTAATGGAGGTCCAACAACTTGTCTTAGGGAATCAGTTGAAAATAAGTGTGATGTATACATTACAGGTGAATATAATTTGTATACCATTCAATATGCTAAGTTTAAAGGGATAAATCTTATCATTGGGAGTCATACTTTCACAGAATTCTTTGGAATTGAGAGTTTAGCAATGAAGTTGAATGAAAGTATAAAAGAACTTGTAGCAGTGAAACTCAATGAAGAGCATTATGAAGCTAATATAAAACCGAAGTTAGAGTAGAAGCCAGTGAACTAACCGACCACTTAGGAGCTACACCTTCTCACTGGGTGCAAGCACCCCCAAGGGGGGCATTTTTTCAAAAATGATGATAGATAAACAGAAAGAATTAGAAATATTAATGAAGAGTGATTTGGATTGGACGCTGGTACGATTACCACTGGTAAAAGAAGGATTTCCAATTTATTCTTTAAAATTGGGAGGGTAAACATGAATAAGATTGAACTAATTCAAAAACTGAATGAGGACTTCAAAATCTATATGTACCATGATGTGTGGACTACATTTGAGGATTATACTAATAAGATTCAAAATTACATTCATTCTGACTATCAAGAATACGCCTGTGGGTTGATGATAGATTTCGCAGATGAGATAAGTGAGGTTTTGACGACTACTTTTATAACTGAGGACATGTTTACCTTTATTAAAGAAAATAACAAGAAAGATATACTTATTTTTACTCATCATCCATATTATCAAAAAATACTCGATTATTCTTGGCAGGATGCTATTTCAGATAATATAGATACACTAAAAGAAAATAGAATATCCATTTATGTCTGTCACATGGCACTAGATTTTCATCCTAAGTATTCAACGGCTTTTTATTTGGCGAAAGAGCTGATGTGTGTTGTAGAAGGAAGACTTTCATATGAGTACAAGGGTTTAAGAGGGAAGGTTGAATGTGAGTACTATGGAAGATGTATAGATGATCTGTTTGATAAAATTAGTGAAATATCATCAAAAGCTGTGTTCTATCAGTTTAATGATATAAAACCCACAAAAATATGCTGTTCTCCAGGGGGAGGCAATATTATTGAAATAATAAGAATGGCCAAAGACTTAGGAGTAGATACATATATAACAGGAGTATCTGAATTTAAAGGTAAAAACAGTATTAGTAGAAACAAAAATTATTTTCAACAGCTTGAGAATATTGGGATTAATATTATTGGATTGGGCCATTATCAGACAGAATCTCTAGCTATGAAGGCATTGGTTGAAGATTACTTCAAAAGTTTTATAGATTCAGTTACATACTACGAAAATAAGTATTATATATAATTAAATATAGAGTTGAAAATGTAGAAGAAGGTTGCCACTCCATATAACAATTGTAATTGATGGATTATAAGTTGCTTTATACTGCGAAAAAGTATGAATCTTACAGATTTCTGAAATCACTGTACAGCACCCTTCTCACTGGGTGGCAAGCAGATCTATCAAAAACTTTTAATTGATATAATACGTGTAGTATAGAAAATTCTTATTAGGAGAAATAAAACTATGGTGAAAAAAGCTAGTGAAATACAAAAAGAAAGAATTCAAGAAATTGAAGAAAAGGCTTCCAAAATACTAGAAAAGTGTGTAGTTGTAACACTTGCTTCTATTAATGAAAAGGGATACCCCCGTGTATGTGCCATAAAAAAAATCAGAAATAACGGTTTCTTAGAAATCTATTTCATTACATCAAAAAGGTCTCATATAAATGGTAAAGCAACTCATTTTGAAAATAATACAAAAGCCAGTGTATGCTATTATCTTGGTGGTGATAGTGTAACATTAATTGGCGATGTTGAAATAGTAACCAATATGGATGAGAAAAGAGAGTTTGAAAATGATTGTGACAGAAAATTTTTCAAGAAGGGCATTGTAGACCCAAAGTGCTACTTATTAAGGTTTCGAACCCAAGAGGCAACATTTTGGATTGAAGGTAAGTTTAGAACTTGTAAATATATGTGAAAAAACAAGCGAAGGGGGATTAGATGATATATATTATTTTAACTGCTTTATTAATATTTCTTACAGTTATAGAAAAACCCATTATAAAGAAGTTTGATATTAAAAATCAAAAGGGTTTTTACAAGCCTGTTAATAAAATCCATCAATGGTCTGAAATAACGCTAATTATATCATTAATAATAATTATTTATTTTATTAGTATGTTAAGGCAGTATTTTTTACCTATATTTTCAACTGTAGTATTTGGATTTCGTGCTTTTATGGAATGGAAATATGAAAAAAATTCAAAAACATACATCTTAAGCATCTTAAATGGCAGCAGATTTTTAGTGCTAATAATATTAATAAATATGTTCTTACGAAGTAAGTGAAATTATATTTGGTAATTAAGTAGAACCATGACAATTAATTGTAGTTTTATAAATACATTATTAAGGAAAAAGATGGATGTGCTGATTTATATCCTCAAGAATCTGTCCTCACGTGATAAAACAATATTTTCTTTCCTGGGAGAAAAGTTACTGTAAGACTTTGTTTAATTGAATTATATACTTCATATAACACAATGAAATCATGAATATGTGGAGTATAGAAAAAACTAGATATTGTAACAGGATACTACCAATTGTAGCAAGGTCTAGTTCAGAGGCATCTGAGATACATGCGTTATCGTTATACGACATAGGGGTCATAATAGAACAAGGGCGTAGTTTAACAACATTTTACAAAGAAAGAAGGGTTAATTAAATGATTCAATCTATTGTACATATTGCTTTGGTTGTTAAAGATTATGATGAAGCTATTGAATTTTACACAGAGAAACTAAATTTTACATTAATTGAAGATACCTATCAACCAGAACAAGATAAACGCTGGGTAGTAGTATCACCACCAGGCTCATCTGGAACTACGATATTACTTGCAAAGGCTTCAAAACCAGAGCAGGTTTCTTTTATTGGAAACCAAGCAGGAGGAAGAATTTTTCTGTTCCTTGGGACAGATGATTTTTGGCAAGATTATAATGATATGTTAGCAAAAAAAATTGAGTTCGTTAGAGAACCAAAAGAACAATCTTATGGTATCGTTGCAGTATTTAAAGATTTATATGGAAATCTGTGGGATTTAGTTCAATTCAAAGAAAGCCACCCAATGTTTCAACGAGTAAAATAAACTAAATCTACAGTTGATGTTTTTATTGCGCTTGCAAGACGGTACTGAGATAGAATACTTAGTATCCATAATTGAGGTGGTATCAATTATAAGAGCTTTGACGGGAGGTTGATTGAGTGAAAGAAGATGATAAATTTCTAAAGGATATGGAGGATTTAAATGAATGGCAACAAAATCAATATAATCCTGGACATTATATTGGTACAGGAAGAATTCCAAGACCTATTTTAAATTTAACCAAATACCCTCGTCTGCTGATTATAGCAGGTGTTTTAGGATTAATTCTACCAACTGCGATTGTACTTCTGACTGATACTGCTATAACAGAACTTATTTTTCTTTTTCTTACACCAATTAGTATTATAATAGGCGGTATTTTACGTATTAAAGGTAAGTAACTTCAGGAGTAGACAAATTGACTTTAAAGGAGCTAGATAGATGAAAGTAAAAAGGCCTTTAAGTAGTGAAACTCAATGAAGAGCATTATGAAGCTAATATAAAACTGAAGCAAGAGTAGATACTTGGTTTTTCTCACCTATGCGAAATATGTAATTAGGCATAGGTCATTAAGTATTGGAGGAGATGAAATGGCTATAGACAAACAATATTTATCAGATTTTGAAGCGATATTATCACATAGGTATGATAATGGTGCAGACTATTGGACTACACCAGACAAGAGATTAATAAAGGGATCACCTTTCTCCACTCTAGACTGCGTACTTTATCTGTTGGAATTGGGTGTGGAACCCACCGATCCTTTACTTAAAAAGTGTGCCGACTTAATATTTAGTATATGGAAAGCAGACGGAAGTTTTAGGTTGTATCCGAAAGGGTCTATTTACCCATGCCATACCGCTAACGCTGCCAATGTTCTTTGCCACATGGGATATGCTTACGATACTAGATTGCAGAGAACTTTCCAACACCTTTTAGATACCCAATACACCGATGGCGGTTGGCGTTGCAATAAGTTTAGCTTTGGTCGTGGTCCAGAAACTCAGTATTCAAACCCATTCCCAACACTTACAGTCTTGAATGCATTCCGATTTAGTGACTATCTCAATAAAGAATCAGCGCTAGACAGGGCTGTAGATTTCTTACTTGATCATTGGGTAATCAGAAAACCGATTGGTCCATGTCATTACGGAATGGGCACATTGTTCATGCAGGTTGAATATCCCTTCCGTAACTATAATCTTTTTGTTTATGTTTATGTGTTATCCTTTTATGACCGCGCAAAGGAGGACAACCGATTTCTGGAAGCCTTAAAAGTGCTGGAATCAAAAATGGTGGATGGTCAGATTGTTGTTGAACGCATTGTTCCGAAGTTGGCCAAGTTATCTTTCTGTAGAAAAGGTGAACCAAGCGCATTGGCAACAAGACACTATCACGAAATCTTAAAAAACCTTGGTATAGCTAAAGAATAAGTCTGAAAATGCTCCTGCCTATAAGCTAATAAGCAATCACCAAGGATTTTTCTTCATTTATTATATAGTAAAGTAAAACATTAAGGCGGTGAAAATATGAAACGCGAATTTCAAGCAAAAATAGTAAGCCCGGACAAAAAAGGTGGTTTAACATATATTGAAGTTCCCTTTAATGCAGCTGAAGAATTTAACGGAAAAGGAAGAATAAAAGTGCAGGGTGCTTTAAACGGTCATACATATAGAAGTTCACTTATTTCAAAGGGAAATGGATTCTATATACTTGTAATTGATAAGAAACTACAAAAACAGATTGGCATAGACGACTGTGATACATTACATGTAACTATGGAAGCAGATAATATAGCTGTAGATCAAAATGTTAAAACTCCTATTGAAAAAATTGAAAAGAGCAGTATGGATGTTTTGACAGCAATAAGAACTAGAAGAAGCATAAGGAGATTTTCAAAAAAATCAATTGATGAAAAAGTTTTGAATACCATTATGGAAGCTGGGTTTTGTGCCCCTTCTGCTAAGAACAAAAGACCCTGGCATTTTATTTTGGTTAAAAACAAAGAAATACTGAAAAGATTAGCTGGAAATGATTCTAATCATAAACCTATAAGTGAAGCAGACTGTTGCATAGTTATTTGTGGGGATAAAAATATTCAAGGAATGAATGACTTTATATTGGAAGACTGTTCAGCTGCAGTTCAAAACATTTTATTAGCATCACATGGAGTAGGAATAGGAGCAGTATGGTGCGGATTACATACAGGAACAAAAGATTCTAAATCTTTAACTGAAATATTTGAGTTGCCAACAAAAATAGTTCCTATAGCTATCGTAGCACTTGGTTATCCAGAGGAAGACAAGGGTGCGGTTGAAAGGTTTGATTTTTCAAAAGTACATTATGAAAAATGGTAGTACGTGCACTTTGAAAGCTCTATTGAAGCTCATTTGATTTTTAAAAATTACAAATCGAGAATAAAGATAAAGGGAGATGCGTAGATGGAATGGTCAATATTTAAACAGGAAAATGCATTTGTGATGATTACAGAAGAAAAAGCAGGTGATATTCCATACCTAAGGGTTAATCCAAAAAAATATACTGGAGTACTACCAACAGTTATTTATTATCATGGATCCCACTCGAATAAAGATTTTATCAGATTTCAAGCAATGTCAATTGCCTGTTTTGGTTATCAAGTGATTGTCCCTGACGCATTATACCATGGTGAAAGAAGATCAATAGAATATAGCGTGAAATATATTTGGGAAATAATGCTTAAGAGTATTCAAGAATCCGACGTGCTTATAAAGATGGCAATAGAAAAACATGATGCTGACCCAACACGGATAGGTGTAATAGGAGATTCGATGGGAGCAATAACAGCTGGGGGAGTTTTCATTAAGCATAACTACTTAAAATGTCTGTCTGGATTTAATGGAGCCTTTGCTTGGCAAGAATGCATAAAAATGAATATCTTGCCTTTGAGTGAAATCTATAAAGATGAAATAGAGTTATATGATCCAATGACAAATGAAGAAAAAGTTAAAGGGAGAGCTATTTCAATTTTCCACGGAGTAGAAGATACATCTATACCTATTGAAATACAGAGAGAATTTGTTGATAGAATGAGATCACTTTACACAAGCCATCAGGATAAATTACAGCTAATAGAATTTAGTAACGTTAACCACAGGGTTACCACAAGTATGTTAGAGAATTTAATTACATGGTTAATAGCAAATCTTTAAATGCAAATCACAATTTAAAGCGTCTAACTAGCCATTCCCACAGGGATGCTAGCGCCGCCAAGGGGTATTCCTGCCAACCTATATTAATAGGCTTTTCAATAAACCTCTTTTTCTTCAATCAATAATATGCTTAAATAGAATAAAGACTAATTAACAGTTTATGGTAGTTTGGATTTAAAACACCATATATCATGAGCAAAAGTTTGTTATTAATAGTTTTTTAGATAGTATTGAAGAAAAAGAAGAAATAAAGTTTCAGAAGGAACATATAAAAAAATATGGCATAAGTACCTACTAAGCTTTATTCGATAGGAGGAAAATATGTGATTACAGCAGAAGAATTAATAAAAATCGATATAGATCCTGTTCCCAAATATCGTTTAATGAGAGATGTCCTCAAACTAAAATCAGATAACATAGAATTAGTAAATGCTAAAAGGGACGTCTTACAGACTAAATGGGTAAAAGAAATTATAAGCCTCCAATGGGACGATGGTTCATGGGGTCAATTTCATAGTATGAGTCGGTTTTCCAAGTCTGTTATAACAACAGAACAAGCACTAAGAAGATTACTTATCTTGGGTCTAGACAAGGATGATGAGCAAATTAAAAGAGCTTATAATTATATGGAGAAATATTTACTGAGAGAAGTGGATTTAAGAGATTATAAAGAAAAAAAACATGATTGGGATTTGTTAACTAGATTATTTGTTGCAACATGGATGATAATAATTGATCCATCGAATACTTTAGCTATGGAAATAGCGAAAGACTGGTCAAAAATAATAACTTATGCATTTTCTAAAGAAGAGTATAACCAGGAGTATTATAAAGAAGCTTATTATGAAATACATAAGTCGCCAAAAAAGAAATATATGTGGGGATTTCAAAATTTTTATGTTGTGGCTTTACTATCTAGGGTCTTATCCAGCGACATTGAATCTAAATTCTTAGATTATATAATTAATTCTGAAAAAGGCATCTACTATATTTATGATAATAACCTTAAAAGTTTAGCAGATAATTATTGTTCAAAACAAGCAAGCAGATATATTAGTGCATTTGAGCTATTAAGTAGTTATAGTCTAATTTCATCTAAATGTAAGCATCTAGTTGAGTGGATTAATAAAAATTTATCGGGAGATGGATTTTGGGATATGGAGCAATCAGTTAAAGATAATATGTATTTCCCACTATCTAATTCATGGAGAAAAACTATAAATAGAAAGATAGATTGCACTGTGAGGATGCAAATTTTGTTATCAAATATATATGACTAAAGTTATTTGAGTAAAGTATGTTAGAGAATTTAGAAATGAAGTTCCGCCATGACGGTGAAGCTTTAAGGTCTGGTGCAAGGACGTCGTAAACACAGGAACATTATGTGATAATGTTATATGGTGGTTCAAAAACAGTAACGTTATAGAGTAAAGGGTGAAGAGGAGAGGACGATATTATGAAGAAAAGTTCGAAGGAAATTTGGTATTTATGGGGAAGTTTTTGGAGTGTAGTTATAGGGCTAATTGTATCAAAGGTATATCTAACATGGGCCTTTCTGTTTTATACCGAAGGATATCAGTTTTGGGGATTTAATTCATGGACAAATGATAGACTATGGATGTGGGCAACAGAAAACCATCAATTTTTTATGGTGTTAACTCTGACTATTTTTATATCAATTGGTTGTCTTTTCGTAAAGTTTCTAATTGATAATGGAGTAATAAAACACAGTTAAAACCATATCATTTCAAAAACTATAGCGATCTGTAAATGTAGGTATTAATAAAATGTTGAAGTCCGATTTTATAATAAGCACTATTTAATGGAGGGATCATCATGAAATTTAAAATTGGAAACATGAAAGCAGTAAATATCATTAACGGAATTTTCATTACTGGATTAGTATATTTTTTAATTTTTATACTAAACAAGTACAGTTTTTCTTTGTATATTTCAAAGGCACAAGAAGGAACCTTACTACCAGACTCTATTGAATTACAGTTTCATCTTTTGATGCTTAAAATTCAAACTCACGGTGTACCTATTATTATCTTAGTTTTATTTAAGCTGGTATGCGAAGCATTCTATAAATTCTTAAGAGCATTTGAAATTATTATAGAAAAGTATAATAAAAACAAGGATTCATAGCTATAGTAAATATTAATAAATTGAGGTTGTGACATCAACTAACATGTCTAAGAGTAAAAACTAAATGCAGAAATTTTATATAATGGGAAGGTGTAAGGATGTTAAGATCAATGATGCAGGTGTATGTTAAGGGGAGTACTGAAGCGGTTCAATTGTATCAAAAAGCTTTTGATGCGAAATTGATAAGCGAATATAAAAATGATGATGGAAGTTATATGCATGCTGAATTAGATGTATTTGGACAAATATTGGCGTTGTCAGAATCAAGAGAAGAAAAGAAAATAACTGGCAATATAATGCAGTTTTGCTTACATTTCGGTAAAGGAAATGTGGACAAGATTCATAAAGCATATGAAGTTTTAAAAGAAGATGCCAAGGTTCAATATCCATTGGGGCCTGTAAGTTATAGTCCATTTATGTTTGGTCTTGTTGACAAATTCGGAGTGAGCTGGTGCTTATTTGAATAGGTGAAGCTCCATCAAAACTCTAAGATATAGAGAAATATATCTTTCAGATGCGAGAAAAGTTGAACCTAAAAAATTAAAAACAGTTTTAAGGTATATGGTTAAAAGAAAATTATAGGAAAATGTACATTGTTTCTATGCCAAATTATTTTCATATGTAAATTATTATATTAAAAGATGGGTTCGACCTTACAAATAAAAAAACTTAATAACATAAATTTGAGGTGAATGCTATGGACAAATATACAAGAGAAGAATTGGCCGAAACGCTACAAGTTGTATCTTCAACCATCAGTAAATGTGAAACAATGCAGATAAAATTTGATGAGGGTACCTCTCAGCACACACTCCTTAAAAATAGGATAAAAGCATTGTATATTTCAAAATCATTAATTACAGATAAAAATGTTATGAACAAACATGCAAAAGAAGAATTGATAGACGCATTGCGCCCCATATCTTCAGTTATAAGTAAATGTGAAAAAGCACAGCTAAAATTTGCAGAGGGTACCTCTCAGTACACCCGTTGTAAGAACATAATAAATGCAATGTATATATCAAAATCATTAATAACAGATGAAATTAGTAAAAGAGGTTAACTTTCAGGGACGCTAGGGGGAGGTTCATTGAAAATTATTCCGCAGCCATAGTGAAGTAGGGGTAAAAAGGAGGATAAAGACATGAAGGAAAAATTAACATTAGTTACACCTACTATAGTATTAGTATTGATTATTCTAATATTATTTTTAAGTAATAATCTGTACAACTTAAATACAACCGTTGAAGAAATGAAAAGTGATAAAGTTACGCAAAACCATCTAATAGAAAAAATTACTAATATTGAAAAAAGGATTAATAACATGGAACTTGAAATGCCCGATGAAAATTTAAATCAGTTTATAATTGCAACTACTTTTGACTTAAATAGAATAGAAGACCTATTAAATAAAGTTGATGGACTTGAAACAGTATATGGAATCATAACTGGGTTAGATAAATCGAGAGAAGTAATTTTGGATGTAGAGCTAGCAGATACCCAAGAAAATATCCAAATAAAATTAGCTGAGAATTGTACTGTTTATATGGTAGGTCAATTTGCTAGGGCACCAATAGATACTGAAAAATTTTTAACACTCATGGAAGAAGATTTAAAAAATGGATTTAAACAGGGTTTTACATTTAAAATAGTAAATGGGAGAGTTGTACAAATATATCAGGGTTGGGGAGGCTTAAGCTAGCCTATGGAACCTTGGAGGGAAGCTCCGCCAAGACGGCTTATTTTGAGGTCCGGCTCATATTATATTTGAGTGAAACATAGTTCGTCTACACACAATATATTCTGCAAACATCAGTATAAAGATGTGCATTGAAATATGATATTAATTTTAGGGAGATTTTATTATGAGGAAAAAACTGTTAGCCTTCATTATTCTGTTTGTGTTATCTGGTTGTAGCCAGAAAATAATCACGAATAATGAAGAGAGTATTTTAAATAATGAAATTTCTACATATAAAGAAGTCATAAAGGATGGGAAAGTAGAAATCGATGGAATTTCTTATGATATTATATCAGTCACGAAGACTACATATAAATACGATGATAATGGCAATGTTCTAGAAAGATTCACCACAAGTGATGGATCTGAAACGCGTATTGAATATCTATATGAGAATAATCTATTAATCGAAGATAGAATGTACTCAAATTACGAATTATCACTTACTAGCTATTACTATTATGAAGATGATCTGCTTATAAAAAAGAGGACGGTTTCTAAAGGTGGCTTAGAAGCAGTTACAGAGTACTCTTATGAAAATAAGACTGAGACACAAACAAGTTACAGTTCAAGCGGCAGCATATCCTATATCTCAACCGCATACCTGGATGACGATGATAAGATATTGAAGGTAATTACAGAAGAGGGAGAAATTATGACTTCAAGTACCTTCCATTATGATAATGATCTTTTGATCAAAGTCATCGTTGAGAGAAACGGAATAAAAATAAAGACCTTTAGCTACGAATACAATAATGTTGGCGATAAAACAATTGAATATAATATTTGGCATGGTGAAGTAAATACTCTGTTTGCTGCCTTCTTCGACTACGAATATGATGAGAATTTATTGCCTAAAACGGTTATTATGTACCGAATACAGTCGCCAATTGAAGAAGAAAATATACTCCAGATATTTCTGCAATAACACTAAAATGAAAATCAACAATAATGAGTCTAAAAGGAGAGGTGTAATTCAATGAGAAGAACAGTAATTATTTTACTATTGCTTGTATTTTTAGTAACAGCATGTTCAAAGAATGAAGTAGCGAAAGATTCTTTAAATCAGCTACCTGACAGCTATAGCCTTGATGAT
The DNA here is from genome assembly GCF_900101495.1 of Alkaliphilus peptidifermentans DSM 18978. GTDB lineage: Bacteria > Bacillota > Clostridia > Peptostreptococcales > Natronincolaceae > Alkaliphilus_C > Alkaliphilus_C peptidifermentans. The sequence goes on from NZ_FMUS01000010.1 coordinate 54,586, forward strand.
GCAAAGTCTGATAACTGTGTTGTTTTTGAAAATGGTGATATTACTAATGGCCAGTCTGTATGGAATGATTTTATTGTAGCGACAGAAAATGGTAAACCTTCTACAGTTAGACTAGCATTCTATTATACACTTGGCGATTCGTCACAATATTCAGAGGAGCTTTATGAAGAAATAAAAGATGATTATCCAGTTCTTTTTATTAAGGATTTGAGCTTTGACGGAAAAAAATATATCATCGAGGGCTTTGAAGAGGGACAATTGCTTTCTAAAGAATATAATTATCTGATGAAATATGAAGGACGTCCCAAAAGTGCAACCGCAATTTTTTCCAAGTACACCTATTATGTTTTAGTAGATGACAATACTGTTACTTGGGATGATATTGAACATGGAAGGCTAAGTTCTCAGTTTGGCGATTGGATTGACCATTACATGGTATACTCAGACTTAGTTTTTAAATGATACTCTTGGCTTTGAATGGAGGGATAAAATGGGATTTAATGAGAAGAAAAGCGTAGAGGTTCCGCATTAAAAATTTAAATATTATAAGTTGGGAGGAGTTAGAACATGTCGACGTTATTTCCTAAGCCAATTCTTGATTTACCCGAGGCTGATATTCCAATCGAGGGAGTTAAGGCGTACCTATCACAAGGACCAAATCATCAAATTATATTCATGAGTTTTGCTGAAGATGTTGATTTACCAGAGCATTCCCATGAAGGACAATGGGGATTAGTTCTTGAGGGGAAGATTGAGTTAATAATTGATGGTAAGAAAAATACATTTTCCAAGGGAGATAGATATTTTATTCCTGAAGGGATAAAACATTCAGGCAAAATATTTGCCGGATATGCAGATATGACATTTTTTAATCAAAAGGATAGATACAATGTAAAAAGATAATTGAGTTTATGATAAATAATATTAAGTTAAAATTTCAAACCGTTTTGGTAGGGATTGCTCCTGTCTTTTTTTACATAATAATGTCAGACATTTACCCCTTAAAAGAGTATATATTTATGTTGAGGTAATTATTTATAAGCATGAAATATTATAGAGGGAGACTTTTATGAAAAGAGAATTTTTAAAGAAAAGACCTCCGGATCAAAGATTGAAAAAGGTATTCAAGAGATTTGGTTACACTACATCCCATGGTAGGAGAGTAGCACTGGTAATGAAGCTTGATGAGGAACCAGGTAAGATTACCTATTGAGATTTAGTATTATTAAGAAGGAGGTTAAATTATGATGGGTTTGCTTAATCTTGGCAGCTTGGTACTTGGCCTAATTGCTTGGATACTTCCTGTTATTAACATTATGCGATATAAGCATGAAAATAGGAACTGGGTGACTCTTTCCATTCTGAGCATCAGTGCTTGTGCTATTTCACTATATTTTCAATTATTCTATAACTTTCATTTGATTAAGATTGCTGATTGGTCTGCACTTATGGACACAATGGGTGCTGTGACGTTGGTAGCATCAGTTCTTCTCATCGTTACCATTATACTAAATTCATTTACCTTGATTATATATCGTGACTGAATAGCAAAGCAATGTCAAATTACTTCACCGGGTATCAACCACCATAAAAGTAAGAGTATAAAATTTAATTTAATGATTTTTTGATGGTTAATAATATTAGTTAAGAAAGGAGATTACTCAGTTGAACAAGGATAATGAAAATTTAGTAAAATCCTATAGGCTATTAACTGTTTGGTTACTTTCATTGTTTATCCTTGCTGGTATATTTAGTGTACTATTAATAAGATTAGATTTAAATCTTAGTTCTAAGGTAACCACACTTTTCTGGCTTTGCTTTGTTAGTTTCTATTTTATAAGTTTGCTATTAATGATTTATAAAACAGAAAGAGTCTACTATATAAATTATATAACCCATAAAGAGGCCCAGCAGGCGACAAAGGAAGAGAGAAGAGCTTTTGCATATAAACATCTTATAGTCTTTTGTATCGCCACCTTCATTTTTGTAATCTATTCTATAGTTTCACTTATTTTTCAATATCCAGCAGCAGTGGATTTCGCTGTGTTTATTGTAATTATAATCGTTTCAGCTTTAAGAACCGTACCTTTTAAGCTGAAGGAATAATATAAAAGAATCAAATTATGGAGAATTTTTACTTCCAGAGTTTTTAGATGAATATGGAGATGGTGATCACGGCTTTGAAGAAACGGAAGTCCTTGTAAAGATTAATTAGTTTATCAAAACTAAACTGAAAAAGCTTAACAATTAATTAAGGAAACACATACCCTTAATGAGAACAAAGTATTGGCGGGGGGAGAAAAATATGTTTGTTTATAAAACGCTTGAAAATACTAATGTTGAAATACTACATCAAGCATTCATTAGTGCATTTTCTGATTATCAAGTTAAAATTGATATGCCTCTTTGGAAGTTTCAACAAATGCTCCGAAGAAGAGGCTATGTATCAAGCATTTCCCTAGGTGCATTTAAAAATGAGGAGTTAGTTGGGTTTGTTTTAAATGGATTTAGAAACTGGGATGGAAGTCCAACTTTCTATGATATAGGGACAGGTGTTATAGGTGAGTATAGGAAACAAGGAATAACAAGTGCCATGCTATTAAATATTAGAGGGTTGATTAAAGAAAAAAAAGTAGAGCAATACTTACTTGAAGTAATTCAAACTAATACATCTGCAGTTGAACTTTACACAAAACAAGGATTCGTGACTACAAGAAATCTGTCTTGCTTTTCGTTAGATAAGAATAAATATAAGCCAATGATAAAATACAAAGTTCAACATGTGGATAGAATCAATTCTACAACATGGGAACAATTATCAAAATTTTGGGATTATAAACCATCATGGCAAAATTCAATTGATTCAATCAACGCTGCAACAGATACATTTATACATTCTATTATACATTTTGACGATACCATTGTAGGTTATGGCATTATCGATAAAAAAACAGGAGATATTCCTCAAATAGCAGTAAATAAGAATTATAGACGTAAAGGAATTGCAAGGAGTATCGTTACAGATTTGCTAAATAATACTGAAGCATATAGAGTAGGTCTTCTTAACGTAGACCATGAGTCTAAATCTACAAAAGAATTTTTACTTAGCTTAGGATTTGAATATACATTAGGTCAATATGAAATGATTTTAAAACTTTTATAACACAGAATTTTTTCAGAAAAGGAGATAGAACAAAATGAAGAAATTTTTCAAGATTGCTGCAATTGTTTTTGTGGCAATTACATTTATATTTGTTATATCGAGGCATGGTTGGAGGATTTTTGGTTTTTCTGCCTGCAATTCTCCTAGCTCCCTTTATGCTGAAACTGTTTCTGTTGAGGATGGTTTGGTTCGCATGAAGGGAGTAATAGGAAGCAGTGCACCAGCTTATGTAGGACATACATATAAGATAGAGGATAATAACCTTTACATAGGGGTAAAGCATAATACATTTTTAGGATTTATCAATCGCTTGGGTAATTTTAATATAACGATATCAGTAGATTCCACAAATATAGAAAATGTTTATTTTAAAGACAAGGATAGAGAAAAACTGATATGGGATGCCCAACAGGGGCATGTTAGAGCTATTCCTCAAGTAACAGAAAGTACAAAAGGTGTAACTGAAGATGATGAAGATTGATATGATGAGTAGTTATAAAAGGAGGAATGGAATGTGGGGGAAGTAAAAATCGTTGAATATGAAGAGAAATACCATAGTGATTTTAAAAGGCTTTCATATGAATGGCTTGAAGAATATGTATCAGTAGAACCAGAGGATGAAATTATTCTAAATAATCCTAAAGAGGTCATATTAGATAATGGTGGTTTTATATTCTTTGCAAAGTTCAATGAAGAAATAGTAGGAACAGTATCGTTAATAAGAGTTGATGAATATACATTTGAATTAGCAAAACTAGCTGTTACTAAAAAGTATCAAGGGTTAAAAATCGGGAAAAAACTAATGGAAAAATGCTTATATGTTGCGAAGCAAAAAAATGCCCAAAAAGTAATCCTTTATACAAGTCATATATTAACTTCAGCCATAGAGCTGTATAAGAGATTTGATTTTAAAGAAGTTCCTCTTATAAATAACAAATACATAGAATCAGATTTAAAAATGGAACTAAAACTATAGCTTCTAGTTATTTTTTCATTGATGACAAGCTATGGTTTAGGTGGTTCTATCATTTCTTTTGAGAGGAGAGATAACGTGGATGTAGGTTGGTCTGCATTTGGTGTTGGAATAATAGCTATACTGTGGGGATTAATATCATACTTTGGAGATGAATCATTTGATGAAGGAATAGTAGACACTTATTCAAAAAAATTCATTATATTAGATCAGGCACGTCTTATTAAACATAGGCATTTAGGAATAATTATTCAAGGGACACTTTTTGTTTTTATCGGAATACTTCAGACCTTTCATCGAAGCAACACAGTAAGTATTGCACTTGTAATTATAAGTACAATTTTCATGACAGGAGGACACTTGTATCAGAGAAGAAAATTCTTAATTAGAAAGAATTGACACTTAATTAGTATTATATCTATATAGAGTAGAAGATAATGTTATTAGTCACATAGATATTATTAGATCAAGAGGTGAAAAAATGGCTGTATGGAATCCATGGCCAAAAGTAGAGTATAAAAAATTTAAAAAAGTAAATGAAAACAATTAAAAATAGTATTCAACAGGTATTTAGAAAGGAGCATAATGATGAAGTACCCAGAACCAACTGTAGGGGCTATAATTTTTAATCCTGATAATAAAATACTTCTATGTAAATCTCATAAATGGAATGACAAATATATAATTCCAGGTGGTCATATTGAAATGGGAGAAAGTATGGAGGACGCATTAAGAAGAGAAATACTAGAAGAAACTGGTTTGGAAATATATGATATTAACTTGATTAGTATAAAAGAAAGTGTTTATAATAAAGCTTTTCATGAAAAAAAGCATTTTATCTTCATTGATTATATATGTAAAACAGATTCATATAATGTTACTTTAAACGAAGAAGCACAAGAATATAAGTGGGTTGATTTAAGCGAAGTAGATAATTACGAATTAGGTGGATTTGTTAAAACATTATTATTAGAATTAAGAAACAAAGAAGCCTCTAAATATAAAGCTGAAATTATTTATAATTATTAATATACATACTATTAATTGAATTTTGGTGAGATGTTTTTTAACTATCAGATATATAAACAAGCTCAAGGGTGCTGGTGGACACTTTTTATACGTAGAAACTCTATAATAGGAGAGGATTTAAATGAGTTTAAAGAATTACATTTTTATTTTGACGATGTTAATAATCATTACACTTATATTAAGTGGATGCTCTAATAAATTGGATGACTATAGCAATATGGACATGTTTTATCTAGAAACAATAGACTGGGAAACAAGTATGGAGGATATTATAAAACTAAACTCAAAATCAAATAACATACAGACCCTTTTAAATGTAAGGGGATTGGAAAGAGAAAATGATCATATGGTCTTCCAGAACATTATATATGGAGAAATACAAGGATATATTTCATATGGTTTTTTTAATAATAAGAAGCTTTATTCAATTGAATATGCACTGTTGGAGAATAAAGGTGAAGAGAAATATAATCCACTGAACTTGTCGATGAAGGAAATTTACGAATTAGACGAAAAAAAAGAAAAATATAAAAATATGGATTTTGAACTAGATTATATAAAGCTAGCTAATTACATTAATAATAACAAGGATAATGAAACCAATAATGATGAAATTATTATGTGGTATAAAAATCTAGTAAATAAATATGGAGAACCTTCTAAAATCAGTATGCCGGAGGAAGATAATCTAAGAATAGAAGTGTTTTGGAGTACCCAAGACACAAACATATCATTAATAGCAAGGCAAAATGGATTAGCAGGAGAACGAAGGGATCTAATTGTAAGATATTACAAAAGTATAGATGAGTAATATTTCATCACTTTGTTATCGATAGAATTTTAATTTGAGCAGTAGCTTTATAGTAAAACTTCGTATAACAAGTATTCAAGAGGGCGCTTAACTAATATTAGAAATATCGCAATATAAAAAAAAGGAGGTTTGACAATGAGTTATATAGATTTACATATACATTCATCATATAGTAATGATGGAGAGTTTGATCCTAAAACAATTGTTGATAAATGTTTAGATAGAAAGATAAAGTATTTTTCTATTGCTGATCATAATAGCGTAAAAGCCATAGATGAAGCTAAATCATATATTAAAGATAAAGATATTGAAATAATTCCAGCTGTAGAAATGGACTGCACTATTGATAACGTTAATCTCCATGTGCTAGGCTATGGAATAGACTATCACAGCACAATATTTAATGAAATAGAGGAAAAAATTATATTACAAGAACAAGCTGCTACTCAAAAACGTTTAAAATTGATTCGTAAGTTAGGAATTGATTTTTCAGATGAAACTATAGCAGGCTTATCTAAGAATGGAATAGTTACTGGTGAGATGATTGCTGAAGCAGCTATGGAATTTGATAAGGAACATGCAAACCCGCTGCTTAAGCCCTACTATGAAGATGGTTCTAGAAGTGATAACCCTTACGTTAATTTTTATTGGGATTATTGTTCACAGGGTAAGCCCGCCTATACTGAAGTTAAATTTATTAGCTTGCAAGAAGCAATTAAAATTATAGAAGAAAATGGGGGCATACCAGTTTTAGCCCATCCAGGAAACAACCTTAAGGAAAATAGTAGTTTATTAGAAAATATTATTGCACGTGGTATTAAAGGTATTGAAGTTTACAGTAGCTACCATAGCGAAAATCAAGTGTTATTTTATAAAGAGTTCGCTCTAAAGCATAAGTTAATTTTAACCTGTGGCAGCGACTTTCATGGAAAAACAAAACCAAGTATATCAATAGGATACTCCAACTGCGAGAATAATGAAGAAAGTATTATAGCTGCATTAAAAGGGGTATTAAATAGATGATCTTTTAAACCTTCACTTTAATTAAAAGCAGGTTTAATTGGCGAAATCGAAAAGGAAAAGTGACGCGAGTGATAGTATTAATAATAAATAAACAATAGATTTGGAAGGAGAGATTTTATGAAAGAATTTAGAAACCCTAGCAATATTCATAGTCCAGTTGCTGCGTATACTCATCAAATAGAGGTGACTGGAAATACTCGCTGGTTAGTTTTATCTGGACAGCTTGGAAAAGATGAAAAGGGGTTCGTATCAGACGATCCAATAAATCAAATTGAGATTGCTCTAGATAATATTAAAAAAAACCTACAAGCTGCTAATATGGAAGTTAAGGATTTAGTAAAAGTAGTATTTTATCTTGTTGGAGACATGGATAATTTAAAAAGAAGGGAAATTATTTCAAAATTTTTTGATGGCCACATGCCATGTATGACAATGCTCTATGTAACCGCATTAGCAGATCCTTCATTTAAAGTTGAAATTGATGCATGGGGATCCTCTGACATCTAGTCTCTCTTATTATTAAATGAATGATAGCAAAGGAGAACCCAAAATGAAATGTGATGTATGCAAAAGCAACATATCAGTAAATTATGGTGATGCATATACATTTTTATGCAAAAAATGTGTAGACACCGAAGAAGGGCATGATAAATCTAAGAAAGATAGAAAGAATGATAATAGGATTGAAGGCGAACATGGTGAATATAAAAAAGGTATGATAGTAAATATCAGTCAAGCTGTTAAAGCTGTAGGTATAATAAGTACTATAGTTGGTATTTTATTTTTTTATTGGTTTATCAGACAATATTTGGTTAGTTACTGGGAATTTAATATATTGAATCTTTTAATTGGAATAGCTACTACAACCATAGGAGTAGTTGTATATGCATTTGGTTATATAATCCCATATATAATTTCTATAGATAAAAATTTGAAGGAATTGAAGGATGATTTAAAAGTTTTTAAATGACTCAATGGAGTGATATAGAAATGTTAAAAAATAATAATAAAGTACTTTTACATATATTGCTTGTACCCTCTTATTTAATACTGGTGGGTTTGGCAATGTTTTTCCTGTTTATTATACCAACACCTAGTTTAAATGAAATTATATGGAAGTCAGTTGCTGTTAGCCTGCTATTGAATATTGCAGGAGCATGGTTTCTTAGCTTGAGTAGAAATTTGTGGGCGAACGTAGCAGGAGTATTTTGTTTTATAGCTTTTTCTTATCCTCTTATTTTTTCTTATCGTTCATACCCAAGAAGTTTATTCTGGCAGATAGAAATTAAAATAGGAATTACTATTACTATAATAAGTGTTTTAGCTTTTGTTTATAATTTAATAAAGTGGAGGAAATCCTCTAAAGAATTAAATCAATAATTCAACAAAGTAGAAAATTGCCGACATAATGAAAGCACAAATAATGTATTTTGAATGGAGGTAATAAACTTGAAGAAGAAAATACTGTTTACAAGAGTAGGTTATACCTATGTACCAACTACAAAAATAGATGAATCTATCTATTGGTACACTAAGAACTTGGGATTAAAATTAATAGATAAGTTTGAAGATAGAGGTTCATTAATTGCGGTATTACATTATCCCCATAAAAATGCTATAGCAGTTGTTTTAATTGAGACAAAAGACTACGGACCTCTTTATATTATGCGAAATGGAGTAAAGTTTCCTGTTATGGCTATGAGCTGCTTAGATATAGAATATACTTATAAAATATTAAAAGAAAACGGAGTAGAGGTTGATGATATAAATATTTTAGGCGATGGAGAAGCAAAGTACTTCTATTTTAAAGATAATGAAGGTAATCTTTTGGAAGCAGCTTGGTCAATATGGGATTTAGAAGATGAAGTAAAAGAAAATTTTTATGAATATTAGGTGTTGTATAATTGAAACCTTAAAACAAAAGCGAATCAAAAGTTGATTTTCGATTGTAGTACAAAAGATTATTACTTTTTATAAATGTGAGGTCAATGGATATGAAATATACATTAAAAAATATGGATAAGCATATGTTGTCCGAAAACCACCAGCAATTAGTAGCCATTGCAAATGAAGGTGGAAATTTAACAGCTGACTGCGAAAATTGTTTCGGCCTGTGCTGTGTGGCATTGTGCTTTCCAGCTTCAGAAGGCTTCCCAATTGATAAAAATGCAGGGCAGCCCTGTCCAAATCTACAGGCAGACTTTCGCTGTTGTATATACAAAAGCCTAAATGAACAAGGGCTTAAAGGTTGCACTGCTTTTGACTGTTTTGGAGCAGGTCAGAAGGTTTGTCAGTACAGCTATAATGGACATGATTGGCGTAAATTTCCACAAACTTCTCAAGAGATGTTTGAAGTATTCCAAATCATGCGTCAACTCCATGAGTTACTTTGGTATCTGACAGATGCACTATCTCGACAATCAATACAATCCAAACAAGATATCCATGAGTCCCTCAAGGCCATGCTGGTCAAGACTGGAGAAATCACACATCTTACCCCAAAATCTCTAATGGAATTCGACGTGACAGCACACCGAGTAGATGTTAATAAGCTACTCCTAAAAACCAGTGAATATGTACGAGCCAAAGCTCGTCGCCAACAGAAGAGTTCCACCAAGAGGCAAAAGACTTTTGGTGGAAAATTAGACCTTGTCGGAGCAGACCTTAGAAAAACAGATATGAGGGGGGAAAATTTGCGTGGAGCCTACCTTATTGCGGCAGATCTTAGAGGTGTTGATTTAAGCGGAGCTGATGTAATTGGAGCTGATTTACGAGATGCTGACCTGAGAGGAGCAGATTTAAGAAATAGTTTATTTCTCACCCAAGCTCAAATTAACATGGCTATAGGAGACATTAATACAATGCTACCCTTGTCGCTGACTCCTCCAACAAGCTGGCTAATTAAAAAATAAAATGAAAAAGTATATATAAAAGAGTGACGAATTCATGTTTTTTATTAAAGCAAGGAAAACCAATTATTGACAACAAAACATATGTTCTGTATGATTATTATAATATACAAATTAGAGAAATAAAAATAATGACGTTTTTAACCCTTTTCATTTGTAAAGATCTGCAAAGAAGCAGAGCGATTCATTGTGTCTAGAGAAAATAGCCAATTAGATAATAAGGAGGGGCTTTATTTGAAAAAAATAATATATTTAGTAATTTCTTTTCTAACATTAACTTTATTCTTCACATCCTGCTCCTCATCCAACGATAGTAATTTATTATCTTTAAATGAATTTATTGAAAGTGAAGATAATATTCCAGATATAACAATACTGTCACCAGTTACATTATCTAATAATGACATGTTTCCCATTAATGGACAACATCAATACTTAAGATTAAAAATGGTTAAGGGAATATACTATGAAGATTGGAGTCCTGGAGCACATGTAGGGCCACAGTGGGAGGGTTATTACACTATTGAATTAACAGATGAATATGGAAATTCTATTGCTGAAACAGACCTTAGCAGAATATATAAGGAGTCTTTACTTTTTAATGCTCCATTTGAAATTCAATTCGATGATTATAATAATGATGGAAATATGGACTTCACCATAGGCCAGTACACAACAAGCAATGGCAGAGATTATAAGCTATTTACATTAAGAGCGGATGGAAAAGTAGAGGAACTGATTATTAAAGATTATTCCTCATTGTTCATTAGTACCACAACAGGATATTACTCTACAAAGCTTACAATTATAGAGAATGGCTCTTTTAAAATAGAGTATTATGATAATTCACAAGAGAAATATTTTGAAGATGTTTTTAAGTGGGATGGAAATAAATTTATTAAAGCTGATAGGAACAATTAATGGAGGATTTGATAGACAGGCACTATCGATAATGATTAGGTTGAGAGGATTGATAATTTGGAGGCCGTAATTGTAGAAAGAAGCACTTCTCCATCTGCTGTAATAGTAAGTATACCACATGGTTCATCGGATATTACCTTAGAAATGCAGAGTAATATGAAGGAAAATGTCTTGCTTACAAACAACGATTGGTTTTTAAATAGTCTCTATGATTTTCTTTATAAATTAGATATTATAAAAGTGTCGGCTAATTATAGCCGATACGTAATAGATGTAAATAGAAGTATAAATAAAAAACAAACATTGGGTGATTATACAGAATCCTTAATTTATCATAAAACAACATTTGGTCAAGAGATATATGAAAATCCACTATCAAGTGAGATAATTAATAATAGAATAAAGACAATTTACCAGCCTTTTCATAGCTGCTTATTAGATGGAATAAATAATTCCTTAAGGGTAAAAAGCAAGGTCTATTTATTCGATTTACATAGCTTTTATGTACAGTCTACAGCAGATATTGTGCTAGGAACATGCAATGGAAAAGCTTGTTCAAGTGAATTAATTAATATTGTTTATAATTCTTTTGTTTCAGAAAATTTCTCAGTAAAAATAGATGAAAAAGGTCTGCGTGGAGGGTTTATTGTATCCAATTATAGTTCTATAAATAATGTTGAAGCTATTCAAATTGAGATCCGATATACAGCATACATAGAGGATAGGTATTTTGGCGAAGAAGAGGTCATACATAAAAATAATGAATTATTTTATAAAACACAAGAACGATTAATTAGAGTTTTTAAAAATATTAAGGAAATGCTTGATGACTAGATACGTAAATAACTATGACATTATGTCAGGGTAATCTACTACTGGAGGTAAGTAAATGATATGAAAGATAAATCAGAAACAGTATATCAACGATTAACAGGAAAAGGGATATTCCCCCATCATTTTGCCTTCACTTTATTGATGCCATTTAGAAATATTTTTCTTTCTCCAAAAAAATTAATTAAAAGATTAGAACTCAAAGTCGATTCCAATGTGTTAGAGATAGGACCAGGGCCGGGGTATTTTAGCGTTGATGTTGCAAAGGCAATTCCTTGTGGAAGGCTATATCTCTTTGATATACAAAAGGAAATGTTGGATATAGCAAAGAAAAGATTAGAAAAAAGAAAAATTAGCAATGTTGAGTATCATTTAAGTAATGGATTTGAGTTTCCATATAAAGCAAACCATTTCGATGTTATTTTCATGATCACAGTATTAGGTGAAATTGAAAATAAAGAAGAATATGTAAAAGAAATTCATAGGGTTTTAAGAAAAAATGGAACTATCTCAATATCAGAGCAGTTTGGTGATCCAGACAAAATGACAATTGATGAAATAAATGAATTGTTTGCCAAGAACGACTTTGAGCTTTATAAAAAATATGGTAGTAAAAATAACTTTACAGTGAATTATATTAAACTTTAAAAATAGAGAAAATGTTAAAGGGGAGAAACAAATATGAGTATATATCGAGTGATTAAAAGTAGAAAAACTGATTATGAAAATCCAATAAAGGTGTACGAGGGAGAAAAAGTTATATGTAAAGAAGAATCCAATGAGGCTGGAGACTGGGCTGGTTGGGTTTATTGTAAGAGTGATAATAATGAAGGTTGGATTCCTAAGCAAATAATTAATAAAAGTGGTGATATTGGCTTGGTAGTAGAAGATTATGATGCAACAGAATTTGATGTAGAAGTCGATGAAATCATTATTATGGATAAGATTCTAAATGGCTGGATATGGGGAGCTAAAAAGGATAATCCACTTATAAAAGGGTGGATTCCGCTGAATCATTTAGAGAAAATCTAGTTTCATTAAAATTAGGAAAATTCAAGGAGGTAATATAAAAATTGAGTTTTGATGATTACGCTAAAAATTGGGATACCGAAAAAAGAATTAATAGAGCAAAAATAATTGCAAATGAAATAAGCAAATCAATTGATATAGATAAAAATTCTTCAGCTATGGAGTTCGGTTGTGGAACTGGTCTTGTAAGCTTTAATCTTTATAATAAATTTAAAAAAATCACCCTTATTGATTCATCAAAAGGAATGATTGAGATACTCAACTCTAAAATTGATAAATATAAAATAAATAATATGGTTGCAAAGCATCTAGATATATCTAATCAATTTTTTTTAGATATAAAATTTGATGTTATTTACAGCTCCATGGTATTGCATCATGTATATGATACTGAAGAAATATTAAAAATGTTTTATGAATTGCTTAATAAAGATGGTTACTTGTGCATTGTTGATTTGGATGAAGAAGATGGTAGCTTTCATAAAAAATATCCGGAGTTCGATGGACATAATGGGTTTAATCAAGATAAATTAAAAAGTACTTTATTAAACACTGGGTTTAATAACATAGAATCATATACCTTTTTTTATGATGAAAAAGTTATAGATGGTGAAAGGATTAAATATTCCTTATTCATGATGAAGGCAAGGAAGTAGAAAATAACGATAATAGACTCGAACCGAAATATGGAGGTTAAACCTATGAGGCATATAGAAATTAGCAGACCCAAAATTGAAGACATAGAATTAATTAATGAATTTTTCGAAGTTGTAATTAGAGATACATTTCAAAGAAACGGAATATCAGATTTAGTAGACACAATAAATGAAGAAATTGTAGATAAGCGAAGAATTTTAAATCAGGACTTTAAAAGTGATGGCAATAATAGATATTTCCTTATAGCAAAAGAAGAAGAAAAGATTGTCGGCACAATTGAATATGGGCCATCGAATGAATTACTTATTTCATGCACCAACGGAGAATTGAAAGAGTTAGTAGAGATAGGAACGGTATTCGTACATCCCAATTATCAAAAGAAAGGAATTGGTAGTAGGATGTGGAATTTAATATTTAAAGAATTAGAAAAAAAGGGAATAGAGGAATTTTGCTTCGATAGTGGCTACAAAAGTGCACAGCAAACATGGATTAAAAAGTTTGGTAATCCTCAGTATTTTTTAAAGGATTATTGGGGAGAAGATGCCCACCATATGGTTTGGAGAATAAGCCTAAAGGATGAATCAATTAAGTGGATTTGGACATAGTGCTACTTATAAGGCTATGATAAAAATAATAAAGTCGGTACCCCCTTATACAGAGTAATTTATTTTAAAAAATATCATGGTGTTAGATTGGATAAGTCATAGTAGTGACTATAAAGTAATATTATTTGATCAAGTATTGTAATACTTTAAATAAAGATTAGAAAAGCAGAGCTGCTAATGAGGAGAATTATGAAGAACTCAGAACGAAATAGAATTTATTACTTAGCTTTTATTATAATTGTTATCATTCTAGGGCTAGGTTCAAGATCAGATACTATGCCAAGATGGGTACATATGTATATGGGTGATATTTTATGGGGCCTCATGATTTTTTTGATTATTGGTATGATATTTAAGAAGAAGGGCACCTATTGGATTGGTATTGTAGCTATTGGAGTTACATTTTTCATCGAGATAAGTCAGTTGTATCAAGCTGATTGGATTAATGCAATAAGATACACAAAGCTTGGAGGATTAGTATTAGGCTACGGATTTTTATGGTCAGATTTGTTAGCATATACGATAGGAATTTTAATAGGAGTCATACTAGAAAACAAGTATTAATAATAAAAAGTACATTAGATAAAAAAAGATGTCCTTGAAAATAATAGAATATAGGGTTGAGAATAAAATGAAAATCATTCTTAATATTTAGTCGCGGGAAATTATTTTGATTAAATCAATATCATTTTATAATCTGTAATCATAAATTGTATTGTGATAGAAAAATTTATGAGGTGGTTATAGCCATGAATAGATTCAAAGCAGCTTATTTGGCGATTTCTGTAAGCGTATTTTTAGTGCTTCTCAAAGTTTTTGTTGGATTTGTAACTAATTCTATAAGTATTATCTCAGATGCACTCCACTCTTCAATGGATGTTATAGCATCTACTATAACTTTAGTAGCTATGAACCTTGCAAAAAAACCTGAAGATAAGTGTCATAACTATGGCCATGGTAAATATGAAGATTTAGCAGCAGCAATACAAAGTGTACTAATACTTATAATATCAGTTACAATAATAACTCAAGCTGCTTTGAGAATAGTAAATCAAAATCTAATTACAGAAACATTACCAGGGATTTTTGTAATGATTGTATCAATTACATTGCACTCAATTACAGTATTAATAATGTTAAAATACGCAAAGAAGGAAAACTCTGTTGCTCTTAGAGCAAATGCCCTACATCTACTGGCAGATGTTGTTACTTCAGTGGGAATAATAGTTGGGTTAGTAATCATTCACTTTACAGGACTTAAGATAATTGACCCAATTGTTGCAATCGTAGTTGCCCTTATTATAATAAAGACTGGCTATGACATAGGTAAAGAATCAATAGCGCAGCTATTGGATAAGAGCCTTAGTTTAGAAGAAATGAAGATAATAAAAGAAACATTAGCAAAACATAGCCCACCTGTCTTGGATTATCATCATCTTAGGACTCGAAGAGTAGGTCAAATTAGACAAGTCGATGTTCACTTAATTTTCCCAAATAATTTTAGTCTAATGGATGCCCATGATGTTTCAAGTAATATAGAAAAGGATATTCAACAGAGGATTTCAACTGTTAGGACTACAATTCATTTGGAACCAGAAACACATAATCATTCGTATAAATGGTAAAAAGCCATAGAGATTTTAATATCTTGGCGGAGAGGTGTTTAAGCTTCGAATATATAATGATTGATGAATACCAATGTATAAAATTTATAGAGGAATAGGGAGAGAATATGATTAAAAAAGTTGGTATTAGTTTGACATTTTTTTTATTACTTATTTTTTTTTCAGGATGTAGTACAAGTAATACATTCATTGAGGTTATCAATTATAAATATGTAGAAACCAATGAACCTATTCTACAGTCTGAGATCATAAAGACATGGATTTTTACAGATGAAAAAACAGTAAGTGATATTGTAAGTGCTTTGTCAGATATCAGAAAAGCCAATGTCTTATATGACATTGCCCCACCACCTTATGTCTTTAAAGTTTATATTGATAATGTTCTTTCCAAAGAATATAGCATTTGGTTAGAGGTAACGAAAAGCATTGTATGGTTAGATGGTGATTGGTACCATTTAAGTGAAAAATCGCAAAAAGAGTTGAAAAATATACTTGATTAGACTATAAAATATAATTGAGAATATGTTTATAGATAAGTCAACGTTATATAACAAAGTTTTTACTACTTTTATGGTTCTTTTAAAGGCCTGTTTTATAAAGTGTTTTTTTAAGGGGATGTAGAACTTGGAAAAAAGAAAAAAACTAGCATTAATAATTGGTATAATATTGCTTCTGATTACTGGTTATGGATTAACTTATATCCCTCGAAGCATTATAAATATTAAATCGACTGAAGTTACAAAGCTCACTGTTTTTAATGGCAACTCAGGTAGTCAGATTGAGATAACTAATAGAACTGATATTGACTATATAATCAATAATTTAAATGATGTTCAATTTCAAAAAGGTAAAGTGGCAATTGGTTATATGGGCTATAGTTTCAATACAACTATTTATGATAAAAAAGGAAAGTCAATAAAAAATTTGATTATAAATTCTGAGAAAACAATAAGATATAAAGGGTTTTTCTATGAAGCTAAAACCAATCTAATTGATTATCACTATATTGAAAACCTATTTATTACAAACTGACCCTTTTTTTTATAACTATTATTTTACAACTAGGAGGAGAAATCGTGGAAAGCATAACATATAGAAAATTATCTTTAGAAGAGTGCGAAAAAATAAATGAAATGAATCCATCTCAATATATTGGAAGGGCATGGAGAGAGGTTGAGGGAAAACGCCAATTGATTGAAATTAATTATCTTGATTCAGATTGGCCAAATGGATATCAACACCATTTCAATAATCTAAGAAATACTATTTTAAGTGGTGGGAGTGCAATTGGTGCTTTTAATTGTAGTAATAAACTATTAGGATTTGCTACTGTAAATTGTCTGTTCTTTGGCAAAAGGTATAAATATGTTTTACTTGATCAGCTTTTTATAACACTAGAATATAGAAATAGAGGTATTGGGAAAAAATTATTTATGCATTCGGTTAATGCAGCAAAAGAGTGGAATGCAGATAAGATATATATATGTGCAGGATCGGCTGAGGAGACAATTGCTTTTTATTTAGCCATAGGCTGTAAAGAAGCAGAAGAAATAAATAAAGTGTTTTACGAAAGTGATCCTAGAGATCTTCAGTTAGAATATGTTTTATAACAAAAAGACAGGTATCTAAAAATCTTCTTGAGAGGATATAATGCAAAAAAAACCTAGAATATTAATACTATATCATTCTGGGGCTGGAAGTACTAAAACCCTTGCCGAAATTTTTTATGAAAAGTTAAGCTCATATACTACTGAAATAAGTTCAATCAGTACCAAGTATGATTATAATAAATTAAATGAATATGATTTTATAATTCTTGCTTATCCAACATACCACTGTGAGCCAAGCCTTTCTATGAAAGAATTCATAATGAATATGCCAAAACTTCCACAGGAAAAAAGAGCATTTGTGTTTACCACCTGTGGCTTATATTCTGGAAATTCAGTTAGAAGCTTTATAAAAGAATCTTTCAAAAAAAATTTAGTTACATGTGCCAGCTCTGTCTATAAGGCACCAGCAACGGATGGAGCATTGCTATTACCATTATTTGCCTTTATGTTTAAGTATTAGAAAAATATAGGACTTAAGCTTAAGAGAGATATTAAAAAAGTACATGATATAATAAGTACCGATATTAAAGGCCTCGATTGTCCGGATTTTAAGCTGTACTCATTGTTTAATTACCCCAATAAAGCTTTAGGCAAGGCTTATAAGCATAATATTAAGCTTAAGGAAGGAAAATGTGTGAATTGCATTAAATGTACAGAATTATGTATAAGGGGATGCTGGAGTCGAGACAAAAAATTTCCTAAGTATAGTTCAATTAATTGTGAATACTGTTTTAAGTGTATTCATCATTGTCCCAATAATGCAATAGTTTTAACAATAAAAACAATAAATAAGTTAAAGCTAAATAGTAAATTCTACCACAAACTTAAGGAGAAACTACTAATGGAAATATAATTAAAGTACAAATACAAGTAATTATAAAATAGAATCGAGGATAATAAATGAGAGAATATACGTTAATTAGTGATTATATGAATATTGATAAATATAGAAAGAGCTTTAATAAACTAGCTATGGATACTTTTGGACTTGATTTTGAAGACTGGTATCATAGAGGTCTATTCTATAATAAGTATATGTGCTATTCCTACATAAATGAAGATGAGGTAATAGCAAATGTATCAATTAACAAGATGGACTTAATTGTGGAAGGTCAAAATAAAAAAGCCATTCAAATAGGAACTGTAATGACACATCCAGATTATAGAAATAAAGGTTTATCAGCTTCATTGATGAAGTACATCATAGAAAAATATGAAAAAAATTATGACGTTATATATCTATTTGCCAATAAAGAAGTTTTAAACTTTTATCCTAAGTTCGGCTTTGATAAAGTAATTGAAGCTGCTTATCAGTTAGATGTAGACCAACTACAGAAAAAGGAAACATTAATAAAGAAGCTGGATAAAGATAATGAAGAAGATAGAAAAACCATAGAGAGACTTGGCTCAAATAGACTTCCTATATCCAAGAGGTTAGGCGTATACAATGATATTTGGCCTTTATTTGTTTACTGTCTTTATGAATACAGAAATGATTTATACTACTTAGTTAATGAAGACGTTATATTAATCATGAGAAGAGAGGATAAAAAGCTTAATATATATGATATTTTAAGCTTAAAACCCATTGACTTAGATAGTATTGTTGAGAAGGTTGTAATTCCTGATGATAGAATAGTAGAATTTCATTTTGTACCTGAGTTTAGTAGATATAAATCATCCGAAGCTTTGAAGGAAAGGCCAGACGATACATTATTTGTAATATCTAAAAACACCTCCTTGAAAGAAATACTATTTCCGATGCCATCACGAACATAATGATTATACATCCACTTTACAATCTATAGTTTTCTTGCTAAGAAATAATTAGTAGATTTTTAATGATTTAAATAAAGGAGAAATAGTATGGATAATTGCAGAATTTTAAGAGATGGACATATTCATTCCCCATATTGTCCGCATGGAACAAAGGACCCCTTTGAGCTCTATATAGAAAACTCACTTAAATTAGGTTTGAAGGAAATCACCTTTACAGAGCATATGCCACTACCCGGGAATTTTATGGAGCCAGAATTTCTAAAAGAATGTGCCCCTTCACAAGATGTTATAGAAAATTATATTAAAGAGCTAGAGTCCATAAAAGACAAGTATAAATTCGATATAAAAATTAATATTGGTTTTGAAGTGGATTTTATTGAAGGATATGAAGCTATAATAAAAGATACTTTGAATAGATATGGAGATAAGATAGAGGATAGTATACTTTCTGTTCATTTTATAAAAGTAGAGGATGAATACTACTGCGTTGATGTTAGTCCAGATGAATTTGGAAAGATAGTAAAAAAACTTGGAAGTGTAGAAAAGGTTTATGATAGCTATTACGAAACCCTATTAAAAGCTATAAAGGCTGATTTAGGCCTTTATAAGCCTAAGCGTATAGGGCACCCTACCTTGATTAGAATTTTTAATACAGAATACCCATTTGAATATAAAAACAGAAGGCTACTAGAAGCAATAGTAAAAGAGATGAAAATTAATAATTATGAAGTGGACTTTAATACAGCTGGAATTAGAAAGCCATATTGTAAAGAACCTTATCCTTCTGGTATATTGGCAGAATTAGTCGAGGCTTATGGAATAAATATTGTATTTGGCTCAGATGCACATACTGCGTTGGATGTTGGAAGAGATTTTATTAAATATGCGGGGGAATTAGAATGACAAAATTATTTTTGACTAGACACGGGCAAACTGAGTGGAATCTTGAAGGACGACTACAAGGACATAAAGACTCTAATCTTACGGATGTAGGAGAACAACAAGCAAAATTACTTGGAGAAAGATTAAAGGATATAGAAATTGATGTTATAATATCAAGCTCTAGCGGCAGAGCATATAGAACAGCAGAGTTAATATGTGGGGATAGAGAAATTGACATACTACCCAATGATAATCTTAAGGAGATTAATATTGGCGATTGGGAAGGTCAGTTGGTTGTAGAAGTTGAAGAGCATTCGCCAGATGAGCATCATAATTTTTGGAATCTACCACATCTATACCAGCCAAGTGGTGGTGAAACATTTCAACAACTCCATACTAGAGTAAGTAATGAAATAGAGAAAATAATTACTGAGCACTATGGAAAAAACATTTTAGTTGTTACCCATGGGGTAGTGTTGAAGGCACTTATATCATATTTTGAAAACAAAGAAATTAAAGATTTGTGGTCTGGTGCTTTTATGCATTCAACCTGCTTAAACATAGTGGAGATAGATAATAAAGAAAGAAGATTTCTATTACAGGGAGATATATCCCATTATTCAAGTGATGAGTCAATATAATTGATATCGTAAAAAATTTTGTGGGGGATAGAAATATGATAATTAAAACATTGGTTGAAAATACATTAGAGGCTGGTTTGGACAATCTTAAAACTCAGCATGGGATAAGCTTATACGTAGAAGCAGTAGATAAAAAGATTTTATTTGATGTAGGCCAGGATGAGTTATTTCGTATTAATGCCGAAAAGCTAGATGTTGATATTGCTGACATAGATTATTTAATTATTTCACATGCCCATTATGATCATGCTGGTGGTATAAAGGATTTTCTCGAAAAAAATTCAAAAGGAAAAGTTGTAATGAGCCATAATTCTTTAGGAGATTACTATACAAGAATATTTCCCTTAATATATAAATACATTGGGATTGATAAAGCCTCATATGAAAGACATAAAGACAGATTCGTTATAATAAAAGATAATTGTGAGTTGGTGAATAATATACACATTCTCAATAACACAGAAGATGATGAGGATAGACCTCTTGGGAATAAAAGCTTATACAAGAAAATAGAAGGGAAATATTTAAAGGATGATTTTAATCATGAAATTATATTAGCTATAAAGGAAGAGGATGGATGGGTACTCTTCACAGGCTGCTCTCATTCCGGAATATTAAATATGCTTTACTCCTTCAGAAAAATATTTCCAGAAGATAAAATAAAAGCTTTGATCGGTGGATTTCATTTTATGAATCCAATAACCACAAGGCTGGTAGAATCTAAAGAGACAATTGAGAATATAGGAGAAAAAATTAGAAGCTTTAAAATAGATAGAATTTATACAGGACATTGTACAGGAAAAGAGGCATTGGAAATACTAAGTAGTGATTTGAAGGATTCTTTAGACACTTTTAAAACAGGGAAAGCTATTAAGTTGTAGTTAGGAGTTATAAATTTCTATCAAATGATTCGTTAGGAGAAGGTCATATGAAAAAGAAGGTACAAAAAGTGGTGGCATTCATAGTGATAATGTTTTCAGCTATCTTAGTATTTTCAATTGTAAGTTATTCGCCTGAATATATGTACAGGATACTAAGATATAGAGAATCAGATGTAAATGACTACAATATATTTCCAGAAAGAACTATAGCAAGTAGCGCTAATCCATATTATTATGAGGAAAAAGCTATGGCTTTAGAAGATAAGCTAATTAGTTATACATACAATGGAGAAATTCACGAAAAAGAATTAAAAAAATTTTTAGAAGATACTCAAACAACTTCATTCATTATTATTCATAATGATAAAATAGTATTTGAACAGTATTATAATGAACATAGTCGAGACTCTATAAATACATCCTTCTCTTCTGTAAAGTCAATAGTATCTCTATTAATAGGAATTGCCATTGATGAAGGGTATATAGAAAACGAAAAACAATCTATTGCAGAATACATCCATGAATTCAAAGGCACTCCATTTGCAGATATTACTATAGAAGATTTACTGATGATGAGGTCAAAGATAAGATACAAAGAAGGTTACTTATGGTTTGGAGACGATGCCAAAACATATTATATGCCAAATTTAAGAGAACTGGCAATTAATGATATTAAAATTGACACTGATTATGAAGAAGGTAAATTTCATTACAATAATTTTCATCCATTACTGTTAGGTATAATACTGGAAAGAAGCACAAATCAAAGTGTATCAAGCTTTCTAGAAGGAAAGCTATGGCAGAAGCTTGGAACTGAGTATAATGCATCATGGAGTCTTGACAGTAATGATAGTGGATTTGAAAAAATGGAGAGTGGATTAAATTTTAGAACAATAGACTTTGCAAAAATTGGAAGTATGCTTCTACATATGGGAAAATGGAATGGAGAAGAAATTATAAGTGAAGATTGGATTATCAAATCTACATTTGCAAAATTTCCTTTAAATCAACAAGAGTATAAGAACTCTCTTCTAGAGGATATCGGTGTAGGTTATAAATATATGTGGTATAGCTTTGAAAATAAACGAGGTGGATATGATTATTTTGCAGCAGGAAAATATGAACAATATCTTTATATATCTCCTGATAATAATATCGTTATTGTACGTAATGGTATTGAAGCAGGAAATGTTGATTGGTGGGCTGCTGTATTAGAAGATATTACTAATATTGTTGTTGAATTTCAAGATTAATTTTAATCAGAGATAAGAACAATTCATTGCTGTAAGGAGGTAGGGATAAATGAAGCTAGAATGTCCATATTGTAAAAGTCAACTGGAAGAAGGCTTTATATATAGCTCAGGGTATTCCTTCAAGTGGTATAATGAGGGTATGGGATTCTTTAAAAAATATACAGTTTTTGGAGGAGAAATCTTAAGTGATAGCCCCAAGGTTAAGTGTAATAGATGTAAGGAATGCAAGAAAATTATTATAGACTTAAATACCAACTCAAATACTGATTAATTGACAAAAAACTACTGAGATGAGGCAATGAAAAATGAAATCTATAGTTAATAATCAAATGATTTTAGTAGAAGCTCCCTATAATAAAAAAGGAATACTAAAGAACCTAATGTCATTATACTTACATGATTTATCGATGTATTCAGATAACCTAGATATAAGTGACAATGGATTGTTTATATATGATGGATTTGATATGTTTTGGGACAAGGATGGGTTAACTCCCTTAATAATTTATTATAATGATAAAATTATTGGGTTTATATTACTTACATCATCACCCTACGTACCTAAAGAAGTTGACTACTGTGTTCATGAGCTTTTCATATTACGAAGGTATAGAAAATTAGGAATAGGTACTCTAGCTATTAACAAGGTAATAGAAAAATATAGAGGGAAATACTATATTGTTCAACTAGTAAAAAACAAGCCAGCTGTAGAGTTCTGGAAAAAATATTATAAAATAAACTCAATAAAATATATTGAAAAGGAAATTGTTGAAGAAGGAGATAAATGCATTACTCAATATTTTTCAGTCTGAAGATATTATATAAAATATAGGAGGTAAACATATGAACCTAGAATTACAAAGAGCTAGTATTGAAATGGAAGAGAAATATTATGAATTTATTAACGAATGGAAAACTAATGAAGAAGAAATTATACCTTACGCTGCAAGGCTACTAGATATGGATTATAAAGCTTGGTTAGATTATACCTATAAAATTGAAAATAAAGACACTTGTCCATCCCATTTAGTTCCTGCCCATACGTATTTTTTAATTGATGATAATAAAAGAATTATTGGTGCCATTAATATAAGACATTGCTTAAATGATTATTTATTCAATTATGGTGGGCATATTGGGTACGGTATTCGTCCTTCTGAGCGAAGAAAAGGTTATGCATCAATGATATTATCAATGGCCTTGCCAATAGCAAAGGAACTAGGAATCAATAGAATTTTAGTTACTTGTAACAAGAATAATGTTGCCTCTGCTAAAACTATTATAAATAATGGTGGAGTATTAGAGAATGAAGTCCAGGAAGAAGGAGAGATAACACAAAGATATTGGATAGAGGTATGATTTTATTTTATCCATAGAATTTAACTCATGAAATGCTTTTGTTCATAAATGGGGGAATAGTCAAATGAATACAAGAACTATTAAAATACAAGGTGAAAATGTGAAGGAAATAATTAAATTATTAGACGGTGAGGTTAAAAGCCTTACATATCAACCGGAAGAAAACACATACATTTTTTTCAGCGAAAGATATTATTTTAGAAATAACTCTCAGTTGATGGCGTGCTTAATACTAAATTTTCAAGATGAAAGCCATTGTTCAATCGAAATTGTTACTGGCGGTGGAAGTGCAGGGTTAGCTGGTACAGACTTGGGAGCAGAAGGCAATAGAATAAAAAGAATAAATAAAGATATAGATAATATTTGTAGTAATAAAGGGTGGAAAATGTATTCGGATGATTAAGGGAGTAGTTATGGATACATGTAAATATGGTGTCTGGTTACTCAAATAAAAAACTGCTATACTTATATTAATTAATCCTAAGGGGGTGAATGCCATGCAATCAAAAAAGATTATAATGGTAATACTGCAAAAAATTTTGCAGTCAATAGATGAGGGCGTTCATGTTCTAGATAATGAAGGAAAAACGATACTCTATAACGAAGCCATGGCAGACCTTGAAGGTATGGAAACAGAAGATGTAATGGACAAAGACCTACTTGAGGTATTTACAACCCTTAATCATGAAACAAGTACATTACTAAGGGTATTAAAAACAGAAAAACCAATATATAATCAAAGCCAAACCTACTTGAATAATAAAGGGAAAAAAATAACCACTATAAATACAACAATACCACT
The DNA here is from genome assembly GCF_900101495.1 of Alkaliphilus peptidifermentans DSM 18978. Classification (GTDB taxonomy): domain Bacteria; phylum Bacillota; class Clostridia; order Peptostreptococcales; family Natronincolaceae; genus Alkaliphilus_C; species Alkaliphilus_C peptidifermentans. Next base: position 79,369 of record NZ_FMUS01000010.1, read on the forward strand.
ATATTATATGAATGATAAAATAGGAGCCTTAGAAATAGCTAAAAATATTACTAAAATGCAAAGCTTATCAGAAGAAATAATGAGGCTTCAACAGCAGTTGATTCCCAATAAAGCCACCAAAAGTGGTGAGATAAAGAAATATACCTTTGAAGATTTAAAGGGTAGAAGTCAATCCTTCTATGATGCATTGAAGGTTGCCAGAAGAGCAGCTAACACATCATCATCGGTATTAATATATGGTGAAACTGGAACGGGTAAAGAATTGTTTGCCCAAAGTATACATTATCAAAGCCCAAGAAGGAATAAGCCCTTCATTGCACAAAATTGTGCTGCCCTTCCAGAAAGTCTTCTAGAGGGTATTTTATTCGGTACAACTAAAGGTAGCTTTACTGGGGCCATTGATCGCCCAGGATTATTTGAACAAGCAAATGGTGGTACTATACTTTTAGATGAAATTAACTCTATGGGCTTACAGCTTCAAGTTAAGCTATTAAGGGTTTTACAGGAAGGATATGTTAGAAGAATAGGTGGATTAAAGGATGTCCCTATAGATGTACGAATTATAGCAACAACAAATGAACCACCTATGGAAACAATTGAAGGAGGGCAATTACGTAAGGATTTATACTATAGATTAAATGTTGTTAATATTCATATACCAGCCTTAAGGGATCGTAAAGATGATATACTTTTCTTAACAGAATTCTTTATTAATAAATATAATCACCAGCTTGATAAGGATGTATGGATGCTATCTGAATCAATGCAAAAGCATTTCAACAATTATATGTGGCCAGGAAATATAAGAGAGTTAGAAAACTTGATTGAAGGTGCAATGAATATAATTCAAGATGAGCATATATTAAAAGAAGAGCATTTTCCACATTATATTTTCGAACACACAAATAAAAGAGAACCTCAAGTTAGAGGCTTCATTGATACGGCAGAGATGGGTCTTAATGAGATGCTGGAAACAGTTGAACAGCAACTTATTGAAGGGAGTCTTAAAAGATTCAACGGGAATATCAGCAAAGCAGCTTCTAACCTGGGTATTAAACGACAGACTCTACAGCATAAATTAAAAAAGTATAAGTTGTAACGCAAATTTATTTGCATTTAACGCAAATTTATTTGCGTTTTTTTAATGTTATTAGCCTAAATATACACTCCATGAATAATTGAGCTGTAAGTATTGAAAAATAACATGTATAACTATGCATATATAGATGTGTGAATATTTTTACAAAGGAGCATGGCTAGTAAGTTAAATCATTAGAAATGTATAAAGTTAGAAGGGAATGAATAATAAAGTAAGTTAATATTATTATTCAATTTTTTATGAAATCTTGGCAAGGTATTTGCAGTGAATGTAAAGGGATAAAATATTAATGAAAAGAATTGGAGGTTTATTCTATGAAAAATATTAAGGTGTCAATTTGGGGTTTTGGTGCAATGGGAAGTGGTATGGCTAAAATGCTTTTAAACAAAAAAGGTGTAGAAATTGTTGGTGTGTGTGATAGAAATGAAGCGAGAATAGGTAAAAGCATGTTTGAAGTATTAGGGATTGAAAAAGGAGATAGACCTGAAGTAATTATTAATCCAAATATTGATGAAGTTTTAACAGAAGGAAGCTGCGATGTTTGTCTTTGTGCAACTGACTCCTTTACAAAAAGTGCATTTCCACGACTTAAGCTGGCCCTAGAGAAAAAAGTAAATGTTATATCAACTGCTGAAGAAATGGCTTATCCAAAGGCTCAAAATCCAGATTTAGCAGCTGAATTAGATAGAATAGCAAAGGAAAATGGTGTATCAATTCTAGGAACGGGTATCAACCCAGGTTTAATAATGGACTTATTAGTAGTGTGTCTAACTGGGTGTATGGTTGATGTTGAACATATAGAAGCAAAGAGGGTAAATAGTTTGTCGCCCTTCGGACCTGCAGTTATGGAAGAGCAAGGAGTAGGTATCACAGTAGAAGAATTCAATAAGGGTGTAGAGGATGGCACATTAGCTGGTCATGTAGGCTTCGCAGAATCAATTGGTATGATTGCAGATGCTATTGGTTGGAAGGTTGATAAATTTGAGCAACAAATGAAACCAATAGTTACAACCATCGACAGAAAATCACCCTATGGATTCGCTGCAGCTGGAAATGTTGCTGGTGTAAATATGACCGCCCAAGGCTTTGTAGATGGTGAAGTTAAATTAGATATGATTCATCCACAACAAATTGAGCCTGAAATGGAAGGTACAGAAACAGGTGACTACATAGTAATTAAGGGAACGCCTTCAATTAACATGGCAAATAAACCTGAGGTTGAAGGTGGACTTGGTACAATTGCTATGTGTGTAAATATGATTCCTCATGTTATTAACGCATCCCCTGGATTAAAAACCATGTTAGATTTACCAGTTCCAAGGGCAATAATGGGAGATATGAGAGATTTTATACAAAGGTAGGGATAGCTATGATTGCAAAACAAGGAACATGGGTACGTATACATGATGTTGTTTTAACAACTGAAGAGAGGGCACCAAATATACCTGAAGATACAAAAAAAGTACCCTTAGAAATGTGGACAAAGGGATTTATCATTGATGATGGTGCTATTGGAGATGAGGTTCAAGTAAAAACCATTACAGGTAGAACTGTAAAGGGTAAGCTGGTTGAAATAAATCCCTATTATAGGCATGATTATGGTAAATTCATACCAGAAATATTAGAAATAGGTATACACTTAAAAACCTTACTTTGGGAAGGTGATAAAGATGAATAACAATATTAGCTATGAATCAGTAATGTCTAGAAAAAGTGAAATTATGAAGAAGGCCGTAGGTATAGATTATAGTGTATTTGAATATGGTAAGGTTGCCTTTGACTATGAAAGAATGATGAGGGAAACAGGTTATTCATTATCAGAAATGCAGAGAATTCAAGGTGAAGCTGGAGTAGGAAACACACCATTGCTGGAACTAAAGAATTTAACTGCTTTAGCCAGGCAGCTTGCTCCTAAAGGGAAAGGGGCAAGAATCTTTATAAAGGATGAGGCTTCAAACCCATCAGGTAGCTTTAAAGCTAGAAGAGCTGCAAATGCAGTTTACCATGCAAAAAAACTTGGATACAAGGGTGTTATAGCTGCCACCAGTGGTAATTATGGGGCTGCAGTTGCCAGTCAAGCTGCTATTCATGGCTTAAAGTGTATAATTGTTCAAGAATGCTACGATAGTAATGCCAAAGGGCAGCCTGAAATAATTGAAAAGGCAAGGAAGTGTGAGGCCTACGGAGCAGAGGTTCTACAATTAACAGTTGGGCCAGAATTATTTTATACATTCCTTAAACTACTTGAAGAAACAGGCTATTTTAATGCTTCATTATACACCCCATTTGGAATAGCGGGGGTAGAAACCTTAGGCTATGAGCTGGCGACACAGTTTAGAGAAGGTGTAGGAAAAGACCCAGATGTAGTTGTTTGTACAAATGCAGGAGGAGGTAACCTTACCGGTACAGCTAGAGGCTTAATTAAGGCTGGAGCTGAGACGGTTAAGGTGGTAGGAGCAAGTGTTAATCTACAAGGACTGCACATGGCAAGCGATGAGCATTTTAATAAAAAATCCTTCACAACAGGCCATACAGGCTTTGGGATACCCTTTTCAACATGGCCTGATCGTTCTGACGTTCCACGTTCAGCAGCAAGGCCACTGAGATATATGGATAGATATGTTTTAGTTAATCAAGGAGAAGTTTTCTATATGACAGAAGCCCTAGCTCAACTGGAGGGACTAGAAAGAGGGCCGGCTGGTAATACATCCCTGGCTGCTGCCTTTAGTATAGCTCAGGAAATGGATCAAGACCAGATTATAGTATCTCAGGAAACTGAATATACTGGTGCTGGAAAGCATTTACAACCACAGCTATCCTTTGCTAGAGAAAATGGAATAGAAATCAAATTTGGAGATCCAAGTGAAGAAATTCCAGGTGAAAATATAATATTACCAAAGCATCCTGCTTTTATAAAGGCAATAGATATTGACTTAAATAAAATTCGTAAATCTTATATAAAGAACTGTTTACAGACATCAAACACAGCTGAATTTGAAAATGAAGATTTAGAATTCTTAGCAGCTGATACTAAGACTAATTTAGAGTTTGTAAAAATGGTTATTAACGAAATTCGATAATTCAGCTAAAAAAAGGAGGAAAAAGTATGAAGGGTAGTCTTAAAAGAGAAGATGATTATAATGAAAGAAGAAAGCATTTAGCAAATCTTTCTGATGAAGAATTAAAGCAAAGATTTTGGGAACTGGCGGAAAAAGCTGTTGAGCCATTATTAGAGTTGGCTAAAACCCATACAACTCCCTCGATAGAGCGTTCAGTGCTTCTAAGAATGGGATTTTCAAGCTTAGAGGCAAAGCCATTAGTTGAAGGAGCAATAGATAGAGGCCTAATAGGCAAGGGCGTAGGGAATGTAGTGTATAGAGTTTCAAAGGAGAAAAATATCCCTCTAAGACAAGCAGGCCTAGAAATGCTTGAAGGTAAGCACTGGGAAGATGCAGTAGCAATCTTTAAAGGAGGGAAACAGTAATGAAGAAATATGATATAAATGAAAAAATGGATATTAAGGAGATTCTAAGTAATTTAGAAAATTATAGACCAAAGAGAAGGGGATGGACCTGGAGAAAAAAGGTAGATAAGCTTACAGAAGGCCCTCATACCTATTCAGATTGCTCAGAGCCTTTAAAGAACTCTATTGGAATACCGGCTGCAGTTAGATATTTTGAAAATTTAGACCCACAACCACAGGAAACAATTACTACGGAAATTGCATCAGGAAGATTTGAAGATGACATCCGGCGTATGCGTATGGCTGCTTGGCATGGTGCAGACCATATAATGGTTATTAGAACTGCTGGACAATCACATTATGATGGTTTAATAGAAGGGTCACCTCAAGGCATAGGTGGCATTCCGGTAACAAGAAAGCAAGTAAGGGCACAAAGAAAAGCTTTAGACTTTATTGAAGAAGAAGTGGGTAGACCAATTAACTATCATTCATATGTTTCTGGTGTTGCTGGGCCAGATATAGCTGTTATGTTTGCAGAAGAAGGTGTAAATGGTGCCCATCAAGATCCTCAGTACAATATATTATATAGAAATATAAATATGATAAGATCCTTTGTAGACGCAGCAGAATCCAAGAAGGTAATGGCATGGGCAGATATGGCTCAAATTGATGGTGCCCATAATGCTAATGCAACTGCAAGAGATGCGTGGAAGGTTATGCCTGAGCTAATGGTTCAGCATGGAATAAACTCAATTTTTTCTCATAAGGTTGGTATGAAGAAGGAAAATATCTGTCTTTCAACTGTACCCCCTTCAGCAGCTCCAGTACCTTGTACAAAGTATGACTTGCCATACGCAGTTGCACTAAGAGATTTATTCTCAGAATATAAGATGCGAGCTCAGCAAAATACAAAGTATATTACATCCTCATCCAGAGAAGCTACCGTTACTCATGTAATGAATATGATGATTTCTAAGCTTACAAGTGCAGATATTCAATCAACCATAACTCCTGATGAAGGAAGAAATGTACCATGGCATATTTATAATATCGAGGCTTGTGATACTGCTAAGCAAACATTAGTTGGACTTGATGGACTATTAGAAATGGTTGAAATAAAAAAAGACGGATATTTACCAGAAATGGTTAGAGAATTGAAGGAAAGATCTGTCTTATATTTAGAAGAGCTTCTAGAAGTAGGAGGTTACTTCGAAGCCGTAGAAAAGGGATTCTTTGTAGATTCAGGAATGTACCCTGAAAGGAACGGTGACGGTATTGCAAGAAAGATGGATGCTGGAATAGGATCTGGAAAAGTATTCGAAAGAGATGAAGACTATATGGCGCCTGTAACAGCCCATTATGGTTACAACAATGTTGCTCAATACAGTGAAGCTGCACTTGCTAATCCTTCAACTTTAATAGAGGGATGCACATTAGAAAAACCAGAAAAAATAATATTTATAGATGAGCTAGATGAAAATGATAATGTAAATAATCGTATGGCTGAAAATGAAAAATATAGAAACACAAATTTAGTTAAGCCAGAGGTTGAATGGTTGGCAGATGGAACAGTTCAAGTTGAAGTGTTTATTCCAACCAGTAGACGTGTTGCAGAGTTTGCAGCCATTGAATTTGCAAAGAAAATGAATCTAGTAGATCCAGAAGTAATTCACACTGAGGTTCTACATCCTTCAGAAGGAACAAGGGTTCAAATTAAAGGTAAGATAGAATTTGATCTTGATATTTCTACTTTAAGTATTCCACCTGAGCCAGAGGTTATGAATGATGAAGAGCTATGGGAAGAAATAGAAAAAAGACCTCTAAAGGTTGTAGCTGCAACTGTTGGAGAAGATGAGCATTCTGTTGGACTAAGAGAAGTAATTGATATAAAGCATGGTGGAATAGAAAAATGGGGTATTGATGTAGAATATCTTGGAACATCTTGCCCAATTGAAAAGCTTGTAGATGCAGCTATAGAATTAAATGCTGATGCAATACTGGCTTCTACAATAATAAGCCATGATGATATTCATTATAAAAACATGAAAAAGATTCATGAATATGCTATAGAAAAAGGTGTTAGAGATAAAATAATGATAGCTTGCGGAGGTACTCAGGTTACTCCGGAAATAGCTGTACAACAGGGGATAGATGCTGGATTTGGTAAAACATCCAAAGGAGTACATGTGGCTACCTTCCTTGTTAATAAAAGAAGGGAAATGAAAAATGAGAATTAATGTACTGGTTGCTGAAATCGGCAGTACAACAACTGTAGTTAATGGCTTTCAAGATATAAATAGCCCACGCCCTAAATTTTTAGGGCAGGGGCAAGCTCCAACATCTGTACTTGAGGGTGATGTAAATATTGGCTTGAAGGCAGCTATAGACAACTTGGCTAAAAACCTTGGTGTATCAGAAATTCAGTATGATGAAATGCTGGCTACAAGTAGTGCTGCTGGTGGGCTAAAAATGTCAGTTCACGGGCTAGTGTATGATATGACCGTGAGGGCTGCGAAGGAAGCTGCCCTAGGTGCCGGTGCAATTATACATCAAATTACAGCAGGCAAGCTAAAACGAACAGATATAAAGAATATAAAAGAAATACAACCCAACATTATTCTTATTGCTGGTGGAGTAGATTATGGTGAAAGAGACACTGCTATATATAATGCTGAGAGAATATCTGAATTAAGTTTAAATATCCCTGTAATTTATGCTGGCAATATTGAAAATCAAGAAGAGATTAAGGAAATATTCTTAGAGAAAAATATACGGCTGTATTGTGTAGAAAATGTATATCCTAAAATAGATCAATTGAATATAGAGCCTACAAGAAGTGTTATTCAAGATGTTTTTGAAGAGCATATTATCCATGCCCCTGGAATGATAAAGGTAAGAGAAGTGGTGGATGGACCAATTATTCCTACCCCTGGTGCCGTTATGGAGGCATCAAAGCTTCTTATGGAGAATATCGGTGATCTTATAACCTTTGATGTTGGTGGCGCGACAACAGACCTACATTCAGTGACAGAAGGAAGCGAAGAAATAAGTCGTATTTTAATAAGTCCCGAGCCAGTTGCAAAACGAACAGTGGAGGGGGACTTAGGTGTATATGTAAACATGCTTAATATCGTCGAAAGAATTGGAAGAGAAGTCCTTAGTAAAAAACTTTCAGTAGATATTGATAAGCTAATAGTAGAACATAAGCCTATTCCTAAAACACCTCAGGAAATAGAATTTGTTCAGGCTTTAACACAGGAAGCAGTATTAACAGCTTTAGAAAGACATGCTGGAAAACTAAGGTTTTTATATGAAGCAGGAGGAAAAACTAAAGTAGCAGAAGGAAAAGACCTATCTAGTGTCAAATATATAATTGGTACTGGTGGCGCACTTACAAGATTACCCAGGGGTAAGGATATTTTAAGTGAGGTTAAAGAAAAGAGCATAGTTAACTTGCTATATCCTACAAAAGAAGCTACTGTTTTGATAGATAATCACTATATTATGGCTTCCTTAGGAGTTTTATCTAAGCGTCACCCCAATGCAGCACTATTACTTTTAAAAGAAAGCCTGGGGTTAAAGTAGGGAGTGATAAAATGAATCCACGTATTGATATTGATCTGAAGAAATTAAACCACAATGCTAAAATCGTAGTTGAAAAATCTAAGCCCTTTGGCATAGATGTAGCAGCTGTAACAAAAGGCTTCTGTGCCTACCCTGAAATAGCAGAGGTAATAGCTGCGGCTGGCATAAAATATCTTGCCGACTCAAGAGTCGAGAACCTTAAAAAAATGCAGCATATTAAACTGAAAAAAATATTACTGCGACTTCCAATGATTAGTCAAGTTGAGGATGTAGTAAATTATGCAGACATTAGCTTAAACTCTGAGATCGAAACTATTCAAGCATTAAATAACGCAGCATTAAAAAATAACAAGATCCATAAAATTATATTGATGGTTGATTTAGGTGACCTTAGGGAAGGTATTTTCGATGAAGTAGAGTTAGAAACGGTTATTAAAGCCATTATAGATTTAAAAAATATCGACTTAGTAGGAATTGGTACCAATTTAACATGCTTCGGTGGCGTAATTCCAACAAAGGAGAACCTATCACAGCTGCTGGCTAGTGCAAAAAAGATTGAAGAATTAACAGGTAAGCCTCTTGATATTATTAGTGGGGGCAATTCCAGTAGCTTTTATTTGGTGGATAACTCTGAAATTCTTCCTCAAATAAACCACTTAAGATTTGGTGAAGCAATACTGTTAGGAGTAGAAAGCACCTATGGAAGAATAATCCCTGAATCATATCAGGATACCTTTCAGCTGGTTGCAGAAATAATTGAGATAAAAACAAAGCCTTCCGTTCCAATAGGTGAAATAGGAAGGGATGCCTTTGGAAATGTACCAACCTTTGAAGAAAAAGGGATTATGAAAAGAGCAATACTTGCAGTTGGAAAACAGGACCTCTCTACACATCCTATTACCCCAGTTGATACAGAAGCTGAGGTGTTGGGAGGTAGCAGTGACCATCTAATTATAGATATAACCCATTGTAACAAGGACTATAAGGTAGGAGATGAAATGGTATTCCAGCTTAGCTATGGCGCAATGCTAGGGTTAATGACCAGTGAATATGTATATAAGAATTTCATAAGATAAGACAATAAGTAATCAAAGGCAGATGACTAATTTATATTTTTGTAAAAGTACCTTTGATTGATTTTAGTATTATATGTGTATATGTAATATTGGTTATAAAATGAGATAATAAATAAAGTACCTGTAATGAATTACTATTACAGGTGCTTTATTTATTATGGCTCTTTAATAAGATTTACTCGTATGCTTCTTCTAATATACTTATTAAATCCTCTGTTGTAACTGCTATAGCATTACCACTGGTGCATATATCTTGATAGGCAGATTGGGCCATATCCAATAATTGCTTCTGAAAAGCCTCCTTTTCAACACCAAATTCCTTGATGGTGATGGGAATATTAACAGTCTTATTAAGTAGCTTCATACCCTCAATGATACTAATAACCCCCTCCAGTAGGGTGCTGGCTGGTAAACCAATTCGTTTTGCTATAGCATGGTATTTCTTTGCCACCTCTTCATTGTGTATTTTAGAATCCCTTAGACCAGCATTGAAACTCACAACATAAGGTAAGAATATAGCATTACTTCTGCCATGGGGTAGCTTAAATGCACTTCCCAAAGAATGTGCTAAACTATGGTTTATTCCTAAAGATGAATTTGAAAAAGCTACACCCGCCATACAGGAAGCATTATGTAGCTTACCTCTTGCTTCTATATCTTCTCCATCATTATAGGCCTTTATCAAATAATCAAAAACAATCTCTATAGCTTTTTCTGCATAAATATTGGTAAAGTCTGAAGCCTTTGGTGAAACATAAGCCTCTATGGCATGGGTAAGTATATCCATACCAGTATCTGCTGTTACTGATGGTGGCATGGTTTTTGTTAATTCATAATCTAGTATTGCTACATCCGGTATCATTATATCTTCAACTAAGGGTATCTTAACGTTTGTTTTTTTATCTGTGATCACAGAATAAGCAGTTACTTCAGATCCAGTACCACTGGTGGTAGGGATTGCTATAAACCAAGGTTTCTTTATTAGCTCTTTCTCAACTAGCTTTTCTTTTGTTTGTATACAAAAATACATAATGGCTTTAGCTGCATCTATTGGAGATCCCCCTCCGATGGCAATTAATGTATCTGGTTTTTGCTCGATAATATGATTTAGTCCCTTTAGTACTGTTTCACGAGAAGGATCTGGTTCTACCTCTGAAAATACCTTGTAGGTAATTCCCTTATCATCCAGTATCTTTGTTACTCTATCTAGAAATCCTAAATCCACCATAAACTTATCTGTTACAATACAAGCTTTTTTTCCTTTTAACTGGTTAATATAATCTATGGCATTACTTCCATAGTAAATTTCCGGTCTTAGTAAAAATTTGTTCATATCTTTTCCTCCCATTTGCTACAAGTATTATTTTTAAATTCTACGGTAAACATGAATATCCTTCATTTTTACCTAAATTAAGATGAACTCAGGTGATATTTTCTTAATTACACAAGAAATTGAAGCATCTACTTATTATATTTTATTTCTCAATTATAATGTGTGATTTAAAAGTTGATCAAATGTTATACAGGTAATTTTTCTGTATAATAAAATCATTATTAAAATATGATGTAATTAAGGGAGGAGGGTCAATATGTTAACGATTGAATTAGAAGAAGATGTCTATAGAGAAATACAAAAAAAAGCTAAGGAAAGAGGTTTATCTGTTACAGACTATATAGTTAGGATAATGAAGGAAGAAGAAGACATAATGATGCTTAAAAGTATGATTATAAAGGATTTAAATTTTATAACTCAAAAACTGAATAAAAGCGGAGAATCATTTGGAAAGGAAAACTATAAATCTAATGAAAAACGTATTATCATTTACTCTTTAAAGAACTATATCAATAAAAACAATGAAATCTACCAAAGAGTAAAAAAATATCGGAAATATAACTGGTTTAATGAAGAGTTGTTTTTTCTAATTATGGACAAAAAGAAGGTGGTTGGATGTATAGGTATAAGTAAAGAGAAGGAAGTAATGCCCTTAGGCTGTTATCTGTTCATATATGATTTTCAACTAATGGAAGAGTACATTACAAAAGATAATTTGATTTATATAAATAGATTCATTAAAGCAATAGCTAAAAAGGAGAAATACTATAGTATTGATATATCAAGTTTAACTACTAAAATTTCTGAAAAGGTTCTAATCTCATTAGGTTTCATAAGGTTTTATTCAACAGATATACTAAAAATAGTGGTGAAGGAGCGTCAACCAGATTTTTCATCAAATTATGATTTTAAACTAGTTAAAGATACTGAAGCGCTGTATCATTTAATAGAAGAAGACTATTTTAATTGTAATATGTCATTGCCATTAAATCATATTATTGAAGGGTGGAGGGTATCAAATTCTATACTTGAATATTGCAAAGCTGAAACCGAGGAAAATGAAAAGATATCATATATAATAATTTTTGAAACAACAAATGAAGCCAATACCAAAAAAGTTTATATACTTTTAAACCCTAAATACATATTTAATGAAATTGTATTAGAAAAAATATATATAGACATAGTTAATAGATTAAATGTGAGTAGTAGCTATATAGTAGGTTTTCCAGCGGATATGTTGTTTGAATTAAAAGGAATAGATATGATAAATAAAAAAAATGTAAATTGGTATAGAATGGCTGTTACAGAAATTATATAAAAGATTAATTAGAAAATATATTATATAAATAAAAATCATATATAGTAAAGATGTATAGAAGCTGTAACTTAAGAAATAAGAGCCTATTGATTTTAACAACTCAGACTGACCCCTGAGAGATAGACCATAGCATAATACATTGAAAGTTAGATTTAAAAGAGCAAAAAGATAATCAGGTAAGAGTTTTCAACTGTTTGAGCTAAGGCGAGTTTTGAAAACTACTGATTATCTTTAGCTCATTCCCGTTTTGGTTCTGAGCGGGTTTAGGTAGTTTTGAAAATATCATGGTTTGTCATCAACCTGAAGCTGCTAAATTAAATAAACACTAACACCAGCATAATCATATATAGGGTCTGAATATGATCCTGTCGTTGTTGTAACTGCATTACAAGGTCTTCTCTTTCCTTAGTTAAGCTTTCTAGCTTAATATTTAAGGCATCTATGTATTCTACATCTTCTTTATATGCTTCATACCTACCCATTTGGCTTTCTAGTTCATTCAATTTATTGTTGGCTGAAACTAGTTCGAATTCTTTTGTTTCCAGCTGTTTTTTTGCAAAATCAACCTGCACTCTAAGCTCCTCTAGCTCATTAAGCAAATTATTATTGTCGTCTTTTAATTGCTCGGCCTGTTCTTCTATAATCTCATCAGTAATTTTCTTTTCTGCTTTTAAGTCTTCAGTAATTTTCTTTTCTGTTTCTAAGTCTTCTGCTTTAGGAACGAAATTATAGCTCACCTGTTGATACTTCATCATCAATATCACCTCCAAGACCTAAAAATTGTATAGCGGGATATAGGGTTCCAAAAAGTGTGTCACCTATAAAATTTGAATACTCATTATAATTGGTTCTAAATCTATAGCGTTTAAAATTAATTCTTTTACTTTTGGCAATAGGTTTAACTTCAGACCATGTATCACCAAAATCATTACTTGTTGTAGTAACTAAGTGTTCGAACTGATACCAAACAACTATAACCCTACTATTAAAAAGAGTTATGTGTGGAAATGAGCAATTAAGCGATTCTGAAAGCTTTTGAGGCTCAATAAATACTTTGTTTTCTTCTAAATTGAATTTAATGTAATTTATAGTAAGGTCATCCTCCGTGTAATTACTCCATAGGATATGGATGTTATTACTATTGTCTAATAATCCATCTAAATACAATTTACTAACGCCAGTATTTGTAATTTGAATAGGGGGAAGCCATTCTTCTTTTTGAGAATCAAATTTCTTTATAAATATTTCTTCTTTATCATTCACTAAAGATGTAAATAGAAATATCATGTTATTATTGACGGTAAAAACTTTAAATGGATTGATAAATCTATGGTAGGATGCTTGAAATATTAAGTTTTCCTTAGCTTTGTTTTTTTCAAAAACAACATGCTTTAGCTTACATAAGCTACTGACACTGTTTTTTTCATAATAAAAAAGGTTGATTTGATTATTATGATAGATACAAATAGGATATAAAATTTTTTCACCTTCAGCTGTTAAATTAAAAGAGGTTTTAAGTCTCCATTTTTGTTTGTTGAAAATAAAATAATTAACCTTATTGTTGTCATGTACATTAAAAAGGTGAATGTTATCTGATGGGTCAATTGTAATATCCATATCTGAACTGCCATTTTGGGATATAACATGGTAATCAGCCCATTTATTTTGCTTTGATGAAATACATTTTATTTCTTTCTTTTCATCAAGGAAAATATTGTAAAGATGACTTTGTGAATTGTTAATTAAATATTCCAAATTTCCCATAAAAGCCAAGTTATCACATCCAATTCATTTTTAGTAAAATATATGCAGATTTGAAATAAAAATTACTCATTAGTAGCACCTATATACTATCAGTTACATATTTTACAGTAAGGACGTTATAAAAAAAAAGGAGATGATAGGATGACTAACAAAAATATTATAGAAGCCCAGTCAATAGAAGATAGATGCTGTATTGCTAATACTGGTTGTGTATTTGATGGTAAATTAGATGATATAGTAGGAGAATGTATCTTTGTTGACAAGGTATACGATTCAGTGACTTTTAATCTTCAAGGTCTTCAGCCAGCATCAAAAGTTCCATTTGGAACATTGCCAGTGGCTAAATGTGGTCCCAAATCAAGAATAGTAAGGGTACTAGATATTAGGGCAAGAAAGTTCTTTAATCCAGGAAATATTAATGATCCAAGAAATTTAGCTATTACTCCGAAAACAACATTGTCTGGAGCTCAGTTTGTAACAGATGAAAAAGGCTGCCCAGTTGTAGTTCCAGGTCCTGCAGGATTATTGCAGTACTTAATCTACACTGATACTAGTGATTGTGATGAGGTTGGAGAAGGCACACCAATATTTGGTTCTCAAGAAATTACTGTAAGTGGTACTGTTCTTGTAGAAATTGATGTGGAATTTATTGATGCATTAGGAAACGTTCAAGTTGCCACCCTTAAGGGTAGAGTACCTATAAGACAAATTCTTACAAACTTCTTTGAATTATGTATGCCTTCAGTATTTGATGGTGCGTTTTTACCACAATTTACAGAATTCTGTAATGCTCTATTCTTAGCTCGTTTAGCAACACAAAGCATACAAAGAGACATACAATTTAACCCAGTAACAGGCGAGGTTTTCATTAACCTTATAGTTGCAATTTGTTTAACCTGCGAGAAAAAGATTAAGGTTCCAGTACAGCTTTGCGTACTAAGCACAGGCTTCTGCGAGCAGGTACCAAGAGTTAGACCTATTTGTGGTGATGAGTTCCCACCATTGTTCCCACCACAGGTAAATGAACCATTTGTTCCCCCACATCCAGATTGTTAAACTAGATTTCAAAAAGCTGATGTCAATTTAGGCATCAGCTTTTTCTATTCCCAATAATGTTTCGTTGGAAATTTGGAATAAATAAACTATAATAATAACATAGGAGAATCGAAAGGAGAATATAAAATGGGATATATTGATCTTAGAAGTGACACCGTGACACTTCCCACAGAGGAAATGATGAAGGAAATTCTAGCTGCAGAGCTTGGTGACGATGTTTATGGTGATGATGAAACAGTAAATAGATTGGAAACTAAAGCAGCAAATATTGTTGGTAAAGAAGGGGCTCTACTGGTGCCTACAGGAACGATGGGGAATTTAATTGCCGTAATGGCCCATACTATGCCTGGTCAGGAGATAATTTTAGAGGAAAGCAGTCATATATTTTTGTATGAGGTGGGGGGCATTGCTAGGGTTGCAGGAGTACAAGCTAGAACCTTAAAGGGAATAGATGGATTACCTGCTATTGATGATATAGAAGCTGCAATAAGACAAGAAAACATACACTTTCCAGAAACTGGACTGATATGTATTGAAAATACCCATAACATGGCTGGCGGAATGGCAATAAAGCCTGAAAGGATGAATGAAATATTTGCACTTGCAAGGTCAAAAGATATCCCTATACATTTAGATGGTGCTAGAGTTTTTAATGCTGCCAATTATTTAAGGGTTGATGTTAAAGAGATAACTAAACATATTGATTCAATTATGTTTTGCTTATCAAAGGGATTAAGTGCACCTGTAGGTAGTATTCTGGCAGGAACAAATGAATTCATTAAACGTGGAAGAAAATATAGAAAAATGTTAGGGGGAGGCATGAGGCAGGCTGGAATAATTGCTGCAGCAGGGATTGTGGCATTGGATAAAATGACAGAGAGATTAGATGTAGATCACCAGAACGCTATGTTTCTAGCTTTGGAATTAAATAAGTTAAAGGGTGTATCGGTGGAAATAGATAAAGTACATACAAACATAGTTAACGTTGATTTTTATGAAACTGGATATAAAATACCTCAACTGGTGAATAGCATGAAGGATAGGGGACTCTTGGTAAATCCACGAAATAGTAGATTAATCCGTTTTGTAACCCATAGGGGTATAAATAAGGAGGACATTTATAGAACAATTGAAATTATAAAAGATATACTGAAATAACAGATAAAGCCACAATTTTAGGATTGTGGCTTTTATTTAAAGTATACTATGTTTGCTTTTATTGAATCTTTAATCTCCAGTATGCCATACGAAAAGTATTTGCTCCTTCTTCTATCTGTTGGAGAACCAGGATTAAACAGAAGAATACTACCCTTTAAACTGATGTGGGCTAAATGACTATGACCAAATATTATGCAGTTTACATTATCATCCTTAAAGGCCTCTAAGGCTCTTTCTAAAGTACTGCCTCTTTTTCCTCCATCTCCGTGAATAATACCTATCTTAAATCCCTTTTGGTTAATTATCAATTTTTTAGGTAGTTTATTTTGAAGCTCTATACCATCAATATTGCCAACAACTGCCTTTACAGGAGCTATGGCCCGTAACTGTTCTAACACAGATTCCTCACAAATATCGCCTGCATGTATAATTAAATCTACCTTTTCAAAGCCTCGTAAAACCTGTATAGGAATTAATTTGGCTCTACTTGGGATGTGGGTATCAGAAATTACTCCTATTATCATAGAAACCTCCAATCATAATAATATTTAGTAAAATTAATAATTATCTAATTTACTCCAATATGCCTAAAACAGATTTTATATAATTATATTATTTAATCTTGTAATTATTGCTATTTAAAATCCTTTTATAGATTTATTCTTTCATTTTTATTCACAAAAAACCCACAAAGTGAATCTAATATAACAGAAAGATTAAATTATCGTAGAGGAAGGATTTCTTATGAAGCAAATAGAGTGGACTTTGATATGATAAGGAATAACAAACATCAGGAAATTCAACAGCATGAAGTATTTACTTTAAAATCGTTGGATCATAAGTCAAACAAGAAATTACTCTTTCTTAATAGATTCCAGTTAAAGTTTTTTAATCTTAGTCCTGGAGACAATGTATTTCTACAGGTTGGAACTAAAAAATTGTCCGTAGAAGTAGCAATACAAGGTGTAGACTCTTCAATTACTACTCTTTACATCACTAAGGATATATTAAAACACCTTTCCTTTTATCAAAAAGAGCCATTACTGCTAGTTTTTAACACAAACAGAATTATTATATTGGGTCCTACAATTGGTTTAACTATTACCAAAAAAACATGGGATAATATTGAGAAAAGTGACGTTGTGAAGAAGAGGGCCCGCCTGGCTTTAGATAAAGGGATACTCTTTTACTGTATTCGTGTTAATAGTATCAATTGGGTCGATAACTTAGTCGAAGCCTACAGCTTAAACCCTATAAATAATATGTGGGTAAAAAAAATTATAGCTATTCCTCAAGTAATACACGATAGGGGTTCTTCTCCAGGGCCCGATACTGTAAAGAGCTATACCCACCGAGGCAAAGCAGGTAATATTTATTGGATTAATACTACTCGAACTTTTGGTAAGTGGGAGACCTATCAAGTATTAAGCTCAATTAGTGAAACGAATAAATATTTACCAGAAACCACTTTGTTCACGATAGAAAAGTTGGAGGAATACTTGAAAAAGTATAAATATTGCTATGTAAAGGATAATTATGGTAGAAGTGGTCGTAAGGTTTTTAGAGTTGAAAGATTAGGAGATAATTATCTATGTAAAACTGGAGGAAGTAAAGTCAAAACTTGGCAACTTATAGATTTAGAAAATTTAGCTCATTTTCTATATAAAACTATTGGAGAGAATCTTATATTACAACAGAGGATTTTTTTAGCCCAAATAGATGGCTCTCCCTTTGATATGCGGGTTTTGGTGCAGAAAAATAAAAATAACAATTGGGTTATTACTGCTTTAAATTATCGTATTGCTAAACCGGGGGCTATTGTAACAAATTTTGCAGCTGGAGCTAAAGACGTTTTTACAATGCCCGGTGAAGCTTTACTTCATAGTAGCCTTTCATGGAATAGATTAGAAGAAATTGCTTTGCGGACAGTAAATGCTATGGAACTATCTTTTGGTAGCTTAGGTGAGGTAGGATTAGATGTAGCATTAGACATGAAGGGAAAGCTATGGCTAATTGAAGCCAACAGTAGGCCCAGCAGCATAGCATATAGGGAAGCTAGTACCGAGGCATGTAAGCTGATATTTGGTTTGCCCTTAGATTATGCCATCTACCTTGTAAGGAAAAATTTTATATAAATGGTATATAGTAACCATACACTCATTTATAATGAACAGGTAAGCCGTTGCAGTTTTGATTATTGCAACGGCTTTCTATAATATTATAGTGTTAATTTTTTCCCGATTTCAGTATTCTCTCAAGTAGTATTTTGTTTTGAAGTATATTTTTATCTTCTGGTCTATACTTTCTAGCCAGTTCATTATGATCATAAGACTTTTGATATTCTTTTAAATTATAGTAGCAAACGCATAATTGTAGATGAGGGTACCAGGTGTAGTAGGCGAGATAAATAAAACTCCATCGATCAGGATCAGGCACTTGCTGAATTGATAGCTCATACCAGAAGGCTGCTGTCTTATAATCTCTTTGTTTTTGAAAATTATAGCCTATTCGACTGCAGGCCTCAGCTCTAGGTGAGGATAATTGAAAGGATTGAAATAGAGAAAGCAACTCATTATTCATATCTCCTAAATAACGATAGCAGTCTCCCTTAAAGATACATGCAAATATTTTATCTTCAATCCATCCTTCCTTCATTGATATGTTTTTATTGTAATTTTCTATTGCCTTTTCATACTTACCGTTTTCTCGTAACTCATTTCCATAATAAAAAAAGTCTCTAGCAGTAAAAGTATCACCCCGCTCAATTTTTTTTTCGTAAATTGAGACTGTTCGACCAACAGCATGACGAATCTTTTTATGGGTTATGGCTATATCTGAATTTATAATATGTCCTCTTACATCTAAATATTGATGACAGTCTCCCATCCATTTATAATTTTTCTCTCTTTTGACTAGTCGATTTCTACGATATCTTAATGTAACATTTCCAAACTCGTCGGTTCCTGCATCATAATACATAGAAACTGAATCAACTGAAGGGTCAAGGGTTTCTTTTAATTCCTTTAATTTAATACGATCCTTTTCTAATAGTACATCGTCTGCATCTAAATATAAGATGTAATCTTTAGTTGCATATTTAAAGGATTCGTTTCTTGCGGCTGCAAAATTATCAATCCATTCAAAATCAAAAATACGATCTGTGTATTGTCCAGCAACCTCTTTAGTTTTATCGGTTGAACCTGTATCTACAATATTAATTTCATCCACGATGTCATTAACTGTGTCTAAACAGCGAGCCAGTATCTCTTCTTCGTTTTTAACAATCATGCAAAGGCTAATTGATATCATTTCATCATTCCTTTCGTCAAATATGTCTCAAGTTTAAAAAGTCGGATGCCTGCCCTAGGGTAGGCATCCTGTACTGTTATTACCAATCTTCAGATACACGAAATACTGCTGATACAGAAGTAGTAGCAGCGAATGTCCCTATTACTAAGGATACGGGATCTTGATCAGGCAACTCAAAATCTAATAAATCGGCAGTAGCCAAAGCTCTTGATGCCGCCACTCCTCCTGCTGCAACACCTTGAAAAACAACTTCACCACCAGTAATCGTTGTAGCAGTATTATTAACTAACAGTGCTGTTTCATTATCAGGTATAGCTGTGCTGGCCGTGGGAAAATTAGTGAAGGCTGTATTTAACGTGCCCCCAACTATAATTTGAAAATAAACATCATCATCAGTAACAATATCTAATCCTTCTAGATTGATACTGACAGAATTAGGTCGAGCTGAACCAGTAGGGAAAATTGCTTTTCTTTGAAAGGATATTACTGGTAAACCAGCTGTGCCTATCACAACAGTTCTACGCTCTGAAGTGATCCTAAACTCAGGATTAAATTTCCCAATGATACTATATTGTCTTCCACCCACGAATAGATCTGCAGCAGCGGCAGTCCCATCATTATCAATTTGAGCCCGTAGTGGTAAATTAGGGTCGGTAAAGCTAGTTTGATTAGCGGGTCTATAACGATTTACCGTAACAACTTCTTGAGCAAGGGTAGTTGGATTCTGGACAACAATGTTAAATTCAATGACTCCATATCCATACCAAGTGAAAATAATTTGAAATATATTTCCTAGAGCTAAGTCAAGGGTGATACCACTAGGACCTGTGCCATCCAAAGGGTCAATATTCCAAGCTGTCTGTGGGATAATGGTATCGACCCCTGATCGTCTTATGGCAACGAATATTCCATCAGCTACGCTTTGACCGTAGAAGGCTCCATTCTCATCATCAAACATTCCCCAACGGAATATTTGTGTTCCAGTAGGTGAATTTGGTATTCGTACACCAATCCCTGCCTGACCTGCAAAGCCGGGCATATATCTGCCCCTTTCAGTACTATCTAAGGTAGCTGAATCTATCCCATCTGCAGTCGTGCTAACCTGATATTCTACGGTAGTACTGGTAACAGATCCAGCTCCAGTGGTTTCTACAATATCTCGTAATTCTGATAACCCATATACAGATTTTAGCTCCACAATAGGAAATCTTTCTGCTGTTCTTAGTTCATTAAATTGAGAGCTGACATTTGGGCCCACCCCTTCAATAATAGCCATATTATAAAACTCCTTTCATCGTCTATTTCCTTAATTTTTTACCATTCTTCTGTTACTCGAAATACCGCCGAAATTGCTGACGTACCAGAGAAGGTTCCAATCACCAAGGAAACAGGTTGTTGATCAGGAAGCTCAAAGGTGAGAAGAGAGGCCGTAGCCAGGTCTCTTGCAGAGCCCTGTACTCCAGAAGCAACACCTTGATAGACCACTTGACCTCCTGTGATGGTTGTGGCAGTATTGTTGACTAACAGTGCAGTCTCACTATCAGGTATGGCTGTATTCGTAGTAGGAAAGTTAGCAAAGGCTGTATTGAGGGTTCCGTTTACAATTACTTGGAAATAAATATCTGAACCAGTGACAATATCTACACCTTCTAGTGTAACACTGACAGAATTGGGTCTAGCAGCACCAGCAGGGAAGATAGGCTTTCTCTGGAAAGATATCACTGGTAAACCTGCAGTACCCACTGTAACCTCTCTTCGTTCAGAGGTAATTCTAAATTCTGGATTAAATTCACCTATGATGGTATATTGTCTACCACCTATAAAGATGTCACGTGCTCCATCAGTTATACCATTGTTTTCAATCTGAGCCCGTAATGGTAAATTAGGATCTGCAAGGCTGGTCTGATTAGCTGGTCTATATCGATTTACTGTTACAACCTCTTGGGCAAGGGTAACAGGGTTTTGAACAACAACATTAAATTCGATAACACCATAGCCATACCAGGTAAAAGTCACTTGGAATATATTACCTAGTGAAAGATCTAGAGTGATGCCACTAGGGCCAGTTCCATCTAGAGGGTCAATATTCCATGTTGTTTGAGGAATTATGGTATCTACACCTGCTCGGCGTATAGCAACATATATTCCATCTGCTACACTTTGACCAAAGAATGCTCCATTTTCATCATCTACCATACCCCAACGGAACACTTGGTTTTGCGTTGGAGGGGAAGGGATCCGTACTCCTATTCCAGCTTGCCCTGCAAAACCAGGCATATATCGTCCTCTTTCTACACTGTCAAGGGTTGCGCTATCAGTAGCACCAGTTGTTGTACTTACCTGATATTCAACTGTTGTATTGGTAACCGATCCTGCTCCAGTAAGTTCTACAAGATCTCGTAAGTCAGATAGCCCATATACTGATTGCAATTCTACAATAGGTGTTCTTTCAGCAGTACGCAATTCATCAAATTGAGAACTTACATTTGGGCCCACCTCTTCAATAGTTACGTTTTCAGCTAGTTCACCTGTAGGTCCTGTGTTACCTGTCGGTCCAGTAGCGCCAGTAGCACCAGTAGCACCAGTAGCACCTGTTGAACCAGTAGCACCTGTTGCTCCAGTAGGTCCAGTAGCACCAGTAGCGCCAGTAGCTCCAGTAGCTCCAGTAGCTCCAGTAGCTCCAGTAGGTCCAGTAGCGCCAGTAGCTCCGGTAGCTCCAGTAGCACCAGTAGCGCCAGTAGCACCAGTGGCACCAGTAGCTCCAGTAGCTCCGGTAGGTCCAGTAGCGCCAGTAGCACCAGTAGCTCCAGTAGCTCCAGTAGGTCCAGTAGCGCCAGTAGCTCCGGTAGCTCCAGTAGCACCAGTAGCGCCAGTAGCACCAGTGGCACCAGTAGCTCCAGTAGCTCCGGTAGGTCCAGTAGCGCCAGTAGCACCAGTAGCTCCAGTAGGTCCAGTGGCACCTGTTGCTCCAGTAGCACCCGTAGCGCCAGTGGCACCAGTAGCTCCAGTAGCTCCGGTAGGTCCAGTAGGTCCAGTGGCACCTGTTGCTCCAGTGTCTCCAGTTGCGCCAGTAGGTCCAGTAGCGCCAGTAGGTCCAGTGGCTCCAGTAGCACCAGTAGGTCCGGTAGCACCCGTAGCACCAGTAGGTCCAGTAGCTCCCGTTGCACCCGTTGCACCCGTTGCACCCGTAGCGCCAGTTGCACCTGTTGCGCCAGTAGGTCCAGTAGCTCCAGTAGTTCCAGTGTCTCCAGTTGCACCAGTAGGTCCAGTGGCTCCAGTAGGTCCGGTAGCACCAGTAGCACCCGTAGGTCCAGTAGGTCCAGTGGCACCCGTAGGTCCGGTAGCACCTGTTGCTCCAGTAGGTCCGGTGGCACCTGTAGCACCAGTAGCACCAGTAGGTCCGGTAGCCCCAGTAGCTCCTGTTACACCAGTGGCTCCAGTAGCGCCAGTAGGTCCAGTGGCTCCAGTAGCACCTGTTGCTCCAGTAGGTCCAGTGGCTCCGGTTGGTCCTTCAGACCCAGTAGGTCCTGTTGGCCCTACACCATTTTCTATAGATAATAAAGATACATCATCAACTATTATATCTGCACTTCCTGCATGGGTTAACTTATTAATAAGAACAAGACCGTGTGTTGCGCCCGCTGGCCCAGGATCTGTTATTTTGTATATTACTAACCAATCCTGTTCATCAGCTCTTGTAATATGATTAGCTGGAATATTTATAATAAGCCCATACCCAATGAAATTGAAATCTGCATCATAGTAAGGAATGGATATTGATACTGGTGGACTTGGTGCAGTTCCAATTTTGCCTAATGACACTTTTAATTCATAGCTCTCATCCGGATTTATAGGAACAATTTGATATATATATGAGTTAACTGCTCCTCCATCTAAACGTGCAGCAAAAAAACCCGAATGACTAAATTGAGTTGTAATTGATGCGTTAAATGGAATCCATGGTGGAAATGAACCTGTCTCAAAGCCGCCATTGACTATTAAATCATTAATTGACATATACAATCACCTCTTTTCACAGATAATATATGTAGGAGTCTATTATTTAGTTCGTATGGTTCTTAAAATAGATTTTTATAGTCCCTTTATTAATAACCAAGGCATCGTAAAATTTTAGTATCAAAAAGATACATATTATAATTATTATATTTACGGAATTTTATATAATCAAAGCACCAATTCATTACTGAAAGGGTGCTTTGAAATATCAATATTCTTGATTAAAAATGTTATTTGTTTATCTAGTTTATCTTTTGGATTTGAATAGAAGCATTGGAATTCGTTTGAGTACCACCTGCCAGAGTTTGCAACGTAATTGCAGCTGAACTGCTATGGTTTCTTAAAGTTAAAGTATCACCAGCAGCAGCAGTAATAGTCACAAAACCAGGGTTTGCCTGAGTGCCTGCGCCAGAGCCATAAGTGGCTCCTGGAACAGGAGTACCATTTTGGAAGAGTGTAAACTGATTTACTTCCACACCTGTAACGTTAAACAAAATTGAATAGTCACCTGCAGTACCAAGAGTAATTGTAGCTGTTTCTGGTGTATGCGTAATGGAACCAACAATGACACCGTTATTGCTAAAGGTTATATCCGCTTCTAATGCCACCACTTGAGGATCCAAATTGTAAATATAAGCATATTCTGATAGACCTTCGATTCCTGTGGGTCCCGTAGGTCCGGTTGCGCCAGTAGGTCCTTCAGACCCTGTAGGTCCAGTAGTGCCGGTGGCTCCAGTAGCTCCGGTAGCACCAGTAGCACCAGTAGGTCCGGTAGCTCCAGTAGCGCCAGTAGCACCAGTAGGTCCAGTAGCGCCAGTAGCACCAGTAGCACCAGTGGGTCCGGTAGCGCCAGTAGCTCCAGTAGCGCCAGTAGCACCTGTTGAACCAGTAGGTCCAGTAGCTCCGGTTGCACCTGTAGCACCAGTAGCTCCAGTAGGTCCAGTAGCTCCTGTTACACCAGTGGGTCCAGTAGCTCCAGTTGCACCTGTTGCTCCAGTTGCACCTGTTGCACCCGTAGGTCCAGTAGCACC
>NZ_FMUS01000010.1:104040-136102 GCF_900101495.1 Alkaliphilus peptidifermentans DSM 18978
AGTAGCTCCAGTAGCTCCAGTTGCACCTGTTGAACCAGTAGGTCCAGTAGCGCCAGTAGCTCCGGTTGCACCTGTAGCACCAGTAGCTCCAGTAGGTCCAGTAGCTCCTGTTGGTCCAGTGGCTCCGGTAGCACCAGTTGCACCAGTGGCTCCAGTAGGTCCGGTAGGTCCAGTAGCACCAGTTGCGCCTGTCGGTCCAGTGGCTCCAGTGGCTCCAGTAGCTCCAGTAGCTCCAGTAGCTCCAGTAACTCCAGTAACTCCAGTAACTCCAGTAGCACCAGTTGCTCCAGTTACTCCAGTTACTCCAGTGGCTCCGGTAGGTCCAGTTGCGCCAGTTGCACCAGTGGCTCCGGTAGCACCAGTTGCTCCCGTTGCACCAGTGGCTCCGGTAGCTCCAGTAACTCCAGTAGCTCCAGTGGCACCCGTTGCTCCAGTAGGCCCCTGTGGTCCGGTTGGTCCAATCCCTTCTGCATCTATCGCTAATAATGATACATCATCCAAAACAATATCGGCACTGGCTGCTTGAGCTAATTTATTGATCAGAACAAGTGCCTGTGTTGCACCTGCTGGTGCAGGATTGGTTATATGATAAATTACTAACCAATCTTGTTCGTCGACTCTTGGAATGCGATCAGTTGGAATATTGGTAACGAGTCCTAACCCAAGAAAGTTGAAATTTGCATCATAGTAAGCAATTGAAATTGATACGGGTGGGCTTGGCGCTGTTCCAGTTTTCCCTAAAGACGCTTTGAATTCAAAACTTTCTGCAGGATTTACGGGAACAATTTGATAAATATATGAATTCACTGCTCCACCAGCTAATATGGCTGCATAAAAACCTGAATGGCTAAATTGAGATGTTATAGCTGCATTAAATGGAAACCATGGTGGAAACGAACCCGACTCAAAACTCCCATTTATAATTAATTCATTAATCGACATTTTTTCTTCACCCCTTTTCATCAATAATATATGTAGGAGTATGTTATTAGGTTCGTATACCATGGAACAAGAAGTAATGTATTGTTTAAAGATATATTTTTGGCTATTTTAATTTATTTTTGACTCGCGCTAGGTGGAGTTTGGTGTATTAGTTAAGCAGTATAATAACAGGATGCCTACCTTAAGGTAAACATCCTGAACTTTAAGCTTTCATTAAATCAAAAATAATATTCTCTAGATTATCAATTCTATCTTTGATCGCTAATTGAAGCATCACTATTATTAGCAGATAGTTCTGATAAAGGATCATAAGGAGGACCAATAATAGTACCAGCTAACAATGCTATGTCAACTGCATTTTCAGGGATTCCCCAGGAGTTACCAGAAAAAACAAATATTGCTCCATCTACAACAAACCCTCTCGTATTATATACAACATTATTAACAATGTTCCCTGTAGTATTTGGATTTAGATAAGCGGGCTGACGGAGAGAAAAGAATATATTATCCCTGACTAAGAGATTAGTCATGTTATTAGCTTGAGTTAGAAAGCCACGGTTCACTACCCAACCTGTAGAAGGTCCTTCTTGTTCAGGTCCAAATATAATATTATTGACAATGCTGTGATTAGTCCCTCCAATTTGGATAAATTCAACAGCATAGGGCATATCACTAGTAATGGTTAATCCGTCAATTGTTACTCCGTCTCCGAGGACAGTAAAGGGAATTACAGCTGCCTGCAATTCTACAAAAGTATTTGGGTATCCTTTTAGTGTTACTCCCTCTTTATTAATTAACATCGTCGTAGTAATTTCATATAATCCACCTAATATATGAACTATTCCAGTAGGGGATACAGCGGTTATACCTTCTTGGATAGTTCCAAATGGATTAGCTTGTGATCCATCTCCACCAACCGCTCCAGCTTCAACAAATACTTCGAATGGATTGGGTTCGATAGTACCCGTAGGTCCAGTGGCACCTGTGGGCCCTGTTGGTCCAGTTGCCCCAGTAGCACCTGTGGGCCCTGTTGGTCCAGTTGCCCCAGTAGGCCCAGTAGGGCCAGTAGGGCCTGATGGTCCTGTGGGTCCATCAGCTGGTCCTGTTGGTCCGATTGGTCCAGTTACACCCGTTGCTCCGGTCGGCCCTGTTGCTCCAGTAGGACCTGTTGGTCCGGTAGCACCCTGTGGTCCAGTAGGTCCTTCAGGTCCAGTTGGTCCAGTAGATCCTTCAGCTCCGGTAGGTCCAGTAGCACCCTGTGGTCCAGTGGGTCCTTCAGGTCCAGTTGGTCCAATACCTTCGGCATCTACTGCTAATAATGATACATTATCCAAAATAATATCGCCACTGGCTGCTTGAGCTAATTTATTGATCAGGACAAGTGCCTGTGTTGCACCTGCTGGTGCAGGATTGGTTATTTGATATATTACTAACCAATCTTGTTCGTCTACTCTTGGAATGCGATCAGTTGGAATACTGGTAACGAGTCCTAACTCAAGAAAGTTGAAATTTGCATCATAGTAAGCAATTGAAATAGATACGGGTGGGCTTGGTGCTGTTCCAGTTTTCGCAAGAGACACTTTGAATTCAAAACTTTCTGTAGGACTTATGGAGACAATTTGATAAACATATGAATTCACAGCTCCACCAGTTAGTCTGGCTGCAAAAAAGCCTGAGTTGCTAAATTGAGATGTTATAGTTGCATTAAATGGAACCCATGGTGGAAAGGAACCTGTCTCAAAACCCCCATTTATAATTAATTCATTAATAGACATTTTTTCTTCACCCCTTTTCATCAATAATATATGAGTTACACCTGTATTTGTTACATATAGGAGAATATAGAATACCTATGAATTCGCTAATAATTAAAGGGTTGATTTATACTTTGTAATGCAATCACCTTTAAACAATATCTAACATAATATATGGATGAAAAGATAGGAACTCAACAGAAGGAAGGAGCTATCCAATGCTTAACTACTTTGTTCATGAATCTTCATTTATAGATCAACCATGTCATATTGGGGATGGTACAAAAATATGGCATTTTTCTCATATAATGAAGAATGCAGTTATTGGTAAAAACTGCAATATTGGTCAGAACGTATTAGTTGGATCAGAGGTTATTCTTGGAAATAACGTAAAGGTTCAAAATAATGTATCAATTTATACAGGGGTAATTTGCGAAGATGATGTATTTCTAGGACCTTCAATGGTATTTACAAATGTTATTAATCCGAGAAGCTTTATTGAAAGGAAGGAAGAGTATAAACAAACCTTAGTAAAAAGAGGGGCATCAATTGGAGCTAATGCGACAATTGTTTGTGGTTGCACTATTGGACGTTATGCACTGGTTGGAGCTGGATCTGTTATTACAAAAGACATACCTGATTTTGCTCTGGTATATGGAGTACCAGCAAAACAGATGGGATGGGTTTGCAAGTGTTCACAAAAATTGAATTTCGAAAATAGGAATGCAATATGTAATATATGCGGATACCACTATGTAATGGTTGATAACAATACAGTAAAAGAAATAGAGAGGTGATAATTGTGAAAATCGGTCTTGTTGGATGTGGCAGAATTTCTAAAACTCATCTCGAAGCTATAAAAAAATTGTCAAATGCTAATATCGCAGGTTGCTGTGATATAGTTGAAGATCGAGCAAAAAGCACTGCTGAAAAATATAATATTCCTTACTGGACTACAAAATACCAAGAGCTTCTTAAGGAAAAAGATATTGATCTAATTAGTATCTGTACCCCTTCAGGCTTACATCCGGAGCATGGAATAATGGCGGCTAATCATGGAAAGCATGTTCTAACTGAGAAGCCCATGGGGGTAAGGTTAATTGATGCAGATAAGCTAATAACCGCTTGTGAAGAGAATGGGGTTAAGCTCTTTGTTGTACTTCAAAATCGATTAAATCCTTCAATTCAGATGGTTAAGAATGCTATTGATAAAGGACGCTTTGGAAAGGTATTTATGATAGTTGCAAATGTGTTTTGGACTCGACCTCAAGAGTATTACGATTTGGCAGCATGGCGTGGAACCTGGGCTTTAGATGGTGGAGCTTTTTGTAATCAGGCTTCTCACTATGTAGATCTTGTTCAATGGTTTGGTGGGCCAGTGAAGTCGGTAATGGCAAGTACAGCCACTTTAGCACGAGATATTGAAGCGGAAGACACCGGTGCTGCAATTATTAACTTTCACTCAGGCTGTATAGCTACAATTAATGTTACAATGCTAACATATCCTAAGAACCTAGAAGGGTCAATCACAATTATTGGAGAGAAGGGGACCGTTCGTGTTGGAGGTATTGCAGTTAATGAAATACTCCACTGGCAATTTCAGGATTATGATGAAGTAGATAGAATAGTTAATAATGTTTCAACAATACCTGATTCTGTATATGGTTTTGGGCATATGGCTTATTACCAAAATGTTATTAATTCAATAATAAATGGAGAGAATCCATTGATTGACGGTCTTGCAGGTAGAAAATCCTTAGAGTTAATAGAATCTATTTATTTATCCAATAGACAACAGCGTGTAGTTATTCTATAACCATTATTATGAAAAAGACCATAATTCAGTATCTGAAATTGGCGTGTTTTCTTATGAATGTGCCCTTCAGAAGGAGGGATGATATATAAAAACTTATAAAATTTTTTTTCTAGATCACCGCACCTACTGCATAAATAGTTTAGGAGATTCATTAGCCCAGTTGGGTCATAAGCTAACTTATCAATCATCTTGGGTGTCGAAGGAAATAGAGGCGGGAATTGATTATTTTAAGCCTGATATTTTAATTACTGTAGGCTATAATAAGCCTCTTTTTCATCGTTTTGCAGAAGAAATACCCAAATTATGTAAAAAATATAATCTCTTCCATTTATACTGGGCAACTGAAGATTTAATAAATCATACTAGCTGGTCACTTCCATATATAAAGAAATCTAAACCAGATTTGGTTTGGACAATTCACCCCGATTGTATTAAGAAATATGAGAGCTTGGGAATTCCATCTAGTTATTTAAATTTTGCTTTAAATCCACGGCTATTTCCTCCAAAGAAAAAAGATGATAAGGAGATATACGACATTTCTCTTGTAGGTGCCACTCATCTTTTTAAGAGAACCTATCGATTTGATAGCCTTAAGCACTTATTATTTCCTTTGGTTCAAGTTGGTCAAAAGACCCATGTATGGGGATATGGATGGCGGAAAGACGAAGCACTAATTGCCAGTATCTTTGGTCAGACTGTACCTCATGATTGGCTTCAGGGACATCTATTATATGGTGTCTCAGGCTCAGTTTATCAGAAATCAAAGATAGTTTTAGGTTTACAAAATGCAGAGGATCAAGTAACTCAGCGAACATTTGAAATATTAGGTACCGGAGCCTTTATGATTGCCAGCAGAACTAAAGCAATTACTGAAATGTTTGAGGATAAAAAGGAGCTTGTGCTTACCAGTTCGCCAAAAGAAACCATTGAGTTGGTGACTTATTATTTAAATAGACCAGATATAAGACATGAAATTGGCTGTAATGCACGTAAAAAAATTATGGATAAATATACCTACCATCAGAATTTAATTAAAATCTGGCCAAAGGCGGAGCAATTAATTAACAAAAGGAAAGAGAAGATATAACAGAGGAGGGAGTTGTTGTGAAACTGGGAAATGTATTAGTTACAGGTGGAGCTGGCTTTATAGGTTCGCAACTGATTAGAAGAATCCTTCCCTTAAGCAATCACATCTATGTAATAGATGATTTGTCCACTGGGAAGAGGGAAGCTATGCCTTCTTCATCTAAATTAACATTTATTGAAGATAGTATAACAAATAAAGAAATATTGGAAAAAACTATGCCTAAGGTGGAATATATTTTTCATTTAGCCTGCACAAATATTATAAAGTCTGTTTATGACCTAGAGCTTGATTTTAACACTAATTTATACGGTGGATTCTTAATACTTCAAGCTGCCTACAAACATTGTACTAATCTTAAAAGGCTTGTGTATGCTTCCACAGCTTCTGTATATAGCAATGCAACTTTGCTTCCTACTACAGAAAATTATTATAAAATAAGTCTACCTTATGCAGCAAGTAAGTTTTCTACTGAGCATTATTGTGCAGTCTATTATAATATGTATCAGCTTCCAATAACAGTGTTGCGTTTATCGAATGTCTTTGGCCCTGGTCAAACGGCCTCAAATCCCTATTGTGGGGTAGTAGCTAAATTTTTTGAAGCTGTTATTAAAAAGGAATCAATGGTGATTTATGGTGATGGACAGCAAACTAGAGATTTTACCTTTGTAGATGATGCATTAGATGCGTTTTTATTAGCTGCTATTAATGAAAAAGCCATAGGTCAAGTATACAATGTTGGGACGGGAACAGAAACATCAATAATAAAACTGGCAAAGGAAATCAAAGCTATTGCGAGATCTAATGAAGTTTCAACAGTGTTTAGACAAAAGAGACCCGTAGATATTGTAGAAAGAAGGAGTATAGATTCATCAAAAATTCAAAAAGAGCTCCAGTGGGAGATTAAATACTCCCTAACTGAAGGGCTAGAAAAAACTGTTCAATGGTTGAAGGAGGAGGGGAGATGAAGGTTTTTCACGGTATCATTGAGATTGCAGGACAAATGGGAATATTATGTGGAGCTTTGAAAAAAAAAGGCCACATAGCCGTTGGATATAATACATTTCAATCATATTTAGGCTATAAAGACCACCTTATAAATACTGATATGTTTGATTTGCAAGATATGTTTAAGCATATGCTCAATTTCTATGATATATTTCATTATCATTATGGTACAACTATGTGGTCACAGTTTAATGACTTAGAACTAATTAAAAAGAAGGGCAAGAAAATGATTATGCATCATTGGGGGAATGATGTTCGCTTTCATGATTTGGCACGTATAAATAACTCATATGTTTATACTGGAGATTCCCCTTCCAATAAAGATATTCATCAAAAGTTATCAGTAATCTCTAAATATATTTCTGAAGCTATAGTACAGGATTACGAAGTTTTACCATATGTATCTAAATATTATAAAAAGGTTCATGTTTTACCTTTGGCTATTGATTTGCGCAAGTTTAAACCCTTTTATCCAGAAATAGGAAAAAAACGGCCATTAATTTTACATGCACCAACTAATCCTGATTTTAAGGGTACTTCCTATATAGAAACTGCAATTAATAAATTAAAATCTACACACCAATTTGATTACAAAAGGATAGAAAAAATGAATCATACACAAGTGGTTGAACTATATAAAGAAGCTGATATTATTGTGGATCAAGTATGTTGTGGATCCCATGGACTATTGAGTGTTGAGTCTATGGCATTGGGTAAGCCAGTAATAGCCTTTATACGCCCTGATTTAATAGATAGATTTCCAGGTGACCTGCCCATAGTTAATGGTAATCCCGACAATGTGGAGGAAAAAATAAAAATGCTATTAGATAATCCAATGTGTAGGAAAAACCTGGGGTTAAAGGGAAGAAAATATGTAGAAAAGCACCATTCAAGAGATGTAGTGGTGGAAAGACTATTGGCAATATATTCTCGATTAACTTAATAAAGGAGGTTATATATTTTGAGCTCTTTGGAAAAAAAAATGTTTTTCCTGCCCAATAAACTTTTTATTAGGAAAGATAGAATATATGTATCCTTTAACCTTTCAGTTATACCAAGTGATATGAAGGTGACTTTTATGGAGCTTCATATACCACTTATTAAGCTTTCAAAAGCTACCAATGTATATGTTAAAGAAATTACTGGGGGATGGAGTGAGAAAATGATGAAAAAAGGCATTTTTCCTCCCCGTTCTAAACTTCTAAAACAGATGAAATGCAATGGGAGGCAGGATAATTTGATTATTGACGTTACAATTTTTCGATCAAAATGGCGCTTAAAGAAAAAGCTTAATCATGGTATTTATGTTAAGTTGAAGGATACGAATATTAAATACCTTGAAGAAAATCCACCTTATTTAATTATAGATACAATATAAATTAAAAAACTTATTAAAAGTAATAAATAATGAGAAATGAACTAAATAAAAGAAAAAGATAAATAAGCAACTCCTACTATCGGTAGGTGTTGCTTATTAAATGTTATAAAAGAATAACGTTTTTCTCCCGATCAAGGATATTTTTTGTTGCATTTCGAGTATCAATTATTTTATTGGCTGTTTTTACAATCCACTTATAATCTATCTCAGAATGATCTGTAGCAATTATTACAATATTTGCATTTTCTATATTCTTTTCGTTAAGTTCTACTGATTTTAACTGAATAGAAGCAATGTCTATTTGACTTACATAAGGGTCATGGTAGGAAACATCAATACCATCCTTTAATAACATTTCAGTCAAGCTAATTACAGGTGATTCTCTATAATCGCGTGTATCCTTTTTATAAGCCATACCAAGTATAAGAATTTTAGAATTTGAAGGGGCTATACCAATTTTGTTAAGGGTACGCATAACCTTTTCCCTCACAAATTCAGGCATTTTTCTGTTTATTTCACCTGCAGCCCCTATAAACTTGGTTATAAAGTTATACTCTCTAGCCTTCCACTCTAAATAATGTGGATCTATGGGAATACAGTGGCCACCCACACCAGGACCGGGGTAGAAGGCCATAATGCCGAAGGGCTTTGTAAAAGCCGCATCTAAAACTTCCCATACACTGATATCCATTTTGTCACATAACATCGCCAGTTCGTTTACCAGGGCAATATTTATTGCACGAAAGGTATTTTCATGGACCTTAGCCAATTCGGCTACTCTTACACTGGAGACAGGTATTACCTTCTCGATAATATGTGAGTAAAAAATTTCTCCTAATTCTAAGGAATCTGGTCCCACACCACCTACAATTTTACTAATATTTTTTGTAGAGTACTTCTGATTACCAGGATCTATTCTTTCGGGAGAATGAATTAGATAGAAATCTTTTTCAGCCTTTAAACCGGTCGACTCTAGTATAGGAAGGACTATTTCTTCAGTAGTACCAGGAAATATAGTGGATTCGATACATATTAGCTGCCCTTTTTTAAGGTTATTTGAAATATCTTTAGCAACACTTATAACATGCTGTAGGTCAGGGACAAGATTTTTTGTTAATCCTGTAGGGACACAAATAACATAAATATCAATATTTTTAACCATAGAAAAATCCTTTATAGCTCGAAGCTTCTTGGAATTGACTAACTCCTTGAGTTCGCTTATATTTGTATCTAAAATATAGTTTTCACCTTTATTTACTGCTTCAACTCGACTAGCATTATGGTCTACACCAGTAATAGAAAAACCTGATTTTCCTAACTCTATCGCTAAAGGTAAGCCTACATAGCCTAAGCCGATAATACATATATGGGCATTTTTTTTAAGAATTCTCTCCTTCAATTTATATTTCATCACATCACACCTCTTTTTTAAGATAAAGATTAAAAGATATTACACTATGCAAAAAAGTCAACAACTCTTTCTACAATGAAAGCTACTTCTTCATCTTTTAATTCTGGGAACATGGGTAAGGATAAAACTTGATTACATGCAGCTTCAGCTATAGGAAAATCACCTTTACAGTAGCCAAGTGAAGAATAGGCTTTTTGTAAATGAATTGGAATCGGATAATAAACAGTTGAAGAGATTCCGCAGTTTTTCAAATAATTTTGTAACTGATTGCGTTGGTCGGTTTGAATAGTATATTGATGATAGACATGATATGCATAATCTGGCTCCAACGGCAGCTTGATGGATAATCTACATGCAGATATGTGTTCTTGAAATAAACTACTATATAGTTCAGCGATTTCACGTCTTCTTATGGTCCATTGCTTAATATATTTAAACTTAACATTTAGAATAGCAGCTTGAAGCTCATCCAGCCTACTGTTATATCCAATTATATCATGGTGATATTTATGTTTTGCTCCATGAAGTCGTAACAATTTTATTTTGTCGGCAATTTTAGCATTATCTGTAATTACCATACCTCCATCACCAAATGAACCGAAATTTTTAGTAGGAAAAAAACTAAAACAACCTGTATCACCAAAGGATCCAACACTTTTATCATTGCATTTAGCTCCTAACGCCTGAGCAGCATCCTCTATAATTTTTAATCTGTGCTCTTTAGCTACTTGTGCAATTTTGGTCATTTCTGCTGGACAGCCATATAAATGAACAGGAATTATAGCTTTTGTTTTTGTAGATATCCTTTTTTTTAATAAGTCAGCATTAATATTCCATGTATCAGGATCTATATCAACAAAAACTGGTTTAGCACCTACACGACTTATTGCGGCGGCTGTAGCAATAAAAGTGAAAGGAGTTGTTATTACTTCATCTCCGTAGCCTATATCACAGGCCATTAAGGATAAATTAAGAGCGTCACTGCCACTGGCTACACCAATGCCATTATCTACTTCACAAAGACTAGAAACCATATTTTCCAAAACTTTGACATTTTCATCCAGAATAAATATACCTTTATTTACAACTTGTAAAAAACAATCAACTAGTTCTTTTTGTAGTATTCTGTTTTGTCGAGTGAGGCTAAAGCTGGGTATATTAGTTAATTTAATCTGCTCTAACAAAATATTCATTCCTTTCTACCTAAATCTTCGTAACATTATATGAAAAGTTTTAAGAAGTTGATACTTTTAGTGGGGAAGAGGCAAAGTACTGATTATATTATTTCAAATAATGTAAAGGCAAGGCTTTATAGCCTTGCATTCTTGCTTAGAGATAGCTTATTGCTTGAAGGTGATTCTTTTCAATATAATTTATGAAAAGATATTAAAGTTGTGAAGGTTTTTGATATAAATAAAAATTTGAAAGTAAGATCTACTTTCAAATTTTTTTGAAATAGTTATACCCTATGACTATATCTAAATTCTGCATATTTTAGTAAATTTAAATATGATTGATTAATTGTTTTCTTATCATATGCTTTATGAAGAGAGACCTTTAGGGAACGGGCGTTACATTCAATAAACCATAACTTGCCGCTCTTATCAAGCCCAACATCGATACCTATTTCACCACTTGGACCGTAGTACTTTTCTATACTTTCATAGGCCAGCCTTAAAAAGGCTTCTATCTTACTTTTCAATTCTTTTGTCTCATCATCTGAATAATTCATTATTACGTTAAAGAAATGATCAAAAGTAAAGCACTCAGCATGAGTTGTTATTGGTGCATTATATTGTCCTATACGTACTGGAATTGCAGCTACTGTAATTTTCCCATTAGCATTTCTCTGCACCTCAGCACGCAAATCTACAATTTTATTGTCTATGGTTATTAGATCGATAGCTTGTTGAATTAAAAATGTGCGTTTGGCATAAAACTTTTTTATTCTATCGATCAAAATATTAAAGTTTTCCACCCTATAGACATATAATTTATCAATATAATAACTGTATTCATAGCCACCTTTAGGTAATTTAGTAACCTTCATAACCTGCTTACCTCGCCCGCCTCTACAGGCCTTTAAATATAATTTTTCGCTCTTTTCAAACATTCTCAGCAAATCAATAGGTTCTTTATAAATTCTTGTTATGGGTAAATACTGCAGAAAATTGTTCTCTTTTGATAAATGTGTATATACCTCCCACTTATTAAAACCCTGAAGATAGTTTAAAGGTTTAACTTTACGATTTTTAAGTTGTTTCTCAAAATTACGGGATGATTTTTTTTGACTTGTTGAGCTGTTTTTCTTGTAAATAATATCTGGGTAAGGAAATTCACCCTTTTCCCAAAGGCCTTTTTTATCGTTAAAATAAATAGCTTTAATCCTCTTCTTAATTAAATCAACATCCTTTATTGAGAATACATATAGAGTTAAACCCATCTGCTTATTTGCGTCTTTTAATTCTGTAAGGGTTGGTATTTCTTCTCTTTTTAAAAGTTTTTTTATACTAATGCTTCTAACAAGTACTCCTACTGTCGGTCTTGTTTTAGATAAATTTGATTTTCGTTTTTTTTTAGCCATTTTTCTCCTCCTAATCAATTGAGTGGAAGTGGAAAAATATTTATTGTGTTAATTATTTTTCCTAAGATAGTATATTAATAAATTATCTCTTCTGTTACACTCAGTAAATCTTCAGCTTAAAAAAGGCTAGTTTTAGGGGGATTGTGTATAAAGGTAGCTGGAATATTTTAATAAGCTTATATAGGATTCATCAATTGTTTTTTTATCATGAACGTTAAAAAAGGAAACTTTACTGGAATAGGCATTACATTCAATAAACCATAGATCTCCATTGGTATCTAGTGCAATATCAATAGAAAGCTCTCCGCTTTGTCCATAAGCCTTTTCAACGGATTCATATATTGCAATTAAAAGTTTATTAATCTTATCTTTTAATTCAATAACTAATTCTTCAGAATAGTCCATTTTATTTCTAAAAAAACTTTCAAATCCATAGCTTGAAGCATGGGTTGTTATAGGAGTATTATTATTGCTTACTCTAACTGCCATTCCAGCTATAATAATAGTTCCATCCCCATTCCTTTGTAGCTCTGATCGTATATCGATGACTTTTTGATTAAGTGATAATAAATCGATGGCCTCTTGTATAATAAATTTTTTCCCTTTATAGAAGGTGAGAAGTATGTCAATAAGGGAATCAAAGTCATTTGCTTTATTAATATATAATTGGTTTTTAAAATGACTAATCCGAAAACCAGCATCAAGCATTTTTTCTACACAAATGACTCCTCTGCCACCTCCACTGAAACAGCTCTTTAAATAGACTTTATTAAATCTATTAAGCATATCTTTTAAGGAATCAGGGTCTTTATATAATGTCGTAAAGGGTAAATAGGAGGTTAGATTTATGTTACTAGATAAATGCAAGTATATTTCCCACTTGCTGAAGCAGTATAAATAATTAATATTCTTTATGTTTAGAGTTTTTAATTTTTTTTCAAAGGAACGTAATAGATTATCATTATTTGAACCATAGCATTTATAGATTAAATCCGGTAGGGGAAAGGATTTCTTTTCCCACTTGGTAGTTTTACTATTGTAAAAGATACCTATGATATAGGGTAGACTCAATTTTAAATCTTTTACTGAAAAGAAGTACATTGTGTGATTGAATTGTTGGTTTGCTTGTATTAGTTTTAAATGCTTAGGCAGTGGGTTCTGATGATCAATAATTCTTTCTTTATGAGCTTCCTTTACTAGTAATCCAATAATTGGTCCTTTAGATCTTGCTATTGGGTTATATGTAGCAGTCATATTATACCTCCATAATATTTACCATAATAATAAAGGCAAGACCATTTTTATAGAGGCCTTACCTTGTGGCATTTTTGATATTTCTTTCTAGTCTTTACTTTTGCACTATTCAAATAGAGTCTATGGGTACATAATATTATAAATATTATTTAAATCACTTTTGCCTTTATCATTCTTCTTGTAAGGAAGCTTCCTTAGATTAAAATCTTCTTTATCATATGGTGTTGGCTTGAAGGTGGGTATAGTAGATTGATTTCCATAGCCCTGATTACTACCTCTTGAATTCCAAACACCCCTCGGTGAAATTCTTGGGGGTAGTGCCATACTCCCATTGTTGGGTGAGGGTCTTTGAAATTGATGAACTGGCCCTTCACCAGGAACCCGAAGAGGAAAGGCAAGATGAGGATAATAGTTTGATCTTTGTGCATCTCTTTTTTCCTTCATAGGTAGATATATTTTTTTGTCGCGAGAATTATTTCTTCTTATTCTATCAGCCTTAATCTTTGCAATTTTTTTATTACTGGTATATTTAATTTGCTTATTTTGCTTATCAACATGAGACTTTATATTAGAATTGTCCTCAACTTTTTTATTTTTTTCACTTGTATTGATTTTTTCAGTTTCTTCAGCATTCTCAGTACTAATTGATTGCTTTAATCCTTCCAACTCACTTTCATAGCTTGCTAATTTATTTATAAGGTTATCAAGTTCAATCTGTTCCTTTATCAAAATATCTTTATTAATAACTTTCTGATTAAGGCTATCTAAAAAATTTAATATTCTATTCTGATCATCTATAGAGGGCCTATAACCAAGCTCTTCTATAATAGCTTTTAAGAGTATTTCTACAAAATTGTCTAGCAAATTTTCCTTCAAAGTATGAATTCCAATATCTAAAATAATTGTAGGAGTCGAGCTTCCAAATAAATAAGACCAATACTTAGTTGTCTTAAGTTTGTTCCAAAAATCTGCTACTTTATATGTAAACTTTGCTTCTAAAAATGTAAGTTGTTTTAATAAATGCTTTGTAATATAAGTACTTGTTTTTTGTATCTCAAAGGGCAAGTATACCATGAGGTTAGTATCCTTATCTGTTAAAGAAAAGCCAATAAAAATTTCTGAATCTAGGTATTCAAGAGAAGCTTTATCTGTAGAGCCTTCATCATGTATTACTGCTGCACCTTCTTTTTTTAGAGCCTCTTCAAATTGTTTTACTAATGGCTTAAGACTATCATGTGGAGATAAAGTCCTTAATATTATTGTCTTGTCAGTTAGAGATGGAAATAGAAGAATGTTTTCCTTGTCTAAATTATATTTAATTCCTGTTGAGTTGCAGGAAGCAACTATAACATCTCTATCATTATTATTGAACTCTAAAATCTGCTTGTTATTCCATATTATACTACCCATGACTTCCCCACCTTAATGATTTTATTAACATATTATGCAGTTACAGAAAATTTGTGTTTAATTTGCAGTAAATAATAAAAAAAAATCTATTATGTGTAATACATAATAGATTCAGACTGATGAAAATTAAAATGAAGTAAAAATCTACTGTTTAATAAATAGCTGAGTAACAACAATTCCATATTCATCTGTAGTAATACCTAAACCAATATGGGTGAAGCTTGTACTTAAAATATTGTCTCTATGTCCTTGACTTGCCATCAGAAGTACGTGGGCTTTCTGAACATCTCTACCCTTGGCTAAGTTTTCACCAACCTGTGAGAATGGAATCCCTGAATTATATACCATTTGATAAAAAGAGCCATATGTAGGAGAATTATGTGCAAAATAATTGTTCTTAATCATGTCAGCACTTTTCTTTTTAGCTAAATCTGCAAGCCCTGAATGCCATTGCAATGGTTCTAATCCATTTTTAGATCTTTCTTGGTTTATCATTTTCAGCATTGTTTCTTCAGAATTAGATGCGTTAGTTTCAACAGTTGGTGGAGAGACTGTTTTTGGCTTTAAAGGTGATGGAGTGGTATTAATGCTATCACCTTGATTTACAGATTGTAAGCCACGCATACTGCGTATCAAGTCAGCTGTAGTTGGATTATTGCTAGATTGAGACGTATTAGGTAGGCTACTTTTTTGTGGAGGTTGTACATTTTTTTGTTGTGATGGAGCTATGGGAGCTGTTTGACTTTGCTGACTAAGTAATCTCTCTAATCCCCACGAGGCATAAGCCATCGAAGTAGACTGGATAATAAATGCTGATAAAACAACTACAGTAAATGATCTTCTAAGTGTTTTCTTCAATTTTACTCCTCCTATCAAATTCTATAAATTTGTATGTCTACATATAACTATTATACTATACATAATATGACATAACAAAAGGATAAAACTGGAGATTCCAACATTAAAACGCATTATAAATTAACATAATGTAGGACAATGAGCAAATTCTTCCTCTAAATGGTTAGAGCAAATAAATGACGAAAGGTAAAATATTAATTCCTATATGTAACGTTTATTCTATTGAATAATATACTGTGAGTATAAGTGTATTCATATAGAAAGGAGAAGAGTATTGAAACCAAAAGAAAGGATGTATATTGATGCAAAGAATGAACAATTTCAGCTTAAGGGTACAAAGGAAGTATGCTATTTAATAAAGGGTGTAGATGAGAACACCATTAAACAGAGAATTTATGATTCTGTTGGTATTCATACCTTGAGAATTGAGATTGTTCCTTCTAGTGAAAAAGTAATAATTACCTATAATGAAAACTTTATTAGTCCAACCTTTATGGACTACAGATTTAATTTAAAGGGTTTATCTTTTAAAAGAGAAGAATGTAAATGATATAAAGAATAGCACGTAAGGAGGCATTAAAATTGTCATTTTACGATATTAATAGGACGACTGAAAATAACAGAACTGCAAATATGAGGTTAGTAATTAGAGATATGTTGACTTGGGAGGATTATAATATTATCACTAAAGAATTGAAAAAGGATACAGGTATAAAAAGCATAGCACCATTTACTGATGGTAATATACTTAAAATAACATATTGGCCTTCACGCTATAATATTGAGAATACTTTTTATTTAATTGGTAGATTAGGATATAGGATAGTTGATAAGAGGAAAAAATTGAAGTCAGCTGATTTAAGTAAAAGACGTGGCTGATGTGTAAATAGAAGATAACAGACAGTTTGTCTGTTTAATAAATTTTAATAAGGAGGGTTGTAATGAGTTTATATGAAGACAAATTAGATAAGCTTACTGCAAAAATGGAGGAGATATCTTATTCATCTGTTCCCCCCAAATATACGGAGTTAATAGAAAAATTTCAAGCTCAAAATACTTACAATTCAATCACTATGAACATTATGATTACAAACCTTGACAATGAAAATGACCATGAAATTTTATCAACAGCCCTAAATGAAATAAAAGGAGTGAAACGTATAGGAGATTTTCAACGTCAGAAGCTGGCAGTAACCTTCAATCAAAATGAAACCAGCTTAGAACATATAGTTTATAAGATATCAAAAATGGGCTATCGGTACATTAACAGATTCTGACAAAAATGCTAAAGTCAGGGTGGCTTAATAGCGTTAATAACAATAAAAAAAAATGAAGATTACTATTAACTTTGTAACACATAACTATATAAATTAATACTATGAAGTAGAAGTAAAACATAAGTTTTAACTTTTTAACAAAAAATTAAAGAAGGAGGATAAAAGATGTCTGATGTAAGTAAAAAACAAATTCAACCAGTACAACC
The DNA here is from genome assembly GCF_900101495.1 of Alkaliphilus peptidifermentans DSM 18978. Lineage (GTDB taxonomy): Bacteria > Bacillota > Clostridia > Peptostreptococcales > Natronincolaceae > Alkaliphilus_C > Alkaliphilus_C peptidifermentans. The sequence continues at coordinate 121,023 of NZ_FMUS01000010.1, forward strand.
AGGCCAATGTCCTATTATAGACGGCGTACCAGTTTGCCCACCACCTGACAGAGTTGAATGTATAGTGGTAGACAAAGTATATGATAGCTGCTTCCAAATCGATGATAGAACCAGAGAAATCTCAACTGACTCAGAAGAATTTGGAACAGGACTAGAGCAGGGTGACCCTGTAGTATGCGCTTTGACAGAGGACGCAGAAATTACATGTACAGAAATTAGTCGTACACCTGTAGGAGATGGCTTTTTTACAATTGTACTTTCAGTAAATGTTCCAGTTACATTAACTAATCCAGAAGCAGCAAATGGGGAAGATGACGAAATAGAGAGAATTTTTACATTTAGCAAAACAGTTACATTGTGTGCACCTGAAGGTGTGGATATTGATTGTAGTGAAAGTGTACTATTGTCTTGCAATTGCGTAGTTACTGATGTAGATGAGATTGACGAAGAACTAGAATATTCTATAACCTGTGATATTCAGGTGTGTTTAGTGGTAAAAGCAATTCTTAGAGTACAGCTATTAGTTCCAAGCTACGGCTTCTGTGTACCAGCGCCTTGTGTAACAATACCAGGTGTATGCCCTCCATTACCACCAGAACAATGTTTCTAACATAATTATCAAGGGGAGTCATCAATGATGGCTCTTTTTTCTATTTCCTTCGGAATTTCCTGAGGTTGTTGAAAACCCTGATGTTTCGGGAAAGTTCCTTTCGAATTTCCTATGCAATACAGCATAGAAAATTAACGAGTGAAATGCTTTTGTTCTTTTTGTAAAGTTGGAGAAAATAATTTATAATGATATCATATAAAATATGAGGTGCAAATTATCGCCAACTGTTTACTTAAGTTTTAAAATCGAGTTTACAATATAAATATTACTTTGTCTTCAGTCTGGTACAAACTATAAATTATGATTAGAATGCTAAAATTGCAAATGTATTGAGAATAGGAAGTAAGGGTGATTAAAATGGATTTATTTGATATAGCTAAGGAAAATGAATTGGAAAACCAAGGCCCATTGGCCGATAAAATGAGACCTAGAGTTCTAAAGGAAATTGTTGGACAAGACCATCTTTTGGGAACGGGTAAATTTCTGAATAGATGTCTTTCTTCGAAAAGGTTACCATCTATTATCCTATGGGGTCCACCTGGAACTGGGAAAACCACAGTTGCTAAGGTGATAGCTAATGAAATTGATGCTGCTTTTTTTCAATTAAATGCTGTTACAGCAGGGGTAAAGGATATTAGAGAGGTTGTTGAGAAGGCTGGGAATCTATTGGGTATGTATAAGAAGAAGAGCATACTATTTATAGATGAAATTCATCGTTTTTCTAAAAATCAACAGGATGCTCTTTTACCACATGTAGAAAAGGGATTATTGATTTTAATTGGAGCTACCACTGAAAATCCATATTTTCAAGTAAACAGTGCATTAATATCACGTACTACTGTATTGAAGCTGGAGCTATTAACTGATAAAGATGTAAAGCTATTAATTAAGAGAGCTATTTCAGATGTTGATAGGGGACTAGGTACTTACAATATTGAAATAACTGACGAAGCAATAGATCATATTTCATCTACTTCTGGAGGCGATGCTAGAAGGGCCTTAAATGCACTTGAAATATCAGTATTAAGCACATCCTTGGATAAAGACATGAAAATTTGTATAGATCTAGATATTGCACAGGAATCTATACAGAAAAGAGCTGTTCTTTATGATAAAGATGGTGATCAACATTACGATGTTATATCAGCCTTCATTAAAAGTATCAGGGGAAGTGACCCTAATGCTGCTCTTCATTATTTAGCTAAGATGATATATGGAGGAGAAGACCCAGAGTTTATAGCAAGACGCTTAATTATATCTGCTTCTGAGGATATTGGAAACGCAGATCCTAATGCTCTACAAATTGCCATCTCGGCCCATGAAGCAATAAAAATAATTGGGATGCCTGAGGGACGTATACCATTAGCCCAAGCAACTACTTATTTAGCAACAGCACCTAAAAGTAATGCAGCTTACATGGGTATAAATAATGCCCTCAGGGATGTAGAAAAAACTCATGCTACTGTCCCTATTCATTTAAGGGATGCCAGCTATAGAGGGGCAAAATCTTTTGGACATGGAGATGGATATTTATACCCCCATGATTATAAGAATAATTATATTAAGCAGCAATATTTACCTGATGAGTTATTAGATAGAGAATATTATTATATAACTGAAAATGGGTACGAGAAGAAAATCAAGAAGCATATGAATTCTATTAAAGAAGATCTATAACTTCTCTTATCACTCTTATAAAAAAGGATCCCAGTAAAATTGGAATCCTTTTTCATGCCTCCGTAACCTATTATTTTCAAATTCATATATTATACTAAAAGACTCAATAGGAGGAATGGTCATGATAAAAAGAAATGAGTTGACTTATTATATTGCAGTTTTTGAATCAAAAAACCATGCCATATATCTTTATCAGCATTTGCGACGTAAGGGTATAAAAGAATATGAATTAGTTTCAACTCCATGCCAAATAAGATCAGGTTGTAGCTATGCATTAAAATTCAAAGTGTTAGAGAGTTATGATTTATTACAAAAAGAATCAGTATATATAAAATGTAAAATATTATCTGTATATTCAATAGAAAGAATAAATGGTAAAAGAATATTTAAGCAGATAGTAGTACCTACCTAAAGAGGTTTTTTACTCGATTTACAAATCCATTACTATCTTCCCAAATATTCATAATTCTATCTTCAAGCTCCATGGCTTGTTTTTTGAATTTAACTATTTTTTCATCTAACCTATAGAGCTTTTGTTGATAATCATCTAACTTGGAATGTAGACCTAGTTGTTCATATTCAAATTTAGATATTTCTTTTGTTAGTTGAGTTAAGTCTGAATGTAGCTGTGTACAGAGATCTAGAGGGTTAAGGTTTGGATCTAGAGCTTTACTGTTGATTTCCAATGATTTTTTAGCTTCTTCTAATTTAGTTATCTCTGGTATAATCCTATTTAAGTATGTTTGTATTTCATTTACAAGCTCATGTAAATCAATGTCTAAACCAACACCTTTAGTAGCAATGAAGTCTTCGGAGGCTATGGGTTGTTTGTGAACTTGATACATATGATTTGATTCGGAATTATGTATCAATGGCTTTGGTTCAGCAGAGCTTGTTTTTTTTACTTCAACTTCCTCAAACTTTTGCTGATTAGTTGTTTCATCATCCATTTCTTTAAAAATTTCTGCTCCAATAATTTTTATATGGTTATCAATAAATCCATAAAGGTGAGATAGTGAATATGCTTGTTTTTCATAGGGGTTATTTGTTGCATAACGTAAAAGTATGGGATTTTCTATTTTATAAAGCTTTGGTTTGGAAGAAGCTGACCATGTAATACCGCTGTCTCGTGAAGTGATTTCGCTAATTACATTATTTTGTTTACTTAATACTTTAAGCATCAAGTCATCCTGAATAAGTACTGGTGCAAGATGATTAGCATTCTTATTGGATAAATCCATTATTTCAGACCATTTTGATTTATTACTAACTATATTTGTTTTTCTTCTATACTTTAAAGCAAAATTATTATCTTCAATAGTATTAAATACAACATGTAAATTATTGTTATTATCTATTAGCATATGGGGGTGACTGTGATCGTCTTTGGTATTAGAAATCAACTCTCCTGAGCTCCATCTATTATTGTATAAGTTGAATTTACAATAATATAGTTGATGATTAGTTTTATGATACGCTTTATATAGAAGATGTATACAATTGTTCTTATCAACAGCTACTTGATAAGGACTTTGATATTTACCAGGTAAGTAGGTAGTAACTGTTGATTTCTTGATGTCTTTATCATTCCAGTACATATGTTCAATTGTTGTAATCATAGTATTTAGAAGGTTCGTTTTATTACAAAGAATATGACTATAGGAATTATTTATAAGTATATTCAAATTTTTATATGTATTAGACTTAATATCTAATATTGATAAAATCTTGTTACTCCATTTCTTCTTATAATGGATATAGTAAATCAACTGACCTATACCAGAGATAGATACTAAATGAATTTTATCATCAGTATCAATATTTACGGAGAAATCAATAACAGGCTCTGTATCTAGCTGTTTCCTTCTAATAAACTCATTATTACTATCAAAAAAATCATAGTGAATCACTCTATTATTGTCTAAGTAAAAATAATAGGTGAAATCCTTCGATGTTTTAACTATATGTTGTAGTGATGATGAAACTTCCATAGCTTTCACACCCTCTTTAAAAAATTTTATAAATTGTATCACCAATTATGTGTTTACTTCATACTATGATATTATTATGTTTTTTATTAATTATTTATTAGACAAACAGTAATTAGGGGGGGAGTATATGTCAGTTAATCATGAGGAGAGTTTAGAGGTTAAAAATCAAGAAAGGAATCAATTTTTTCCGGATTTTAAATCAGAATGTATTATTGCTGATAAAGTATATGCCCATTGTCAAGAAAGGGAATGTTTTGAACAGATATCCGTTAATTTACCGGAAGGAGGCTCCTTCGAGTTTGTCGACATTGCATTTAACCCAGGGGAGATTGTCTTAGGTTCACTAGCTATAACACCAATAGCCAATAGACCTAACTTTAGCCGTGTTAAATTTAAGGTGCTGATTACCAACATATTAAGAGCTAGAAATCGTGAGACAGGTGCTATAATAATGATTAATAATGAATTACCAGAAATACATAAAGACATTGTTTTATTTATTCCTGAAGCTAGGGATGAATTCAAGTTTCAAATAGGTATTGAAACAGCTTCACAAATGCTAACTGAACCAATTAAAGAGGAGGGAGTCTTTGTTTTTGCTGTAGGAGTATTTATTGTCATTAAAGTAATTGGTAGAGTCCAACTGCTAGTACCTGTATTTGGATTTTGTCCAGAGCCTCCTGAATGTGAAGAATTTTCACCTGAAGATGCACGTGTTGAATTTGAAACAGCACCATTCCCTGAATTTTTCCCTCAATTTGATGAATATAATTTTAATGAACTATTATAAAACAACCTAAAAAACTGCCCAGTGGCAGTTTTTTAGGTTGTTTCTTAAATATTATTTATTATTATCGTGTAATAAACATTTGAGTGTAATATCTATCATGAATACCTACTCCTATATGAGTAAAGTTTGGGTTAAGAATGTTTTTTCTATGACCATCTGAATTCATTAATCCATTGTGAGCTGACTCTACACTACTGTGCATAGCTAGGTTTTCACCAGCTCCTTTGAATTGTATACCAAAGGCACGCATCATATCAAATGGTGAACCATAAGTTGGTGATTCATGTGCGAAGTATTTGTTATCGTGCATGTCTTTAGACTTTACTCTTGCTACATATGATAAATCAACATCAATTTTTAATGGCTGAACTCCGGCCTTTGCTCTTTCTGCATTAACAAGCTCAATCATTTTAATTTCATTTGCAGTTAAAGAGTGTTTAGCATTTTCAACTGATTGTTGAGGTGCAGGTGCTGGCTCTGGAGCAGGTGTTGGCTCTGGAGCAGGTGTTGGCTCTGGAGCAGGTGCTGGCGCTGGAGTAGGTGTTGGCGCTGGAGCAGGTGCTGGCGCCGGTGTTGACTCTGGTGTAGGTGCTTTCTCAACAGGTGCTTGAACAACTGGTGTTTGCTTTTCCTGTGGGTTAGCGATTACAACTTTGTTTGTAAAGGTTGGTGCGTCGTTTCCTTGGGTTTTAGCATTATTGAATCTTGTATTAATATTTAAACCTCTTATATTTATTTGGAAAGCAGTTCTTAAGCTACCAACACTAATTAAATTAGCACTGTTTGACCCTTTGAAACTAGTAAATGCACTTGCTGGTGCTGCTGTTGATATAAATAGTGCAGCTACAATTGCAGGTACTACAACCTTTTTATAAGTTTTATTGAATAACATATTATCAATCCCTCCTATATCTAAGCTTGTATACTATGTTACAGGACTGTAACAATCTATTCAATCCACAATATATGGTTCTAAATATAGATTACGGCAGAATGGGAAAGGTATGGATATAGGTAGCAATAAAACTCCTATATAAAGGATATTAATTTTACTAATCCTGAAGGGAAGGGCATATAATAAATTTAATAAAGTAGTTATTATTTGAATAGATATTAATTTATAGGTTTGTACAACAAAATGGGGGGAAGAAAATTGAAAATATGTATAATAGGAGGTACTGGTCAACTAGGAAATGAATTAAATAATGTATTTAAAAATAAAAATATTATTAGTCTAGGAAAAAAACAAATGGACATTACTAATTTAGATGAAACTAATAATATTCTAAAAAGCATTAAGCCTGATTGGTTGATACATACAGCTGCCTTTACAAATGTAGATAAATGCGAAGAAAGGCAGGAAATAGCATATCAAGTAAACACAATGGGTACAGCAAATGTTGCTAAAGTAGCTTCGGAATTAAAAAGTAAACTAATATATATTAGCTCGGATTATGTTTTTGATGGTGAAAAGGGTAGCCCATATCATGAGGAAGACCAGCAAAACCCAATAAATGTATATGGTAAATCCAAGTATTTAGGTGAATTGGAGGTAATGAAAAATTTAAAAACTTATTACATTGTACGTACTTCATGGTTATATGGATTTAGAGGGAACAATTTTGTTCAAACAATATTAAACTTAACAAATCATAATACCTTGATTAGTGCAGTAAATGATCAACGGGGTTGTCCAACATTTACATACGATTTAGCACAGGCTTTAGAAATCTTGGTTGATAAAGAAGAAGGACACGGTATATACCATTTAGTAAACAATGATAGTTGCACATGGTATGACTTCGCAGAAGAAATTTGTAGGATAAAGAAAATTAATGCAAAGGTGATACCAATTAAGACTGAGGAAATTAGAAGAAAGGCTCCAAGACCTCGAAATTCTTCTTTGCAAAATAACTCATCAATAAAATTAAGACATTGGAAGGAAGCACTGAATCAATTTCTTAGAGATTATCAGTAGACCAGATAGGTTGTATAACCTATCTCAGACTGTTGAAAATCCTCCATCTTCTTCGTTGCTGCAAAAACCCAGCACCTTAACGTATTATGTATACGCTGCAGTCGCTGGGTTTTCTTGCGCCTTGAATCCAAAGAATTTTCAACAGTCTGGATATTGTTGACTTTTTCAACAACCTCGGATAGGTTTTATAACCTATCTTTTTTATTGGGATTAATAAGAATACTTTACTAATTCACTATGTATTTATTATTTTGAAAATTTCTACAATTTGATAACTGAATGAGTTGAAATAAGGTCCTAAAATATTGACAATATTTATTAAAAAAAAATAAATGTAATGTTGACAAAAATAGTAGGGTATAATATACTGAGAATGAATTCCAATCAATCTACTTGGGATTAAAGGAGTGAAGGAAACATGAGGCTTTCGACAAAGGGAAGATATGGTCTTAAGGCCATGTATGACTTAGCAATTAATTATGGTGATGGTCCTATCGCCTTAAAAAATATAGCTGAACGACAACGAATTTCAGATCATTATCTTGAACAGTTAATTGCTACATTACGAAAAGCAGGTCTAGTTAAAAGTGTTAGAGGGGCCCAGGGTGGATATATGCTAGCTACTGCGCCAGATAAAATAACAGTAGGTGACATTATTCGTACTCTTGAGGGGCCACTTGGTCCATCAGAATGTGTTTTGGAAGAAGATCCTAGTGCCTGTGATAATGCAGAATGCTGTGTAACTAGGGTGGTATGGGAGAAAATAAGAATTAGTATTAGTGAAGTAATTGACTCTATCTCTTTACAGGACATGGTGGATGATTATCATAAAATGAAAAATAAAGATCACTACATGTACTACATCTAATACAAAGCAAGGAGAGGAAGACATGAATAAAAGAGTTTATTTAGATTACTCAGCGACTACACCAATGAAGCAAGAAGTTTTGGATGCAATGATGCCTTATTTTAATGTTAGCTTTGGTAATCCATCTAGTATTTATACCTATGGTAGAGAAAGCAAAGGTGCCATTGATAAAGCAAGAGATATTATTGCAAAATCATTAAATTCAAGCCCAGACGAGATATTCTTTACTGCTGGAGGCTCTGAATCAGACAACTGGGCAGTAAAAGGTATTGCCTATGCAAATAGAAGTAAAGGTAAGCATATTATTACTACTAATGTAGAGCATCATGCTGTTTTGCATACCTGTGAATATTTAGAAAAAGAAGGATATGAGGTTACCTATCTTAGCGTTGATGAATATGGCTTAATTAGTATTGACCAGCTAAAGGCTGCTATACGACCAGATACTATACTTATAACAATAATGTTCGCCAATAACGAAATTGGTACGATACAACCAATTAAAGAAATAGGTCAAATTGCGCGTAATAATAATGTTTATTTCCATACAGATGCTGTTCAAGCATATGGAAATATGAAAATAGACGTTAATGAGCTTGGAATAGATTTAATGTCGGTATCTGCTCATAAGCTGTATGGACCCAAGGGCACTGGTGCTTTGTATATTAAAAAGGGTGTAAAGATACATCAGTTAATTCATGGTGGTGGACAAGAAAAGAGAAGAAGAGCTGGTACTGAAAATGTACCGGGTATTGTTGGCTTTGCTAAAGCGGTACAGCTAGCTCATGAAAATTTAGAAGACCATATAAAGCATATTACTTCCTTAAGAGATAAGCTTATTACTGGATTAAAGGAAAAAATACAATATCTAAAATTGAATGGACATCCCACCAAAAGACTTCCTGGAAATGTGAATTATAGTATTGAATTCGTTGAAGGTGAATCCCTATTACTTAGCCTTGATATGGTTGGTATTGCATGCTCCAGCGGTTCAGCCTGCACTTCAGGATCTTTAGATCCTTCTCATGTTTTAATGGCTATAGGCTTAACTCATGAAGTAGCCCATGGATCATTAAGATTAACAGTAGGAGACTTTACTTCAGAAGAAGACATTGATTATGTTATCGAGAAATTACCACCAATTGTAGAAAAATTAAGACAGATGTCACCACTTTATGAGAAGGTAAAAGGAGGAAACTAAATGTACAGCGATAAAGTAATGGAACACTTTATGAATCCCAGAAATGTTGGTGAAATAGAAAATCCAGATGCAGTAGGTCAAGTAGGTAACCCGAAATGCGGAGATATAATGAAGATGTATTTGAAAATTGAAGACGATGTTATTGTTGATGTAAAGTTCAAAACCTTCGGATGTGGCTCCGCAATTGCAACCTCAAGTATAGCAACTGAAATGATAAAAGGTAAAACCGTAGAAGAGGCCTTAAACTTGACAAATAGAGCTGTAGCAGAGGCACTTGATGGCTTGCCACCTGTAAAAATGCACTGCTCTGTATTGGCAGAACAGGCAGTCAAATCTGCTATCTATGATTATGCAAAAAGAAACAATTTAAGTTACGATGGGTTAGATGGTTTTGATCCCAATGACGAGCATGATCATCACCATGATATAGAGGAAGATCACTAGAAGAATAAATATCAAAAATGTGCAGGTATTCCCTGCATTTTTTTTTGTTTTATAAGAAAAATAGTAATGAGGCTAACAAAAAATGAGGGATATGTATGCTACTAGAAAGTGAATTAATAGGAGTTTCAATAATAAATCAGTCAGCCATAAACTTAGGTTATAGTGTTGAAAATGCTATATATTCATCAAATTTATTAAGGTTACTAGGTTTCTCCTTAAAATCCAAAGCAAGAAAATCTAGGAATAAGCACTGTATTCAGTGGAAAAGAATTATAGCCTTTTCTAAAGAAGGTATAGTTATTGCCTCTGAAAGGGAAATTATACTTCCAAAACAAATACCTGATATACATGAAGCTTATTTAAAAAAAATAGAAGTAATGGGGATGGAAATAAAATCTCAAGAAGGGGTTTTGATTGGTATTGTAAAGGATATTGTAATTGCTGACAATAATGGAAATATAATGGGGTTTATTGCCAGCGAAGGCTTATTAACAGATTTAATTGATGGTTATAGCTATTTACCTCGATCTAAATGTAAATTTAATGATGCATTTGGATGTTTAACCGTAGAGGATGACTTTGAAGATGTACTTATTCATCATCCTTTAGGTGGCTTGAAAAAAATACTTGGTATAGATATAACAAATCAACAAAAAATATAGTTGAGAAACTGTATAAAGGAGATGATATAATGAACCGGTCAATGATGATGGGATTAGTTACTGGAGGACTTTTAGGTGCTACGGTAGGAATGTATGCAGTTTCTAACATGAGCCCTAAAGATAGAAAAAAAGCCATGAGACGTACAAGAAAAATGCTATCTAAGGCAGTTATGATGAATGTACTCTAAAAAAAAGCAGCTAGTAAGCTGCTTTTCTTTTAAATGATTGCAATAAAAAAATTTGGCTAAGAATATATTATATAGTTAGGGGGGAGAAATGTGGAGAATAATACTGCTTTGGAGACTTTATCAAATAGCATAAGAACTTTTACTGAGAAAAGTTATTTTAATAGTTTCTTGAACTTCTTTACGCAATTATTAATAATTATGTTACTAGGATTTATTATTTATTATCTTGTACATATTGGAAATAGATATGTTGATGAAAATAGAAGAGTAAATATAAAGAAAAAACAAATTGTTTATTTCTTGCTTTCAATTATTATTATGCTACTTATTCTTTTTATTTTTCAAATAAGAACTTTTATTTTACAGATATTATATCCATTTATTTTAGCCATAGTACTAGCTTATACACTTAATCCTTTGGTTAAATATTTAAACTCTAAGGGTATAAAACGTCTTTGGGGAGTACTAATTATTTACTTAACTGTTTCATTTATTATTTTTTTAATAACCATAACTTTAATTCCCCAGATGGTGAATGAGGTGAAAAAACTATTGGAGCTCTTACCTAGATACGGTAATGAAACCTATGACTATTTATACAATTTGTTTATAAGATATAATAGAAATATTGATAATTTACCAAGGGAGCTGGATGGAGTTAAGGATTTACTGCATATTAATATTAATCGTGTTCAACAAATAATCTTTAATGTTTTGACATCAGTAACTGATGGAGTACTTAACATGTTTTCTAAAATAGTAGGACTTATATTAATACCGATTTTAGGATTTTACTTCTTAAAGGATGCTGAAGAATTCAAAAAAGCATTAATACTTCTAATTCCAAGTAGAATACGTAAGGAAGCTTTAATTGTTGTGAAGGATATTGATATAGTTTTAGGTGGCTTTATAAGAGGACAATTAATTGTAGCAGCCATTGTAGGATTACTTACAACCATTTCTTTACTAATATTAAAGGTTGAATTTGCTGTACTGGTTGGCTTAATTGCAGGATTAGCTAATATTATTCCATACTTTGGCCCTATAATAGGAATAGTACCTGCTGTTATTTTTGCACTTTTAGACAATCCTATGAAGGCAATATGGGTGGTTATCATTTTTACAATAATACAACAGGTTGAAAGTGCTATCTTGTCTCCCAAAATAGTTGGTAAAAGTGTAGGTATACATCCTATTTGGGTGCTTCTAGCTTTATTAATTGGTGGAAGATTATATGGCCTGGTGGGATTATTAATAGCTGTACCAACTGCTGGTATTATTAAAGTGCTAGGAAAGCATTTAAAGAAATATGTTGTTAAGAGTTAAGAGTTAAAAACTAAGAATTGAGAATTAAGAATTATGAATTAAGATACTAATTGCTTAAGGTTACTTAATAATCAAGTATATATTGACAAAATTTGTGAAAGCTATTATAATTCATTTAAATTAATAATATAAACGTTGAAGAGAAATAGTAATTTGGTTGATTTCTTTCAGAGAGGAGGCTCAAGGCTGTGAAGCTTCCAGATAAACCATTTGAAGCAGTCTCTGAGTTATAATCTCGAATGATGTAGAGATTATCGGGTTATTCCGTTATCATTTGAATTAAGGCGACCTTTATGGTAATTAGGGTGGTACCGCGGGTTTATCTCGTCCCTAAGCATTATAAATGTGGCTTTTTTGTTTTTTGAAAAATATAATTAAAATTCTAAGGAGGAAGTCGAATGGATAAGCTGGGCGTAAATGAAATAAGAAGTCTATTTCTTGAATTTTTCAAATCAAAGGGACATCTTGTGGTAGCAAGTTACCCCCTTGTACCACAAAATGATAAAAGTTTATTATTGATTAATGCTGGTATGGCACCATTAAAGCCGTATTTTGCAGGTACAGAGGAACCACCAAATAAAAGAATGGCAACTTGCCAAAAATGTATTCGTACTGGAGACATCGAAAATGTAGGAAAAACTGCTAGGCATGCTACATTCTTTGAGATGCTTGGAAACTTTTCCTTTGGAGATTACTTTAAAGTTGAATCTATACAGTGGGGTTGGGAATTTGCAACAAAGTATTTAAAGATGCCAGAAGATAAGCTTTGGGCAAGCATTTATCATGAAGATGATGAATCATTTGAAATATGGAATAAGGTCATAGGTCTTCCGGCAGAAAAAATTGTACGTCTAGGAAAAGAGGATAATTTCTGGGAAATAGGTTTGGGACCATGTGGACCTTGTTCTGAAATATACTACGATCGTGGCGAAAAATATAGCTGTGGCTCTCCAAATTGCAAACCGGGCTGTGAATGCGATAGATATATAGAATTTTGGAACCATGTATTCACTCAATTTGATAAGGATGAAGCTGGTAATTACAATTTATTACCAAATCCTAATATTGATACAGGTATGGGGCTTGAAAGGGTTGCTTGCATAATGCAAGATGTTAATTCAATTTATGATATTGATACTATGTCATTTATACTTAAACGGGTATGTGAAGAAATTGGTGTAACATATAAGGAGAATCGTGAAAATGATATTTCTATTTGTATCATAACAGACCATATTCGTTCCATAGCATTTATGATTAGCGATGGTATTATCCCTAGTAATGAAGGAAGAGGTTATGTATTACGGCGATTATTAAGAAGAGCTGCTAGACATGGGAAGCTATTAGGTAACAATGACTTATTTTTATATAAACTGATTGATAGTGTTGTTGAAATGTTTGGCGATGCATATGAGGAATTAAAGGATAAGAAAACGTATATTCAAAAGGTTATAAAGGTTGAAGAAGAGCGTTTTCAGGAAACAATAAATCAAGGATTAGATATATTAAATGAGTATATCAGTAATATGGAGAAGTCCGGAGAGAGAAATTTAACAGGTGAAAATGCCTTTAAGCTATATGACACCTTTGGATTCCCTTTAGAGCTTACAAAGGAAATTCTACAGGAAAAGGGTATGGATGTTAATGAGGATAGCTTTGAGAAAGAAATGGAAAAGCAACGAAATCGTGCTAGAAGTGCTAGAGTTGATGGGGATACAGAGGGCTGGAAGGAAGACGCTTTATCATCTCTAAACAAAGAACTACAGACTAATTTTATTGGGTATGACTATTTAGAAGCAGAAGGAAATATTACTGCTATTATTAAGGAAAATAATATCGTAGATGAAGCTACAACTGACGAAGAAGTAATTATAGTATTAGATAAAACACCTTTTTATGGCGAAAGTGGTGGACAAGTAGGCGATAAAGGTGAAATAGTAAGCTCTTCCTTCAAAGGAGTAGTAACAAACACTAAAAAGGGCTCTAATGATAATATCCTTCATTATGTAAAGATTAAAGAAGGAATAGCCAGCATTGGTCAAACTATTGTTGCAAATGTAAATAAAGATTATCGTCATAATACAGCTAGAAATCATACAGCCACTCATATTCTCCATAAAGCATTAAAAAACATTATTGGTGATCATGTTCAGCAGGCTGGCTCACTAGTTACATCAGAAAGATTAAGGTTTGACTTTACTCACTTTGAAGCATTAAACGGAAATGAGCTGCAAAGTATTGAAGAAGAAATAAATAATAAAATAATGGAAACCTTACCTGTAGAGGTGTTTGAAAGTACACTCCAGGAGGCAAAAAGACTAGGGGCAGAGGCACTTTTTGGTGAAAAATATGGGGATGTTGTTAGGATAGTTAAAACTGGTGATTTCAGCACAGAATTGTGTGGTGGTACCCATGTTAAAAATACAAGTGAAATAGGTATTTTTCTCTTAATAAGCGAAGCAGGAATAGCAGCTGGTGTAAGACGAATTGAAGCTGTGACTGGTGGTGAAGCTTATAAATATATTAAGGAGCAACAAAATACCTTAATTAAGGTTTCGGAAGCTATTAAGGCTCAACCTAGTCAAGTTGTAAATCGCGCTGAAGCATTAGTTAGTGAATTAAAAGAAAAGGATAGAGCGATTAATAAGCTAAAGAATCAATTAGCCACTGGATCAATAGACAAAATAATAAGCAATCCATTAATAATTAACAATGTGAAGGTAATTATTAATAATGTTGGTAACGCTGGTATGGATGATTTAAGGAATCTAGCAGATAGCATAAAGGAGAAAATAGGTAGTAGTGGGGTTATCATTTTGGCTGCAGAAAGCGATGGCAAAGTCAGCTTTGTAGCTGTGGTGACTAAAGATCTTATATCAAAAGGAATACATGCAGGTAACCTCGTGAAGGAAGCTGCTAAGGTAACTGGTGGCGGCGGCGGTGGTCGCCCAGATATGGCACAGGCGGGAGGCAAAGACCCAGGTAAAATAGAAGAGGCACTAGCTACTGTGAAGATTTTATTGGAAGATTTATTAAAATAGAAAGAAAATAAAAGTTAAGAGTTAAGAATTAAGAGTTAAGAGTTAAGAATTAAGAATTAAGAATTAAGAGTTAAGAGTTAAGAGTTAAGAGTTAAGAGTTAAGAGTTAAGAGTTGAGAATTGAGAATTGAGAATTGAGAATTAAAGAGTTAAGAATAGAGCAAAAATAAGGAGTATGTGAAAACATACTCCTGAGGTTGTTGAAAAAGTCAACAATATCCAGACTGATGAAAACGCCACAGATTCGAGGCGCAAGAAAACCTACTCCTCTAATATTATATTAAAATTGAGACATAGGGGTATAA
>NZ_FMUS01000035.1 GCF_900101495.1 Alkaliphilus peptidifermentans DSM 18978
AAATGCTGCGGAATTTTATGAAATATCTCAGTATCAGAAAACAGAAGAGTTCAAGGAAAAATATAAAAAGAGAGCTTCTATAGAAGGTAAAAATGCTGAACTCAAAAGATTTCATGGACTATGTCGAGCAAGAGGATATGGCTTAATAAGTGTGTCGAAACAATCAAAGCTAGCTGCAATAGCGGTAAATATCAAGAGGATAGCAGCAATAGTCTCCTCTTTTATATCTAGTTTTAAGGGAACTTTAGAAATGACAGACTATTTTTTACATTTGTCAAAATTTCTTGCGATTTAACGAAAAAAAGGACCAGTTTTTCACTGATCTCGGACGTTTTGTTTGCCACTATAAAAAGCTTTTAAACTGGTTGAGAAGTATTAAAGTATTTTAAATAATCCATAATTTTATAGGATAAGTGTATTTGAAAGATCACTTCACTATCACTTAAATCGAAATTTACTAACTCTTTAATCTTTCGCATGCGATAGTTAAGAGTATTTCGATGTATAAATAAATACTTGGCAGTGTTTTGCATATTTTGATTATTATATAAATAAGATGATAGAGTTTCATAATAAGCTGTGTTATTTTTTTTATCATAATTCTTTAATTTAATAACAGCTGGATGACAGAACTGAATAAGATCTGTTTCAACAGTGGTTGATGATAATAGATGATAAAATTTGAAGACCTCATAGGAGAAAAAACAATCATCTTGATGGAGCTTGATCCCGAATTGCAATGCTCTTATTGCTTCATCATAATATTTATTAAGGCTCAACAATTTAGAAAATTTACTGCTTAGTCCTGCTAAGAGATGATGCTTTCTTAAAAAATCCTTTAATTTTGATAGAAAGGCCTCATCATACTCATCCTTATCCTTAATGTCTAATAAAATAACTATAGTATCCTGATAAAATACTGATTTAAAATTAGAAAAAATACTTTCTAGAGAATCCCTGAGAAAGTTTGCGTGGGTGTGACTTGAAGCATATCTAGAGAGATCAATTGAGAGGACATAAAGATTATTACTGAATTGATATCCAGAACTTTTAATTCTTTCAAGCAGTATCTCCTCCTTATTGATTTTCTCATCTAGCAAATCTAGTAATAGGTTTTCGTACATCAAGCCTTTTGTATTTTTAAAACCTTTATTCTTTCTTAATTCCTGAGAAATAACATTGCTCAATAGACGCAATAACTCTTGGGTTTTATCATTAAAGTTTTGTGAACATTCTAATGCAATTAGATACCCTACAATTTTATTATCAATCATAACATTGCTTACGATTTTTTTTATATCACTGGCATAGCAAGTGACATAGAAGGGTTCTGTTGTTCGTGGCGCGTTTTTAAAACTTTCTATTTTTTTCACCTCAGAAATAAACTCATAGGAGCAATACCCCCTATCAATATTTTTTATCCAAAATGGTTCAATAATAGCTTCATATTTTGCATGTGATAAAACTTTGTAGCTAAAATCAATTAAAATAATAGGATTATTTATTATACTTGAACCTAGTTCGGTTATGTAATTTAATCCTTTACCTTGAATAAGAGAATCTAATAGAGCTGCAGAATTATTAGCAAATTGCAAATCTCTGATAAATAAATCCTTTGCTTCGTTGAAAACTGTGAATAAATCCACGTCGGAAGATAGTTCAATTATATTTCCATCAACTCCACAAAAATCTGTTAAAGAAATATCTATATCATTAATCAATAGTAGATTGATTGGATGATTTGATATAGTAGATCTAGTCAACAAAGAAGTTTTACCTACATATAAGACATTCTCATGAAATGATAACTGATCTTTAGTAATCAGCTTTGTGTCAGAAAGCACAATTTCTTCGTTTGTCACTAAAATAGATTTAGGGTTATAAAGAGAAAAACATTTGAAAACCTCCTGAAATAGTATAGCCATTTTTATCACCTCTATCTCATTATAGGGCATGTTGCACAAGTATAGCAAGAAGATTTGTTGAGGATAGATATAGGAATAAAACTAGTGATGTGATAATTTATAATCAAATAATGTTAATAAAATAACAAGGAGGGTGTCGAATGAAATATAAATATCTTTTTTCAAAAGGAAAGATTGGTAAACTAGAATTGAAGAATAGAATTGTAATGCCAGCCATAGGAACTGGATTAGCAGGTGTGGCAGGAGAAGCTTCGGATGATATTATTCGGTATTATGAAGAAAGGGCCAAGGGGGGTTGTGGATTAATTATTACGGAGATAACCAGAATTGATGATGAATATGGTGTGGGATGTGCACCACAACTAACATTAACTAAGCCCTATCATATACCTAAACTGCAGAAATTGATAAGAACAATTCATAAATATGATTCGAAAATCTTTGTGCAATTACATCATCCAGGCAGAGAAGGTCATGCTAGTTTAATTGAGGGAAGACAAATTGTTGCTCCAAGTGCAATAATGTGTAAGGTTGTACAAGAAATGCCTAGGGAACTGACTACTTCTGAGATAGAAGGATTGGTAAAGAAATTTGTCACTGGGGCAAAAATGGCTCAAATGGCAGGGGCTGATGGTGTAGAACTACATGCAGCTCATGGATATCTAATAAATCAATTTATTAGTCCTTATACAAATAAAAGAAATGATAAATATGGTGGACACTTTGTTAATCGCATGAGGTTTATAACAGAGATGATTCTGGGAATTAAACATATATGTGGAGCTGACTTCCCAATTAGTGTAAGAATTGACGGAGATGAGTTTCTAGAAGGCGGACTAAAAATAGAGGATGCAATTAAAGTAGCAAGATATTTAGAAAGCATTGGTATCGATGCTATCAATGTCAGTGCAGGAACCTATGAAACTTCTTTAACCATCATTGAACCAATTTCATTCCCACAAGGCTGGAAGAGACATTTAGCACAGGCAATAAAAAATGCTGTCAAAATACCTGTAATTGCAGTTAATGTAGTTAGAAAGCCAGAATTTGCAGAAAGTTTAATTAAAGAAGGTACTGTAGATTTTGTAGGAGTTGGAAGAGGACAACTGGCAGATCCTGAATGGGGAATAAAAGCGATGGAGGGTAGAGATCAGGAAATCAGACCTTGTATTTCATGCTTACATTGTATTGAAGAACTTGGAAAAGGCGGATGTGTTAAATGTGGTGTCAACCCTAGAATGGGAAGAGAATTAGAATTCGACGGATTTAAGGAAGATGGTAAAGGTAGGATTGTAGCCGTTATAGGGGCAGGACCTGCAGGTATGGAGGCAGCAAGAATTTTAGCTTTAAGAGGATTTAAACCTGTAGTATTTGAGAAGGAGAATCAAGTAGGTGGACAGTTACAGCTTGCAAATAAGCCTCCGTTAAAGGAAAAAATAAATTGGTTAATAGAGAGTATGGCGTTTCAGCTAGAAAGTTTGAATGTAGAAATAAGATTAAATACTGAAGCTAATATAGAAGTAATAAAAGAACTAGATGCATATGCTGTATTTGTTGCTACAGGAGCATCACCAATTATTCCACTGATTGAAGGTGTTAAGGGTAAAAGTGTATGTACAGCTGTTGAAATACTTAATGGAAAGATAAAACCAGCAGGCGAAAATGTTGCTGTAATTGGCTCTGGAATGACTGGACTGGAAACTGCAGAATTACTTGCAGCATCAGGAAATAATGTTTCTGTTGTAGAAATGCAATCAGAAATTGGAGGGGGAATCTACAAGGTTAACCTTTATGATGTAATGCAAAGATTAGGTAAGTATGGGGTTGAAATGTTACCATCCCATAAGCTAGTTAGTATTAGTGATTACCAGATTACCTTATTCAATACAATAACAAATCAATCAATATTGAAACCGATAGATCGTGTAGTACTCTCTTTAGGGGTTAAATCAAACAAAGAAATGATAGTATCCTTAGAAGAAAAATTTGATATAGTTAGAATTATTGGAGATTCAGGAAAACCAGGAAGGATTGCAGAAGCTATAAGAGAAGGATTTGAAAAAGCTTACGTTTTATAATCATAATTATCTATATTAATCTTAAAAGGGGGTTTTACTGATGAAAGAGTTTAAAAATAAAGTTGCTGTTATTACCGGTGCTGCTAATGGTTTTGGCGTTGAGATGGCCAAAGAGTGTGTAGCGAGAGATATGAAGGTTGTCTTAGCCGATATTGACTCGGAAAATCTAAAAAAAGTAGAAGCGGATATGAAGGCAAAGGGGGCAGAGGTATTATCGGTAGAAATGGACGTTTCTAAGTTTGAAGATGTAGAAATACTTGCGAAAAAAACCTTGGAAACCTTTGGTAGCGTTGATTTACTTTTCAATAATGCGGGAGTAGTAGTTGCTGGGCCAACCTGGGAATTGCCGTTAAATGACTGGGATTGGATTATGGGGGTAAATGTGTACGGCATGATTTATGGATTAAAAGTATTTATTCCAATTATGTTGAAGCAAGATACTCCTTGTCACATTGTCAATGTGGCTTCTGTTGCAGGATTATTGACTACACCTAGTATGGCAGCATACCATACAACAAAATTTGCTAATGTAGGATTGACTGAATCTGTAAATTATCAACTACAGGCAATGAATTCAAAAATAAAAATGTCATTGTTCTGTCCGGGTTTTGTACAAACTGACCTGCATAATTGCGATAGACATCGACCTGAAAGATTTGCAATAAACAGAGATGAGCCTTATTATGAAAGCGTTTCCTATAAGCAGGGCTTAGAAAGAGGAAAGCATGTAATTACCACAGGAATACCTGTAGATTCTATTGGACAGAGCATATTTATTGCCATTGAAGAAGAACAATTTTATATTTTAACCCATCCACAATATGCTCCTGTTATAGGGGGAAGGGTTAGAAATATGCTAGAGGGAGTTAATCCTTCGGTAGCTATGTTTAAGAAATAGGATAAATATTTATACAACTAGAAAAGTTTTAATAAAAAAATCCCCCTCTGTAGCAGATTGAATAAAGTGCCATTTCTGACTATAAGGGGATTATTTTATGCCCTTATCAAATAGGTGGCAAACAAAACGTCCCCTTGGCTAAGTTAATTGGAAAAGTATATTTTCTAATATTTAGGATTGCAGGAGAAGACGAGTTAGAGGGGTATTTGCTGGAGTAGATCAAATAACCCTCTTTTAGTAGTTATGATGCTTTAATCTGGTTGGGTATTAAAAGCACTACTGATTGGAGTCGCTGTTTTATCTGTAAAAGTATAATGTCGGGTTTCTATAAATGTTCCTATGATAAGAACCAAGAGTGTTATAGGTAACCCTATAATTACTGGATCTAGTTTCCACACAAATGCAGTTGAACCTAGTGCTGCACTTGCAGCTGATTTAGCCTGAACTATCTGTCCTACAATCGTGGCAGTAGATCCTAAAATCATGGCAGATAGGGTAGAATATTTTGCTAGTCTAGCCCGCTTCCAAAAAACGATACTGACAAATACAGGAGACATTCCAGCTCCCATAATTCTTGCTCCCACTAAAAATAGCTCGACAATGTATGGAAATGCTTTTGCAATACTAACAGCAATCAAGGTAATGAAAAATGTGCAAATTCTTTGGATTTTAACCAGCTTTTCATTGCTCACATTAGGATTAAAATATGGCTTGTAAAAATCCAATGTGATATTTGATGTGATGGTAAGAATACAGGAACTTACTGTTGAGATACATGTTGCAAGTAATACAATTATAAAAAAGATGCCGATGTAGGATCCGTATATCATGGATAAATCAAAATATGCATTGGAAGGTTGTATGTTTGGAAATAAAGCCACTGCACAAAGGCTCAATAAAAATGGAACCATATACCAAAAGAAAGATATGTAACCTCCTAATGTAAAGGATTTTTTGGCAATTTGAGAGCTTGCTGCAGTAAATCCTCTTTGTATTACAGTTTGATTTCCCAGTGTTAGGAGGGCTCCTACTAACCCCCAACCAATAATTTGAGTAAGACCAACATTAGTCAAGTTTAAATGGCCAGGTGGAATTAAGCCTTTAAATGCTGTCCAACCTCCTGTTTTTGCAATTGCTAAAGGTATTAACAGAGTCGATCCTAAAAGGATAAATGCACCTTGTATTGTATCTGTTACAAGCACAGCCCACGCGCCACCAGTCATAGTAAAAAATACAGTGATACCTACACAAATTAAAAGTGCAACGTTGTCAGACACATCAAACATATACTTAAAGATGGCCGCCATACCGACAGCAGTGCCGGCTGTAGTGCTTAAATCTCTACAAAACACAAGTAAAAAAGAAACAATTCTGTGGGGAGTTCCAAAATATCTTTGAAACAACTCTGGGATTGTAGTTATTTTTGCTTCCCGTAATCTAGGAATAAACCAATATCCTACCCATATTAATGTTGCAAGTCCTGCTCCAGCGTTAAAGTATGCTCCCAAACCAATAGAATAACCCATACCAGCGTATCCAACTAAGGTTCCTGAGCTTACCATAGTAGCAAAAAGGCTTCCAATAACTAATATTTTAGGAGCTTTTCTATCTGCCAATATGTATGAATCCGATCCCTTGTCTGCCTTTTTTTTGAATATTAAACCAATTGAAATTAGCACTGTAAAATAAATTCCTATCATAATTAAATTATAACCTGTGGTACTTGACATTTTAACACCTCCAGTTCTTCAATTTTGCTTTACGACAATAAATATTTCCAGAATAGAGCATATGCAACAGACATTAAAATAACTAATACATACATTGCAATTGCTCTAACTGGGTACATTGGGACTGTATCCATAGGATCTTGTACCATTACATTTTTATTGTCTTCATCCATTTTTACTGCCTCCCTTCACTTGAATTAAATTATGCTAAATCATTGGCGACATAAGGTGCTCTTACCGATTTAATATTTTTAAATCATAGGTATATGGTGTAATATTTTGATAATTTCCCTGTTCTTTCAAAATAAGAGTATCACAAATTCTAAAACCGCCTAAATCCTTTACATATACACCAGGCATAATGCAAACCACCATATCCTCCTTAAGCTCTAAATCATTATCAAATCTTAAATAAGGATCTTCCAGAGGATCTAACCCAATGCCCACTCCAATTCGA
Source organism: Alkaliphilus peptidifermentans DSM 18978 (assembly GCF_900101495.1). Lineage (GTDB taxonomy): Bacteria > Bacillota > Clostridia > Peptostreptococcales > Natronincolaceae > Alkaliphilus_C > Alkaliphilus_C peptidifermentans. The sequence continues at coordinate 7,089 of NZ_FMUS01000035.1, forward strand.
TGATTAAAGCATTCTCCTAAACCTGCTTTTTCGATTATGGATCTCCCAACTCGATCCACATCTTTTGCCAAAACCCCAGGCTTAATATAATCCAATGTAGCTAAGAAGGACTCCAATAAAATGTCATAAATATCTTTTTGCTTTGAAGTAGGTGTACCTACAAAATATGTTCGTTGACATGCTGAATGATATCCGTTTAGACTCACCATACGGGAATGAAGTACAATATCACCATTGGATATTTTTTTGGTGTTGGTGATGACATGGGGCAAATAAGTCCTTTCTATTCCTGTGGGTGCCATCACCAACATATCTAAAATGGCATGGGGGAATTTTTCAGCCACTTTTTTATAAACAAGATTGTTACCTTTTTGACTAATTTCTAGTTCAGACATTCCAACTTTAGAACTTGTTATAGTTTCATCAAGTCCATTGACTGCAAATTTTGCAGCATTCTTAATCATTTTAATTTCTTCTGGTTCTTTTATCATTCGCATTGTTTTAATGAAGTCTGTAATATCCTTAAGCTGAAAAGCTAATCCTTTATAGGTTTCACCTAGTGAGATTGGTATTGTATTATGTTCAACACCCAAGCATCCATTTGTATACTTTTTTAAAATGGGTGTTAAGTGATCCATAAACGTAAGTCCTTTATTTGCATTATGCGGATCTTCATAATATGCATATACATTATCTATACTAGCATGTAAACTTTTAGCAAATTCCTCTTCAAGACCTGGTAAAATAATAGAAACTGCATCTTTCTCGATAACGGTTGCAATGACACGACTATATGTAACCGTTAAAAAACCAGTAAAGTAATATTGAGTAGAAGGGTTTAGGACGATGGAAACGTCAATACCATTTTGTAGCATATGTTCTCTTAATTTATTTACTCGATTTTTATAGTTCATTTTTTTGCCTCCTGTTTGTTTTATATGGTTGCAATGTAGTCCGCAATTGGTAATTAACGGACTATAGTCTAGACTATAGTCTAGATAGTAGCACGAATTTTTTGAATTGTCAAACATATTAAAAAATAAAAACATATTTATTATTTTAAATAGAAATCTTAGTGATTTTTTATGGAAATTGCTTAAGTCAAATGATCATTCCTTACAAACAATACAAAACTTTTATTGAGCCGATCAACTCAACATATAGTATTTAAGAATCAACTAAAGGTATTAATGCAATTTCACTAAAAAAAAACTTCCACTGCAGTTATGCAATAGAAGTTTTTTTATGTTGACTGAATAACTTTGGAGTTGTGGTAATCTAATTGGAGGACAGTAGGCAGATTCAGTTATTTGGCTTAGTTCGAAAAGACTCTAAAAATTGATCCATTACTCTTACACCATATTCTTCTAAAGAAAAAATGCCTCCAGCAATGCACCAGTCATATAAAATGCCGCGATATACAGTCATGATCATTCTAGATAAATCCTTATATGTAAATTGAGTCATTATTTGACCTTCATTTTGACCTGCTTTGATTATTTCATCTAATATGTAGAAAAATTTTCTTGGACTTACCTTACCAGAGATTTTACCGTAAAAACTAATTTGAGCACTATAGAAGGCAGAAACCATTTGTACATCCGTATGTAATTCTATAAAGTTAAACACGAATTTACTGAAATCAATTAGTTTGTCCAAATGATTTACATATTCTGTATTCTGTTGAAACCAATCCCAGTAGAAATTGTCATAGTTTTCAAACCAAGAAATAACCAATTCATCCTTAGACTTGAAATAATGATAAAATGTGCCTTTTGAGGACTGGGAAGCTGCAATAATCTGATCTACTGTAACGTTATTGTAACCGTAATGATAGAAAAGATTCCATGCTGTATCTTGAATCCTTTTTTTTGTATTATTCACTTTTGTAGTCATAACATTGCTCCTAACACTTTTTTTCTAGCTTTTATTATATCATACTTTACATTTGTTATTTTTTAAGTCTTGACAAACTTTAAAAAAGTTTTTTTTATTCATTATAATTAACCAACTTGATTCATGAAAAAAATTAATAGTTCTTATTTTAAAGACATGTGATAGAAGGAAAATAGAGTTCTTTTTATAAAGAATTTGAAATAAAAACTTCAGATAAGGACTAAACTATTAGTCTAAAGTAATGATGAAGTGGGGAGAAAAAATGGAAAAAGGCTGGCTAAGCAAAAGGGTTATACTATTAATTTTAATAATAGTAGTTGGTATAATAGTGTTGATATTACAGAAATACCATGTATGGGATCTTATCTCAATTGAATACTTAAGAAGATTTACAGATAAAATTAGAAATTTAGGCTTATTGGGCATAATTTTATATATTATAATCTTTTCTTTTGGGACAATGTTATTTTTACCTAGCCTACCCTTTATATTATTTGGAGGTATTACCTATGGAACCTTTGCAGGTATTATATATTCATCTATAGCAGATTTATTAAGTGCTTCAATGGCATTTATTGCCGCTAGATATATAATTAGAAAGAGAATCGAAAGAATGTTAAGAAAAAATAAGACATTTCATGATATTAATAAAGGAGTAAAAGAAGATGGATGGCGTATCCTGATTGTAACTAGAATGGTGCCAGTTATTCCTCGATGGCTACAAAATTATGCTTATGGATTGACAGTAATTTCTTTTAAAACATATGCATTAGTGTCTTTACTGTGTATTGTTCCAGTAACAGCAGTATGGATTATCGCTGTTAATACAGTAGGTAGAGGAGAAGAAGATGCAAGAAAAACAATGATATATTTAGGAATTGCAGCAGTGCTCATTGTAGTGATTTCTTATATACCCAAATATATATATAAGAAAAAGTTAATGAGCAAAAAGTAAATTACAAATTAAAGTATTTGATATATATTTCCAATTCACCCTATGACTTCAATCAAATTGATGAAAACACCTATGAGCTGATACAAAATGAAGAAGACATGTTGAGGGGTGCATATAGGTTAGTAGTTACATTCACAAAAATAGACAATGAATGGAAAATTCAGGATAGAAGTATAGAGTTAGAAGAATAGACTAATTGACACATAGGCATGTTCCGCTATTAAGTATAAAATATATAATATTGACTTAAATAAGCAAAGAGTCATTAAGGTCCCTTTGCTTATTTCAGGTGGCAGTAATTCTGTAAATCAAAAATATTAATACATTTCATTGAGTGTATTGATAGACACATAAAAGTGGAATTATTTGAGAAAGATATATAATGTATAAAATACTAAATAAAGAATGGGGATGCATATGTATAGAAAAATAACTATAGTATTAATGATTATTTTAATAGCTGCAACGTCAAGCTGTGGTCTTCGCAGAGATGCACCTCCCGGTGAGGCACCTAATCCAAGAAACCAGACTGAATTGCAAAGGGAGGACATGCTTGCTAAATCAGACCAAGAAGCAGTGGAGGAGAATATAAACGGTTACAATATTGAAGATGATCTTAGGATTACGCAAACGACTCAAGACGATGACAGAATTTCTTGCATTGATCAGGAGCAAAGAGCAGAAATCTTGAATAATATCGGATCTAAGCCTATGAATACTGTACTGGAAGAATATGACTCCACATTACCCGAAGCAATAATAGACACATTGCAGTATCATCAATATAACATTTCCTACGATTATCTTCTTATAACTGCAGAGGATGGAGCAAAAATACGTGAAAATCCAAAGCCTGATACCAATTTTGTTGCCCATATAGAAACTCTAGAAAAAATGTCCCTTCTCCAACGGGTTGAGGGTGAAGAACTGGAAGGTTCAAACATATGGTACAGAGTTGCTTTTGAGAATGGGAATGAAGTAAAAGAAGGATATCTTCACTCAACAGAAGGTACACCAAGGAACTTCCGTTTTGACAGAATGCAGGATGCCATAAATGAGTTAAGACAGCAGGTGGCAGAGGGAGAGCTGCACTTTATAAGTAATTATAAAAATGAAAACGGTGCTCCGCCTCAAGAGGGTGATGCAGCAGTTGACGAGTATGGATACAGGGTTTACCATAGTGCTCCAGCTTATAACGAAGCAAACACAGAAAGCGAATATCGTTACATACCCGATGGGATGCTGGTGCGAATACTGGAGGAAACTGAAGATTTTTATCGTGTAAATGCTCTAACCTTTGGTGAAGATTACTACATACCAAAACAGTATATTGATACTAATGTCACATTAAGTCAACTAAACCATGTGATTGTAGTAGATAGAGATCAGCAGAACCAGGCTTCCTTTGAGGTTGGTGAAGATGGACTAAATCTTGTTTCATATACTCTATCTACTACAGGAACTCCAGGGAATTTTTCGTTTGAAACCACCCTTGGCAGCTATAAAGCCATCGTAAAAAGGGATCGCTTTCAGTATCTAGAAAGCGGTACACAGAATATAGCAGGATATGCTCCATTTGCAATAAGATTTACCGGAGGAGCCTACATACATGGCGTTCCCGTGGCATATGAGGAGGAGGATGGGCAGCAGGTAGATCCCGGATTGATAGAATACCTCCATACAATTGGAACATTTCCCCGCTCAAATATGTGTGTTCGGAATTTCACCAGTCATGCAGAATTTCTTTATAACTGGATTGATATTGAAAACGGAGCAGTTATAGTTATAGAATGATACTAATAAATAATTATTAAATAGCCCCCTTGATTAGGGGGCTATTTAATTAAAGCAACTCATGATAATCTCTAGTTTTTTTGATATAATAGTCTTGAATGATGCAGTGTGTCAAAAAAAGATTTCAAATGAGAGGACGAAAAATTATCGTGAATATTCAAATTTTTGGTATAAAGAAATGCTTTGATACAAAAAAAGCAGAACGATACTTTAAAGAGAGAAAGATTAAGTATCAATTTATAGATTTGACATTAAAGGGTTTAAGCAAAGGTGAGTTGCAAAGTGTTAAGTCGTCCATTGGATTAAATGATTTAATTAATAACGAAGCAAAGGATTTTAAAAAATTAAACCTACATAAAATTACAACCCCAAGTATAAGAGAAGAACTATTATTAAGCAATCCAAGTCTATATAAAACACCGATTGTTCGGAATGGTAAACAAGCTACCCTAGGTTATCAGCCAGAAATTTGGAAGGCCTGGGAGTAGTATAGTGAAACTTATAAAGCAATAGATATAAAACAAAAGCATTTTATCCAAAATGCTTTTGTTCTTTGCTGCTATAAACCCTTACGGCTACGTTGAATAGTTCTTTTTTTACTTTGCTGACTTGGTACATTGTTATTTCCTTTAATGGTATTGCTACTTGGTTTACCAAAGTCTACTCCTTGATTTTTAGATGCAATCTTCTGTTTCATAGCTTCCTGTAAACTAATTTTTTTTCTTTCGGTTGATGGAGCATCATTTTCATTATGAGTCATTCTATTTAGTCTCCTTTTTAATATTTATTATAAATTTATAGGCTATTTAAGCCTTTATAGTTTCTAAATATTCATCATAAGTCATTTTAACATCAACCATTCCATCCGGTGTAATTTCAATTATCCTATTCGCAATAGTCTGAATGAATTGATGATCATGGGATGTAAAGAGAATAATACTCTTATAATCCCTTAATCCATTGTTTAAAGCAGTAATAGATTCAAGATCAAGATGATTAGTAGGTTGATCTAAAACTAAGACGTTTGCATTAGAGAGCATCATCCTAGATAGCATACAACGAACACGTTCTCCTCCTGATAACACCTTCAGTTCTTTAAGTGCTTCTTCGCCAGAAAAAAGCATTTTCCCTAAAAATCCTCGAATATAAGTTTCAGACTTTTCTTCAGAAAACTGTCGTAGCCAGTCTACTAAATTTAGGTCAACATCATTAAAGAATTCTGAATTATCCTTTGGGAAATAGGCATTAGTAATAGTGACACCCCATTTAAAATGACCACTATCAGCCTCAAGCTCTCCAGTCAATATTTTAAAAAGTGTTGTATTTACAAGCTCATTAGAACCTACAAAGGCAATCTTGTCATCTTTAGCAACAGTGAAGCTTATATTATCTAATATTTTTTTACCATCAATGGTTTTAGATAGACCATCTACTATTAAAATGTCATTGCCGACCTCACGCTCTGGTTTAAATCCAACATATGGATATCTTCTAGTAGAGGGTTGAATATCATCAATGGTGATTTTTTCAAGGATTTTTTTACGAGAAGTAGCCTGCTTAGATTTAGAAGCATTTGCACTAAATCGAGCAATAAAATCTTGTAACTGTTTAACCTTCTCCTCTTTTTTTCGGTTCTGATCCTTCATCATTTGCTGAGCTAATTGACTTGATTCATACCAAAAGTCATAATTCCCTGCAAATAGTTTTATTTTACCGAAATCAACATCTGCCATATGAGTACAAACCTTATTCAAAAAGTGTCTGTCATGGGAAACTACAATGACAGTACCATCAAACTCGATTAAAAATTCCTCTAACCAATTAATCGACTTAATATCTAAGTGGTTAGTTGGCTCATCTAGAATCAAGACTCCAGGCTTTCCAAATAGTGCTTGGGCTAGAAGTACCTTTACCTTTTCTGACCCTTGTAAATCTGCCATTTTTGCATAATGCAAGTCAGTAGTAATTCCTAGGCCTTGAAGTAAAGAAGAGGCATCAGATTCCGCTTCCCAACCATTTAACTCACTAAATTCTGCCTCTAGTTCGGCAGCCCTCATCCCATCTTCATCAGTAAATTCTGCTTTAGAGTATAGTATATCCTTTTCCTTAATAATTTCATTCAGACGAATATTACCCATAATAACTGTTTCCAGTACTTGCACGTCATCATATTGAAAATGATCCTGTTTTAATACAGAAACTCGTATTCCTTCAGGTATATGGATACTACCAGTATTTGCATCTATTTCATCAGATAAAATCTTTAGAAAAGTACTTTTCCCAGCTCCATTAGCACCAATAACACCATAGCAATTACCTGGTGTAAATTTTAAATTAACATCTTCAAAAAGCTTGCGCTCTCCATATCTTAAGCTTAAATTAGTAACATTTATCACGCCATTACCTTCCTCTACTAAAAATTAAAAAGCCTCGGTAATTATATCATAAAATCAATAAAAATACATAAAAAAATGTATGTAAACTTACATTAATCAGGGCATTATACATTGATATATTAATTATTCTATTTATCAATTAACATAAATAAAAAAGGAAAGAACCTTGAAATATTTCAAGGTTCTTATTTGTAGTTTATATATGCAAAATATAATTAATATTATATTAGTTGATTATAATCTAACTACGTTAGCAGCTTGAGCTCCTCTGTCACCTTTAACAACTTCGAACTCTACCTTTTGTCCTTCATCAAGGCTCTTGTATCCATCTCCTTGAATTGCAGAAAAATGTACAAATACATCTTCTCCACCATCAACAGTGATAAATCCAAATCCTTTTTCTCCGTTAAACCATTTCACGATACCTGTTTTCATTAAAAAACCTCCAAATAATTTTATTGTTGCATTAGCAATCTACTAAGTATAACACGTATTTATTTATTTGTAAAGCTATAATATTGAAATAAAAACAAATACTGTAAAATTTCAATTAATCTTCATTTGAAAAACTAAATTCCACTCTATCAACAACCAATGTGAAAATTAGTTTTTCAAATGAAGAGACTATTAAAGTGGGTTTGAAGAGATATTGCTTTCCTTGTGATAGCTTCTATATAATGGTATAATATGGGCAACAGAAAAATCAATCGGAAATACTGAAGGTTATTTAATCGCTTTTATAGAAAATATGAATTATATGAAAACAAACTCAACTTGTTAGTAAAATGGAGGAAAAAAACATGCCTAATTATTTAAACAAGCAAGATCAGTTGAAAAAAAAGCCAAATGGACTTTCGACTAAAGATGCCTTTGACTACATGGAAAATGGAGCTATAGTTGTGGATATTAGACCAGAATATGAAACCAGTTATCGAGTTATAGATGTAAAATCTTTATATTTACTTCCTATTAGCTCATACAAGGAAGAATTTCATGAGATACCTAAAGAAAGACCTTTAATTGTTGTTGATAGTGTAGGACTGCAGAGTCCTAAGGTTGCTGATTTCTTGCTAGAACAAGGTTATTCGGATGTTGCATATCTAATTGGTGGTATCGTAGCATGGGATCGAAATGGGTTGCCTTTATCTAAAGACTTAGGTAATGAACTACATGGTGCTTGTTCTTGTATGCTTAAACCCAAAAAACTATATAAGTGAGTTTAAGTGTCCCTCAAGCTATAAAGCTGGAGGGACTTATATTTTAAAAAGGGGAGCGTAGCTCCCCTCAGACTGATGAAAAAAACCCATCATCTTCGTTGCTGCAAAAATCCAGCACCCATACGTATTACGTATACGCTGCAGTCGCTAGGTTTTCTTGCGCCTCGAATCTGTGGCTTTTTCATCAGTCTAGATATTGTTGACTTTTTCAACAACCTCAGGGGAGCGTAGCTCCCCTTTTAGTATTATTCTAGATTTAATCTTTTACTTAGAATATAATTAGTCAAAATAAAGTAACCTGATGTCAAGATTCCAGAGAAAATGATAACAAACCATAGTACATAGTGAATAATTGGTTCAACGCCATGCAAATCATTTGCTATGGAAAGATGCCTAGGCGTTGGTAAATAACTAGAAATGACTGCCATTATGATAAAGAGTATCTGAGAGATTGTAGTGAGAACGATATAAGACCCAACTGAAGCAAGAATTTTATGTCGGTTGAATAAATGTCCGATAGCTATAGATGCATAAATCATTAATACCATTGAAGCTAGACCAACAACCCCAACCAATAATATTTCAAAAATGAAAAGACCAGATAACGGACCAAAATATCTAAAGAAATCACCAATAAAAACAACTGAAGCATGTAAGAATTCTTTTGTAATTATGATGTCAAAAGCAATAATGAAGATTGATATTAGTGCTACTATCCCGCTTGTTACCATCCACATCATAGAAATAAGCAGCTTGCTGGCTATATGCATCCATGACTTAATAGGTAAAGTAAACATCAAATATCCCTCGTCTGAAAGTAGATTCTTGTAAAACCGCTGTATCATCATTACAAAGGTCATAATAAACATTCCAATAAGAATCATATTGTAAATAATCATACTGATTATTTGTGGAGCATGCCATGTTAGTATTGGTATTGAAGAAATTACTCTATTTACTATTGCAAGAGATATCAACGCAGCATAAAGGGGTAAAATTATCCTTGATGTAGCTTGAACTTCATATTTTAAGAGTTTCTTTAACATTTAAATACCTCCTTAAATAAACCATCAACTGACTTGCCGTTTTCCTCTCGAATTTCATCCACGGAGGATGTTAAAACCAGCTGACCATCTTTAATAAAAATGACATGATCTAATACCTTCTCAATATCAGATATAAGATGGGTGGATATTATAATGCTGGAATTTGCGCTATAGTTGTTAATGATAGTTTCCAAAATATAATCCCTAGCAGCTGGATCGACACCTCCTATAGGCTCATCCAGCAGATATAGTTCTGCTTCCCGACTCATGACAAGAATCAGTTGAACTTTTTCTTTTGTACCTTTAGACATTGTCTTTAATCTGTCATTTGAATTAATATTAAGTCTTTTAAGCATATCATATGCCTTCTCTGGCTTAAAATCCTCATAAAAGTCACAGAATAGCTCAATAATCTGATGTACACGCATCCAATCATTCAAATAGGTTTTCTCAGGCAGGTAAGAGATTATCTTTTTTGTTTCAATTCCTGGCTGAATTCCTGAAACACGGATTTCTCCGCTTGTAGGTGTCAGTAGACCGTTAAGTAGCTTTATAAAGGTGGTCTTGCCGCTACCATTTGGACCTAGGAGTCCAATAATCTTTCCTTTTTCTATATTTAGGCTGATATCAGATAATGCCCTTTTCTTACCAAAAGCCTTTGTAAGGCTGTTGCATTCCAGTATTATACTCATATTTTCATCTCCTCTAACATATTAGAAATAATTGATAAAATCTCTTTTCTATCAAAACCTAAGTGTTGCATATTTGCAAGAAATTCCGATAATTGTTCCTGTGCAAGTCTAGTCTTTGCTTTTTTAATCATGTTCTCATCCTCCGTTATTGAACGTCCACTTGTGCGGTGTGTAATGATCAATCCGTCTTCCTCCAGTTTGGAAAGTGCCCTCTGCATGGTATTTGGGTTCACTGCAGCTTCCTGCGCCATATCACGGACAGAAGGTAGCCTAGAGCCGGGAGGATATATGCCGGAGAATATCATCATCTCAATTTGATCAATCAATTGAATATATATAGGTCTGTCAGACTTAAAATTCCATGACATTTTATCACCTCTTGTATTATTGTATTAACTACTTAATACAATAATACATTTATAATTAAATATTGTCAAGATTATATTGGGAATTTTTTTTATGACGAAAACAAACAAATGGTACATAGCTTGCTGCTAATATTTTAAAATCTTGGATTAAGTACAAATTAAACTCTATTAAAAAGGTCTTTAAAAAATTTTAAAATTAAAAAGGTGAAATCATTTAAATGTAGAAAAAATTTACAAATAGTATATAACTTTAATTAGACAAACATATATAACATTAGGGGGTGGGGATAATGCAAGATATTATTAATATAAGTATGAATAAATGCAAACAATGCTTTTCCTGTGTACGGAACTGTCCGGCAGATGCCGTGGAAATCAAGCAAGGACAGGCAAGCATTATTCATTCAAGATGTATAAGCTGTGGTAAATGCGTAAAGAGTTGTCCGCAAAAAGCAAAAATTGTAGTGGATTATAAGATACAGACATTAGATTTATTAGAATCATGCCAAAAAGTTATTGCATGCCTGGCACCATCCTTTATCGCCAGCTTTTATCCTCACTCTTATAAAAGAGTTGTAGGTGCTTTAAAGAATATAGGCTTTCATCAAGTCTGGGAGGTAGCTGTTGGTGCTGAGGTATTAAGTAAACAGTTGGATGTTTTTTTGGAATCTAATAGAGAAAATACATATTTAACCACAACATGCCCCGCATTTGTTTCTCTAATTGAAAAGCATTATCCAGAGTTAATTCAACACTTAACATCCTTTGTATCCCCTATGATTGCTACAGGAAGACTTATTAGAGAAGAATTCATAAATCAAAATATAAAGATTGTTTTTATTGGTCCATGCATTGCTAAAAAAGCTGAGGCTTTAGATCCACAATTTAAGGATATTATAGATATAGTACTGACATTTGAAGAGATTAAAGAAATTTTAATAGAAAAAGACATAAGTTTGGAGAGAGTTGTAGATGCTGATTTTGACCAGTGTGCCTCCAATAAAGGCAGATTATTTGCATTATCAATAGGATTTGAAAATAATCTAAAGCTGTGTAAAGAACTAAAAAAAAATCAATTTGAATCTATACATAGTGAGCAGGATTGTTTACGGATGATTGATATTTTATCTAAAGATAAAATAGATATTAGATTAATTGATGTGCTTATGTGTAAAGGTTGCATTGAAGGACCTAAAATGGATAGTGAACTAAATTATTATAAAAAAATAAATGTTATTAATAGTTATTTTGAAGAAAACAAACTAACTAAAGAGATAGAGATAAATGACCAAATAGATCTTTCAAGAAGCTTTAGAAACAGAAGAAATATTTTACCATTACCCTCAGAAGAAGAAATCAAAAATATCCTTGAAATTACATATAAGTATTCACAAGAGGATGAACTAAACTGTGGAGCATGTGGGTATAGTACCTGTAGAAACAAGGCTGTAGCTGTATTTCAAGGCATAGCCGAGATTGATATGTGTCTTCCATATTTACTTTTCAAAAAAGAAAAATTGAATAATGAGCTAAGTGAAAAACTAAAGGAAACATCTATGTTGAAGGATGAACTTGAAACTATTATCGAGTCATCGTATGATGGAATTGTTGTAACTGACGGACTTGGTAAAATACTTAAGTGTAACAATTCATGGCTTCGCATGATAGGATGTGAAGAGGCTTGTAGCGATAAAATAGTTCAAGATATGGAAAATAATGAAATAATATTTCCATCAGCTACACTTTTGACTTTAAAGGAGAAGAGAAGAATATCCTTTATACAAAATATAATTAGGAATAAGCGAGGACTTGCTACTGGAACACCAATATTTGATGATGATGGAAGTATTAAAAGGGTTATAACTAACGTGAGAGATATTGATGAGTTAAATAAACTACGTACTCAAATAGAAGAAACAATGAGATTAGAAAAATATCGTGAAAATAGTATAAACAAAATTGAAAAATATGAGTTTCATGGTGAAAATATAATCGCAAATAGCTTGGAAATGGGGAAGGTGCTTCAATTGGCAAGTAGTGTTTCAACGGTTGATACAACAGTTCTTATTTTAGGCGAATCTGGAGTAGGCAAAGAAGTTGTTGCTAAATTTATACATAAGCTAAGCAAAAGAAATAACCAGCATCTTATAAGTATTAACTGTGGAGCAATACCAGAAAATTTAATTGAATCAGAGCTATTTGGCTATGAGACGGGTGCATTTACAGGAGCCCAAAAGAAAGGTAAACCAGGCTTAATAGAAATTACTCATAAAGGGACACTTTTTTTAGATGAGGTTGGAGAACTACCATTAAATTTACAAGTAAAGTTATTAAGAGTAATACAGGAAAAGAAATTAATAAGACTAGGAGGTATATCTGAAACAGAAGTAGATGTTAGGATTATTGCAGCAACAAATAAAGATTTATATAAAATGGTTCAAGAAGGAAAATTTCGCCCTGATTTGTACTATCGTCTAAATGTAATACCAATAGAGATACCCCCATTGCGAAAAAGAAAAGGCGATATAATCCCATTATGTCATCATTTTATTGAAAAATATAATCAAAAATATGGTTGCAATAAAGAAGTTACTGTACATGTTGAAAAAATACTAAAAGAATATAATTGGTTAGGAAATGTAAGGGAGCTGGAAAATGTTATCGAGAGATTGAGCGTAACAACAAAAGGAGACATAATTGATGAAAAGGACTTACCTCTATATTTACTAGAGGGAAACTATGAAATGAAAAACAAGATTAATATAGAAGGAATCATACCAATTAAAGAGGCATTAGAAACTATAGAAAGGAAGCTATTAGAAAGAGCTTATGAAAAATATAGTAACACATATGAAATGGCAGAAGCACTTGGAGTTAATCAATCAACTGTTGTAAGGAAAATCCAAAAATATATAAAAAATAATGCACTTAAGCATGATTAAATGCAGTGTTGCATTAAAGAGAAGTGATTATAGAATCACTTCTCAGACTGATGAAAAACCCCCATCTTCTTCGTTGCTGCAAAAACCCAGCACCCTTACGTATTACGTATACGCTGCAGTCGCTAGGTTTTCTTGCGCCTCGAATCTGTGGCTTTTTCATCAGTCTGGATATTGTTGACTTTTTCAACAACCTGAGAAGTGATTATAGAATCACTTCTCAGACTGATGAAAAACCCCCATCTTCTTCGTTGCTGCAAAAACCCAGCACCCTTACGTATTACGTATACGCTGCAGTCGCTAGGTTTTCTTGCGCCTCGAATCTGTGGCTTTTTCATCAGTCTGGATATTGTTGACTTTTTCAACAACCTCAGAAGTGATTATAGAATCACTTCTTTTTTAATTTAAAAAATATCTTCTCGTTTAACACCTGAAAAATACAAATTTCTGAAAGGTAACAAATAAAAAGTAAAAAATTGGCATGAGGTATGCAATGTATATTAATAAGTTAATAAAAAAAGGAGGTCCTATATATGAGTTCAATGGATTTTTACAATTCCTTAAGAAAATCCGGAGAAGAAGGCATTCGTAATAAACATAGAGGAAAATATAGAGCAATATTAGGCTATGGAAAATGCAGTATATTTGTTGGGGCTAATGAGGTATTAAAATCATTACAGGAGGTACTGGCTACAGGCAAAATTGATAATGTCATTATTGAGACAACTGGATGTATTGGTTTGTGTTCAAAAGAACCTTTACTAGATATTTACACACCTGATGGGAAAAGGTTCACATATGAATTTGTTACTGCTGATAAGGCAAGAGCAATTATTGTTTCACATGCAATTCTTAATGAAGAGATGGACGAATGGCTAATAAAAATGTAGGGGGGAAAGATTACTATGGATCTGAAAAGTAATACTATTGAAATTGTTGAAAGGATAGGCTATACATCAGATAAACTAATTGAAATTTTAATCGAAGCTCAGTTACTAAACGAAGAGCACTATATTACAGAAGAACAACTAAAAATTATCTCAAAAGAATTGAAGATTTCCTTTAGTAAGGTTTATGGTATCGCTTCATTTTATTCTATGCTATCCACAAAGAAAAAAGGAAAGTATGTAATCCAGATTTGCAACAGTGGCCCCTGCTATATTAATAAAGCAAAAAATGTTGTTGAAGCATTTGAAAAGAATCTTGGTATTCGAATTGGAGAAGTCACAACTGATGGGTTGTTTTCAATGGAATATATTAGTTGCTTTGGGGCATGTCAAATTGCGCCAGCTGTTAAGATAAATGAAAAAATTTATGGTAATTTAGATGAAAATAAAGTGAAGCAGCTAGTTGAAACCCTAAAAAAGGAGGCGATATAGGTGAAAAGCTTTGTATCTAAGCTGTGTGGTAAAATCAAACCTCTATCTTTAAAAGAATATAGAGATAATGGCGGTTTTTCTGGTTTTGAAAAAGCATTGATTCATATGAGTCCAGAAGAAATTGTCTCTTTAATAAAAGACTCTAACTTAAAGGGGAGGGGTGGAGCTTCTTTTCCAACAGGACTTAAGTGGCAGCTTGTAGCTGCAGAAATAGCCACCGAAAAATATGTGATTTGTAATGCAGATGAAGGAGAACCTGGAACCTTTAAAGATAAGGTGTTATTAGAAGGATGCCCAATGCAAATAATTGAAGGAATGTTGGTTGCAGCATATGCAGTTGGAGCCAGCAAGGGATATATATATATTCGTGGAGAATATCCCAAATCTATAGATATGTTTAAAAAAGCCACTAATATATTAAAGACAGAAGGCTACTTAGGAGAACATATACTGGGCCAAGACTTTAACTTTGATATTGAGGTCAGATCTGGTGCAGGAGCCTATGTATGTGGAGAAGAAACAGCGTTAATAGAGTCGATTGAAGGTAATACTGGAAGAGCTAGATTTAAACCTCCCTATCCTCCTAATTATGGCCTGTGGGGGAGACCGACATTAGTGAATAACGTTGAAACTTTAGCCAATATCCCATTAATTTTATCTGTTGGAGCAGATGAATTCAAGAAATATGGAACAGCTGCAAGCAGTGGTACTAAATTAATTTCTGCAAGTGGGAATATAGTTAATAAAGGAGTATTTGAGGTGGAATTTGGAGTGAGTTTACGGGATATTATTTATGACATATGTGGAGGAATAGAGAATGAAAATGAGCTGAAATTTATTCAAATAGGTGGATCTTCTGGTGCATGTCTACCGGAAAAACTTTTGGATTTAAAGCTTGACTTTGATGAATTTAATAAACATGCTATAGGGTTAGGATCAGGAGCAATACTGGCTGTGGATAAAACCTGTTGCATATTAGACTTTGTGAAAATGAACACTGAATTTTTTATCCATGAGTCATGTGGTAAATGCACCTCATGTAGAGAGGGAAACAGACATATTTTAAAGGCAGTCGAAAGGATAACAAATGGATATGGAACAGATAGGGACATTGAAATCATAAAGAATATAGCTAAAATAATGAAAGAGTCATCACTATGTGGTTTAGGGCAAGCAGCACCAACTGCAATCCTTACTACCTTAGAGTATTTTTATGATGAGTATAAGGAGCATGTTGAAGGATATTGTTCTACAGGAGTATGTGAACTTAAGGGGGAGGCGATAAAGCATGGATAAAATAATAGTCACTGTCGATGGACAGAAGGTAAGTGTTGAATCAAACACAACTATACTGGAGGCAGCTAGAAAAACAAATGTAAATATTCCAACTTTATGCTATCACCCAGATCAGAATATAAAAGGAAGCTGTAGAATATGTATTGTAGAAGTAGAAGGTCAAAACTCTTTTTCAGCTGCCTGTTGCACACCAATTAGAGAAGGTATGAAAATTAAGACAAATACTATGAAAGTAAGGGAAGCAAGAAAAATGATCATGAAGCTTATCTTGGCAAATCATAATAGTGAATGCATAAGCTGTAAAAGAAATGGAAACTGCGAATTACAAACCTTGTGTGAGGAACTAAATATTGAAGAAAATGATTTAGATAAATTCACTAACCTTCTTCCAATCGACCAATCAAATCCCTCTATTGTAAGAGACCAAAGTAAATGTATAAAATGTGGTAGATGTATTGAGGCTTGCGATGAAATTCAAGGGGTAGGAGCTATATACACTGTCAACAGAGGTCATGAAATGAGAATTGCGCCAGCCTATGAGAAAAATCTATGTGATGTTCAATGTGTTTATTGTGGACAGTGTATCAATGTATGCCCAGTGGGAGCGATTTATGAGAAGGATAATATAGAAGAAGTATGGCGAGCATTAGAGGACAGCAATAAGCATGTTGTAGTCCAAATAGCTCCTGCCGTTAGAGTAGCATTAGGAGAAGCCTTTGGTATGAAGCCAGGTAGTATTGTTACAGGAAAAATTGTAAGCTTTCTAAGAAAAATAGGCTTCGATAGTGTTTTTGATACTAACTTTACTGCAGATTTAACCATTATTGAAGAAGGGAATGAATTGCTCCATAGAATTCAGAATAATGGGAAACTACCAATGCTAACATCCTGTAGTCCTGGATGGATAAGATATATTGAATTCTTCTATCCAGAATTATTGGGACATTTATCAACATGTAAATCACCGCAGCAAATGTTTGGAGCGTTAATAAAATCATATCATGCACAAAAGACAGATATTAATCCTTCTGATATCATCGTTGTTTCTATTATGCCATGTACTGCTAAGAAAACGGAAGCAAAAAGAGAAGAGATGCAGGATAATGGCTATCAAGATGTTGATATTGTCATTACAACTAGAGAACTGGCTAAAATGATAAAGGAATCAAGAATTCGAATTGAAGAGTTGGATGAAGAGGGCTTTGATGACCCATTTGGAATATCTACAGGAGCTGGTGCAGTTTTTGGTGCCACAGGAGGTGTTATGGAAGCAGCACTTAGGACAGTTTACGAAGTGGTTACTGGAAATGAGTTGGAAAAAATAGACTTTGAAAACTTAAGAGGTATTTCTGGATTTAAAGAAGCTAATGTTCCTGTTGGGGAGCTAAATATTAATGTTGCTGTTACTAATGGACTAAAGAATGCAAAAATACTATTAGACTTGATTAAAGAAGGAAAGGCTGATTATCATTTTATTGAAATAATGTGTTGTCCTGGAGGATGTATTGGTGGTGGAGGTCAGCCAATACCTAGTACCAATGAGATTAAAGAAAAACGAATAGAAGCAATATATAAGGTGGATTTACTATCAGAGTTACGAAAGTCTCATCTCAATCCTGTAGTAAAAACTTTATATGAAGAATTTCTGCAGCAACCATTAGGGGAAAAATCACATCAACTTCTTCATACACATTATACCGATAGAAGTAAAGAATAGTAAGGAAGAGTGACTAGAATTAATACTAGTCACTCAGATTTTTATTTATTACTTAATTCAAATATGAATTTTATAGGTTATAGTTCTAAAACATTTTGCTAGGAGCTTAGGCCAATTAATTAGAGGGGATTTTTAATTACAATATAAATTTAACATTTTTTGGGTTTATGATATGATAAAGTTAGAATTTTTAATTAATTTCAAATTTCCTTCATAAAAATCAATTATACGTAAAATATATAAATCTATTTTATCAATAGACTAAACTATAGTTACTGAAATAAATAGTGATATTTCATTAGTATTGGAGGTATCTAAATGATGATTAATACTGTGTTAAAAAAAGCCGTCACTCTAATTTGTATAACTTTTTTCGTATTAACCATATCTTCTTGCAGCTTAGTGAAGGATTCTAAAACAACGGACGAAGCTACCTATAATAATGATAATGGTATTATACCTGTTGAAAAAATAAATTTTAATGTTGGGGCTTTAAAGGGACCTACAGGAATGGGAATGGTTGAATTAATTGATAAAAGTGAAAATGGAGATTCATCTTTAAAATATAACTTTACATTGGTAGGAAGCCCTGATGATTTAGTAGGTAAAATAATCAATGGGGAAGTTGATGTGGCGGCAATCCCAACTAATTTAGCTCTCCTATTGTATAATCGAACAGAAGGAAAGGTTCAATTGGTAGCGGTGAACACTTTAGGAGTACTATACATCTTAGAAAATGGTAATAGCATAAACACTATGGATGATTTAAAGGGTAAGACAGTTTATACAAGTGGGAAAGGTGCTTCTCCTGATTATATATTTCAATATATTATGAGGGAAAACAATTTAATAATTGATAAAGATGTAATATTAGATTATAAGCTTCAACATTCTGAATTGGCGGCAGCATTAGTGGAGGGAGATGTCGATATAGCATTGTTACCTCAACCACATGTAACTTCAGCAATAATGAAAAACGAAAAACTAAGAATTGCACTCGACATTACAGAAGAATGGAATAGTGTTATGAGTACAAATGGGGAATTGGCTATGGGATGTATAATTGTACAGAGGAAGTTTGCAGAAGAAAATCCTGATGCATTAAGAATATTCTTAGATGAGTATAAGCAGTCAGTAATTTTCGTTAATTATGAAATTGATAAGGCAGCTGAATTAATTGAAAAATATCACATTCTTCCCAATGCAGCTATTGCCAAAAGAGCAATTCCGTATTCAAATATTGTATATCTAGATGCTCAGGAAGCAAAATCTTTCCTTCAAGAGTATTATAAAGTACTATTTGACTTTGATCCTAAATCAGTTGGGGGTAGATTAGCCGATGAAGGATTCTATTATAAAAAAGATCAATAGATACTTAAGCAAAACTTTAGTATTTGTATTTTGGATTGCAGTGTGGCAAATTATTCATTTAGTTATTAAAAGAGATATATATGTACCTTCTCCTATAAATGTATTTATAACATTAGTAGACTTAGTACTTTTGCCTATATTTTGGAAATCTGTTTTTACATCAATATACAGAGTAATAATAGGTCTTTTAATATCTATAATCATTGGAGTATTAGTTGGTATTGTATCATCACTAAATCGTCATATTTACCAAATAGTTAGTCCCCTCATTACTGTTATCAAATCTACTCCTGTATTATCATTTATAATTATTGCTTTGATTTGGATTTCTTCTTCTAATGTACCAATCTTCATATGTGTACTTATGTGCTTTCCTGTAATATGGACTAATGTCGTAACTGGGATTTGTAACATAGATGATAAGCTTATTCAAATGGCTAAGGTATATCGTGTAAATAGACTAATAGTTTTAAAAGAAATATATCTACCATCGATTAAACCATATTTAACTGCTGCTGTTATTACTTCTCTAGGCTTAGGATGGAAGGTTACTGTTGCAGCAGAAGTGTTAAGTCATCCAAGAAATGCAATAGGTAGTAACCTCTATAGCGCTAAGGTATATTTAGAGTCTAATGAATTATTTGCATGGACTTTTGTAGTAATTCTATTAAGTCTATTATTTGAGGGTGTTTTTACTGAATTTATGGAGAAATCTCAAAAAATCAATAAATAATGAATATAAAAAAACTAAAAAATCCATAATCAGGTCAAGAAAATTTTCATTTTTTTACATATTAATAAAAAACTCTATAAAACATTGGGGGAAAAAAATTGGAGTTTTATGTTAAGGATATTTATAAAAACTATGGTAAATTGAATATCATTAATGATTTTTCTTTGGATTTTACATCAAAAGCTATTCACTGCATTTTAGGCCCCTCAGGATGTGGAAAAACTACATTGTTAAACATTCTTGCAGGTTTAATATCTGCTGAAATGGGAAAAATATATGGGTTTTATAATAAGAATTTTTCGTGCATTTTTCAAGAAGACAGATTATTACCTTGGGCAACAGTGGAAGAAAATGTAATGTTTATTTTAAAAAGTATATATACAAAAAATGAATCGCAACAGCTTGTAAATAAGTACTTAGATTTAGTAGAGTTAGATAAATATAGAAACTTATATCCCCATGAATTAAGTGGGGGTATGAAGCAAAGAGTGGCTATTGCAAGAGCATTTGCATATGAGGGAGATATACTGTTAATGGATGAGCCCTTTAAAGGTCTGCATCTAGAACTAAAGAAGACATTAATGGATTACATAATCAACTATTGGCAGAATAAAAGAGAGTTATTAGTATATGTTACACATGATATTGATGAAGCCCTATACATGTCAGATGAAATACACATTTTTGATGGGCCCCCTTTGACCTATAAAAAACACATAACTATTGAAATTCTAAAGAATAACAGAAGTTATAAAGAAAATGAAATGAGAACTTATAAAGAGATATTGCTAGAGAGTATTCAAACAAATAGTAAAACCTTAAAAGAAAATTAATGTATACTTACTTATAAAAATTTTTTGTTACAATGAGATGGCTGGTGGCTATAAATATATTTCAAACAGATGCGGCTATCCAATAAGGTGGATACCAAAAAAACAAATGTATCTCCACAAACTAACAATTCAAATTCTAGTTTGATGAACTGTTCCAATTGTCACAAAGAAATATCTAGTGATTCAAAATTCTGTGCTGGCTGTGGATACGCATTTCCTGCTCCAGCACTACATCCAGATAAATGTCCAAAGTGTGACACAACAGTTCTAGACTTTAAGTAAAGGCATTAAACAACATCCTAAGCTGCCACTGGCCTTTATAATTTCATTAAATTCAATATATATTGTTTTATAACCATGTCTTTTAAGTGATTTACTGAAGGCCTCACTGCTACATAAAATAATATCATTACCTATATCTATTATATTTGCAGCAAGGGAATCTAGCTCTTCAATGGGTATTTCTATAGCATTAGCAAAGTGTTTTAAAACATCCTCAGGGTTAAAAATATCTATAGTAGTAATACAAGTATTCTTATCAAGTATGTTAAAAACACAATCCAAGTGAATTTTTGTTTTATTAAAATAAACTTTAATAACCTCATATTGATAGTTGTTTAATGATAACACATGTAAGATTTCTTCCACTGCCTCTTCACTAGTTCGGTTTCCTACTCCAATAAATAACTTTCCTTGATGTACTAAAATATCACCACCCTCAGCTTTATTTGTCATAATATGATTTTTGATATTATGTTGTTTAGCTAAATCAATTAAACCTGCAATTTCTGTTTGTCGTTCAGGCTGTGTCATATTCGATACGAAAAGTATATCATTAATTACAAATCCGATATCTCTAGTGAAAACTTGAGCTGTACTCCCATTTAAGTCAAATAAATATGTCTTCACATCATTATCCATCAATGTATTTATAAGCTTATTATACTGCTTACTTGCAATTAGCTTATCTATTTGACCAGCAGGTGAGATATTGCTAGACACTTGAATATTACAAGGATAGGCTATAATGCAACTTGCAAGCTTATCATATTCATTATTAAAGGATATATTCATTGAAACGCCTCCATATATAGATTATTAATTATATAGTTTTCACTAAATGAATCAAAAATATTTCTTAACTCTAAATGGTTAAATAAAAATATCCAAGACAACGAATAATTTTAAACCCTCCAGTATACCACCAGACTTTTGATAAGGTTTATAATTAACCATACAAATAGTTTAAACAATATTTCAGGAGGTGTTTTTATGTCAAATAATATTTTAATAAAAAATGCATATGCAAATAATTTGAAAAATATCGATCTCAAGATTCCCAAAAATAAATTAGTTGTTATAACTGGTTTGTCTGGCTCAGGCAAATCTAGCATTGCTTTTGATATAATTGATAATGAATCAAGAAGACAATATATGGAATCCCTTGGGATGATAACTGACGGTGTATCCAAAGCAAAATGTGATAGCGTGTGGAACTTACCACCTTCTATTAGTATTCAACAACATTTGAACAACAAAAATCCTAGATCAACAGTAGGAACTGTCACAGAGCTTTACTCCTATATACGGTTACTGTTTTCAAAACTAGGGAAAAAAGACGGTATTAATAAAGGTTGGTCAATTGCAGAGTTTTCATTTAATAAGCCCGATGGAGCTTGTGAAAACTGTACAGGTCTTGGAACAATTAACGAAGTTAAGCTATCTCAGCTTATTAATTTAGAAAAATCCATAGCTGATGGAGCAGTCAAAGAATGGGATATTCACTATATTCGTCGTAATTCAGAAGTACTAATCAATGCAGCTAAGCATTATGGATATGATTATAACTTTAACGATATCATAAGCAATTATAATGAAGGTGCAAAAACATTATTCCTATATGGTTCTGATAGTGAGGAAATGAACAAGCTTTATCCCCAAGATATGCCACCAAAGACTTCAAAGGATGGAAAGTTTGAAGGGATTATCACCAATATTAATAGAAGATACTCGGAAAAAGCAAATAACAAGAATGGTAGAGAGAAATTAGAGCAATATTTCCATGAGACCATTTGTCCAAGCTGTAATGGTATGAGATTAAAAAGAGATATTAGAGATGTGAAACTGGCAAATCAGACTATAGTTGAAGTTCAAAATATGTCAATATCAGAGCTAGATAAATGGTTAAAAACAATAGAATTACATTTATCTAATGATGAGATTTTAATTGCAAGTCCAATGATTCAAGATTTACAGAGTCGAATTAAAAAAATATTAAAGGTGGGGGTGGGCTATTTAAGCCTAATTAGGTCAATGCCAACATTATCAAACGGTGAAGCCCAGAGATTAAAAATTGCTAATTTGTTATCTTCAGGGTTAAGTGGAGTGCTTTACATCCTAGATGAGCCTACAAAAGGTCTCCATGGAAAAGATGTTGAAAACCTATTGGAGGTACTTACTCAGCTTAAAAATCAAGGTAATCACCTTTTAATGATTGAACACCACATGAGTGCAATAAAAATTGCAGATTATATTATTGATATGGGGCCTGGGTCAGGTAGATGGGGTGGAGAAGTAGTAGCAGAAGGAACTTTAAAAGAAATTATGAGTAATCAAAACTCGTTAACAGGAGGCTTTCTAAAGAAATCATTGGGTATAAAGGAGAAGATTTCGAAAAAAACTGAAGCTGAAGTAACAATTGAAAATATTAGACTCCACAATGTTAACAATGAAAATATTAGAATACCTTTAGGGAAGCTTATTGGGGTTGCCGGTGTGTCGGGCTCAGGTAAATCCACTATTTTTATCAATGTAATAGCAAATGAATTAATAGAGTATTACAAGGACAATAGTTACTCCTTTAAAAACTGTGGCAATATTAAAGGGTTAGAAAATATTCAAGGCATAAGAGTAGTAAATCAAAAAAGCATAGGTCGTTCTTCAAGGTCTAACCCTGCAACCTATACTGGTATTTATGATGATATAAGAAGCATGTTTGGTAAACTCAATAAATCGATTTCGTTAAACTTAACACCCAGCCATTTTTCCTTTAATACAGCGGGAGGCAGGTGTGAAACCTGCAAAGGAACTGGAAGTATTACAACTAGTATGCATTTTCTTCCAGATGTAAAAGTAAACTGTCCTGACTGTAAGGGTAAAAGATTTAATAATCAAGTTCTACAGGTTAAACTGAAAGGATTAGATATAAATGATATTTTAATGCTATCTATTGATGAAGCACGGGATATTTTTAATCAGAATAAAAAAATAAGCAAGAAACTAGAATTACTGGTTGAAGTGGGTGTGGGCTACCTGCAGCTGGGGCAAGAACTATCAACACTTTCAGGTGGAGAAGCCCAGCGAATTAAGCTGGCAAAAGATTTAATTGATGATGATTCAAAAGGCTATTTATATATTTTCGATGAACCAAGCGCTGGCTTACACTTTTATGATTCAGAAAAAGTGATACACCTTTTTCAAAAAATAGTAGATAGAGGAAATACAGTTATTGTAATTGAACATAACCCACAATTTTTAGTTGCATGTGATTATTTAATAGAAATTGGACCAGAAAGTGGTATAAAGGGTGGTAGAGTAGTTTTTGAAGGACATCCAACAGAAATAGTTAACGAAGAAAATTCACATACTGGTGTATATTTAAATTCAATTATTAATAATTGATAAATATTGCTTTGTTATCAATCTGAGAAGACCTTGTAGGTCTTCTCAGGTTGATGACAAAGTCATCAAAATGCAGACTGATCAAAAAACCGCAGATTCAAGGCGCAAGAAAACCTAGCGACTGCAGCGTATACGTAATACGTAAGGGTGCTAGGTTTTCGAAGCAACGAAGAAGATGGGGGTTTTTCATCAGTCTAAGAAGACCTTGTAGGTCTTCTTTTTAGTATGAATTACTTACTATATAGTCGTTACAAAAAAGTACAAAATCTTTCTAAATAAAAATTGTTAATAATTGAGAATTAGGGTAAATAACAAATAACATATATAACTTAATGTTAAACAAGGAGGTAAGAGGATGTTATTTGATAAATTTTCACCTTTGGAAGGAAAAATGCTATCTATTACGGATGTAGAAGGAAATATAATTAACAAAGAATTAATGCCTCAACTAGAGGATAAAAGGTTATTAGATTTATACAAGATGATGTTATTAACTAAGGTTGCTGATACTAAAGCATTACAGTATCAAAGGCAAGGTCGGATGCTTACCTATGCTCCTAATCGTGGGCAGGAGGCAGCACAGCTTGGGGCAATAGCAGCTACAGAAGACAGAGATTGGATGGTGCCAGCCTTTAGAGAATTGGGGGCATGGCTATATAAGGGAGTCTCATTGGAGCAAATATACCTTTACTGGTATGGTAGCGAAATGGGAAGTAAATTCCCCGAAAATGTTAAAATGTTGCCTGTATCAGTACCAATTGCTTCCCAAATAAATCATGCAGCAGGCCTAGCTATGGCCAGTAAGTATAAAGGAGAAGATCATGTAACAATGGCATTTGTTGGAGATGGAGGGACCTCCCATGGTGAATTCCATGAAGGAATGAACTTCGCAGCAGTATTTGATGCACCACTAATTGTTATAATTCAAAACAATCAGTATGCCATATCAGTACCAAGGCATGCACAAACCAAGACTAAAACTCTGGCAGAAAAGGCCATAGCCTATGGTATTCCTGGAATACAGGTGGATGGAAATGATATTTTTGCTATGTATGTGGCAGCAAAAGAAGCTGTGGAAAGGGCAAGAAGAGGAGAAGGACCTACTTTGATAGAGGCAGTAACTTATCGTTTAGGACCCCATACCACCTCTGATGATCCAACCATTTATAGAGAAGATAGTGAGGTTGAAGAATGGGCTAAGAAGGACCCAATAATAAGATTCAAAAACTACTTGATTAATAAAGACTTGTGGAGTGAAGAGGAAGATGTAAAGCAAACAGAAGATTACGAAGAATTTGTCAATGAAACCTTTAGAAAAGTTGAAAATTCAGGAGAAACTCCATTGGAAGATATATTCTTATATCATTATGAAACCATGACCCCCAATCTCGAGGAACAGCTTGAGGAATACAGGGGATATCTTGAGAGGAGTGAAAAATAAATGCCATTAATGAATATATTGAATGCAGTTAATCATGCATTAGATCACGAAATGGAAAGGGATAAAACAGTTGTAGTGTATGGAGAAGATGTAGGTCATGAAGGTGGCGTTTTTCGTGCTACAGTAGGATTACAGCAAAAATATGGGAAAGAACGATGCTTCGATTCTCCTTTGGCGGAAGCAGGAATAGTGGGTTCTGCCATTGGAATGGCCGTAAATGGACTTAAGCCTGTTGTTGAAATGCAATTCTCTGGATTTATACTACCAGCAATAAATCAGATTATTGCCCATGCAGCTAGGATGAGAAATCGTTCTAGAGGAAAATATCATTTGCCAATGGTTATTCGTACCCCCTATGGTGGTGGTATACGTGCTTTGGAGCATCATTCAGAAAATTTAGAAGCTATATTTGCCCATACACCAGGTTTGAAGGTGGTTATTCCATCTACTCCCTATGATACAAAGGGATTACTTTTGGCCGCTATACGAGATCCAGACCCAGTTATTTTCTTAGAGCCAAAAAGAATATATAGAGCCTTTAAACAAGAGGTTCCAGAAGATGATTATGTTATCCCGATAGGTAAAGCTAAAATTGTTAAGGAAGGTAAGGATGTTACAGTGGTAACATATGGAGCTATGGTATCTCAAGTGCAGGAGGCAGTAAAACAGTTGGAGAAGGAAGGAATAGCAGTAGAGCTAATAGATTTGAGAACAATTTCTCCCATCGATAAGGACACAATAATTAAATCAGTTAAAAAGACAGGGAGATTCGTAGCTGTTCACGAAGCAGTTAAATCCTTTAGTGTTTCTGCTGAACTGATATCCATCGTCAACGAAGAGGCCTTCCTTTATCTTGAAGCACCTCCCACCAGAATAACTGGTTTTGACATTACTGTTCCACTACCAAGGGGAGAGCATCACTATTTAATAAATCCAGATCGCATTGTATCGAAAATCAAAGAAATAGTTGAATACTAGAGGAGGTGAAGGACGTTGTTAGAGTTTAAATTTGCAGATATTGGAGAAGGAATACACGAAGGAAAAATCCTTAAGTGGATGGTGAAGGTAGGTGACAAGGTAAAGGACGGAGATTCCTTGTTCCTAGTGGAAACTGATAAGGTTAATGCAGAAATTCCATCCCCTGCCAAAGGAGAGATCATAGAGCTATTAGCTGAAGCTGGTGATGTCATCCATGTAGGGCAGGTGGTAGTTAAAATAGATGATGGTAGCACTGAGTCAAAGCCCAAAAAAGAACCAGTAAGTGAAGATGAAGAGCAAAGTGCAGGAGTTGTTGGAGAGCTTACTGTTTCTTCTCAAATTATTGAAGAAAGCAAAGAAAGTGCTCAGCAAAAAGCTACAGAGGATTCAACAAGAGCGTTAGCAACACCAGTGGCAAGAAGACTGGCAAAGGATTTAGGTATTGGCATAAACAAAATTGATGGAACAGGACCAGCTGGAAGGGTAATGAAGGAAGATATTTATCGTTTTAAGGAAGAACTAGATAATGCATCGGGAAATTCAAAGGTAGATAATTCATCCAATTTAAATAATGAACCACAGAGGATAGCTACTGAAAGAGAAGAACGGGTACCATTAACCATGCTTAGAAAGACTATTGCAAAAAATATGGTCCTATCAAAATCTGTTATTCCCCATGCAGCTGCTATGGATGAAATAGATGTAACAGATTTGGTTAAGTTTAGAGAAAAAGCTAAAGAAACTGCTACTAAGGAGGCCGTTAAGCTAACCTATATGCCATTTATTATTAAAGCATTAACCCTTACCTTAAAGGAATATACTACCTTCAATGGAAGCTATGATGAGGAAAAAGAGGAAATAATTATAAAGAAATACTACAATATAGGAATAGCCACTGATACCCCAGATGGATTATTAGTTCCTGTAATAAAAGATACAGACAAAAAAGGTTTATTTGAGGTTGCCAATGAATTATCCAGGTTGGCAGAAGGTGCTAGGAATAAAACTTTAACGATAAAGGATCTTCAGGAAGGAACTATATCTATAACTAATTACGGTGCTGTGGGGGCTGGCTCAGGAATACCAGTTATTAAGCATCCCGAGGTGGCTATTTTAGGAGTCGGAAAAATAACAAAAAAACCTGTGGTAATTGATGGAGAAATCACCATTAGAGATATAATGGCTATAACTCTTTGTATCGATCACCGGGTAATAGATGGTGGAGATGCAGGAAGATTTATACAAAGGTTTAAAGAGTATCTAAGTAATCCGATGCTTTTGATTCTTAGCTGAGGAGGTTGACATTATGAAAAATTACGATATTGTGGTACTAGGTGGTGGACCAGGTGGATATGTAGCCGCCATAAAAGCTGCACAAATGGGTGCTAAAACTGCCCTAATTGAGAAGGGTGAAATTGGCGGGGTATGCCTTAATTGGGGGTGCATCCCCACCAAAGCCCTTTTGAAAAGTGCCAAGATCTATGAAGATATGTTGGATTCAGAGAAATTCGGAATTGAAATAAAGGATAAAAGCATGGTTAGGATTAACTGGCCTAAGATGCAAGAACGCAAGGATAAGGTAGTAAAGCAGTTAACTGGTGGTGTAAAGACTCTGCTGAATCGTAATGGGGTAGAATTGTATCAGGGTAATGGAGAAGTTGTCGATAAAAACACCATAAAGGTCAAAGGGGACATCCTAAAAACAAAAAACTTGATTATTGCAACAGGTGCTTCGCCTTATATTCCTGAAGTAGATGGCTTGAAGGAAGCTATTAATGAAGGAATTGCCATCACCAGCAAAGAGATTCTCGAGCTTAAGGAGCTTCCAAAACGATTGATTATAATGGGCGGTGGAGTTATTAGCACTGAGTTTGCAATCCTTTATAATGCTTTAGGGGTAGAAGTAAACATAATTCAAAGATCAGACAGAATTTTAGGCAATATTGAAAAGGATATAAGAGATAGTATGGCAAGTATTATGCAGAAAAAGGGAATTACCATTCATTTTAATGCAAATATTTTATCAGTACAGCGTAACCGTATGAGTATAGAAAGCAATGAAAAACAACTGATACTGGAAGGAGACAAAATCCTGATAAGTGTAGGTAATCGACCCAATGTTGAAGGATTACAGAATCTAGGTTTAAAGATAGATAAAAAGGGGATTTCAACTAACGACAGGATGGAGACAAATATCCAAGGTGTTTATGCAATAGGAGATGTAAATGGAAAGTATAATCTTGCCCATGTGGCATCAGCTGAGGGAATTGCTGCAGTAGAAAACATTTTGGGTAAGTCAACAAGTATTAATTATAATAAGATACCATCCTGTATATATGGATTTCCTGAAGTAGGCTCAGCTGGCCTTACAGAAGAGGAAGCAAAAGAACAAGGACATGAGGTTATAATTAGCACCTTTCCTGTAGCTGCCAATGGCAAAGCTTTGGCAGAGGGAGAAAGTGAAGGCTTTATTAAAATCGTTGCAGATAAGAAGTATGGAGAAGTTCTAGGTGTTCATATACTGGCAGCCCATGCAACAGATATGATAGCTGAAGCAGTGACAACTATGGAATTGGAGGGGACTGTTCATGAACTGGCAAAGGCCATTCATCCCCATCCGACATTATCAGAAATAGTTATGGAGGCTGCTCATGGAGCTATAGATAAGCCAATTCATATTTTCAAAAAATAAAAGGGATGGATATCCATCCCTTTAAAAATACTTAATAAAATAAACAATCCATAAATTCATCTCTACTAATGTGGGTAAAATATTGAGAAAAGTCAATCTCCTCTAATAGGGTTAAAATTGCAGATTCCTCGTATTTTAATTTAATCATCTGATCTGTTAAATCCTTAGTATCCATTTGACCAAAATAATCCCCATAGATTTTACAATCCTCTATTATGCCATCCTTTACATTCATACGAATATCTAAATTTCCTCCAGGGTAACGGCGATTTTTTTGAAGGGTAAAGGCGGGAGACTCGCCATAGTTCCAATCCCATTTGATATATCTGTCATCCATTAGCTTTTTAATAATTACTATATCGTCATCATTTAGTTGAAGCTCTTTGGCCTGTTGATGATAATGAGCAAACATATTTTTTGCCAGTATTGTCTTAAATTCTTCTAAGGTAATGGATTCCTTAAGGTAAGGAAGGATGTTTGTTACACGGCTTCGTACTGACTTTATACCCTTAGATTCAATTTTCTCAGTTTTGACATTCAATGCCTCTTGAACTACAGCTAAGTCAGAGTTAAAGAGGATAGTACCATGATGAAGTAGCTTATCCTGATATGTATATTGAGCATTTCCCGAAAACTTCTTACCCTCTATACTAATGTCATTTCTACCTGTGAATTCTGCAGGAACTCCAAATTGTTGTAATGTTTCAATTACAGGTTTTGTAAACATCTCGAAGTTACGTGCATTTTCCTTACTTCTCTTGGTTATGAAGGTAAAGTTCAAGTTGCCTAAGTCGTGATACACAGTTCCCCCACCTGAAAGACGACGTACAACATTGATTTTATTATCTTTTATGTACTTGTTGTTTATCTCTTCTATAGTGTTCTGATTTCTTCCAATAATTACTGAGGGTTCATTTTGCCATAGAATAATAATTGAGTCGTCTATATCCAAGTGCTTTAATGCATATTCTTCCAATGCCAGGTTGAAATGAGGATCAGTAGAATTATTTATTATGCGAATCATTGTGTTACCTCCTTTAATTAAATATCTTTTCTAAGATATACCCCAGCCACGACAATTATAACAAGATTCAATAATCAAGCAAATCTTTTAATTTAGATATTATATTAGAAGAAATTAAAGGTAGAGCCGTTAAATATTCATGGCTCCACCCTTAATATAATTATACTCTATATTCCAGTAGTATATAAGGTAGTAATATATACCCTGCTTTTAGAAGGTATCAGCTGTAGAATCTGGAACAACTGTATCTGCCGATACATCTTCATCAGTAGCAATGTTACTGACAATCCGGAAGGTTGTTGTAGCAGAACTAGAAGCATAGCCACTTAAGGTTGTATCTGCCTTAACAGTATAGGTGCCCAAAGCGGTTTGTGAGTTAGATGTTACAGTCCATGTAGCAACACCTGAACTATTGGTAGTTGCAGTTTGAGTTAGAGTAGTACCATTTGGACGGGTAATTGTAAACAGAACTGTAGCACCCTGTAATGGATTATTATTTTGATTTCTAACCGTAGCTGTAATGGTTACACTCTCACCACGTAGATAAGAGGTTTTGTTAGTAGCCAATGCTGTTACCGTTTCATTAGGCTGTGTTCCGCCTCCTGCAGCTTGTACAGCAGCAAAGGCATCTACAATACCTGCTCCATATTCATAAGCTGAGCCTGCTGGTTGAGCAGTGCTTTTGAGGATATTACGAGCTTGAGTAGGTGTTATATTAGGATTAACAGATCTTAACAGTCCTGCTACACCTGCAACATGAGGGCTGGCCATAGAAGTACCTGAAAAAGTTCTGTATTGATTATTTGGGTAAGTACTATAAATATTTGATCCTGGAGCTACTAAGTCAAGGCCTGTACCGTAATTTGAAAAAGATGATCTTGTTCTGCTGGAAGTAACAGAGCCGACTGCGATGACACTGCTATAGGCAGCAGGATAGGAAATTGTTGCTTTTCCATCATTTCCAGAGGCTGCAACAACAATAGTACCGTTATTTACAGCTGTTTGGCAGGCATCATTAACACTTTGACTGTAGCCTCCTCCTCCAAGTGACATGTTTATTACATCGGAATTTATACTTGCAGCATATAATATACCCTGCTGTATACCATACATTGATCCAGATCCATCGTCGCCTAATACTTTAACAGGAATAAGTGTAGCATTTTTCATTACCCCTGATACTACTCCATAGCTTGCAATGGTACCGGCCACGTGGGTCCCATGTCCATGCCTGTCCATTGTTGTTCCACCAACATAACTTCTTCCTAAGCTGGTGTTTACTAAATTGCTCAAGCTTACATGATTATGATCAATACCAGTATCTAAAACTGCCATTCTTACATTGCTGGAACCAGTGGTGATATTCCAAGCTTGAGGCGCATTTATCATTTCATAATGCCATCTTTGATTATTGTGCATATTAATAGATACATCATCATCTAATACATGAACTGTGTAGTTTGGCTCAATATATTTAACTGACAATCCATTTTTAGTTAATAGAGTTTTAAGCTCACTTATAGCATCATCAATGGAAGCATAGTCTTTTGAATACTCAACTAAATAAACTTCACCCATTGTTTTTAATGCTAATTCTTTAAATTCATTACTCATGGCTTGTACACTATTTTCCTGTCCTAAATTAAGGAAATAGTCTACAACTGCGAATCCATTGTCCTGTAGGGATTCAGCAAGCAAATCATCTGTTTTCTGAATCGAATAAGAATCACCTTCCAGAGAAATAATCAATTGTCCTTCAACATACTCTTGGGTATTACTATATGATATGTGAGTTGCTTCATCAGCAAATGAAAAACTAAACATTGACATTATCATAAGTAATACAGTTATGATACTCAAATACTTTTTCATTAACATAAACCTCCTTTAATTAATAATTATACTTTTTCAGTTAATAAAGAATTGCGTCACAAGTCCTGCATCATTACACTCACTCCTTCCTTATTGGTATTACAAAGGGAAACTCTAGTAATTATATAAATTTGAAAACTTACTTGATAAAATTAAAGCCATTTAATACGACACTACAATGAATTAAAAAGAAACGATTTTATATTGTTTATATAGTAGCACATATTAATTGGAATATTTGTAAAATTATGTAAATTAAATAAATTTTTTTTAGCGCTTTTTAGAAATATACTTAATCATTTAAATTAAGCAGCTCTATATCAAATATCTATTAGTTTTAAAATTATTTTCTAGGAATAATATAATTTTTCAAAACAGGAAATAAGTGGAATTTTAGGATATAGTTACATAATATGTATATTATATGTAAATAAATAGCATTTCTAAAATAAAAATCTCTAGCTTTTTTATAGCAATATTTGGGTTATAGGGAGAAATCGATATGATATAGCAAAGAAAATAAATTAGAAGGGCAGCAAATGATATGGAATAGAAATATCAATAGTATTGGGTAAAGATATGATAAATATTTTTAACAGAGGTAATAATATACACTAGTTTTTTTAATTTCCATAGATAATAATAGCTGTGTATACTAATAAACATTCAAAAACGCTAATAAATATTCAAAAAATAAACACAAATATTCAAAAATAGTGTTGACAGTCTAAATTGATTATTATATAATCTACAAT
>NZ_FMUS01000050.1 GCF_900101495.1 Alkaliphilus peptidifermentans DSM 18978
GAAGAAGAACCATTTGCTGAAATAGAAGCTAAAGTACTAGTAGCCAATCCAGTAGTAGGAAGTGTAAGCTATGAGAATATTCCGGCAGGTTACAAGTTGGATGCAGTAAATTCAACAGAGTTACCATTCACAGTAACCGTTGAAGCTAATGTAATCAAAGTATACTATATAGTAGGTGAAACTCAGGAGTTAGAGTATACAGTAGAATACTACATGAATGGCGAAGAAGAACCTTTTGAGGTAATATATGGTTTAGTTCTAGCATCTAACCCAGTAGTAGAAAATGTAAGCTACGAAAATATGCCAATAGGGTTTGAGCTAGATGAAGCGATCTCAACAGAGCTACCATTTGAAGTGTTCATTGCTGAACAAGATATTATAAAGGTCTACTATAAAGCTAGAACCGATATAAGCTACACTGTAAATTACTACTTAAACAACACCACTACATCTGTAGCATCGACTAAAATTGTAGAAAATCAAACCTTCGGTAATGATGTTACAGAAAATGCTATTAGTATATCAGGATATTCACTTGTATCTCAGTCCTCTGTAACAATAACTCTAGAACTGGAAGATAATGTTATCAATTTCTACTATAGAGCCGTTGGCTCTAGCGATGATGACTCTAGAGATGATGACTCTAGAGATGATGACAATAGAACTGATGACAGTTCTCCCCCAACGATAGTAAGTCCTAGTGTGGTTGAAGAAGAGGAAGTAATCGAATTATTAGATGACGAAATTCCACTAGGGGCTTTAGATCGGGAAAATCATTTCCAATATTTAAGAGGATATCCCGATAACACCATAAGACCAGAGGGATTGATTACAAGAGAAGAAGTGGCAGCTGTATTCTACAGACTATTAACTGATTCTTATAGGGAAAGCATATTTACAATGGAACATAGCTTTACAGATGTAGAAGAAGGTAGATGGTCAACTAAGCATATTGCTACATTGGCCAATGCTGGTATCATAAAAGGATACTCTGATGGAACCTTTAGACCAGGTCAATATATAACTAAAGCAGAGCTTGCTGTAATAGCATCAAGATTTGATAAGCTAAGTCCTTTTGAAGGCGATAGCTTCTCGGATATTTCAGATCATTGGGCTAACACCTACATTAACTCTGCAGCAGCAAAGGGATGGGTAAATGGTTATTCAGATGGAACCTTTAAGCCGGATAAGTATATTTCAAGAGCTGAATTCGTTACCCTAGTAAACAACGTACTGGGTAGAAAGGTAAAAAAGGAGGATATACTTCCGGAAGCAAGGCAATTCCCAGATTTAGATGAATCAGCATGGTATTATGAAGCAATTCAGGCAGCTATAAATAGTCATTATTATATAAGGCTAGAGGATGGCTACCAGATATGGACAGAAATATACTATCCAGAATTAGATATGTAATATATCTATTAGTAAGGACTATGTAGGGCAGGGTTTTCAACCCTGCCTCTTTTATTTTAATGTTTTTTCACCTGTTTAAACCTCCAGCATAAAATAGTAGCAAAAGTCTATTATTAAGTGGAGGTCTATTATGAATAATAATAATTTTGATGAAAAGGTACAGGAATTAATTCAGCGTTTTAGGTATGCAAGGTTTAAGCATAATGGAAGAAGTCTTGAGGAGGGAATTGATTGCTTAGGCTTCATTATATTATTCTATGAAGAGTTTGGAATTAAGCTTCCGGACAGTGATGGAAGGCCAATAGATTATAGATGGTATTTAGAAGACCCAGAACGGTATGTAAGGGGAATAAAATCTTTAGGCTGGAAAGAGGTTGATATTGAAGAATTACAAGCTTTAGACTTAATTTACTTTGCTGTAAAAAGAAATATTATTACCCATTCCGGTATTATGATTAATGATAGAGAATTTATTCACATGTCCCCCAATAGAGGGTTATCAGTTGATTCAATTAATCGTCATTGGAGGAAGTTTAGAGGAGCTGTAAGGTTGATTTAAAGAAATTAAGTGCTGTAGTTGTTATTTAACAATACAGCACTTTTTATTAATGATATTAATATTGTACCTCCTAGTTTTTATTCTGAGGTCAGCATCATCGGTTTTTACCATATTAGATGATCCTTTTTAAAGCCTACACCCCAAAAATTCACATTGTTAAGATTTTCTATAGTTTCAGTAGTTTTTTGAGGCTTTAATGAAATTACATTGTCCTTAACTTCCCTATTGCTGGCCATAACAGATTTCCCCATTTTCATTTCCTCCTCAGATGCTTGTTTTTTTACTAATGCCATAATAATCTCCTCCAATTTTTTAATTAATTATTAATTACAATAAACCAATACTGATGCGAATTGTACACCTCCCTATAGAAAAAAATTATAAAAAAACACGCCCCTAATTATTTTTAAGGACGAGTGTAAACCCGCGATACCACCTTTATTGCATCCTTATCAGATGCCTCTCTTGCTTTTGCCTTTATCGGAGCAAACCCGGTATCAACTACTTTAAATATTTCGAAGATACAGCTCGGGAGGGATTTGTATTCTAAACAGTATCGGCTCACAGCAAACCCGACTCTCTTAAACTGCCTTATTAAAATACTTTTCTCCTTCATTGCTGGGTATTTAATTAAAATTAATTCTATCAGGTATTCTTGCTCAAGTCAATAGAATTGATTAAAAATTCTGAAAAAAGTGTATATGTATATATATGCAATTATGGAAAAATGATGATAGTATTTTATGATTAAAACTCAATGTAATAATACTAACTGTATTGCTGTTCAAAAATTATAGTGATTATTGAGCTGTTTTAAACAGGGTATTTATATAATATTAGATGTATCTTTATTTGCTTGTCTTTATGAAAGTCAAAAATTGGATGGGGTTTTAATTTTCAACCCATTATGTTAAATTGGTAATATATATGTCAAAAATATGGGAGTGAACTTATGAAAAAAGAATATCGATACATACTTTTTGATTTGGATGGTACTTTGACAGATCCGAAGGTGGGAATAACGAAGGGAGTACAGTATGCCCTCGCAAAATATGGCATAAAGGAAGATGATTTAGACAAGCTTGAAAGCTTTATTGGACCACCGCTATTATATTCCTTCAAGGAATTTTATAGCTTTGATAGCGAAAAGGCAACGGAAGCAATAAAATACTATAGAGAATATTTTAGTGAAAAGGGAATGTTTGAAAATATTCCCTATAACGGAATACGTAGACTGCTAGAAGGATTAATGGAAGAAGGTAAAATTTTAATTGTGGCCACATCAAAGCCTACTTATTTTGCAGAAAAAATATTAAAATACTTTGAGCTTGAAGAGTTTTTTACATTAATTGCGGGAAGTAATCTTGATGGCAGTCGATGTGAAAAAGACGAGGTTATTCAATACATAAGGGAGATAATCCCAGAAATTACATGTAATAATACGATAATGGTTGGTGACAGAAAATATGATATTATCGGAGCAAAACAACATCATATAGAGTCTATTGGAGTTACTTATGGGTATGGAGGAGAGGAAGAATTAAAGGCGGCCGAGGCCACCTTTATTGTTACTTCTATAGAAGAGCTTAATGTTCTATTAACTAATAGGTAGAGCATAAGGTTCTTTTTTTCTATTTTGTCTTTTGCGAGATAGTATACCCATACAAACACTAAGTGGAAATCCTAACAGAAGAATTATTTTTCTGTGGAGAGGCATATAATCCCAGAAGCCTTCCTTTAAAACCTCATAAATTTCTTTAATATCTTCTCCTGGTAATTGAAATTTAGTACCCTCATCAGTTCTAATAAATAGAGCATTTGAAGCTTGTTCAATTCTATTTTCAGTTTTGCCATCATAGTCTATCCAGAAATGACTTAATGAAAAACTCTGCCTATAGGGTATACCTTTTGCCTCAAAAATTGAAGCTATTACAATGAATCGACTTTTACAGTCCCCGGTACCTTTTTTAAGGACCTCTTCTGCAGTTGGGAAATAGAGAGGAACACCGTATGTTGACCAATCAAATTGATAGGGGATCTTCTCCAATACGTATGCCTCTATTTCTGCTGGGTCATCAGGAGCTTCCCTTAAAAGGTCCTCAACCGCATCGATATTAATGGCTGGTCGGTACAGTCGCAAAATAGAGACACCTAGCTTATATGGGTTGGGATATAGAGTAAATAGAATCCATATTAATAAAAAAAGAATTGCATGAAGAATATATATCCTTTTTTTAGAACCCTTTAAGGACAACATTTACATACCCCCTATACTATATTAAAATTGAAAATTGAAAATTGAAAATTGAAAATTGAAAATGAAAAATTGAAAATAGAAAATTAAAAATTAAAAATTAAAAATTAAAAATTAA
This sequence comes from Alkaliphilus peptidifermentans DSM 18978, assembly GCF_900101495.1. Taxonomy (GTDB): domain Bacteria; phylum Bacillota; class Clostridia; order Peptostreptococcales; family Natronincolaceae; genus Alkaliphilus_C; species Alkaliphilus_C peptidifermentans. The sequence continues at coordinate 4,345 of NZ_FMUS01000050.1, forward strand.
AAAGATGAAAAATAAAAGAAGAAAATAAAAAATTAAAGTTAGAAATTGAAAGTGAAATAACTAGTAATCTAAAACATTGTGTACTAATATATTTTAACACAAATTCAAAATAAATCAACATTATGTAAACTCTCTTATACATATAAATAAATAAAAAATCCTTTTATAAATCTCAAGATAATTTAAAAAAACTTAATACATTGATTTCTTGATTCAAATTAGTTATAATTATGAAATACATTTTAATATTTTCTCGTATAATAATGGAGATATGGTCCAAAAGTTTCTACCAAACCACCGTAAATGGTTTGACTACGGGGTGATGAATAGTTGAACAAGGCGATATGCTTTATGATATTAACTATTATATGATTCCCTGTAGAAAAATACAGGGATTTTCTAATGCATAGAATTAACAAATCCATGGTAAGAAATCAATATCTGAAATGGACATATATATATGGAGGTGGAGTATGGAACTATTGAAAAGGAAAATTCTTGAAGTGGGCCGTGTTGAAGGTGAAGGAATACTAAAGGTTGATAGTTTTCTTAATCATCAGCTTGATATAGTGCTATTAAATGAAATAGGCAGGGAATTTTATAGGCTTTTTAAAGATTATGAGATTACTAAAATTCTAACTGCAGAGGTTTCGGGTATTGCAATTGCTACAATTGCCGCTCAATATTTCAATGTGCCGGTTGTCTTCGCAAAAAAAACTCTATCGAAAAACCTTGATAGAGAAACTTATGAAGGTGAAGTTTACTCTTATACAAAGGACGTTACCTACAAAATAAGAGTGTCTAAACGATATCTTTGTGAAGAAGATAAGCTTCTAATAATAGATGATTTTCTAGCCAATGGAGAAGCTGTTCTTGGATTAAAGCAGATTATTGATAGCGCTAATGCAAGTCTACTGGGAGTAGGGATAGTTATAGAAAAAGGATTTCAAAAAGGTGGTAAAGTACTGAGGGAGAAAGGAATAGAGGTAAAATCATTAGCTATTGTTGATGATATGAAGAATGGGAAAATAAACTTCAGATAAGCAAAATAGGCATAATTCCATGAGAATTGTGCCTATTTAACTATTACGTTAATTCCAGATTTCCCTGAAGATGCACGAAAAAGGAATAAATCCGGTGGATTAAAGGTAAAGAATATAAACATAAAACCTAGTACACTAATACTTAAGTAAGCTAATATAACTGCAAATGGTTTAGGCGCTGTGGCTGTAAGTATTCTATAGCTTAACAATTGACCTAGTGCAATAGCTAAGAAAAAGATTATTATGTCAACAAATACAATATGACTTCCAATAATTGCTTTATAGCTATAGTGAAGTGAAATTATAGCAATGCAAACTGAAAAGGCTGCAACAGCCTTAGCGACTACAATATGGTTAAAAGAAATATTTAAAAAGAAAAACTCAAGGAAAGCAAAAATAATAATTGGCCAATAAGCCATTTTTAAATGCTCCCATGGACTTTCATTTACCGGAAAAAGGAATGCTAATGCTTTGATTCTATTTAACCAATCAAATGCAAAATGAAACAAAGCTCCCACAGTAAAAATAAAGAATAGACCTGCTAATTCCCAATAGTATAGCTTAGACAATTGTATCCCACCTTAATAAATAGTTTATTAAATCTTAGTATTTCCATGTAAACTGATTAAAATTTATATCAGTCCCATGGAATTATTTTTGTGACTTTAAAAACAAATTATGTAAATTATTTTATAAATAATATATAATAATAAGTATAAATTGATTATAAACTTTTATAGAAATAATAGGATAACATATTAATATACACTAGAAGACATAGAAAGGATGTTATTTATGCTGAAAATTCTAGCTATCATGGGGAGTCCTAGAAAAGGTAAAAACAACGAAGTTCTATTGGATAATATGTTACAAGGTATACAAGATGTTAGTCAACTTATTGAAATTGAAAAAATATATGCCGCAGATGTTGGGGCTGTACCATGCTCAGCCTGTGATGCATGTACTAAAAGACTAGGCTGTATCAAAAATGATTCAATTAATGATATTTTTGAAAAGTATAATAGCGCAGATATTATCATTCTAACATCTCCGATATATTTCAATAGTATTAGTGCCCAGTTGAAGGCTTTAATCGACAGAAATCAAGCCATTTGGTCAAGTAAGTATGCATTAAAAAAGTCTTTGATTAATCGTGATAAAAAAAGATTTGGTTATGTTATTTGTACTGCTGGTGCTGTTGATCAGCCTTTTGGACTTTCTGCAGTAGTTCCCATAATGGATTTATTCTTCAAGTCTATAAATACTGAATATATAGGTAATCTTTTTGTTACTAATTTAGATGAAGTACCAGTATATTTAAACGAAGAAAAGCTTAAAGAAGCAAGGACAGCTGGAAAAAAACTTATGGAGGAATATAATGCTTCATTTTAGAATATAATTATTAAACTGTGTAGGGGGGATAAGCTTATGGAAAAGAATATAGATAAAGTTCGGTGCCCTATGAGCATTGGAGATTCTCACTATAAGTTTATTTTTGAGAAATCAACCGATGCAATATTAATAATTGAAAATAGTCGATTTATTGACTGTAATGAGGCTGCACTTAAGATGTTTGGACTAGACAAAAAGGAGCAATTAATTGGATTTAATCCATTGGAAATATCACCTATATATCAGCCCTGTGGAAAAAAATCTGTTGATAAGGGTAAGGACATGTTTAGAAAAGCGTTGAAAAATGGTAGTCATATATTTGAATGGGAGCATATTTATAAAAAAACAGAAGTCACTTTTTTTGCGGAAATTCTATTAATTGCCTTGAAAACTGAGGGAAATAATATGTTTTATGCATTGGTTAGAAACATTACCGAGAGAAAACGTGAAATGGGACAGCTTGAAGAAAGAGAAAATCTATATAGAGGATTTTTTCATAACAGTGATGTAGTAATGCTTTTGTTTGATCCAGTTTCTGATGATATTATTGATGTAAATCAAGCTGCTTGCAACTTCTATGGATATGATAAAGTAACAATGAAATCTATGAAAGTTTCAGATATTAATGTAATGGATAAGGCGGAAATTTATAATGAGGTTCAAAGGGCTAAAAATGAAGGTAGAAAGTACTATCATTTCAAGCATCAACTGGCCAATGGAAGAGTAATAGATGTTGAAGTATACAGAGGTAATATTCATGTTCATGGAAAGTACCTGAGGTATGCGATAATATATGATATAACTGATAGAAAGCGATTCGAAGAAGAATTACGATTACAGAAATCAATGTTTCAACAGCTATTTGAAAATTGTCCTGAAGCAATGGTAATGTTAGATAGTAAAGATAGGGTTATGAATATTAATCATAGCTTTGAAAAAACCTTTCAATACTCATTAGAGGAAGTTATGGGACAAAATATTAAGGAAATAATAGTACCAGAAGAATTGTCTAATGAAGCCGATCTATGGAGTCAGGAAATTATTTCAGGTGGATTTATAAAAAAGGAAAGCAAACGAAAGTGTAAGGATGGATCACTTATAGATGTTGATATATTGGGCTATCCTGTTGTTGACAATGATCATCAACGGGGTATTTATGGTATTTATAAAGATATATCAACCCGGAAAGAGTTTGAAAGGAAACTCACACTTTTTGCAAAGGTTTTAGAAAATAATACAGAGGGAGTCATTATAATAGATAAGCATGGAAAAATCCAATGGGTTAACCGTGCGTTTACAACAATTACTGGGTATACTCGAAGTGAGGTTAGTAATCTGAATCCAAGTATTCTTAAGTCTTTGAGGCATAATGATTCACATTATAAAGATATGTGGAAGAATATATTAGAAAAAGGAAAATGGCAAGGAGAGATTTGGAATAGAAGAAAGAATGGTGAAGTATATCCTCAATGGTTAAACATTTTTTCAATAAAAGAAAATGATGTTGCCACACATTATGCTGCAATAATTAGGGATATAACAGAAAGCAAACAAAGAGAAGAAAAAATAAACTATCTAGCCTTTAGGGATTGTTTAACAGGGCTTTACAACAGGACTATGTTTAATGAAAGATTAAACCAAGTTCTTGCGGCTGCAAAACGAAAAGAACAATTTATAGGCCTATTATTTATGGATATGGATGGTTTCAAAAATATAAATGATACCTTAGGACATCGAGCAGGTGACCAGTTATTACAGCTCATAGCTGACAAACTGTTATCTAACACGAGAGAAAGCGATACAGTTGCTAGAATTGGAGGCGATGAGTTTATTATTCTATTGCCAGAAGTAGATGAAATTACTCAAATCAGTAAGGTGGCAAAAAAAATAACCCGAATTTTTAGAAAACCATGGGAAGTAGAAGACCATGTATTTAATATTACGGCAAGTATAGGGGTATCGGTATATCCTAATGATGGTGTTGACCCTGAGGAGCTAATTAAGAAAGCTGACTCTGCCATGTACAAAGCTAAAGATGAGGGAAAAAATCAGTATAGATTTTATTCCTTTGAAAATCTTTAAAATCAAATTGGGGGATCAATATGTCTGGAAAGCTTATTGAGTTAAAACAGATTATACGTCTTTTTATTATTTTGATAGTTATAATTGGAATTATTTTAAATGGCAACACTGTAGACTTTTTATATGTGTTGTTTTTACTAACATTTATATTGAACTCTCAAGTGAGAGTAAATACACTATCTAATAGCAATGGTATTATATTTTCAATATTTTTAGACTTACCAATAATAATCTTTATTTACTATAACTATTTAGGTGTAAATTATCTGCTACTGTGTATAACATTAATAGACTGTTTGACATTGCTTAAAAAATATTATAGCTGGATAATATTTGCGGTATTCATTTATATAACCTATGCAAATAAAATATCTTACGAAACGATATTATTAAATAGCATCATTTTTTTTCTAATATATGTATATGCTATTCAAGTCAAGAAGATGGAAGGAAAGATAGAAGAAATTGAGGTATTATATGATAAGAATAGAAGATACAGCATTCAGTTGGAGAATACGAAAAATACTTTAGAGGACTATACTGAACGGGTTGAAGCTATGTCGCAGCTAGAAGAAAGAAATAGGCTTTCCGTTGAAATACATGATACAATTGGTCATAGATTAACCGCTTTACTTATGCAGCTTGAAGCCATCATACGATATCAAGAGGTAGATGGAGAGAATCTTAAGGAGATGCTTGAGTCAGCAAGGGACTATTTAAGTAATTGTGTTGATCTACTAAGATCCACTGTTAAAAATATGAAACCCAGAAGCTATAGAGGTGGAATTTTAACTCTTAAAGATTTTTTAGATAGCTTTACACGTCAAACTGGTATTAATACTGCTTTTGAAATTAAGGGGCAACCATATGATTTGCTACCTGGCGATATCACTGCTTTGTATAAAAATCTCCAAGAAGCTACAACAAATTCTTCAAGGCACGGGAAAGGAAGCTTAATTAAGGTGACACTTGAGTATTTAGAGAGTGGAGTTGCAATGGAGGTAGCTGATGATGGACAAGGCGCTTCTGTTATCAATAAAGGTTTAGGGATAACAGGAATGGAGGAAAGGGTGGCTCTTTTAGGTGGAAGCTTAGAAATAAAATCTTCAAACATTGGGTTTACGATAACCACAATTATACCCAAAAGAAGGGAGATAATATGAAAATAAAAGTAATGATTGTAGATGATGATGAGTTAATTCGCAGTAGTTTAAAGTACATACTGGCATCTGATACTTCTATTGAAGTTGTTAATACAAGTAGTAATGGTGATGAAGCATATAATAATCTACAGAAAATAGATGTAGATGTAATACTAATGGATATAAGAATGCCTATTTGCAATGGTGTTGCTGCTACTAAAAAAATATCTAGCATCTATCCAGACAAAAAAATTATTATTCTTACTACTTTCGATGATGATGATTACATTTTTGAGGCATTAAAAAATGGTGCAAAGGGATTTCTCTTAAAAAATGTTTCGCCAGATAAAATTATTGAAGCAATAAAGATTGTATATCAAGGAAATTTACTGCTACATCCTGATGTAACTGCAAAACTTACCTCAATGCTACAAATGGAAAAAAAGGTTGAGTGGCAGAAGTATGATTTAACAGAAGCAGAAGTAAATATTATGAAACTGATTTCAGAAGGCTTCTCTAATAAAGAAATTGCAGATCATGTATTTTTAAGTGAAGGTACAGTTAAGAATAAGATATCAGATATTTTAGATAAGCTTCATTTAAGAGATAGAACTCAAATTGCAATTTTTTATCTTAAGGGAGGAAATAAGTAATTTTAAAGCTTATTAATGTAGGAAGAGGGAATTTGTTTATGCAAATTCCTTTTTGTGGTGCGCCCAGCATGGGCGCAATCTAATGGGTGAAAGTCCCTAGCGCGGGTTGATAGTGCCAAGCGCATAGCTTAAGGCAAGGGTGTCCACCGTGAGGTGGAATCTGAAGGAAGCCGACGGCAAACTTCTGGTCTGACGAATAGAAACTACATATAAGGCACACATATGCTGGGTAAGGTTGCCACACAAACCAAAGCCCTAAACTATCCGGAAGCATAAGGTGTAGATGTAGCAGATAGATGGAAGGAAAGATTGCGTTCTTACCTGGGGAGGTCTCATGGACGTGTGAAAACAGAGTATGAAGCACGGTTGAAACAAGATTT
>NZ_FMUS01000016.1:0-45293 GCF_900101495.1 Alkaliphilus peptidifermentans DSM 18978
GTTTAAATGCTGCGGAATTTTATGAAATATCTCAGTATCAGAAAACAGAAGAGTTCAAGGAAAAATATAAAAAGAGAGCTTCTATAGAAGGTAAAAATGCTGAACTCAAAAGATTTCATGGACTATGTCGAGCAAGAGGATATGGCTTAATAAGTGTGTCGAAACAATCAAAGCTAGCTGCAATAGCGGTAAATATCAAGAGGATAGCAGCAATAGTCTCCTCTTTTATATCTAGTTTTAAGGGAACTTTAGAAATGACAGACTATTTTTTACATTTGTCAAAATTTCTTGCGATTTAACGAAAAAAAGGACCAGTTTTTCACTGATCTCGGACGTTTTGTTTGCCACCTGATAATGGCAAAGAAAAACCGTCCCATTGACTTTAGTCTGTGCTATAATTAATATTAGCCACAAAGCTACTTGCTTTAGACCAATTTGCTGGAGGTGTAATTTCATTGCTATATATATTTTTAGTTGTATCCACCTTACTATTTTGGGGATTTATAACCATCGTTAAAAAAAATCTCAATATGAAGACTAAAGAAGGTCTATATAAACACGTAAACAGGCTTCATAGATGGGGAGAAATACTAATTATTATTTTGTCATTAACAGTTTTATACTTAATAGGTTTTGTGTATTTAAGACAGCTTAAGCCCCACTACTTTTTGATGGCTTTAACTGCACTATATGGCTTTCGTGGATTTATGGAATGGAAGTTTGAGAAGGCTTCTAACGAGTATATTACAAGCTTTTTAGCAGGTATTTTTCTCTTGTTTATTTTCTTAAGTGTAGAATTATTCTTCATGTAGGAAAATATCTAGTGACCATGGCGCATGTCCTCTTTCCCTCGACGATTTCTGTGATGATTTCGTCTAGCGTTGACTCTTCAAGTCGTTGTGTTCTGCTAGGTTTAAACTCGCTTCTTCCTTAACCTTTTCATCTGATAAATTATATAAATGCTGCAAAAAAAAGTAGCTTGCACATTAATTCCGGTTCTTTAGCAGGTCGTCCAAATTCCTTGCAATAGCTATTCTCTAGTAATCCATTGATAAAGCTAAAATCTACTACTGAATCTATTCTTTTTAGTATATGATTTTCTGGTATTTTATTATATAATGATGAGTGAAAAGATGTTTGCTTTGGCTTATGTCGTAGCATGAAAAAAACCCCTTTTGGTTTTGTTTGGTCGTACTTACATTATACCATAAATGGGGTTTTTTTTGTCTAAAATCAAGTGTTTTCAATGATTTAAAAAATATTTTGCACTTAATATACAAACATAGTGTAAGTTAAACTGGATGTTTACAGGGGACTTTTTCACTGGTCCCAAAACGTCCCCATGGCGCATCTGTTGAATAGATGGCAAACAAAACGTCCCCATGGCGGGGTGAGGAAAGTTTGATAATTTGTCCGCACATTTCCCACTGTTTATCCGTTATACATAGTGAAAGGAGGTTTCTATAGTGTCTTTAGACATCAAAGACCAATATGACAAAATTCATAAGTACTGTTATTTCAAAACAAAAAACTGCCAGCTTGCAGAAGATTTAACACAGGAAACCTTCCTTAAATATTTTAGTCAAACCTCATACATAGACCGCGGAAAACCTTTGGCCTATTTATACACCATAGCAAAAAATTTGTGTATTGATACATTAAAAAAACCAAAGATTGAAGCTTTAGGCGAGGATACTACAACAACCGATGAATTGACTTCTATAGAAATAAGTTTCGTTGTTAGACAAGCTATGGATACGTTGCCTAAGGATTTAGCAGAAATTGTTATGCTTAGAGTTATAAATGAATTATCTATGGCAGAAGTATGCAGTATAACACAGCTTTCACGGTTTGTAGTTTATAGAAAGCTGAAGGCTGCACTTAAACAACTTAAATTGATTTTAAGGGAGGAGGATTTACTTGAATAGAATAAAAAAAGTACTAAAAAAGGCATATGATATACCCTTATCAAAGGAAAAAGAAGCCTTTTTGCAAAGGTTGAATTTTCCAAAATCAAGCTATAAGGATTTTTTTATTTATCAAATATCTTATATTCAAAAACGTGTATGGATTCTATCTACAGCATTGATAGGTTTGATTTTGATGCTATTGCATTTTGAAAATATCACTGGCGATGCCTTGAAAATCATTTGGATTACATCATCTGTATTACCTTTTATAGCATTGGTGGCAATTACAGAAATATCACGTTCAATGTCTCATAATATGGCAGAAATTGAGATGAGCTGCAGATACAATCTTGCAGATTTAATGTTGGCAAGAATAAGCATTTTAGCAGCATTTAATTTTATACTATCCAATATTCTTATACTGGGTATCCAAGGAAAAACAGCTTATAGTCCAATACGGATAAGCTTATATATTTTTGTACCTTTTCTCTTAACCTGTTTAGCATCGCTGATTGTACTAAACTATATTAAAATCAAAGAAACAACGTATATTTGTGGTGGAATAAGCTGTTTTATCAGTGGAATAAACGCTCTTATTATCGGCTCAAATCAGATTGCCTATACAGACAAATTTGTTGGATTTTGGGTAATTATATTTATTGCTTTGATGGTTGGTATTATAGTGGAAATAATTGATTTTATAAGAAAACTGGAGGAATTGCATTGGAACTTACAATTGACCGCTTAACGAAGCAGTATCAAAATAAAATTGCAGTTGACAGGGTTACTCTAACACTCACTAATGGTGTATATGGCCTTTTAGGGGCCAATGGTGCAGGGAAAACTACCCTTATGCGTATGCTGTGTGGAATTTTAAAACCTACAAGCGGAGAAGTAAAATTTGATGGTATTGATGTAGCAAGTGAAAATTATCGTGATGTTTTAGGATATCTTCCACAGGATTTTGGATATTATCCTAAATTTACTGCCTTTGAATTTTTATGCTATATAGCTACACTAAAAGGCTTGCCAAAAGAACGGGCAAAAGAAAAATCAAAGGAATTTTTAGAACTTGTTTCTCTTTCAGATGTGGCACAAAAGAAAATCAAAACATTTTCCGGTGGCATGAAACAACGACTTGGAATTGCACAAGCAATGCTGAACAATCCAAAGATTTTAATATTAGATGAGCCGACAGCTGGTCTTGACCCAAAAGAACGTGTTCGCTTTCGTAATCTGATTTCTCAGCTTGGAGAAGAAAGGATTGTACTGTTGTCAACACATATTGTTTCGGATATCGAAAATATTGCAAGAACTATATTGGTGTTAAAAAATGGACAGCTTATTCACAATGGAAGCCTTGAGCAAATTATCCAGGTGATCGAAAATAAGGTCTGGCAATGTACAGTTGACCGTAAAATGGCAAATGAGTTAAGTAAAGAATACCCTATTATAAATTTGAGACAGGAGGTAGATGGGATATTTTTGCGACTTATATCTTCAGAAAATCCCTGTAAAGATGCTGTCAGAGTTACTGCCACTCTTGAAGATTTATATCTATACTATTTCAGTGAGGTGAATAAGGATGAATAGTTTTTTTCAACTTGTAGGCTTTGAATATAAAAAAATCCTTAAAAGAAAAAGCACACTAGCAGCTGTTGTATTAATTGGGATTTTAATAGCTAGTGCTTCCTTAAGCAGTGTTACAGGAAAGTCCTACTGGCACTCAGATGGAAATAATATATCATCCTTTGAGGCAATGAAAAAGGATAGAGAGGTTAGACGAAGTACAGCCGGGGTAATTGACGAAGATTATATAGTTAGGGCAATCCAACAGAACGCCTTAATGATAGCTGATGACAACAATTATTTCATCAACAATTACGGAAGGTTCTTAAAATCCTCTGCTTATATAAAATATGCCTTGCCTTATGAAAATGCAGTGAATATAATCAATGTTGCATATGAAAGCAATTTTGAAGCCTATGCCACCGATGGTTTTTATGTATTCAACAGCATGACTACTCCAATTGATACACTTGAATTAAAGGATGTAAAAAATTTCTATCCAAATATACAGAAACAGGCATTATATAAAATAGCTACTGATCCTGCCTTAACACAGGCAGAATTCCAAAAACACACAGAGATGCTGGAAAAGGTATCAGTTCCTTTTAAAACAGGTTATTCAGTAGGATACGAAAAGTTTCTAAGTTTATTTGATACCGTTGGATTATTCGTACTGTTGTCTGTAGCAATATGTGTTGCACCTGTTTTTGCAATTGAATATCAAACCAAAACAGACCAGCTTATTCTATCTTCAAAATATGGTAAGAACAAAGTTATCTGGGCTAAAATATTTACAGGTTTATCATTCACCTTAATTTTTTCTGTAATAACAATATTTGTATTCTTATTTACGGTGCTTGTATTGCTTGGGTTTGATGGTGGCAATGTAAGCATACAGGTGATTAATCCCCTTACCACATACCCTATGACAATATTTAAAGCGTGTATTGTTCTTTCTCTGGTAACGGTACTTGCCAGTTTGATGTTTTCAATGATAGCGATGGTCTTTTCTGCTGTTCTTAAATCATCATTCGGGGTAATCATAGTGTCATTTATGTTTTTGTTTTTACCTGCCTTTATAGTTATATCTCCGATAAATAGATTACCTTACAGGCTATTGCAGTTATTCCCAATTAAAATGATGTCCTTCTCAGGAGTATTTTCACAATACTTGTTTAACATTTGGGGAACGACTGTTACCCCTGCAGTATTTTATTCGGTATTTTGCATAATTGTAACTGTACTTGTTATGCCCTTTGCCTATGGTGGATTTAAGAATCATCAGGTTGGATAAGTACAGAAAAGCCAATATCAAAGCCAAGAAAGGAAAGTCCCAGAGGAAAACCATGATTTTACTCTTCATTATTTTTGTTATTAGGCTTTGATAGTTCATCATGAATCATTTCAAAGCCATTTTTAATATTATATAAAATTAGTATAAGAAGCATAATTACAATAAGTTGAAACATTGACAAATCTCCCTTCTGACTATTTTTGAATTATTTATATCCTTTATAGCATACCCTCAATTATTATATAATTGCAATAAAATGGGAGTAAAAGCTTACTCCCATTTTAAATATTTAAAAACAGCTTCTTTAAATTTTCATTATATGGTGGGTAAACTATACCCTTTTCAGTAACTATGGCTGTAATAAGTGAGTGGGCAGTTACATCAAAGGCTGGGTTATAGACCTTAATTCCTTCAGGAGCTGTGGCTTTACCAAACCAGTTGGTTACTTCATGGCTGCCTCTTTCTTCTATGGGGATTTCAATCCCTGTTGGAGTTGAAAGGTCGATTGTAGGTGTTGGTACTGCAACATAAAAGGGTACTCCATAGTGCTTTGCCATTACTGCCAGCTGTAGTGTTCCAATCTTATTTGCAGTATCTCCATTGGCGGCTACCCTATCTGCTCCTGTTATAATGGCATCCACCTTGCCTTGAGCCATTAAGGAACCCGCCATATTATCACAGATTAAGGTAACATCGATACCACCATGGTGTAGTTCAAAGGCTGTTAAGCGAGCTCCCTGTAAATAAGGCCTTGTTTCATTGGCAAAGACCTTAAAGCTCCACCCCTTTTCCCTTGCCAAGTACATCGGTGAGGTGGCTGTTCCATATCTTGAGGTTGCTAAACTTCCTGCATTACAGTGGGTCATTATGGTCATTCCATCCTTCAGTATCTTAAGGAAATTTTCTCCTATGCTGCGATTTATTGCTTCATCCTCTTTATGTATTTTAATAGCTTCCTCCAAAAGTGCTTTCTTTTTATCCTCTATTAAGAGATTTTCTAATTCTTTAGCCCTTTTCTTCATCCGGTCTAAAGCCCAAAAAAGGTTTACTGCTGTTGGCCTAGACTGAGAAAGATAGAGTGCCTTTTCATCAACAAATTTCATGAAATCCTCATGGCTTACAAAGCTTTCATCTTTAACTGAAAGATATACACCATAGGCAGCAGCAATTCCAATAAGAGGAGCCCCTCTAAGCTCCATATCCCTTATAGCATTGAAAACATCTTCAACTGTTGCCTTAATATTATATTCAGTCTCCATTGGTAGCTTCAGCTGATTTAATATATAGAGCTTTCCTTCCTTCCATTCTATGGGCCTAATCATTTCCTTCATAAATTTTTAGCTCCTTCAATGTTTTCTCTTAACATATCTGTAACTTCTTCAATATTATTGAATTGATGTCGGTTCATAATAAGGATTTCTCCAAGTTCTAAAAGCTTAACCTGTACATCTCTACGTTTTTCTAAGTTTTCTATACCATCTACATCTATATTATGGGCTAAACCATGGACTCTACGTATCATAACAACACCACAGTATCCAATTGTATCTATGAATAGGTTTCTCATGAATTGGTCTCTATAGCCTTCTACCCTTGCTGATATGTCTTGAGCATCCTTTTTCCAATTCTCTATAAACTTTTTTTCAAAGAGTCTATGTAATCTTTTTACAGTTTCAATTAAGTAGCTTCTATAATCTTGAATTTTTTCAACATCTTCATCCTTACCACTCCATGATACATAATTTATAAAAATGTTACCTATAATTTTACCAACGTCAAAGGCTGCAGGACCCATAAATGCAAATTCTGCATCGAAGATTTTTGTTTCTTCTTCTCCTGCGAAAATTGAGCCAGTATGGAGATCACCATGTATTAAGCTTTGAGCCTCTGTCAAAAACTTATATTTTAATTTTGAAGTCTCAAGCCATAACTCCGTCTTCTTCCAAAATACCTCTTCTAAATAAGGTTTAAGCCTTGGGTTAATGTTATTTCTGTCGGCATCATAGTATGGATCTGTAAAAACAAGATCTTCTGTTATTTTACAGAGCTCCACATTAATAAACTTAGCAACTAGTCTTTTCTTTTCTTCAGAGCTCATGTGCATATCTGAGGTATAGAATAGCGTATCGGCTAGGAAGGTTGAAATATGCTCTGCGAATTTAGGGTGCTTCTCCATTTTCATCATACCATATCTCATAAGCTCTAAATGGGAGAGGTCTTCCATTACAATTAAGGCTAGCTCATCGTCTCGATGAAGAAGTTTAGGCACAAGATTAGGTACTATTCTGTTGTGAATTTCTAGAGCATTAGCTTCAAAGATTGTCCTTTCAACACTTAATGGCCATCCTTCTCCTACAACTCGTACATAAGGTAGTGCCTGCTTTAGTACAACAGAGGTTCCAGATAATGTGTCCTTAACTATGAATACTAAATTTAAATTGCCATCGCCTACCTCTCTTGAAGTAAGGTTAGAGGTTTCACTAAATATGCCCTGCTTCATTAAATAGTCAATTGATAAATTTTCATTCATTTGATAATAGCTCAATGATAAAACCCCCTATTCTCTAATTGTCTTACTATAGCTTTCTAAATATATTTTCCTCATTTCATCTATTTCCTTTAATGAAATGGGTTCTGTGTTGCTATTCATTCCTCTAACTATAGTAGCCAACTGAGCTGATTTTTCAGCTATTTCAGCCACTGTCATTGCCTCCCTTAAGGATCTACCCACAGCAACCATTCCATGCTTTTCTAACAGAGCAGCGTAGACTCCACCTTTTAAAGCCTCTACAGTATTTAAAGCCAATTGATTTGTTCCAGGCAATGCATATTGGGCTAAGGGTATATTTCCGCCAATAATCTGGGCTTGGTCTTCTGTATAGCAGGGGACCTCTTGGCCAATTACCGCAAATGCACTGGCATATATACTATGGGTATGGACTATAGCTTTAAACTGTGGAAACGCCTTATAAATCATTAAATGGAGGGGCATTTCACTAGAAGCCTTAAGCCTACCCCCAATTTGAAGTTCATTTTCCAAATCAATTACTGCAATTGCATCCTCAGTTAATTCTTCATAGGGTATTCCTGATGGAGTAATCCACATGGTTTTTTCATAGCATTTACTAATGTTACCCCAAGTTCCCTTAACTAAGCCGCTTTTAGTTATACTTAAGCCTACGTCAATTATTTCTTTTTCTATACGCATTTAATCACTCTCAATTCTTTAGCATAGATTACTATTTCTATTTAATATTTACATAATTCTAATTATTTTACTACTTACTTATATATGTACCATTTTTTTATTTGCTTACACAATTTCTACCTTTTTTCTTAGCCCTATAAAGGGCTTTGTCGGCAGCCTTTAAAACCTCCTGTGGAGACTTTAATTCCTTAATTTTTTCTGATGCTCCAATACTTATGGTTACATGTAATTTTTTTAAAGGATTTCTGTTTTTCACTACAGTTTGAGGCTTCTTTTTAGGCCTATTTTTATCCCTTATTATAAATTCTCTTTTTGCAATATTTTGTCTCACTTCCTCAAGATAGGGTAATGCCTCCTTTAAGTTCTTACTTGGAAAAAGTATAGTAAACTCTTCCCCACCATACCTATATGCCTTACCTTTACCTTTAACCTGTTGGATTGTGGCAGCCACCATCTTCAATACTTCATCTCCTACATCATGTCCATGCTTATCATTAAATTTCTTAAAAAAATCAATATCCAGCATGGCAATTACATAATTACCACTTAACTTCATCATTTCTTCCCGAAGAGCTCTCCTGGCCGGCAGACCAGTTAATTCATCTAAATAGGACATATTATAGGTTAGCTGAATAATAGCACTAATAAGTATAATTCCACCACTACTGAAAAAAATTGATGCTAACAATGCATTTTCTACAAAATTAATTGATACAAATACTGAAATTATAACCCCAAGTAAAAATGGATCTAGGAAGGTCTTGTATGCAATTAGCTTTACTAGTATGATAGCCAACGCAGCAATAAATAATAAAAAAGCATAATGGGGTACAGGACTTCCTATTTCCCATGGAAAAATAGGGCTACTCATAAAAGTAATGATTTTAGAATACCCACCAAAATATATCCAAATTAAATAGCAGGCTTGGAGAAAAATAAATCCAAACCTTAAAAGACCCCATGTAGTTAAATAGCCCCTTTCTTTAAGGGAGGAAAAAAACAATATATTCATGGGTATGAAAAAACAAATGCTTATATAAATGTACGTGTTGAACCAAAGGGGATTAACTGCAATTTGACTTATGATTAAGGTTAACAGAATAAAAAAGATACGACTTCTATTAAATTGAATTGCCATAAACATCCCAAATGTATATATAACATATGGAGCATATTGTGTAATTGTAAGTACTGTAGTAGGAAAAGAATCTATATAAAAATAATATAAAACAGCTATAAATGTAACAACAATGGAAGTAATCATTTTCTCATCCTTTCACATATGACACCATAAGCGAATACTTTTAAGATTATGTATTGTTTCATTATAGCAACCTTTATATTATGTTTCAATAAGTTTAGGGTTCTAAATTTAATGATCACTTCAAGTATTTAAGATAAGCTTTTTCCTATATCATATTACTTATATTAGATATTATGCGCTCCCCATGTCTAGTAAATTTGAAACCATGATTTCCCAGAAAAAAACAAATTGTCGTCAATCTCCTAGGTATATTGCCTATTAGTGATCGACGACATATAGTTTATCTAACAATTGATTTAATATAATAGATGGTTAATATAATTCACTTTGTTGCTTTATAACTTTATTTACTAAAGGAATTATGCAATTTTTTTAATTATTTAAAGCAATTTTACACGCCCCTAATAATCCAGCATCATTTCCAAGCATTGCTTTTTTTATATGGGTATGGTTTTTATAAGATGGCATCACACGCAAAGAAAATTCACGATTTAAATCCTCAAAAAAAGTATTTCCTGCTTCTGAAATTCCTCCTCCAATCAAAATCAAACCTGGATCTAATAAATACGTTAAATTAACTAAACCAGTAACAACATGTTGAATGAAGGTTTTATAGACGTTTATAGCTACAGGATCTTTTGCTAAAACTTTATTAAAAACTATTTTCCCATCTAATGATCCTGTTTCAATCCCTGCAGCTTTTTCATAAGCATCTACCAAAGCACTTGTTGAAGCGTATCGCTCATAACAACCACTTCCACCACAGCCGCATGGAACACCATTTTCTACAATTACCATGTGTCCAATTTCTCCAGAACCATTTTTTATTCCCTTTATTAGTTTGCCTTCAGCGATAATGGCTCCACCAATACCTGTTCCTAAGGTAAGACAAACAAAATTTGAAGTGTGTTTCCCTGCCCCCATCCAGCTTTCACCTAAAGCAGCAGCATTAACGTCATTTTCTACTTTACAAGGCAATTTTAACTTATCAAAAAGAACCTTAGAAAGCTGCGCACCAGTATACCCTGGAATGTTTTCGCTGGCAAATATTATTTCACCCTTTACAGGGTCTACATTACCAGCTGTGCTAATCCCAATTCCATTGATATGAAAATGACATGACATTTCTCTAACCAAAGATTCCATTAAAATGGGAATCGTTTCATTGCAATTACTCTTTGGAGTGGGGTTTTTGGATTTAAAATGAATTGTCCCCGCCTCATCGATTATAGCATATTTTATAAATGTACCACCGACGTCAAAACAGATGATTTTATTCATACATTGCCTCCAATATCTATTTGCTTTACAACCGTTAAAAATTTTATTCTTCAACGTATACAACAATTAAATTAGGGTGAATTTGTAACAGAGATGCTGGTACCTCTGGTGTAATGGGACCAAAGAGGGCTGCTTCAAGAATATTTATTTTACTTGTATCGCCTACAACCAATAAAATAGTTTTTGCCGTCATAATTGCTTTCATTCCCAATGTAATGGCAAATTTAGGCGTTTGAGCTTCTGATTCAAAAAATCTAGAATTAGCTTTTACAGTCATAGCATGTAATTCCACCAAATGGGTGTTTTTATAAAATTCACTCCCAGGCTCATTAAAACCAATGTGCCCATTATGTCCAATTCCTAATAGTTGCAAATCAATGCCACCTAGACCTTCAACAATATGATCATAACGTTTACACTCGCTCTCATAACATTTTGCAAGTCCATTGGGGATATGTGCTTTTTTTACATCAACATTAATATAATCGAAAAGATTTTCTTTCATATAATAATGATAGCTTTGCTCATCTATTATCCCCAAACCACAATACTCATCTAAATTTACAGTCTTTACACTTGAAAAATCTAGATTGTCATTTTTATAGTATTTTATCAAATTATTATAAATTCCTATTGGCGTAGAACCAGTAGCTAGACCTAAAACCGAATTAGGTTTTAAAGTAACTTGAGCAGCTATAATTTGAGCAGCTTCTTTACTCATTTCTTGATAATGCTTTACACGTATTATTCTCATGAATTATACCCCTAGACGCTTACATTTTCTTTAATAGACAGTTCTTCCCAGATCAAAAATGCTATTACCCATATAAATTATTTAATACAGACCTTACTTGAGCAATGCGTGTATGATCTGCTTTTTCTACTGATGCTTGGCAAATCTTTATACAAGACTTTTCAGTGTTTTTACGATAAACCATAGCGCTTCCTACATCCACTTTTCCAGAAAGATGATAATGTGTGCAGCCTGTTTTTTCATAGATTGTCGTCACGTTGCTTGAATTAACGCCAGCCCCTGGCATTATGGTGATTTGGTCTCCATATTGCACCTGAATCTCACGAATATATTCTACACCTAAAAGAGCATTTTCCTGTTGACCTGACGTTAATATGCGACAAACACCCATTTCAATTAACCGAGGGATATCACCTTCTGGTTCCTTCGCCTCATCAAAGGCTCTATGAAAAACTACCTTTAACGGGTTTGCTATCGTCACAACCTCTTCTAAACGCTTTAAATCAATCCTTCCATTCCTCAATAGCATTCCTGTGACAACACCATCAAAACCCATTTCCTTTGCTAAGACAATATCGTTTTTCATAGTTTCAAATTCTAAGTCATCGTATAAAAAATCACCTGATCTTGGGCGAATCATTACAAAAATCTCAATGTCTCTTTGTGTACTGGCCTGTTTCATTAAACCATAACTCGGTGTCAATCCACCTAAATTTAAAGCACTACAAAGTTCAATTCGATTGGCACCGGCTTCCTTTGCAATTAATAGTGACTCATAAGAATCCACACATACTTCTAAAATCATACTATTTCTCTTCTTTCTTAATTAAGTTTTCTTTAGAATCATATTCAAATGGATCATCCAATGGAAAAAGCGGCCTTTTTACTTTTTTGAAGGGAATCGATTTTAAATCTTCATTTGTATTTCCTTTGGTTAAAGCCATAATGCTGCGTTTAGCCACTTTTTCATGCTGCTCTGTCAAGTAGCCCAATTTACAAACAACAATTTCCACCCTTCTAGGGTCTACTCCCAAATCCTCAAACATATCAGGCAGAGTATAACCAACATGTTGTTCAGCAAACACAATGTCTACACCAGACACATGAAACAATGCCAAATCTCCCTTTGGAAAGATTTGTCCACCCCATCCTTCTAAATAGGATTTGACAGTTCCCGTTGCAGTAATAGGATCAGAAGTCATGGGATCAAATTTTGCACCAAAAGTCAAAGTGACTTTTTCTCCAACCTTCCCTTTGCATGCTCTTGTTGCTTCAGGATCATATATACCACCGTAGAGAATTGGCATACTTAGTGCTTCTGTTCTTGAATCATCCATTAATTTTTTTAACATTTGCGTACAATCAGACGCTGCACCAGCAGTAGGATTATCGCCAGAGTCAGAAATATATATTGGTAGTGGCCCTTGTTTTACGCCTTCAAAAGCAACATCTAAGGCTTCATCTACTGAATAAGTTTCTGTGTGAAATGTAAATCTATAACGTTCTGACCATATGAGCTCTGCTAATGCTAATGCCTCTTGATCTGCAAGCTCTTGATCCTCTTCTGAAACTACATACACCGCTATTGAACTGTCCTCATTGTCAGCCCAAGGAAACCCCATTAAATAGGAGGCAGCCAAAATCCCTTGCTTTTTTTCCACTTCCCTTAACGCTTTAATTAAGCTTACCATTGGCTCTACTGCAGTGGCTGACTGTTCTCCTGCAATAATAATAGGTACTTTTACCCAAGCTGATTTTAGAGCCTTATCATTTTCTAAAGCAAATATAGTCATACGTGCTGCATGTACGCCAGTTTCAGTACAATCTGTATGAGGTGCACATTTGTAGCCCACAAATCCATCGCAATAATTATGCATTCTTTCTGTCATTGTCGTATGCATGTCCAGCGAAGCGTAAATTGGCGTCTCTGGAAACTCTTGTTTTAATGCTTCCAAAAGATCTCCTTCTGCTTCCCCTAGACCAGATATTCGCATTGAACCATGAATAGAAAGGGTAATTGCATCCAAAGGGGCTTCTAAATGTGCTTTTTTTCCACGATTTATAATTTCTTCTTTAATCCGATAATAGAAGTTCTGATCAACTTCACCATTTGGTACTGCTCTTGCAAAAACTGTTGGAATAACATCATAACCTGCTTCTTGTAGTGTTCTGATAATACCGCTTGTTGCATCATTAGGTCTTAAATAATTAAAAATATCATCACCATAAATGACACTAAAATCTTTTTCTCCCGCAATAATGGGATTGAAGGAATTGGATTCATGGTGCATACCCGCTATGAGCACTCTTTTCATACTAGCATTCCTCCTCTTTATATTAAGTGACAAGCTACTTTATGCCCTGAAGCTGCTTCTTGTAGCTGTGGTACAATTTTGTAACATTTGTCTTGAACATGCATACATCTTGTATTAAAAGGACAACCAACAGGTAAATCAATAGGGTTTGGTATATCTCCTTTTAAAATAATACGCTTTTTCTTTTTAGCAGGATCCGCAATCGGGATTGCTGAAAGCAATGCTTGAGTATATGGGTGCAATGGATTTTTATAGAGTTGCTCTTTAGCTGTAATTTCAACGAGGTGACCTAAATACATTACTCCAATTCGATCAGATATATGCTCAACCACGCTTAAATCGTGTGAAATAAACAAATAGGTTAAATGAAACTCTCTTTGTAGTTCCTTGAACAAATTAATCACTTGTGCCTGAATGGATACATCTAGTGCCGAAACAGGCTCATCTGCTATGATTAGCTTTGGATTTACAGTTAATGCTCTTGCGATGCCAATTCTCTGTCTCTGTCCACCTGAAAATTCATGGGCATATCTCCTTAAATGGCCTTCATTGAGTCCAACGATTTCTAATAACTCTTTCGCTTTTTGATACCGTTCTTTTTTTGATAAATTTGTATGCACCAATAAAGGCTCACTGACAATATCCCTAATTTTCATTCGAGGATTAAGACTACCATATGGATCTTGAAATACCATTTGCATTTTGCTTCTTACTGGTTTCATCATGTGGGAGGAGTAATTGGTAATGTTTTCATGATCAAACCATACTTCCCCTTCATCAATGTCAATAAGTTTATTAATTGCACGTCCGGTGGTGCTTTTACCGCATCCGCTTTCTCCTACAATAGCCAGTGTCTCACCTTTATATATTTCAAAAGACACACCATTAATGGCTTTTACATACTTCTTTTCCTCCATGAATTTTTTAGAGGCTAAGAACTGTTTTCGAACATTTTTTAACTCAACTAGAGTTTCACGCATTCCTTTCACCTCTTTCACTCACTAAATGGCAACGACATTGTCTTTGATTATCTAATTGTATGAGCAAAGGTTCTTCAATAAAACATTTTTCAATTGCACCATCACAACGAGGCGCAAATTTACAACCTATTGGCATTTGAGAAAGATCTGGCACCCGCCCTTTAATATAGGGTAATATATCTGAACCACTTCCAATCTTAGGTACAGATGCAATTAACCCTTGTGTATAAGGATGAAGTGGATTTTCAAACAAGCAAGAAACTTCTGCAGATTCAACAATTCTACCACAGTACATCACAATTACACGGTCGCACATTTCCGCCACTACGCCTAGATCATGAGTAATGAGTAAAACCCCAATGTTGCTCTGCTCTTTCATTTCAGTAATCAAATCCAAAACCTGCGCTTGAATGGTCACATCTAAAGCTGTTGTTGGCTCATCAGCAATAAGAACTTTAGGATTGCACGAAAGTGCCATAGCAATCATAATACGTTGAGACATGCCCCCTGATAATTGGTGTGGATAGCGATTAAAGACGTCTTCAGGTGCAGAAATACCTACTTGCTTAATCATTTCGATGGCATGTGCCTTTGCTTCCTTTTTGGTGTGCTTTAAGTGAAGCATCGTACATTCCATTAACTGTTCACCTACTTTTATAACAGGATTTAATGACGACATAGGATCTTGAAAAATCATTGCTATTTCGCTACCACGAATATTGCGAATGGATTTTTGATCAAGATTTAAAATATTATTTTGGCTCAACAATACTTCACCTTCAGAAATATACCCATTTTCTGGTAATAACCTCAATACAGATAAAGATGTCACCGATTTGCCACTGCCAGATTCGCCTACCAGTCCAACCACTTCACCCTGATTTACATAAAAAGATACATTTTTTACTGCAGTTAGACTTTTCTTATCGGTTTTAAATTCTGTCGTTAAGTTTTTAACTTCCAATAGTTTTATTGACATGGTATTCTCTCCTTAATCTAATTTCGGATCTAATGTATCTCTTAATCCATCGCCAAGAAGATTAAATCCCAAAACGGTTAAAAATATGGCTAAACCTGGATAGAATAACATATGTGGCGCAATACCAATGTAATTTCTACCTGAAGATAACATTGCCCCCCAGTCAGGATTAGATGGACTGGCTCCAAATCCTAAAAAGCTCAATGATGCAGCAGTTATAATAGCGGTTCCTAGGCGCATTGTATACGAAACAATTAATGCAGGAACAGTACCTGGAAAAATATGTTTAAAGAGCAATCTTAAGTCGCTTACCCCAATAGATTGACTTGCCTCAACATATAGTAATTCCTTAATGGCTAATGTACTACTTCTAATGATTCTTGTAAAATTGGGTATACCGTAAATTGCAATAGCAATAACGACATTTATAAGGCCAGGTCCAATAATTGCTACAATACCTATAGCCAATAAAAGCCCCGGAAATGCTAACAATACATCACAGGTTCGCATGATTATCATTTCAGGTATCCCTCTATAATAACCTGCAATAAGTCCTAAAATACTTCCTATGACAGCACCTACCGTAACGCCTACAATTGCAACTGTCAAAGACAATTTGGTTCCATACACAATTCTGCTAAAAATATCTCTACCGTATTCGTCTGTTCCAAACCAATGCTCTGCACTTGGTTTACTTAGAGTATTGCTGTAATCTGTTTGTGAGATATCATAAGGCGTTGGTTGAAAAATAGCTAAAATAATTAAAAATAGAATGAAAAAAAATGATACTGTTGCAACTTTTTTCTTTAAAAATTTTCTACTTAATTCTATCATTGGGCTTTCAAATTTATAATCTTCTTGTTTTTTCTTAATTTCAGTATTTACTTTCATTGAAACCGCCCCTTATTCATACTTAATTTTGGGATTAAAAACACCATATAAAACATCTACAATGAGGTTTATTATAAGAAATTGAAATGTAAAAATAAGCAATACCGTTTGAACAACTGTATAGTCTCTAAATAAAATCGAGTCAATAAGTAGTCTTCCTAATCCAGGGATGGCAAATACCGTTTCAACCAATACAGACCCTGCCAGCAAAAATCCAAACTGCAAACCTACAATTGTAATTACGTCGATTAATGAATTTCTTAAAGCATGCCTGTTGACAACGATAAATTCACTTAATCCTTTAGCTCTAGAAGTTCTAATATAATTTTCTTTTAAAATTTCAATCATCGATGAACGTGTATATCTTGCAATCATTGCTGTGATTCCTGCCCCAAGTGTAATAGATGGCAGCACATAGCTCTTGAGTCCATCTATGCCGGTTGTGGGAAACCACCCCAGTTGAACAGAAAAAATTTGCATCAGCATTAGACCTAACCAGAAAAGCGGCAAAGATATTCCCGATGATGCCCCTATCATCACAACATAATCAATCCATTTCCCACGATTAATTGCTGAGATAATGCCAATTGCGATTCCTGAAATAACAGACCAAACGATTGTAAAAATTGCCAAAATTAGTGTCGGCTTCATTCTTGGAATAACCATATCTCCAACAGGTAGCCCTGTCTTAAGGGAATTTCCCCAATTTCCTGTTAACATTCCCACCATAAAATCTTTGTATTGAACAATATACGAATTATTCAACCCCATCTGTTCTTTTAATAGCTCAACTTCTTCAAAAGTAGCTTGGTGTCCTGCTAATAACCTTGCGGGATCACCAGGAATCATGTGTATAAACAAAAAAATAACAATAGATACCACAAACATAATAGGAATCATATTCAGTAGCCTTTTAACAATATATCCTCTCACGCATTCACCTACTTTATATAAATTAATAGGGTAGTCAAACGGATTAACTACCCTAAAGTTTTATTTACTGGTAGAAGCTTCTCGACTGTTGATTGCACCACCTGGTCCAACAGAAATACCTTCAGTTGTCGTTCTTTTTGCTGAAAGCAATACATCTGAACCTAAGAATAACCAAGGTGCATCTTCCCAAATAATCTCTTGAAGCTCTGAATAAATTCCTGCCCTTTTAATTGAATTTACTTCTGTTGACCCTAGATCAATTAACTCATCTGCTACTGGATTTCTATAATAAGAAACATTTGGTGCAGTCGGCGGAATGTTTCTACTGTGGAAAAGACTATTAGTAGCTCCATCAAAATCAAAAGCTGACCAGCTAACATACCACATGTGCACTGTTGACTCTTCTGGAGTTTGTGCTGAATAAATTGAATTAGATAAAGTCCCTTCTTCCATAGGAATGACTTCTGCTTCAATGCCAATTTGGGCAAGCTGTTGACTGACAAACTCCATTCCCCTCATATTTTCTGTGTCATTAGGTGCCCAGATATGAGTTTTAAAACCATCAGGATATCCAGCTTCTGCCATTAATTGTTTTGCCTTTTCAAGGTTGTACTCATATAGCGGTTGAGGAACGTGGTATTTAATTGAAGCTGGTACATGTGATGAAAGAGGCGTTGAATAGCCTGATCTTACAACATTTGTATAGGCTTCTTTATCAATAGCATAATTCATAGCTTGACGAACTCGTACATCTGAATAAAAATCTTTAGAAGTGTTTATAAATGTAAATCTTGCAATTGTAGACATACCTTCAATCACTTCAATATTTGCATCATTGGCGACAATGTTTACTTGTTCTGTTGGCATTGGATAGATAAAATCAGCTTCTCCTGTTTGAAGCATCGCAATTCTAGCACCATTTTCTAAAATAGGTTTTATTGTCAAAGTCTCAATTTGAGGACCACTTCTCCAATAATTCTGATTTTTTATAACAACCAATCGATCACCTGTTACCCACTCCTTATATACGTAAGGACCAGTTCCCACTGGATTTGTGATAATGCCTCGATCACCATATTCTTCTAGCGCTTTTGGGCTAATGATAGAAAGTGACGCCACTCGGTCTAGCATTGGAGCAAAAGGAGCTTTTAAATAAATTTTAAGTACGTACTCATCAATTACTTCAGTGGATTCTACTTGTAAAAAGTTTCTTCTTCTTCTTAAGTTTTTTTCCTCATCTGTAACTCGGTCAAAATTATACTTTACAGCTTCTGCATTTAAAGCAGTGCCATCATGGAATTCAATCCCCTGACGGATATAGAATGTATACTCTAATCCATCTTCTGAGATCTCATAACGTTCTGCCAAGCACTCTTCTAATTCCATGCTATTGTTATGCTCTAGCAAAGATTCATACATTGTATTTGTTGCAGAACGAGACAGTGTATCTGAAATATTGTGAGGATCAAGTGAAATAATTTCTGCATTTACTGCTATTACCATACTTTTGTCATTTCCTTCACTAGATTGTGAATTAGCAACTGGTTCGTTGCTCTGATCAAGTGCAATTTGGTCTTCATTTGAACACCCTGTCAGAACCAATACCGTCATTACTAAAATTAAAGCTATCCATTTTCTCATTACAATCTCTCTCCTTTTTTTAACTGCAGAATTTAAAAGAAATTCGATTTAATAACATCATGTTACTAAATGCTCAAAATAATATTACCACACTTTAAAACTCATGTCAAATTTATTCTAAATTTTCACATTATTAAACATGTAATATTTAGTGATGCCTTTAACATGAAAAAACTCCATTACATGCCTTGTAAAAGAGTTTTTTATTGCTACGATGTAAACATCTGATTAAAAATCCATTTTTGCGAGTCAATTGCACCGCCAATTAAATAAGAATCATCTCCCTTTTTACTACGTTCAATCTCAACGTTGCTCCAATAATGATTGTGCATCTTAAAGTGTTCTGATGCAAGCATAATGTCCAACAGATCTTCAAACTGATCAAAAAATTTTCCGCCTAATACAATCTTGCAAGGGTCATAAGCATAAATGATATTGTTCAACGCAATAGATAAATAAGTACATACATCCCCTATAAGTTCTAAAGCCCAAGGCGTTTGATTTCTATACTGATTAACGATGTCGCCAATTGACGCAATAGTTTGATCTCTATGAAAAGCACTGTCTAAAATCGATTGAATGTTAAGTACAGTATTCAAGCAGCCAATGCGACCGCACTCACATTTTCTACCATGATAATCAATGGTAATGTGTCCAATTTCACCAGCATTATTATTGGCCCCCATTAAAAGCTTTCCATCACTGATTACACCCACACCAACCCCAAAGCCAATGTCCATATATGCCAAATTTAAACTCTCTTTATCTCGTATCTCAGCAATTTCACCTATAAGAGCTGACTTAACATCATTTCTCACGATAGTTTTTTTACCAAACTTAAAGTGTGCATACTCTCCAAGTTTTGCATGGCGCCACTTAAGCTGTGACGACACAACAACCTCGCCATTATTGGGGTTAATAATTCCTGGACACACAAAGGCAATCGTATTTATTTTTTGTATCAAAGCATAAGGCAGCTTAGAAACTTCTCGATAAACAGCATCAACATAATCTTCCATTGCAGTAAAGCTTTTAGCCTCTACAGTGGTTTTGAAAACAAACTGATTTTTTAGATTAACAACGGCAATTCTCATGTCGTCAACATCTAAATACGCTGTGAGAGAATAAATCGCCTCAGCGTTTACATATAATTTCTTTGCTGGACGCCCCCTGCCGCTAAGAATCTCACCCTTTTCATAAACCAAATTATGCTCCATAAGCAATCCCACGATTCTAGTAACACTCATTCGGGTAAGGCCTGTCAACTCTGCCAATTTTACACGGGCAATTTCATCATAACTTCTAATAAGATCAAAAACTGTGTTAATGTTGTCAATCTTAATATCCATCATGTTATTTGGCAACTTTTTCATACGGGTTCTCCTATTCTTTGGTAAATTAATAAATAAAATAATTCTAATTTACTTGAATTTCAATTAGATTCACCTGTTCTCCTATTCATCATACAACCTTACGTATCAATTTACAACCCTATATAAAGCCAAGCCAAGGGGGCGTTTTGTTTGCCACCTACTTGGTGGCAAACAAAACGTCCCCTTGGCTTCTCTTAAGCTTTATTCTCCTAATCCATCTTTAATTATTGCTGTAATAGCCTCAAAGGCAGCTTCTTCGTCAGTGCCAGATACTCTAATGCTTATTTCATCTCCATGCTTTGCTGCCATACCTATAAGGTTCATAATACTCTTTGCATTGAATTTATTACCATCTTTAATAATAAAGATATCAGAATTAAATTTGGCGGCTTCCTTTACCAGGACACTGGCTGGTCTTGCATGGATACCTAATTTAGTCTTTATTGTAATTACACCTTCTAGCATGATACTTCCTCCTATATTATTTATTAGTAATTTTAAGGCTTATTCAGCTTTCCTTAAAGACCTAAATATTTCTCTAATATATATCCTACACCATTTTGGTTATTGTCAAAGTTTGAAATATTATTCCATTTTTTTAATAATGATTGATCAGAGTTTTTCATTGCTACCCCTACTCCAGCCCAGCATAACATATCATAATCATTTAAGCTATTTCCTATGGCCAGTATCTCTTCCGACTTAATTTCTAGTCTTTCTGCAAGAAATTCCAATGAGTTTTTCTTTGATACTCCAAGCTTCATAATTTCTAGAGAATGGGGAGTAGAAAAGGTGTGGGATATACTTCCATTAACTTCTTTATCAATATAACTCCTTATTATTTCTATTTTTTCTATGGAATCCTTGAACACAACCATATAGGGGTACTGTATAATGTTTTCACTAAGCCTCCCCACTGCTTTATAATTAATTCTATGATTAATGGAAAACATTTTAGCTTCTTCATTATCCACCTCTACTAAAAGCACATCATCTACATAAACCTTTGTATAAACATTATACTCCTCTCCTAGAGCAATAATTTTTTTTACAATATTTAAATCTAATTTTGATTCAACTACTACTTCCTCTGTAATAGTATCTTTTATAAGTGCACCATTATAGGTAATGATTGGTATATCCAGCTTTAATTCTTTAGCATAATGCTGAGCTGCTTTAAAGGTTCTTCCAGTAGCCAGTACTATTTGGACACCTTTCCTTATAGCTTCATATATTTTTAGCTTATTTACATTAGAAATATAGAGATTATCGTTTAACAGAGTGCCATCCATATCAATTGCCACCAGCTTAATGTTTTCCACAAAACCACCCTAACTAAATTATTTCCTTCATTACATCATAAAGCCTTTTTATTTGATTAACACTAGTTAATCCTGAGCTTTTATCAATTATAGAGCTATACACATGGGGCATAATTTTACTGCAGCCTGCATTTAAGCAAGTCTCTATGATGGGTTTAATATTTTCCACTGTTATCCCACCAGTAGGCTCAATCATGGGTATATTAACTTTAACGCAGGCTTCTGCTACTGCCTTTAACTCAGCCAGCCTCTTATCGCCCTCCATGTGATAGTATTTTACTGATTCTACTCCTACATCCTTTAGCATTGCAATTGCTGTATCAACATCCACAATAGCGGCCTTTTCTTTACTACTTATTGCTCCAGTGGAAATGTTTACTTTCCCCAATTGTCCAGTTGGACTAATAAGAGCATTTACAATTGTTTTACTACAGCCCTTAGCTTTTAAAAGGCCTAATGTATAGCCGGCGGCTGTAAAGACTTGATTTACATGGCCAGGATCTGTGTATGAGGCTATTTCCGCTGCCATCTGCCATTGGTTTGGGTCTCCGTCTCCAAGACCTATTGATAGGGCTGGCATATACTCTTGAAATTTCTTTACATACTCTACACCCTCATCAATACTTTTAAACTGCTTTGATATAATACCCACCGTTGCATAGCCATCTATTGCCTCTACCACTTCCCTGGCATTCTGTAAGTCCTTTGCCAAAAGATTAATATTTATTTTATCCTTGTAAAAATTTATTTTGTATGACTCCAATGCTTTTTCCTCCTCATTATAATGAATTAATAATTTCCTTTAGCTTTTTTAGTATTAGCTTTTCTTCTCCCTCTTGTAATGGTCTGGGATCTATGTTAATTATGCCAATATTAGCATAGTGGTTTCTCGTATAAATGGCAGGATTTCCATTTTCCAATTTACTAATGATGTAATCAGCATTTACCCCTAGTGTATCAGAGTCAACCCTAATTTCTGTTCTATGTATATCTCTCCCGGCTTCATCTTGAGTTAGGGTTGCTTTTAATTCTTTAATTTTATTTATTTCTCCCACCAGCCATTCCATATTCTGCTTATGTTCCTTTGCCTTTTCTTCATTGTCTTTATTGCTGTATAGATCAATGGCTTTTAACAGACCCATTATGTTTTCTTTCCCAATCTTCATTGCCCTGCCTATTCCTTTATATTGAAGCTTACAGTAGTTAATTAGATCCTTCCTTCCAGTGATGAATCCAGATGTGGGCCCTTCTATTGCCTTTGCACCGCTGTATATTACTAAGTCGGCTCCCAATTTAATATACCTTTGCAGATCTTCTTCAGCAGCTCCATCTATGATTAATGGCAAATTGTGGGCCTTAGCAATCTTAATCATGCCTTCAATAGATACCATGCCTTTTTGCACTGTATGGTGGGATTTCACATAAAATAAAGCAGCTGTTTTCTCAGTAATTGCTTCTTTGATATGATTGATTTCAACTTTGTTTGCCTGCCCTACTTCATGGGGTATTCCCCCACCCAACCGAATCATTTGCTGAATGGAAGCACCATAATTTATAGCATGACCTTTTTGCATAATAACCTGATTAGTTAATCCTTCACTGATTGGAAGTCTTTCTATTGCAGTAAGATTATCTCTTGCGATGCATGCTGCTACAGATATGGCAATTCCAGCAGATGCACTGGAGGTTATACAGGCATCCTCACCCCCTGTATAATTTGCTATAATCTCTCCAGCCCTGTTAATTAGCGCTTCTATATCGACAAAATTCATAGCTGCCTCTTTTATACAATCACCAACCCTGGGGTCCACTGTAGAGCCTCCCAAAGCTGTCATTTTACCGCTTCCATTAATGACTTTTTTCAACCCCAATTCTTCGTATATATTCATATAGATTCCTCCCTAATTAAATAGAAGAATAAAAAGATACTTTTACTCTTCTTATTCTTCTATATTAAAGTTAAGCTTAAACCGCAAAGAAGCTGGCAAGTACCATTGCTCCAAGAATAGCTCCCCCAGCTACGGGTTTATCAAACTTGTAAAAAATTGCTGCTCCTACAAAAGCACCTACACCTGCTGGAATACTAAAGCTGATGGCTGAAATTATAATCAATGGCCCAAGATATTGACCAGTAGCATTACCAGCCCCCATCATAATATTAGTTCCAGCTGAAGACATTCCCTGTGGCATAAATTTTCTTATGATAATTATTACAGCTCCAATAATTAGCCCAATACCTGCTCCTGTGATTAAGGAAACAATAAAATTATCTATAGGTAAGGTGATGCCAGAGGCCAACATCATTGCAGGAATTCCTATTCCTACACCAGTCATCAAGGCTCCACCAATATCTAAAACCCCCACAAGTGGCCCCTCCAGCACCCTTGCTATCAAGAAGCCTGCTGCAAACCCTGCCGCCGCGGCATAATCTCCTCCGCTTAAACCTTCATCCAACATTCTTACCACAAATATTTCGTTGAAGGCCCCTACATTATGGGTTACATACATATGAGTCCCTGCAAATATCGCAGCACATGCCAATCCAACTAAAATAGGAAAGCTGTAGGCCTGCAAAAGTATATATCTCAATTTATCCTCCCAGCTATTACCTTGTACTTTAACTGTATCCACCTTTTTTCCCTCCTTTAGAATAGCTCTAGAACTTTTTCAAAGAATCCTCTGAAGTAGGCTATAGTTATAAATAGAATTGTTACAATTGTAATCATAACCTGTGTAGATCGTGTATATCCATACTCTTCAATTGACTGTCCAATTAATATACCTAATACAATTCCTGGAACGGCATTTCCCATAATCATATGGGCTAATCCACCTAATATTGTTCCCCATATACCAGTTGTTTTTCCTGCATCTAAGGCTGCCAACCAGAAGATAATAGGCATTACAGGGTTAATCATAAGATTTGCTGCAGGGCCTAGTATTTGTTGAGCAATAAAGGACATGGATTCTGGAATAACAGATGCAACTGTATTTAAAAAGGTTACTACCACTGCACCTACTATTGCACCTGCAAAAATCATTTTTGCCGGATCATGTAGGGTTTCTTCTACGTTTTTGTTTCTAAACAGGAGTGCTCCTGCAGCCCAGTTTGGAATTACCCTATGGAAAACATCTTGAGTTAATGCACCTGCTGCAACAACAGAGGCTGCGGCGTTGAATAGAAATCCTAACCCAAACGAAATATGTGTTACTGGATCTCCCTTACAGGCATTTAATTCTCCTAATGTTCTAAAGGCTCCCATAGATTGTACCTTAGGTGCATGGAACATTCTAGCTGCTCCAGCTGCTACAGCAGCTCCTCCTAACACACCAATAATAATGGATTTAATTATTATTGCTAGCAATTTTGCTTCCCCCTTTACATTTCAATATATTTAATAATAACAACTAACCTTACCTTTCCTGTATACTTTCCTTTTGTTCTCGGCATAAACAACCATAGAAACCTTTCTGTATACGTTTCTTCTTTTTCATTTAATACATATACCTCAACTGGCTCCATGTGCAGTATAACACCTTCGATATCTGTATATACTTTTTTTCTTAACATAGAGAATACATTACCAAAAAATTCTTCCTTTGACTTTCCAGTGGCTTCAAATATAAATTCCTTATGAATAGTCTTCATTAACTGTTTGTTTTCCATTATGACTATCCTTTCTGGTTTAATTTCTTATATTCTTCCACAATTCTTCTTCCTAAATCCTCACTATCTAAAAATCCAAATCCTAAAACTTGAGCCCCTTCTTTTAATGCTGTTATTCCTGCATCTATAGATCTAAGATGATGCTTTACCTTATATCCATACTTATTGGCGGCCATAAGGGCACCTGCACCCCCACTTCCGCAAAAGCTTATGCCAATATCTGCCTTTGCATCATGCATCACATCACCCAGCTTCATATCTGCCGCCATACCTGGAATCAATATAGCCTTACCACCTGCTTTCTCTACTCCCTTTGCAACCTTCTGTCCTTTACCAAGGCGATCTCCTATTACTACAACTATATTATCCACCTACATCCCTCCCTTCATGGTTTGATATTCTGCATTGTTCTCCTCATCATCTGATATTGCAGCTTGAATATGTATCGCTATTAATAGAATCTCTGATAAATCTATCAAAACCTTGTATCTTTCAAATAAAGGATGGGCTATTTCCTCAGCCAGCCGTATGGGTTTTTTGTCTATTTGCGAAGCTATCTCTTCACCTATTCCCATCACCTGTTCATTGTTTTTAAGTCTCCTGATAAAGCTGATCATATGGGAGTATAATCCTACCTTTGCCTGTTCATCAAGTAAAATATTCTCCTGTCCAAGGTTTTTTTCTATCCTTGTTATTTCAGATATAATTTCTTCCAGCTCTTCAGCCTCAATCTCTAATCTATTCTTAAGTATTTCTAAAACCTCCATGTAAAAAGCCCCCTTACTTGTTATCCTCAACATTTATTAGTTCTCCGCCTTTAATAGTGCAGGCTACCTGTAAATATTTATTATTATTTAGCAAATTACCATCTGAATCTTCCAGAGTCACTGCTTTATCGATTAAGTTAAATACAGTAAAATCTGCCATGTATCCCCTTTTGATCATTCCTATTCTATCTAATTTAAAATTTAATGCAGGCACGGTGGTAACCTTACTTATACAAGCTTCAATGTTTAACCCCAATGCCATCATTTTATTGATTGTCAAAGCTAAACTGTATACTGGTCCTTTATAGTTTTGTCTATATATATCAGTACTGATGATATCAGGATAAAAATTTTGTTTTATTGCATCAGCAGCAACGTTAAAGTTGAAGCTGGATGTACCATGGCCAATGTCAAATAGAACACCTCTATCAATTGCCTTACTTGTTTCTCTTCTTAAATGTCTATTATCATTCAGTAAACCATTTTCTTTTCCATGAAAGCAATGGGTTATTACATCCCCTTTATTTAATAGATTTAAAACATCTTCAATTGCTGGAGGAAGGTTGCCAATGTGTACAACAAGTGGTAACCCCAGCTCACTTGAAATTTCTTTCGCTATTTCTATAGGCCTTATTCCTAGCTTTCCAACAGTAGAGGCGCTGGCTCGGGCCTTAATTCCCTTTATATGATTTTTATTGGATTTGACTATATCCCTAAGGGCTGCTAAATTAATGTTTTTAAAATCGGCTAATTCAAATCTTTCTTCCTCAAGTCCTGTATAAGCAATATTTATCAAGGATATCACTCTGGTTCTGCTATTCTTAATAACCTGCTCTTTAAAATCGTTGAAATTTTTTGCTCCTGCACTTCCAGCATCAAATATGGTTGTACAACCACTATATACTCCTACTGTATCTGCCTCTACTCCTAAAGATGTTCTGTCACCGTATACATGAGTATGAATATCAATGAATCCGGGAGCTATAATCTGATTATCCAGATGAACTACTTCACTATCCTTTCTACTCTTTATTTCATCAGCTATTTCACTTATAAGTCCATTTTCTATTAATATTTCTTTTTTATGAAACCTATAGTTATTGTATATATCAAGGAGTTGTCCCCCCTTCAAAATAACCTGTTTGCCCATAAAATCTCCACCTTTACATCTTAATTAAGTACCTCATTATAGCAATAACCTCACCATCTGGTATTATTAGATTATAATCCTTTGCTATCTTATCTAAATATTTTCTAATAGTATGATAAACCTCTGTATGGTTTTCCTTATATGCTTCTATATCTACTTCTACATTGTATTGCCCATATTTCCATCTAGGGATGGCCATAATAATATGAATGATTATCCCCCAAATGTTTAAGCCAATATTTTCTATTTCATCATCCAAATTTAATTCTTTAATCATACTTGCGACTTCCGTAAGAATAATTGCAGTATCCTCAGCCATCTGGTATGCAACTTGACTTTGATTTTCATGTAAAGTCTCTTTATTTGATGCCAGATGCTTGGAGAAATTACTTTTTTCATGGGCTGTACCATTGATATATTCTGCATCAATGTTTGATAAACTAATCTTATTGTTAATGCCCATAATATCCTTTGTATCTTGATAAAGAGAATTTCTTATTTTATTCATCTCCATATTTGTGATTATTGGGCTTACTTTAAAAACCGGCTTGTTGGATACATCCACATCGACAGTACTAATGATTAAATCTATTTCTTCTATTAAATGACTATTGTCCTCCAACTCAAATATTGAAATAACCTCTTTTATTTCTAAATCTGGTATGTTATTTTTAATTCGCATAGCCAGTATCTTTGCAGTTCCTTTCCCTGTAGTACATACTATTAGTGCCTTTTTTTTAGCTTTGCCTTTAATCATCTCTGCATGGGCAGCTAAGTGGAGAGTAACATAGCCTACTTCATTGTCAGATAACTCTACATCTGTTCGCTGTGTGAAGATATTAGCCATTTTTTCTGCAAGATCATATAATTCTTTATAGTTAGCTTTAATCTGCCCAATGAGGGGGTTCTCTGTATGGATATTTAGTTTGGATTTCTTCAATGTAAGCTTTAGATGAGATATTAAATCTGCTTTCAATTTCTTTATGCTTTCATCCGTCGCCTCTATATCCTTTTTTATGTTATTAAGCATTTCTTCAATAATACTCTCTATTTTTTCATCTTCATGGATGAGATTCTCATTGAAAACATATTCCATTTTTAAGTCGGCTGATAAAAGATGAATTGTTATATTTGCTAACTCTGCTTCTGGAATTTCTACATGATAGGCTTCTGTTAAGGCTCTTCCTATCTCCATAGCTATCACATATTCCTTATGCTTTTTTATCATATTTATCTTTTCAACTGGCAGGTCTATATTCAAGCCTTTTAGTAATCTATCCAATGCAATGGCAATGTGGATAATCAGAGAGACGTAAGAATAATCCGGTATCCAAAAGTTGTAGGTTTTTTTACTGCTTTTGATGGCTTTTTTAATATCATGAATGCTGATGGTATTTGAAACTTCATTGATATAATCAGTAGAGAATATGGATTCCTTCTCAAAGCTGCTAAGCATATGCAAAACCTTTTGAGTATCCATTGATGTTAATAGAATGTTTCCGATAATCTGTCTAACATTATTTTCATTGCCTACTACTTTATAGCCTGATCCCTGCTTACTGTTTAAAATTAATCCGTATTTACTCAATTCTTTTTTTACTTCCTTTAAGTCTTTAATAGTAGTTGCCCTGCTTACTCCCAGTTTCTCACTTAGCCCTTCAGAAGTGGAAATACCATCTGACTTCAACAATTCTAATAATATGAAGTGCTTTCGATCCTGTTGAGTTAAGACACTGGTATAGGGCTGTGTCTCCTGGATATCCTTACTTATTTTTTTCATATCTTCATCATCTAAGGTGATTTGTATTCCCATCTTTTGCTTCTTTTCTAATATAATTCCTCTTTGCTTCAACCAGTAGCTAATATTATCCAGATCATATCTTATGGTTCTAGCACTTACATTAAACCTACCAGCCAATACTTTCGCAGATACTGAATTAGGCTCTTTCATTAAATCTAGAATTAAACTTTTTTGACGCTTTGTAAGTTGAATCATTATTATCATCCTAACTGTAGAATTTAATAAGCATCATATTATTTTAAAGACTCTCTCTACTGACTTTATTATATAACCTAGCTCCACAAAACAAAATGTCAATTCCTTTCAAGTATAATGTTGCAATATTATACTATTTACAACCTATACTAGAATTTACCTATATTAATGTGCTTTTGGAGGGTCTATACACTTGCTGCCAAGTGTCAATTACTATGCCCCTTGGGTTCTTCCTTGATTTATTGGTTTACATTTCCATAGCAGCAGCTATTTTATTAAATATAAGGTGTAAGAGTTGGCCAATTTGCATTTTAACTAAAAAATATATATAATGAGGAGTACAATATGAGTTATTCTTGGCAACCAAAGCCAGCAATGATTTCTAGGAGTGGGTGGAATGCAGCTTCACCTTCTGGATGTAGTGGATCAAACTCTAAACAGTATATTATAGTCCACCACTCGGGCGATCAAAATGATGCATTAGCAATCCATTTTGGTACAAATGAAAAAGGATTTATGAAAAGAATACAAGAAATACACATGAACAGCAATCGCTGGTGTGATATTGGCTATAATTTTGGTATAGGAGTAGTTGGAAGTATTTTAGAAGGTAGAAATCTTAATGTTTTAGGTGCCCATGCCGTTGGATACAACTCAAATGCTATTGGGATATGTGTTCATGGAAACTATGATATTAGAAGCTTCACACTGGCACAAGAGAATTCCTTAGTGGATTTATTAGCCTGGTTATGCTATACCTACAACATTTCTACAGCAAATATTTTGGGACATAGGGATGTTTCATCGACTGCTTGTCCTGGCGCTGGTATCTACTCTAAGCTTAGCTCAATCAGGAGTAAAGTTCTTCAAAAGCTTAGTCCTCAGTCAATTTCAGTACATGTTTTCAACGATGATACCGGTAATTTCGAAGTAAGTAATTTAGCCTTAAACAGCCCTATGCCCTATGTTTTAAATAGTACCCTAACGGTTAGAGAATTTAAGGGTAATTCAAACTCATCGGTTATTTGGACCCACAAAAGATTTATACAGGCGTGGAACACACTGAGAAGCGGTTGGGGTAGAGGCATTCATGTTCCCATTGCTTTTAATCGAATATGGGAGGGGGGACATGGTTATCAAGATCAGCATTACGCTGGTGTAGCCATAGACTGTGGACAAAACCTTTCAAATACAGAAAGAGAACAGCTGCGAAGCTTAGCCAGCTCTTTAGGGGTATTTGAGTATGTAGAGCCTGCCAGCACCGCTCCAACATGGGTGCATATTGATAAGAGATTAAGACCATCTGCTTGTAGTGCAGGTTATATACTTGTTAGAAATGGAAGTAAAAATACTTGTGTATTTGTTCTGCAGGATGCATTAAATACGTTAGGGTATACTGGTGGTGGATTAGATGGTGCATTTGGCAATGGAACCGAAACAGCCGTTAGGAATTTCCAAAGAGCTTATAATCTAACTGTTGATGGAATAGTGGGTTGTCAAACCTGGACAATGTTAACTCAATTGGTAAGAGGAATGGGTAAAACCCCTACAACTGTTAATCCATAAAACTATAAATAAAAATAACCCACTAAAAGACTCATTTCTGAGTCTTTTAGTGGGTTATTTTTATTTATACTAGCATTCGCGTATCCAAACATCCACTTGAAGCAACCCGATGTAATTATTCATCGGGTCATCTTAATATTGCTTCAATATATTGTATGTTAATTAGAGAAACCATACTATTGGAACAGTGTACTTGAATGTAGCTGCCTATCCCCTCGTCCCAGTTTGTACCGTAATAACCAAATAGCAGCTCGAGGTTAAAAGTATGGAAAATTACTGAACTTGTCTAATAAAGCAATGGGGAAATGATCATTTGCATATTCAAGAAGATTAGCATGATATATGAGTGTATTGCTTATTTACTTCATAGATTTTTGTCAGATTGATTTTGGTCAAAATAATTATCTAGCCAATTTATGATTGTATCAACAGCAAGCAAATGATTTCCAACTTGACAATGCTGCTCTCCACCTTCTGATTCAGTAAACAATCTACAGGTCAATAATTTAGCGTTAAACAACTGGTTCTTAAGTTGCTCAAAATGTGTAAGAGGAATATAATGGTCTTTTTCACCAGCTGTTAGTAAAACCTTTTGATCTATTTTATTACAAATATTTTTAAGGGTATGTTTTGAGATTTCTTTATAAAATTCAAAGGTATTGTTTGTCCCTGTAATATACATTCCCTGTGATAAAGCCCAATCTGCAATAATACTTTTTCTTCTAATTTTGTCAGTAAACATATTCAGTGCATTTTTCTGATTAAACCTATATAGCAAATTAATTATTTTTTTAATGAGTGGTGGAAAAATATTGGTCATAACATCGTAACCATCATACATTATATTATATGCAATAGTTGCACTAATTCTCTTTTCAAAGGCTGCACTTCTAAGTGCTAAATAACCACCCCACGAAATTCCGATCATAGCACAATTATTAATATTAAAATAATCTAAAACTGCCCTTGTCGGCACCTCCCAATTATGTATAAAATGAAGCTTCTGTTCTAAGGATCTACCCTGCCCTGGTCCCTCAAATAAAATGACAGTATACCCAAATTGCGTTAATTTGTTTACATTTATTACGAATTCTTCTATAAATGAATCATAGCCGCCACAAACAAGAACAATTGCTTTTTCTTCACTTGCAGTAATCCTTAAACAATTCAAAGACCCGTCACCATATGGTACATCATATCTTTCATATTGTAACCTGTATGCATCAAAGGCCTTGTAATAATTCTTAATGCACAGATTATATATATCAAGTTTCTTTAGATCAGTTTTTTTCAGAAAAAATTCTGCCATACGGTAATAATATGCGGCATGAAAAAATCGATTTTCCTTCTCTGCTCTTTCGGCAATGAATGTCCATGCTTCATACCATTCCTGTAAGCTTTCTATTTTTGAGGTTGCTTCAATTACTTCATCTTCATTGCACCCAATTTCACCATAGGTTAATACTCTGTTTATTTGGAAATTAAATTGTGGAATCTTGTTTATCAATCTATATGCCATTTACTTATCCACTCCATTCGTCAATATTTCAAGAGAAATTCCAGTTATATTTGAAATTAGGGGAATAGCTTTTGTAATATTTTTCTCAATTAATTCAATACTAAGCCCCGATTCACTTCCATCATGCAGTACACCATAGATTCCGTATAACAGAAACAGAGCAAGCTGTCTTTCATTTTGTTTTAATAATAAATTATTTACCAAGCCTTTTTCTCTAGCTTCTATTAATAACTCCTCTACTGAATTCGCTATTAAACTCAATACCTTCATAGACACCATGACATCTGAAAACTGACTTTCTGAAGCTTTATATCCCTTTGATGCAACCAGATACTCACCAAATGTCTCAGTGATTAATGCAAAAAGCTTACTTACTCGTAATGAGATTGATATAGATTTATCCCTAAGGGTAACATTGATTCTACTTACGTATTTATCAATATATTGGGAGATTGCTATTTTATATATTTCCTCTTTAGATGAGAAATGATGATAGAACATACCAGGTGCACCACCAACCTCATTTAAAATTTCTCTTACAGATGTTGCTTCATAACCTTTTGCAATAAACAGCTTTTGTGCTATATCAATTAGCTCTTGTTTACGAATTGCTGGATCTTTACTAACACGTACCATAATGCTCTCCCCTTTCTATACAGAACATCGTTCTGTCACATTTAATATAGCACACAGAACATTGTTCTGTCAATTTATTATTTCTTCGTTGATCATATTCTTATAGAATCTACTTCTAAAATTTTCAACAGTTTGTTAGTCCTTTCCTCAATTTAAGAAGATTCAGAGGTGTAGATTGTCAAACCTGGACAATGTTAACTCAATTAGTAACAGGTTTAGGTAAAGCCCTACAACTGTAAATCCATAAAACTATAAATAAAAATAACCCACAAAAGACTCATTTTGAGTCTTTTAGTGGGTTATTTTTATTTATATTAACATTCGCGTATCCAAACAATCATTTCTCCTGGGGTTCTATTGGCCCAGGCGTAATATGGAATTGCCTTTATTTTAATTGGTACTGTATTGTATTCTGCTCTTTTATATAATTTCCCTTTCCAATCGGACATATGGCTTCTTAGTGCCTCTCCCGTAATCATAGTTACACCATCTAAAAGATTGCTATCGTATTCCGCCTGTAGGCTACAATCTCTTGGCAGTGAAATATCAGCTAAATCAGCACCATTATCCACCTCTTCAAGGCAGTATACAATAGGACCCCTTTGAAGGGCAACTTTACCTGTGTTTTTACGAAGGTTGGGGTTGGCTTGAAGCTTTTCAACTGTCATAGGCAGGGTTATCTCAATTACGTCTCCATTACACCATATAGCTTCTACCTCAGCGTAGCCCTTTTTTGTAATAATATCCATAGTCAAAATATTACCATTTACCTTAACTGCTGCATTGGAGCACCATTCAGGAATTCTTAATGCCATGGTAAACTTAACTGGGTTTTCAACAGTTACAAGAAATTTAATATTTCCCTGCCAAGGATAGTTGGATTCCTGTGTAAGTTTAATGTTTGCATTACCAACATTGAATTTAGCGTCACTTCCTATATAATGATGAACATATATCTTATCCTCCTGCTGTGAGTAAATATATTTCCCTATTGATGCAATAAGTCGTGCAATGTTTGGAGGGCAGCAGGCACAGCCAAACCACTTCTGCCGTACAGGCTCTACATGCATTAAATCCTGTCGATTTTCACATGCCTCTGGCCATACCTCCAGAGGATTCACATAGAAAAAGCTCTTACCATCAAGTGACATTCCGCTTATGGTACCGTTGTATAATGCTTTTTCCATTATATCAGCGTATTTACTGTCCTGATCTATTCCAAACATTTTCTGACTCCAAAACACCAATCCTACAGATGCGCAGGTTTCAGCATATGCGGTGTCGTTAGGCAGGTCATAATCAAAGGTGAATTTCTCTCCATAATCGGATGAGCCAATCCCACCTGTTATATACAATTGACTTTCAGTTACA
This sequence comes from Alkaliphilus peptidifermentans DSM 18978, assembly GCF_900101495.1. Taxonomy (GTDB): domain Bacteria; phylum Bacillota; class Clostridia; order Peptostreptococcales; family Natronincolaceae; genus Alkaliphilus_C; species Alkaliphilus_C peptidifermentans. Next base: position 34,387 of record NZ_FMUS01000016.1, read on the forward strand.
TTTTCCCATAATATCTTACATGCATTAAAGAGAGCCTCATCCTTTATTTCTCCTGCTAAATCAGCCATGGCAGTATACATGTACATAGCCCTTACTGCATGTCCCACTGCCTTATTCTGCTGTCGCACAGGCACATGGGCCTGCATATATTTGTATCCATCCTGCACCAGCATATAATAATGCTCCTTTAAAACAGCCTCCTTTCCTATCCTTTCTGCTCTCTTTTCCGCCTCAAGGTTAAAATAATTAGGTTCTTGACCACGTTCATCAATGAAGTACTTACTGAGGTTTAAATATTTCTCATTTCCCTTTGCTCTATATAGTCTCATTAGTGCAAGCTCTATTTCCTGATGTCCTGAGTATCCAGGTAATTTATTTTCTTCCTTCCCAAATACTTCATCTATATGATCAGCAAACCGACAGGCTATATTCAGCAGTTTTTCTTTACCAGTTGCTTCATAATAGGCTACAGCGGCTTCAATCATGTGTCCTGCGCAGTAAAGCTCGTGTTTGGCCAGTTCGTTAGTCCAACGATTCTCAGGCTCCATAATTATATAATATGTATCTAAATAACCGTCAGGCTGCTGGGCTTTCCCTATTAAATCAATTGCTTCATCAATAGTTTTTTCCAACTCTGGGTCAGGATAAGCAGCCAAAATGTAAGAAGCAGCTTCAATCCACTTGTACAAATCTGTGTCTTGAAAGGAATGACCATTGAACTCTCCTTTTTCTTCTCCTGCTGCAATTTTAAAGTTTTTAATACAATGGCTGGGTTCTGCCCCCTCTATTTCATCATTTAAGGCTTGCCATTGATAGGGTATAACTACATTTTTAACCAGGTTTATATAATTTGTCCAGAATCCATCCTTAATCTCAATATCCCTTAAGGATATATCCTTTATTTTCTTTACCTCGCCCATATTGGGAATCCTCCTAACTATTTTAAAATTTATCAACCTTTTATTCCTGTTAGAGTAATACCCTCAATGAAGTATTTTTGACCTATTAAAAATACTATAATAACTGGTATTACAACGACAGTGGATGCAGCCATTAATAAATTCCACTGGGTGCCATACATCGATTGGAAGGATTGTAACCCCAATGCTACTGTAAAGTTCTTATTTGAATTCAAATAGATTAATGGGTTAAAAAAATCGTTCCAGGTATTTAGGAATGTAAACAGCCCCACTACAATTAATGCAGGCTTTGATAATGGCAGTATTATTCTGGTGAATATTTGAAAATGAGTTGCTCCATCCATCAGTGCTGCTTCGTCTAACTCTTTTGGTATTCCCATATAAAATTGACGAAGTAAAAATATGTTGAATGCACCTCCTCCAAACCATGCCGGCAATATAAGAGGAAAGAAGGTGTCAATTAAGCCTAACATTCTCCAACCAATAAAGGTTGGAATTAATGTAACAGCGCTTGGAAGCATCATACTTGCCATCAAAACTGCAAAAACGATATTCCTTCCCCTCCATCTTAGCCTGGCAAAGCTATAGGCACAGATTGAACTGCTTATAAGAACTCCGGCTAAGTTACCCGCTGTTATAATTATGGTATTTAAGAAATACCTGCCGAAGGGTAAGGCTGTCATGGCTAATTTATAATTTTCTGGCTTGAAGGGCTTCGGTATCCAGACAGGTGGTGTAACAAAAATCTGTCCGGTTGTCATGAATGAGCTCCTAACTAACCAAACCAGTGGCATTAGACAAAATCCTGCACCAATTATTAATATGGTATATAGGATTATTTTTTTTATAAGTATGCGTCTTTTCATTCTATTGTCCCCCGCTTTCGTAATATACCCATGATTTTTGCCATTTGAAAAAGACTGCTGTGATTGAAACAAGAATAACGAATAAAATCCACGCTATTGCAGAGGCATGCCCCATCTGACCAAATTGAAAGGCTTCTCTATAAAGATAATAATTGTAGAAAAGACTAGCATTATTGGGCCCTCCCTCTGTTATTATAAAGGCTGCAGTAAAGGCTTGAAAGGCACCAATACAACCCATTATTAAATTAAAGAATATTATAGGAGTCATCATTGGAACTGTAACATACCAGAACTTGTGAAGCACATTTCCTCCATCTACTACAACAGCCTCATATAGCGACCTTGGTACCGACTGTAATCCTGCCAAAAAAATAACCATTGTACTGCCTACTGACCATAAGCTCATTATTACCAATGATGGAATGACGGTTTTCTCTGCATATATCCAATTACTGGTTGGCAGCCGCAGAAAACTAAGAGCTGCATTTATTAACCCCAGATCTGGGTTAAAAAGCCACATCCAAATCATTGAAGTGGCAACTGCTGGGATTATACTTGGAAGATAGTAGATTGTTCTGAACAACGCCTTCCCCTTTATTACATCTTGATTAAGGAGTAATGCAACCAAGAAGGCAGAAAGCAATGACAAAGGTACACTTAATATAACATAGTAAAAAGTAACCTTAAGTGATTTATAGAAAAATACATCTTCTCCGTTAAAAAGTCTTATGTAATTATGAAATCCAATAAATTCAATAGCATTGGTACCCCTATAATTTGTAAAGCTTAATACTAGACTTGCTATCATTGGTCCTATTGTAAAGATGATCAGACCTAATATTACTGGTAATGCAAAGAGTACCCCAAAATATGTTTCTCTTTTATGAATAGAAGACCCTGTCTTTATTTTATGTTTAAGCTTTTCAACAGTAGCCCCTTTTTTTGTGTGTTTAAGTATCATATAAGTATCCCCCATAGATAATTTAGAAGATAAGCAGTCAATATCCTATAGATTCAAGTTTTAAATTCTAAGGCATTGACTGCTTATACAGCTTTAGTTTGTGTAATATCCCTCTATTAATGGTATAATTTGAGGCTCTATCCTTTTCATTGCCTCTTCTGCTGTTTCTTCACCTAACCATACCAAATCAAGTGCGGGGTCTACTATAGCACGCATTTGTCCATAATTCCTTACATTAAATGCTGGCATAGCTACTCCATTATTAAGTACCTGATTCATCATTGCATCTGTATATCCCTCTGGATGTGCGTCATTGCCTGTGGCCCACTTGCCTATTAACTGGGGATCTGTATACCAGTCTCTTAGTATAGGCATCCATAATCCACCTGCATGCAGGTCCAGGGACACCTCCGGATTTGCAAGATATCTATAGAGAAGCCAAGCTTCTTCAGGATGCTTTGTTGTTTTAAATATGGCTGTACCTCCACTTAAAACCATTGTTTTGCAGGAATCAAGCTTAGGCATAATACCTATACCAAGCTGGAAGTCCTGTTGTGCAAAATCCAACAGCGACCAGTTTCCACCAATAGTCATGGCTATTTTATTTGTTTGAAGGGCTATTGAGGTATCTGGAAGACTCTTCATCTGAACTGGCGATGGTGAAACATGATGGACATTGATTAAATCCGCCAGCTTCTGTAGGGCTTCTAATGCTTCTGGTTTGTTAAGACCAAAGTCTTTACCATCCTCTGTAAGCCAGCCTCCATTATTTGAAGCCACAACTGTCAAATAAACACCAGCATAATTATCAAATTGAAGCCCATACTGCTTTATTTTCCTGTGATCAAAGCCTACCTCTGTTGCATTTTTACCATTTTCATCGATAGTTAGCTTTTTACATACCTCCACAAATTCATCCCAGCTCCAGGCATCTTCAACCGTTGTCGGTGCTGGTGGAAGACCTGCCTTCTGGAACATCTCTACGTTGTACATAAGAGCAAAGCCCTCCTGGGCAGTGGCCAGCCCTGCACATTTATCAGGAGCCCAATTATAAAATGCAGTATCAAGAATATCCTCTTTCCTTAATACCGAATCATTTTCTAGAAAGTCAAAGATATTCAAAAACAAATCATCCTCTGCCCATCTTAGGATGACTGAGTCAGAAATATAACCAGCATCCGGAGCAGTATTTCCAGCTATCATGGCTGTTAATTTTGCAGTATAATCCGATGGAATGTATAGCGGCTCAACTTTAATCCAGTCATACTCAGCCTCAAAATCCTTAAGTGCTTTTTCCATGGCTTGCTTCTCAAAGGGACTTCCCCAAAATGAAAACTTTAAATTTACTATTTCCTTACCATCAATTGAAGAATCCGAAGTACTCTTATCAGTACATCCTACAAATAAACCACTAAAAATAATTGCCAACATTAAACACAGAGTCAGTAATTTTTGTGACTTTTTCATGTTTTGTTCCCCCCATTTCAAATATTTTAAGCTGCTTAGTTAAAGTATAAGTGATAAGACTTTTACGGTAAATTCGACTATTTTTGTTTTGGTGTATATTTTTTATATATTTAGAATTATCAGTCTTATTTTGGCAGAACAACTTTAATTTTTGTTCCCTTAAGGGGTTGTGACTCTATTTCAATACCATATAGATCACCATAAATTAATTTGATACGTCTATTTGTGTTGTTTATTCCAATTTTATTGGTATCTCTTCTTACAGCAGTATTAATTTCCTCTATGCTCATTCCAATACCGTTATCTTCAACAACAAAATATCTTTTATCATCAGATATCCATCCGGAAATCTTAATAATACCGCCACTTTTAATATTTTGGAATCCATGTATAATGGCATTTTCTACAAAGGGTTGAAGAAATAGCTTTGGCACATTATATTTAAAAATCTCAGGCTCCATATTGTAATCAACAATAAATTTACCTTCAAACCTATAATTCATAATAAACAGGTAATTTTTTAACCATTGAAAATCGTCAATAAACTTCTCCATTTCGCTTTGGTTCTGTGAAGTATACTGGAGCATTGATGATAGGCTTATAATCATATTGCTTATTTCACTCTGCTTATTTTCTATAGCTCTCCAGTTTATAATATTTAGTGTGTTATATAAAAAATGCGGATTCATTTGTATATTTAATGCCATTATTTCAGTCTCTTTTTGCCTTATTTTTGCTTTATAGTTTTCTTCTATCAAAAGCTTAATCTTATCATTCATATTGTTAAACCGGCTTATTAACGCTCCAAATTCTCTGCCGCTTTTTATCTGAATTTTTGTATCGAAGTCCCCTTCTCCTGTCTTCTTAATAGCTTCAAACAGTTTATTCAGAGGCTTTGTTATTGACCAAGATATTAAATATGCGAATAGGACTGAAGCTATTAAAAGCATCATGGCCAAATTAATTGTATATGATTTCATTGCCGGCACGTAATAGGTCATTAGTGCTTCGGGAGATATAACTACTGCTGCTATCCAATTGGTTACTTTTGATGTATCATAGCATACAATCATTCTTTTATCATTAATATTTACAAAATCAGAGCCACTTCCCTTGACAAGCAATTCCTCCATCCATATGGGCTTTTCTTTTTCACCCACCAACTTTTCATCACTATGGGAAATGATATTGCCATCCTGATCCATAATAAAGTAATATGATCCATTTATAGTTAAGCTGTTTTCAAAAACCTCCCTAAAAATATCTTCTTTAAAATTAACAATAAGTACAGGCCGTTCAACAGATTTATCGAGACTTTTCATTTGTCCACCTTTCAGATGCGAGAAATTAAGGAGTCTTACAGCTGAAAAAAGATATTTGTAGTCAAGCTTTACCTGGCTATAGTAATTTAAATCGTACATTTTCACATAATCATAGGTAGGAATCCATCGAAGTGCACCGTTTGACTGGACAGCCCTTTCATAGATCTCAGTATCTAAAAATTTTTCATATGGTATATGTATTGTGTTATTCCCAAATAAGTAAAAGCTTGTAACAACACTTGTGGAATAATTATTCTTTCCTTCAAGCAAGTATTTGTTTATATAAGTAATGATTTTCTTATCGGATTCTATTAGATTGTATCTATCTCTTGGATCTATCTCATTAAAAATGTTGAAAATAGCTTCTTCAGAAATCATCATCAGGCTATTCTCTTCAATTTTAGATAATTGAGCATCTATTATTTCATTGCTTTGTTTCACTATTTCATAAATATTCTGCCTTGCGAGATTAGTAGAGACTTCCATACTTATACTATAATTTTTATACCACATAATACCTAAGGGTATAGCAATTATAATTATATAGGATACAAGAAGCTTTGTTCTAAACCTTAAATTCGGCAGGTAATTATTTATTGATGATAATTTTTTTAATACTGGATGGTTATTCTCTTTTTGAAAAATATCTGTATTCATTTGGTGTCATGCCACACTCCTTCTTGAATATTTTAATGAAATACTTGGCATCACGATAACCTACCATTCGAGAAATTTCATATACCTTATTATTGGCATCCTTCAACATTTCCCTGGCTTTGCATATTCTTATTTCATTGACATACTGACTGAAATTTACTTGAGTACTGGTTTTAAACAAATTACTTAAATAGGCGGGATTAAAATAGAACAGTTTGGCCACTGAGTCAAGGGAAAGGTCCTCCATATAATGCTGGTGAATGTATTTTTTGATTTCTTCGATAATTATTGGGTTTTTACAGCTTTTGGTTTCGGCAAGTTCATCAATTAAATCCTCTATTATTCTATATGTGAGGCCTTTTAATTCTTTCAGACTATTACATTGGAAGAGGTTGATATTTATATCAGCTTCCAGCTTTTTAGATATATGACTTTTAAATCGTATCATTATTGTTTTTATTTGATTCTTTAAAAGTCCTGCAATACCATTAATTAGTTGTTGGGGCTTTGGATAACCGTCCTTTAAGAGGATATCAAAAATATCCTCCATTATATCTATAGCTAAAGCCTTGTCCATATTTAGAACACTATTGGTTAAATCTGTCTCATTATCTGGAATCAATTGTTCATGTCTAATAATATTAAGCTCATCATAATATATGGCTTTATCATATCCTATATAAAATCCATACTCCAAGGCTGTTTTTCCATGCTTGAAGGAGACTTTAGCTTCATTAAATGGATTTTTGTAAACAGTACCAACTCCAATTGTCACATCCATCTGGAAATTTTCCCTAATTGATCTTAATAGATCATTAAAAATTTCTGTGCATTCTTTCTTTAAGTAATCGATTTTGTCGTTTATTTCCAAGATTGATACCACCCTATAGGTCTCATCCTGCAGAAAAAAAACAATCGTTTTCCCGAGAGAATTAAGTGACTCACCAATCATTTTTTTAATTTTTCCCTTCACCTCTATATTACCTGGGTCTTCATTAAACTCATTATGGCTATTAAACTGAAGGACAATTACTACTCCCCTATCACTTAAGGGAAACTGTTTACACATTTCTTCAAATTCATGGATACTTATAACCCCAAATATAAGCTTGTTTAGATTATGCTCATAATACTCGGGCAGGGCATTGTTCAATTGTATCCTTAATTTTGTACTCTCATTTCTGCCTTTATGTTCTTCTTTAATTTTTCCATCTACTTTCTTTAAAATCTCATCCACTTTCTCTCCATTTACGGGTTTTAGAATATAATCAAAAGCACCGCACCTAATAGCCTTCTGGGCATATTCAAAATACCCATAGGCACTCAATATAACTATTTTAATTTCTTTATTATATGCCTTAGTACTTTCAATCAACTGAAGTCCATCAATGATTGGCATTTTAACATCGGTAAACAGTATATCCACATGGTTGCATTTAATATGTTCAAATGCTTCTTCACCATTAGATGCATCAGAAATGTAATAATCTGGTCTAAGGCTTCTGATCATATTTGTCAAGCCTCTTACATGTATCGGTTCATCATCAACAATCAATACTCTATACATTTACTTCCCTCCACTTCCCATTAGCAAGAAAGCCTTTTCTATTTTTCTTTGACTAAACACTTCCCTTCATCAGGTTTTGCTTATTTTTTAAATTTAAAATGGGGTTATTAACTTGCATATTTATTAAGGTATAACTATCTCAAGAATACCAAAGCTTACAATGGAACTCAAGGACAATAATTAAAACCGCCTATTAGTAAGCGGTTTACGGAATATAAGTATACTTTTAAAACATTACGTCAAATTGGACTGTATGAATAGGGATTAAATAACATATGTCATATATAATTAATTATAATAAATATCAATGAAATGACCAGATATAATACTTAAAATAATCAATATTTGCTTTTAATATAATCAGCCACATCATCAATTTCAGGAAAAAGAGTTGCTTTATTAATCGAAAAAGCATTTAATACATTAAGAAGCCTTTGTTTATTCTCTACAATAAAAATTTGTCGCTTACCATTAGGTTCTTTGTAACGTAATTCATTAACATCTAGATGCCTATTATTATTGGACAGTCCACATAATATAAAGGCTCCGTCTTGTTTCAGTATCCTATTATTGTTTTTGATTGGCAACACAATTCGACTATGCAATAGATCCTCTTTTATTACTTGATCCTTAAATGCTGGTTTTTCAGTTTTAACCTCGTGCAATAAACGTTCTATTTTTATATTAAACTCTTCCTGTGTCAAGCCTTCATCAACAGCATATTTATACATCTCCTGTTGTTTTTCATATTCAAACATAGGTAGACTTGCCAATATCGATACGGTATCACTTTGGGGATATTTTATTGCCCAGTCGCCAACAGAAAAAACAACAATTTCGCCATATGAATCAAAATGATTACAGCAGGCAAAATATAATGCCACCAAGGGATTGGTTGTAATATCCAGTAGTCTTGTTGGCAATCCATAATGCTGCATTTCCACAAGATATTCCAGATGGGACTTCATATTTTGGAAATTACTTGGAGAGTTGATAAGCAGCTCATTATACATTTTTCGTTCGTTAAAAAGCCAGCTTTTTTTACGCATCAGGGATGGAACTAATACATAGTTTGCTTCAGAATGCCCCCGGTAAAATATTTTTTTCCCTAAGGATGCCATTTCTTCAATACATTGAAAAAATTTCTCAATGGAGGATATAAAGTTTAGTTCCACTTGTGAATTTAAGTAAGCAATACCTTTAGAAAATCTTATCTCATCATTCAGTTGATATTTCTCAATCAACAGCTGCATCAATTCCTTAGTAGCTTCTATACGAGCTTCTGCATTGTTGAGAGACTTATATATCCAATAGATTAAGGCTTGTCCTTCTATTAGCTTCATATCATCAGATTTACCGTAGGTCTGCATTGCTTCTGACTTTAAAAAAATATTTAAACTCTCAGATACATTCTTTTTTTGGGGATATTTATTTCTATACAGCTCTATAAATGGAGAATTGATATTTTTTAACATTTGCAGCATATAATCTTTACTGATTTTACTTGATATATAAAGATTCATATCACAATACCCATCAGAGATCAGTTTATCTCCACATACCAGATAAAAGGCTTTTTCTACAAAGGGATTGGTATACATTTCGTTAAAAAATAAAAAGAAAATAACATTCGCCCCCTCAATATATTAAGTTTGATTCTATGTCTACCATAAGCATACTCCTAATCAGGTTAAAAGGGAATACTCCTCCTTTGTTTCACACTTAACCTGATTATTATGAAATAAGATAAAGGTACTAAATAAAGTTAAGCTTGTCCTGTTTTAAAAGTTGTTTAATTTCTTCAAATACTTCCTTTGGTATTTCAATTAATCCACCCAACACTGGCCTCATTTCTATCCCGTACTTCTCTCGAAGTACTTCTAAATCCACTCCATGGAAACGGTTGGGCAATTCAAACTCCACTATTACTTCAACTGCATAAGGATAGAGTTTTCCATTTGCTTTTCTAGGCTCTGAAACTAAATATGGTTCTCCCACCGGTTTTCCATAACCATAGATGGCCTTAGCACCCTTTAATCCTTTTGTATCACTTTCTCCTGCCTCATATAGCAAAAACCCATGGCTTTTTGCTAGTTTTTCTGCTCTGGAAAAGGCTCTTTCACTAAAATGAATGCCTTCTTCCCTCGGATAGTCTTCCGATGTTTTAAAGTGTTTTTTTATATAGTAGCTACTCAAGATTTTCACCTCCATTTTAGCTATTGCATCCTATAATTTAACGTTAGGTAATAATTAACTCCTCCATTATAATTTATGAATATGTTTATCAATATTATTTGTGTTGTTATCTCCTCATTCTTTCCCATAAGAATATAAAGAATTTTCCAATTCCCAACTTTCCGCCAATATAAGCTGCTATTATCATATAGATTTTTGTAACAGCAATAACCATTACTATAACCATTATTACCCTCAAAATATATTGAATATAATCCATATTTCCTCCTTAGCTGTAATGAATTTTGCTAGAATGCTTTATCCCCTTCGGTATGAAATATCTATCTCCCTTTGAATACGCCGAAATGAGGTGTTTATGATTTTTCACGATTTATTGATCTGATACCACAATCTATATAGCCTCTGACCACCAAGTGCCTTCCAGCTCAGCATAGGATTGAATTACATTGCCAATTCCATTTCCGCTATATGCCTTTTCAATTCCTTTATATTAGCAGCTTTGGTGATTTCTTGCCAAAAACATCTAATCCCAACCAGTTTTCTCTAAAGTTTCTGGTCGAAATAGAATCCTATTTATTAAACCTACTGGACCACTTAATGTTATCAAAAGAAATACAAGAAAACTGGATTTTCCTCGTCTTAAAGCATCCGATGCTGCTGCAAATCCTACCATTGACTAAAATCCAAACCACATAATAGTAAGAATCATTTTTATCCTCCACCAATATTTTTATGTACCATCCATCCTAATATTTAAATTCGCTAAGGCATTTATAGCACCTTTGTAAATCATTTGTCAAATTATCTTATTTTTCGACAAATGGTATTTGTCTGCCTAAATTAAAGTTAGATCATCTAATGAAATGACCTTTACACCATGAGGATGGGTAGGTGATTTTGTGTTTCAATCCTTATTTTACTGGATCTTCTAATAAAATTTTAGAAGATGAT
>NZ_FMUS01000016.1:47724-106596 GCF_900101495.1 Alkaliphilus peptidifermentans DSM 18978
AATAGGTTGATTTTACATGTTTTTTGCTGATACCTTTTTTTGCTGGTTTTACTGTTTATGTAGTAACTTTTGTAGCTTTTTTGCACCATAAACACCACTCTACACCTCTGTATTTAACTAAATAATATGCCATTTTTTTATTTAATGCAAATATTTTTATAGCAACAATCAATACATCTAGCTTTATATCTTGTTGCTTTTGGAAAATATCCTTCTATAACTTTTGTATAATCACTAATAGTTTTTTTCATATTTTCCTTTTCATTATCAGTAATATCCACTTCTTTTACAGTATATCCATCCCTACAATAGACAACATATCCCTTACTCACTAATTTATCATATACCTCTTCTATCATCAATCCATACATAACAATTTGTGTATAATAGGTAGAATAAATAATATCATCATATACAGCAAATTTATAATCTAAAGGTGCCATTGTTCCATCGACTAGTGTTAGCACTTCATCTACTTTTCCTCTTATCTTATATTTATTTGATACTAAAGACACATCTATATCCTTATCAATAACATTTAACCGTTTTCTTAAATAATCTCTATTCTCTTTTTCTCTTTTTTCATGAATGTTCCTTCCTTTTTGGACTTTGTATCTTTTTTCCTCATACTGTTGAATACCCAAACATTTCATAAAATAAATAAATCGCTTACAATATAGAAATTCAATTATTTCTGAAGGTGTAATATAATATTGATGTTCATTAAAAGAATTTAGAGATGATTTCATCTGTTACCAGCTCCTTATCAAAAGCTTGTCCTATTAAACCAGCTTTTTTCAGTTCTGCTTTGCTCATTGGAAAAATATACACTGAATCCTTATCTAAATTCACCATGTCCTCTATTTTTAGTTTCAATTCATCTAAATCATTTTCCTCTATATCTCCTAAGAAAACACTTTTTTGCACCCTATATAAGCCAATATTTTTACATTGTTTTACAACATGATTTCTAATTTTATTACTACTAATGTCATAGATTACCCAAATCAACATCATAAGTCCTCCTTTAGAATTTGATTTGCAATGCTATGGCAATCATATTGGACAATATTTTGCAATTCGATGTTTCTCCCTTTGTAACGAATTTTTCTCTCCATTTCCTTATTGTATTCGGTGATTAGTAGTTTCTTTCCTTCTTGGTTTAAATAGTAACCACCTTCGCCTACTTCATCAAAAATATCCTTCTTTATTTTTTTCGTAGTAAATAGTTTGAATACAATTTCATCAATATATCCACGATACATCTCTACGAGATCAAATACCAGTGCCTTTTTATTATAGTTGTCTGTATGCATAATGCCGATATAAGGATCTAATCCTGCTAATATACAGGCTTTTTCTACATTTGAGTAAAGTATTCCGTAACCATAATTTAGAAGACAGTTAAATTCATCTCTAGCTGGGTTACGACTTCTACCATTGAATTTATATTTTTCTGGGATCAATTGGCTTAATATCTCAAAATAAACTCGACCAGATGATCCTTCATATCCCTGTAGACTATCCCTTACCTCATCAACAGTCTCTTTAGCTTTTAATCCTTTAATGTTATTAATCTGTACTTTAATCTTCTCTATTCCTTCTTTGATTGTTTCTCTACGATTATCCCTTCGATTTATCGCTAATTTATTAAGATGCTCAATTTGATTTTCCAGTTTTTGTACTATCCATTCCTTAACTAGCATCAGACCAAAAGGATGTTCTTGCAAGAATAACTGTTTTCTTCTAATAGTGCTAATACTTCCTAACTTTGAGTGCCATACCCTTCCCAAGGGTTGTCCAGTGCTTTTCAAAAAAATAATATCAATATTGTTTTCTATTGCCAGCTCAATAGCATCTGTCGATAAAGCAGCGCGAGTTGTGATAAGAATTTGCTCAACTTTTTTAGCAGAGTATTCCTGTTTTAAATCGTCTTTTTGAAGCTGAAAACAGTCTCCACGTTTACAGAGATACACTCCTGGGGAGTTTATAACAAGCTTCATTTTTATCCACTCCTTTTGATTGTTCCAAAACCTCGCGAAACAGATTTTCCTAAACCTAGATAATCAGGTATCATAAAATTGACTTTGAAATTCCCTTTAAATCCCCGCATCTTGATGTTTTTGAAATTTGCCGCACATTCCTTTAAATCTATCCATATGTGAATTTGTTTATCCACAGTATACTTTAATCCTTTTGCCATAGATAAAATATTCCCTACTATGATTTTTTTTAGTATTTCTTCCTTTTCCATATCATTAGCCTCATTAAAAATTTTGTTATTCTTCTGATTTAGTGCAATCCATGGTGTAATAAATTTATACTGTAAATAATGATTTGTTAATCTAAAAGCTTTTTTTTCTTTAATTATTTCTTTTTGAAAGGTATCAAAAGACTTTCCATCTAGAATCATTTCATCTGTATTTAATCCAATGTCTGCAACCAATTTAGCTCCTTCTTCTATTCCACATATCATGGGGGTTGTGTTAATGATTTTGTATTGTACTTTTGGATATTCATAAATTAACTGTGCTCCCTTATGATTATGTAGTATCTCACTTTCACAATGCTTATTTGCAAAGTATCCCCTTATCTTTGTTGCCTCTCTTGTTTTTAAATCTAAATCTTCAAATTTTACAAGTGTGTATTCAATCTCCATCTCTTCATCTCCTAAAATACTGCTGTACTTGTCCTGATAATGCCTTTATCTTTATCATAATACTGCTTGTCAAGCACATGCATACCTTTTATAGTAAGGGTATTTATATTATCCATATCTTCTTTGTTAACACTTACTTTATACTTATTTAAAACCCTCCACGCATTAAGAACTTCTTGATATTCGCCATTTCCTTCTTCAATGATATCTAAACATTTTTGTGTCTCTTCATTGTAGTTTATAATGACATCTTCTTTCTGATAATTTTCTTCAATAAGTTTAAATAGTTCTCTAATCTTTCCAAAGTTAAAGGCTGCTATAGCTTCTTCAAGGTCCTTTGAAGGGTCCTTGCTTTTCCTTTCTTTAACAGCTTTAAAATAGGCTTTGTTAATTTCATAAATATCTTTTTCTAGAATAATAGATTTGTCTTTTATAATCTCTTCTGTTGCATCTAGTAAAGTTTCCGAGTAAATATATCTTGCAAACTTTTTATCAGAATGGTTTTCATTTATTAAAGAATAAATTTTTACAGTCCCTTTTCCACTAATAGCATTTCTATTTGCTCTTCCAGCCGTTTGATTAATCGAATCTATTGTGGAAAAATCTCTATATACTATATCAAAATCTACATCTACCCCCGCCTCAATCAACTGAGTAGATACAAGCACATACTTATTATCTTTATCTTCTTTTATTTGCTGAATAATTTCTAATCTTCTTTGAGGATGTATTTCTGTAGACAAATAAAGTATTTTTCTATTGATGCTTCTTATAGCTTCCGAATCCCTCAAATCATCCAAAATTTTTAAGGAAGATTTTACTGTGTTCAGTACAATTAAAAAGCTTTTATCTTGTTTCTCCTGTATATCCTCTATGATGATTTGTGAAAACTCATCTAGATAGATGGGGCTGGCTGTATGGTTTTCTATCTGTATCCGATCTAGTGTGCTAAATATTTTTACATTACTCTTAACAAGCTCTACTCCTTCAAGAAATAATGGCTTTGTAGCTGTTACTGTAATGACATAACAGTTAAACTTGTTACATAACACTTCAAAGATTTGTTCAATAATATCATAATATTTTGGTGGTATCGCTTGTACCTCGTCTAATATAATAATAGAGCCTGCTAGTTTATGAAACCTGTTTATTACTGCATTTTTACCTGATTGAAAGATCGTATTAAACAATTGAACAAAGGTAGTTGTAACAACAGTACTTTGCCAATTTTCTACACAAAAGCGTGCGTCATAGTTTTTGTATTCTGTGGCTTCGTCCATTTTTTCATTATAGTCCGTATAGTTCAACTCTGTCATAGAGTGATGTTTTAGTATAAAGCTTTCAAATCCTTTTAAACCATTGCTATCAAATATATCTTCTAGCACCTGATAATTTTGATCAATAACACTGGTAAAGGGAATGGTGTAAATGACGGTAGGTCTAATTTTTTTATCACTTTCATGATAAATTCTTTCTAACAACTGAAACGCTGCCCCATAAACACTTAATGTTTTTCCTGTTCCAGTGGGTACATTGATGGAAAACAAATGATCTTTTTGTAGATCCACTTCTTTTATGCCTTCTACTACTTCTTGATAAATTTGGTTTCTAATATGAAACAGCTCCGTATTTTCTATTTTAGGAAATTTTTCTCTTAAGGCATGTTTAACTTTTTCTTTGTATTTATCTACATAGCCCTCATATACATTTGTGCTATTTTGATAGGCTTTACCTCGAATTAGTTGAGTTTTATCTCCTGTCAATAATAGGGACCATAGATACTGCATCCATGTAAAATCTTCTATGGTAAAGGACTTCATCTTTTTTTTGAAGCTTTTCCAAGGATTTTTTAGGAATATTTCATCTTTTATTATTGTAAAAAACTCTGAAATATCCTGCTGATAAATTTCATTTAATTCTATCTTGTTTTTCTCTATGCTAGTGGCAATTTTCAGTAGTAGGTCTATATTATAATCAAAGAAAATCCTATCAGGATCTAAGTCACCATGATGCCTTTTCACTGCCATAAATCCTATGATTTTCCAAGGTTCTGGTAGCATATAGTAGGCAAAATAAGCAGATATTTCACCATGATTTTTTAGGTTTCCATCATATTCATCCTTTAAATATCTTTGAAAATACTCACTAGCTTTTCCAAAGTCATGGCACAAACAGATCATGTTAATAACATCTTCAATTTCTCCAGTTATTCCATGCATCCTACTGGTCTCTATGGCTATATCTCGAACCCCTTTGAGATGGTCAACTAAAAGCTGACCATCTTTAAAAGATTCTCCTTCTTTCACATGGGACTTTAGTTTAAAAGAAAAAGACATTCCTCTCACCTACCCGATAGATTTCACAATCTTTTGTCTGTAACGGTATGTCTACACCAAAAACTATTTTGCTGTATGCTAGGTACTCCCTATCTTTAGCATTTTTTATAGGAATTCTATCTATATAAATAGCTAAGTCTTCTTTTATGTCAAGTACTGTATATTCTTTTGGTACTAAGGTATCAACTGATTGTCCACTGTAGACATTGCCAAAAAGCATATCTTCATACTCAAGCTTTGCTATATGCTCACTACATCCTAAATAAGGAGTGAACACATATTCATGAGATTGTAACGCATCCATTAATCTTTGTAGTTTTTCCTCTTCATCCGATACAAATATTCTATACTTTACATCTCGTAAAAACTGTACCCTAGATTGAAAATTAGCAGCTTTATTATTATTGGTTTGTGCAATTAAATTAAAGGACTGGGTATCTTTGTAAACAGGGTTCAGCACCTGTATTCCTATTTTCATATTCTTGGTATGTTCGTACATCTCATCATACGCTACACCTAAAACCGCCCCTATCAATCCTTTTACTGCAATAGGATGGATTGATAAAAAGGTTAGAGCAGATGTTGTTGTATGAGGACAACGGAAACGTGCATATGCCCCTTTTGCTGTGAATACTAAAGTTTGCATCTCACCACCTCTATATATCAAATTGGTTAAAGACTTCTTGCGCATTAATCAATGCCACTTTCTCATGTTTATAAATATTGACCGCTACAATCTTGTCCTTCTTAGATTCATAGTATTTTCCTAGAGGAGCTAAATCAAATACAAATTCCTCAATGCTTCTAAGTTCTAGGTCTGATACCTTCTGATTTACTTTGATGTAATCTAGTTCTCCATCGATATAGTTTTTGTTATAAATAACTTCTACCAAAAGTCTAGGCATCTGATTTTTAGAAGTACTTCTATAGTTTTTGATGCCAGTCAATAATAGTTCCTTGAATTCTTCTAGGTCTTCTTCTTTGACCTCAATATCTTGTTTTTTTGCTACCATATCGTTGTATACCATGTAGGTTTTGAATAATGCATAGGGTGTGAAATATTTAGACCATATTGTCCCCTGCTTTGCCTCTTTTGCCGATGTAAAAACAGAAGTTCCCTGTGCAAATTTTACATCTGCTTCATGTAAACTCCTACTCCACATTACTTGTAACGGTCCGGTAATGTTGAATTTAGGTTTCGTTACAACTGCACCAAATAATTTTACATCCTTATATGCTTCTTTTAATTTAGCTTCAAGTTCGTCTTCTTTTACATCTTCTTCTTTTCGTACTTTCTCTGCTACCCCTTTGCAGTCAATAAAATTATTTTTTTCATTTTTTGTCGGTTTTACAAATACCTTCATGTCCCTATTTACCATTTCATCTCTTACATATCTCTTAATCCTTACATCAGACATTTCCAATTTTCCAGTTCTTTCATCCTGTCTAGGACGATTATCATTAATCATATCTCCATTGGCGTTTGACATAGTAGCGTCTGAATATAATACAAACTCCCTTGTATTTGCCATGTTTACTCCTCCTCACTTTCTTGTTTTTCCTCTTTTTCTATTTTAAAATAGGAATCTGCTCCCCAGAAAAATAGATATTTTGATTCATCAAAGGATAACTTGTTTTCTTTTTTTGCCATATATTCTTTTGCTTCACATATCATTTTTTTAAAGTAACTTTTATCTACATTATATTTAATTGCCTTATCTGTTAGTATATTTGAAAAGTAAACAAAATCCTTGTAATCAAATTTCCTAGAAAAGAAAAAGTTCTTTTCTAACGAAGTTCTTTCATTTTCGTTGGTATTTTCATCTGTTTTATTTCTGTTGTTCTTCATTAAATAAACCATGGTACTATAGGCTTTTCCCAGTATAAACCATGCCATTTTTTCATTTGTGTCAAAATATTCTTTATTTTTTTCAAAAAGCTCTATATAATCTTTATAATCCGCCATTACATCCCATCCCTTCTCTAAACAGTTACAAGCCCATAAAAAATTGTAGGCTCTATTTATGCTTCTCATGCAAGCATATTTTTTGTGTTCTTCCTTTAGGTAATAATGTTTATACACATCTGTTACTCTTTTGAAGAATAGGTTTCTATCTATTTTTCTTCCTGTAAAAATGGATTCTATCATTCTCATTTTTTCTTTTTTTGTAGTCTCAATATTTTCCGATGATATCTTAACTGCTGTACTATACATTAAGATGGTATTGAGCTTTATCTGATATTTATTAAATAAGCTCCCTATATAACTAAATCTTGAGGGTAAAACACTCTGGAGAACATGATTTATATAAAAGAATTTTGAATCATCTTCATAAAAAATCATATCCGTTACCGCCTTTGTTTTCCCTACTTCTTCCACTAACTCCTCTTCATTCAAACGAATCGTTGTAATTCTTTGCTCTTCTCCGTTTCTCTCTTTTATGTAGGATTTTTCATATGAATTAGCAATTTCTTCATCATAATGATGAGGTAAAAACATTACCTTTTCTCCAACCGAACTCCAGTAGGTGCTTAGATTTTCTTCAAGATACTTCTTTCCGATAATGATATCATTTAAGCAGCCTTCTCCTATGATAATACCGCTCTTTTCCTTATGTTCTACGTTGTTATAGATACCTTTATCATTGGTATAAAATTTATAGGTTGTGGTATTGTATCCTTGTCCTACTTCTCCACATAAATGGCAAATATGTTTTCCTGGTAAACTTTTATAAACCATACTATACATTTTTTTAATGAATTTATCCTCAAATAGTTCTCTAGGCATCTTTCCATTCACTTGTATAACAGCAAAAGTATTCTTATCCTTCTCCTGTAGATATGCTTCTACCTGTTCTTTTATCTCTTCATAGCGATTACCAATTTCACAAAACTCACAGGCTTTCTTTAATTTATCTCGTCCTTTTTTAAATCTCTCTTCTATTTTTTCTTGACTTATGTCTACATAAAAGTCTAATCTAACACCTCCCCCTTCAGCTCCTCTGCCAGACTGATAGAAAAGTGCATCATAAACAACATCTTTTTCGAAGTCTTTGGTAGTGTATTTAATTTCTCTTTCTAGCACATTAATCAACAGTATGTATTTCATGTCCTTTGATTCTATTGTATTTACCATACCATTGATAACACTTTCATTGGGATGCTTTTCTAAAACATAAGCGCCAATATTTTTTATATGTTCAATCATTTTCCATAACCTCCTTTCTTTTAATTGATTTTAAATTTGAATTCTGCAAAAAAAAACAAAACCCTTTGTTGAAATTTAGAGGATTTTGTCGAACATGTATTTATAAAAATTTTCACATCTATATTCATGTAACTCCATCATTCATTAGCCTTTTCAACATCCACAATCTCTTCATCTGTTTTCTTTACCTTACATTAACATAGCCAAAGATTAGTTGATATTGCTACGATCTCTATGAGTGATGTATTCATTTATATCACAACATCGCGTAATGCATGCAGTGTTATTCTATAACCTATATCTTTCCATTGGACAGCTAAATGCATCTCTATAGATAATTTTTATTTTTTTTTAAACATATCTGTATCTTTTTTTGAGTGATATTGAGAATAATCGAAGTAAACCTTCTCTAGAAAGATTAGCTGAAATTGCAAAAGCTCTATTTACTTCTATTTCATTTTTACTAGGAGAAGAAAACGTCTTTGTTTTCTTTAGCAGCTTTAATATAATCTACGGTATCAGGATCTCTATCAAATAATAATATTGTTAAAATCTTCTTCATAAAACTCATCCTTCAAGTACATTTTATTCAATAAAATACTCATTCAACATAGCCTATTAATGTGTTATATATTAATAAGCTTTATCAAAAACCAAGTGTTTAAGCACAACACTCCAATAAAGCCAGCTAAAAATGTATATGAAAACCAGTACTTTTTCTCATTTCTCTGTTTAATAAAGAGCCTTATCAACAAAATTTCCCACAATATGAAGAAAGCTACCCATAGTAAAACAGACCCTATAATCAGATTAACAATAAATATGATACTAATTGATAGATTTAACTTTTCAATAGAAAGTGAGCTTACAAATTGTTTTATACCTGTCATCAATATAACCTCCTTAATGATTTTATTGATTAATAAATTTAACTTTATACTATAATCTCATTATAACATTTTTCCATATTTTTATATCACTTTTATAACATCTGATTTATTATAAATAATTACAACCCCGTCAGATAATCAGAAGGTTTGATGTCTTACACCTTTAGTAGATTTAAATTTTTTTTAAAACTCAAATGAAATTTTCCTGTAATTATTGACTTTATTGCATAGATATGGCATTCTAATATTGTTTATAAAGTTTAATATAACGAAACAAAAAGTTTACTATTAATACCAATTATATCTAACTATAATTGCATTTAAAGGGGGATTAATGATGTCAAAGCCAATTATCGAATTAATGAATATATCAAAGAGCTATGATGGAAGTGAAGCACTGAAAAATATTAATCTATATGTTAGAAGAAATGAATTTTTAACCCTCTTAGGCCCCAGTGGTTGTGGCAAAACAACTACCTTAAGAATTATTGGTGGCTTTGAACCCCCTTCTTCTGGTGAAGTTTTCTTTGAGGGAAAAGACATTACTAGCATTCCTCCCTTTAAAAGAAAGGTTAACACTGTTTTTCAAAAATATGCTCTGTTTCCTCACTTGAGTGTGGCTGAAAACATAGCATTTGGATTAAATATTAAAAAAATTGATAAGGAAATTATTCAAAGCAAGGTAAGGGATATTTTATCATTGGTTAATCTGCCTGGTTTTGAAAAAAGATCAATTCACTCTTTGAGTGGTGGCCAGCAACAACGAATAGCTATTGCAAGGGCACTTGTTAACGAACCTGAGGTTCTTCTATTGGATGAACCATTGGGTGCGTTAGATTTAAAGCTTAGGAAAGAAATGCAAATTGAGTTAAAGAACATTCAACAGAAATTAGGAATTACCTTTATATATGTAACTCATGATCAGGAAGAGGCTTTAACTATGTCTGATACTGTTGTTGTCATGAGTAATGGCACCATTCAACAAATTGGAAGTCCGGTTGACATTTATAATGAACCTAAAAACTCCTTTGTTGCAGATTTCATTGGTGAAAGCAACATAGTTTCAGGCATTATGATAAAAGACTATCTTGTTCATTTTGCAGGTAAGGAATTTGATTGTGTTGATAAAGGCTTTTCTGATAATCAAGAGGTTGATGTTGTTGTTCGACCAGAGGATATTAAGCTGGTAAAAGAAGATGACGGTATGCTGAAGGGTAAAGTTGTTTCCGTTATATTTAAGGGAGTTCATTATGAAATGATGGTATCCTGCAATGATATAAAGTGGATGATTCATAGTACTTTAATGGAGGCTGTTGGCACAAAGGTAGGAATTATCATTCAGCCAAATGATATCCATATTATGAGGAAGGTGATAGATAGATGAAGGAAGGTCGTATTTCATCACCATATATAATTTGGATGACTATTTTTATTGTTTTTCCTATATTATTGATATTATTTTTCGGAATTACAATTAGAACTGATGAAGGATTTAAGCTTTCATTAGAAAATTTTCAGCGGTTTTTTGAACCTATTTATTTACTAGTGCTTTGGCGTTCAATCCGTCTGGCTTTTATTAGTACAGTAATATGTCTTATATTAGGATATCCAATGGCAATGATACTGGCCAATAAAGATTTAAAAATGAAGAACACCCTTGTGTTATTGTTTGTTATTCCTATGTGGATGAACTTTCTTCTAAGAACCTATGCATGGATGACACTATTGGAAAGAGGAGGAATAATAAATTCATTTCTGAGCTTATTAAGAATCCCACCCATTAATCTGTTATATACCGAGGAGGCAGTAATTCTTGGTATGGTATATAATTTTTTACCCTTTATGGTTTTGCCCATTTACTCTGTTTTAATCAAAATTGATAAAAGCCTATTGGAGGCTGCCGAAGACTTGGGAGCTGATTCATATACTGTATTACGTAAGGTTATATTTCCCTTAAGCATACCTGGGGTTATTTCTGGAATTACTATGGTATTTATGCCTGCAGTTACAACCTTTGTAATTTCAAGACTTTTAGGAGGAGGTCAATTTACTCTAATAGGTAATTTAATAGAGCAGCAATTTTTATTTGTTGGTGATTGGAACTTTGGCTCAGCAATTTCCATTGTTATGATTATATTAATACTCATTAGTATGGGATTCATGTCAAAATATGAAAAAGAGAACGAGGGGGCTGGGTTGTGGTGATGAGTTATTTGAAAAAACTATATGCCTTTATAATTTTTTTCTTTCTATATGCCCCTATTATGGTATTAATCGTATTTTCCTTTAATGAGTCAAAATCCCGAGGGAGTTGGGATGGCTTTACCCTAAAGTGGTACATTGAATTATTTCAGGATAGACAAATTATGTCTGCATTATACAATACAATAGTTATTGCCATTCTCTCTTCAACTATTGCAACTGCCATTGGTACTGCTGCTGCCATAGGAATACATAATATGAAGCAATTTAAAAGATCAATGGTAATGAATTTAACCTATTTACCAGTGTTGAATCCGGATATTGTTACAGGAATTTCTTTAATGCTGTTATTTATTTTCTTAAAAATTAGATTAGGGTTTTTAACATTATTGTTGGCTCATATAACCTTTAACATACCATATGTAATTATATCGGTTTTACCAAAGTTAAAGCAGTTAAATAAGCATATCTATGAAGCTGCTTTAGATTTAGGAGCAAGCCCAAGCTATGCCTTAAGAAAAGTAATTATACCTGAAATAATGCCAGGTATAATCACAGGTTTTTTGCTTGCCTTCACCCTATCTCTAGATGACTTTGTAATAAGCTTCTTTACTACTGGATCAGGCGTATCTAACCTGTCGATAACTATCTATTCAATGGCAAGGAGGGGCATTAACCCTAAAATTAACGCCCTTTCCACCATAATGTTTGTTACTGTATTGTTGCTATTAATAATAGTGAATAAAAGAATGTCTAAAACCAATATAATAAAGGAGTGATTTAAAGATGAAAAAGATTATCAAAGCTGTGGTTGCTATGGTGCTTATTTCTACAGTAATTTTTATAATGACAGGATGTGGCCAAAGCAAACCTACACTAAAGGTATATAACTGGGGAGACTATATTGATGAATCAATTTTTAAAGATTTTGAAGAGGAATATGGTATTAGAATTATATATGACACCTTTGCTACTAATGAGGATATGTATATAAAAATAAAGGCTGGCGGTAGCGATTATGATGTTGCCTTCCCATCAGATTATATGATTGAAAGAATGATTAGTGAAGATCTATTGTATGAAATAAATTATAATAACATCCCTAATTACAAATATATAGGTGACGAATTTAAAAATTTCAGCTATGATCCTACCAATGGGTATTCTGTTCCATATATGTGGGGAACCGTTGGAATTATATATAACACAACAATGGTAGATGATACTGTAGATAGCTGGGATATTCTGTGGAATGAAAAATATGCAAAGCAGATATTAATGTTGGATAGTCAGAGGGATTCCATTGGTATTACTTTAAAGAAATTAGGTTACTCTCTTAATACTAAAAATGTTGATGAGCTGGAAGCAGCCAAGGATGCATTAATTGAACAAAAACCCTTGGTGCTTGCATACGTAGGTGATGAAGTAAAGGACAAAATGATTGCAGGTGAAGCAGCCTTAGCTGTAGTTTGGTCTGGAGACGCTGTATATATGAACTGGGAGAATCCTGATCTTGAGTATGCAATACCAAAGGAAGGTAGTAACTTATGGTTTGACGCAATGGTCATTCCAAAGACTAGTAAAAACAAAGAAAATGCAGAGCTATTTATTAATTTTATGAGTAGAACTGACATTGCCTTTAAGAATGCTGACTATATTGGGTATTCGACCCCCCATATAGAAGCCCGTAATTTACTAGATGAAGATTTAATTAATGACCCAACTGCTTACCCAGAATTAGAGGACTTGGTTAACTGTGAGGTTTTCAAGGATCTTTCGGACTTCCTTCGGGAATACGATAAAATTTGGACAGAAGTAAAGGCAAGATAATGCAACAATAGTAATATGAAAAGACCTAGCGAAGGTAGCGTATACAGAAATACGTAAAATTGCTAGGTCTTTTACAGCAGTAAGAAATGCGTTTTTTTCGTCAGTCTGCATTGACTTTTTATAGGGTCTATGTTCAAATATATTTATGGAAATTACTATTTAAGAGGTGAAAGCATGAGTCGTGTAGGAAAAAGAATTCAAGATGAGAGAATTAAGAAGGGTATGACCCCTAAGCAGCTAGGCAAAAAGTGTGGTGTAGCTGAATCCTTTATTATAGATATCGAGGGGGGAAGAAAAATAATTAACGAGAAGCTTTTTGCTCAGATTTCTAAGGCGCTTGGTACAGATTTAGAAGAAGCTATGATTTTAGCACCTAATGAAGATGAAAAAAGAGAAGAAAAAATTGAAAGAAAGCTTCCCAAGCCTACGGCGGACAGATCAATAAAAAGAAATGATATAGAGCCTTTTGCACAATGGGGCGAGGCATTATCCAACATCATTAAGCAGATACCCATCTATGATGTCGAAATGGTTAGTATAAGGGGATACAAAGCCTTTCCTGTTATTGATAAGAAGGTAGAGGGTTTTAATCCAGATAAACTAATTTATATAGAGGCGGCGGATGACAGCCTTAGTCAGTATAGAATTAAAAGGAATGATAGATGCCTTATCTATTTAAACCATGAATTTATGAATGGTAGCTTTCATTTACTAGAATATGATAATAAAAGATATTTGAGAAGGATAAAAAAGGTAGATGGCAATAAGGTTCAATTAATTGAAGGAACTGGTGATAAAAAACCTATAATTATAGATGTTAAGGGTATTAAAATACTAGGACGATTAATAAGGGTAGAAATTGATTTTTAAATATACTAATGGTATTAATGGGAAGGACAGGTAGTTGATGAAAAAAATTAATGCTTGGATTATTGCAATAATAACAATAGGTGGGATATTTTATCTTTCCTCTATCCCAGGTTTAAGGGTGCTGCCGGTTTTAAGACAACTAAATACTATTGTCATGAGATTTGATGTATATTTTATTCGTATAGCTGAAATTATTGCTCAGCGTTTACCTGTCGATATGAATGAATTAACTCCTATTCAGACGGTAAGCAATGATTTTTATGCCTATGCTCAAGCAAATCCTGTAATCATTGAATTTTTATTAAGAAAAATCGCCCATGTGTTTGTTTTTTTTAGTTTAACAATAGTGTTATTCTTTTTACTTAACCAGTACACATACAAAACCTATAGCGCTGTATTAATTTCATTTTTTACAGCCACTACAATTGCTGCATTAGACGAATTCCGTCAATCATTTACAGATGGCAGAGTTAGCAGCTTAATAGATGTAGGGATTGACTTAATTGGTATCACAATGGCAACACTATTAATTCTGTTTTCTCTATTCATTACAAAGAAGTCAAAACAAAAATTACCTCCTATTTAGGAGGTTTTTAATTTTTGAAAGTCTGTTGACTTTTTCAATAGCTCTTCACCAATATTATCCATTAGTGGCATTTTATTTTCTATATGATAGATATATAATCTGTGGAGAGCTCTTGTCATTGCAACATATAATAGCTTAATGTCCAGTTCATTATCTCTATACTGTTCTTTTAAGTTGGTAATTAGAACTACATCAAATTCCAAGCCCTTTGCTAAATGAGATGGTACTAAGACAACTCCTGCCTCATAGATTTCTTCCTTTTCATCCAAAAGCTTAGCATTAATCTTTTTCCCTTCATCTAAACGCTTCTTTACCCTTAAACATTCTTCCTTGGTTTTACATATAACTGCAATAGATTTAAAGCTTTCTCTTTGAATAAAAAGAATCTTCTCCTCTAATTCATTTAATAGGCTATTTTCATCCTTAAAGCTTCTTGCCTCTGGTTTTTCTCCATGCCGTATTACTGGCTTTGCTAAAACTATTTGAGGGTTGTTTAGTTTTCTAATAATTTCATTTGCCAGCTGCATAACCTCAATGGTTGTACGATAGCTCTGAACCAGTGTCATGTAGTTGCTTCTTTTAGCATCGAATACATGCTCCAATAACTGCTCCCAATTTTGAATTCCCCTATATGAATGTATTCCTTGAGAAATATCTCCCAGTAGGGTGAACATATTTGTGTTTAGAACTGTCTTTAAGGTATATATTTGAAATACGCTAAAGTCTTGAGCTTCATCAATAACAATGCTATTAATATCAATTTTTTTCTCGAAACCAAATATCTTATGCTTTAAATACACTAACGCTGCATAATCTTCAAGTTCTACTTTTTTACTCAATAAAAGCTCTTTAGTTTTCTGACATAGATAATCACTTTCAACTTGAGGCAATTGATCATTGGAATATTTATTAAGAACCTCTCCATTACTCATCAGCTCTGAATAATAGTCAAAAAGATCTACCTTTGGAAATTTAGCTATATATTTTTTCACCAATGTTTTAGTTTGGTTTTTTAATGCTTTTAGCTTATCATCCCTTTTATTAATTAAGTCTACAATTTTAAGCCTTCTTTCCTCTGTTGCTTCCCCAGTATTTCGCAGCCGTTCAAGCTCCCTATCAAATCTTTCCTCAGTATTTTCTAGAATACCTTTTTTAACTTGCTTAAACTTATAGGTAAGTGTTTTCTTTATTTCGTTAACTCTTTTATATAAAGGTAAATATCCTAACTCTTCTATAAACATACTATTAATGCTATCGGCAGTCATAATTACTAGATTCTCTATAATAAAATCTTCTTTAGGCGTAAAATTTAATTCTAAAGTCTTTACATAGTTATCAATAATAGCTTTAAAATCCATAGAACCTTTAAAGGCTGTAGCCCATTTCACCAAATTTTGTTCTTTAGTAGATGCCTCATGGGTGCCAGCACGTATAAATTCCATTAATTTGTTTTCAGAGCTTACCATTTTATATTTATTCCCCAGCAGCTCCACCATAAAATCTATAAAGGTTGTCTGCTTAACTTTTTCTACCCCTAGCTCTGGTAAAACTTCAGAGATATAATTAATGAACAGCTTATTTGGTGCCATAATCATGAAGCTTTCTGGATGGAAGGTTTTTTCATAGGTATATATGAAGTAGGCTATTCTATGGAGGGCTATGGTTGTTTTTCCACTGCCTGCGACTCCCTGAACAATTAAAGGTTTACCCATATCTGCCCGTATAACTCTATTTTGTTCGGCTTGAATAGTAGATGCAATATCCTTTAGCTTTTCTTCAGCATTTGCCTCTAAGGAGGCCTGTAAAAAGGCATCATTGGTTGTAATATCAACATCTAAAATATCCTTAAGTTCTCCCTCTTCTATAGTATATTGACGTTTTAATAATAGTTCTCCCTCTTGCGTAACCCCCTCTGCCTCATAGGTGGTTTCACCCAGTCTACCTTCATAGTATACATTAGCTATGGGAGCCCTCCAGTCTACAATCAGAGGAACACTATCTTCTGCCCTAAATAGTGAGGTCTTTCCGATATAGAGCTTATCTGTTTTATTACTTCCCTTCTCTTTAAAGTCAATTCGTGAAAAATAAGGCTTCTTCCTAGATCTAGATAAGCTTTCAAAGTTTCGATCCGCCATTTCTATAAATTTTGTATTAATCAACACACTGATATAGCTTTGGGAGCTATCAAGATAGTCTAGATTAATCATGGCATCTTTAATATTTTCTTTATATAGCTTTCGATACTCCTCTGTTGCATCCAAGGTTTTTTCTATATATTCCTTAGTATGCTCTAATCGCTCTACTTCCTGCTTATAATCTGGATGTCCCTTTACCGGCATTAACTTTCTCCCTTCCTTCAAGGTCTTTTTTATAGTATTAGTCTACATTTTATTTTATAGGATCCTTAGGTGCTGGTGACACGAATGAGGATAAGCTTCCCAATATAGGAAATATCATCATAAATAATAGAATCTCTTTATATCCTCCAAAAACATCATATGCATATCCGAAGGGCAACGGTCCTAAAGAAGAACCAATAACCATTGCTGTCATTGTGATACCACGAATACTTCCTAGGTTTTTTCTACCGAAATAATTGGGCCATAGCACACCGGTACTGACTGAGTCGAAGGCCACAAAGATCAAAACCTACTCCCATATTATTTATTAACCAATTGTTAATGGGGGGCAATAGCGCTGAACCAGCAACACCGCCTAATGCCATTAGGCTTAATGCCTTCCCTCTATAATTAATAAACCATTGTGGAACCAGGGTAGAAGGAATTAAGGTCATGGAGCCTTGACCAAAAAGTCTTAAGAATACAAACCCAACTATCAGCATAGCTGGTTTAGTTACAAAGCTCATCCACAAGCAAACCAAACCTAAGATGTGGCAATAAAAGCCATCACTTTTCTATGACCTTTAGCATCTATAGCTTTTCCTACTATAGGAAGAATAAGTCCTGCCGTAAGGGTAGCAATGGAATAATAGCTTGATACCAGTGTCCTGCTCCACCCTAAATTATCAACGTAATAATTGATAAATATAGAAATTGAATAGGTTTGACCTGGCCCAGAGAAAAAAAGCCCCAATGCTGCAATTGCTACTACAAGCCACCCATAAAAAAAGGAGGTTTGAATATGTTCTTTAGTTTTCATTTTTCGCCTCCCTATATAAAGTAATGAGGATAGATTTTCTTAAATCAAGAAACCTATCCTTAAGCATAAAATATTTTTATCAGAATACGAGTTTTCTCCTACTGAATAGTATACATAATAAACTAGTATACAACAAGTTTAATAATTGATGAATTTGTTATCTTTAAGCTATTTTGTTATAATTGTTTTATAATTTATGGTTATAATTAAAATGCAAATTCAAATTGAAAGGAATTAATTATGAATTATACAGGAGAAAGAGTTATACCTAATTTAATGAATCCAAAAAACGGTCTTTTAATAGAGCACATTGCCCGTTATGAATTTTCTAAGCAATTTTGCAAAGGAAGAGTTTTAGATATTGCCTGTGGTGTAGGCTATGGCAGTGAAATAATCTTAAAACAAAACCTTAATGTAAATGAATACGTAGGAATTGATTTTTCTGAAGAAGCTATTGAATATGCAAAAAATAACTATGGATTTGTAGAAGCAGATTATTATGTAGATGATGCTTTGAATGTAGATTTATATAAAAAATATGGCACCTTTGATACCATAGTCAGTCTAGAAACCATTGAACATTTTGAAGGGGATTCTATTTTTGTCAGCAATCTTTATAACCTATTGAAGCCAGATGGTACCCTTATTATATCTACCCCCTTTGGCAGAGGAAAAAATCAACCCTGTGCAAGTCCCTTTCATGTATATCAATACACAGAGTCAGAGTTTATAGAGGTTTTAAAAGCATTTTCCCAGATAACAATGTATCATCAAATTGATACCACCATTGAAATTCCAAAGCCTAATCAAAAATACTATCTAATGGTGGCAGTGTGTCAAAAATTATAGCAAGCTACACCTTCAATTTGAATTAAACATGTATCGTCAATAAAATCGGAGGTTATTGTGGTTCTGACGGGATAATTTCCCTCTTTAAAATATTTAGTCCAAACCCCGTGTATTTTTCTAAAATCCTGAATATCTTTCAAAATAATAGTCAATTTAACTACATTTTCTAAAGTCAAATTTATTTCCCTTAAATCTTTTTCAAGATCCTTCAATATATTTTCCAATTGTTCTTCTACTGTTGACCCTGCTGCACCATAATGACCAATATAAACAGTTTCGTTTTTTACAACAAATGTAGATAGCTCATACTTATCGTATGGTGGAATTACAACTCTCTTTATCACATAAGTAACCCCCATTATTTTATTTTGTAAAAGCAAAAAAATTTTGCTACAGTACTTATTTGACATTTCTTCGTATTTTCCTTCACAATATTTAAAGCCATATAGGTGTTATTTTCTCACCTATATGGCTCTTTTAGCTTTATTCTATTATATTTATTTTTGATCTATTTATATAAGCTTTTCATAACAACCTACTACTCTGATATTAGCTTCCATACACCCCACTCACCAGTGGTTCCTGGTTCTTCTCCCTGAGTCCACCATTTGGCTTCCCAAACAGAATTTTGCCAGGTTACTTTATCTCCAACATGGTAAATGCTGGTGCTGTTCCATGCTGGGTATATGGGCTCAACTCCGCCCTCAGATACTGTTACATTTAGAACATTACTTACGGTGCTTCCGTAATCATTAAGTAGTTGTGCTTGATAAATATAGATACCTTCCGGTTTATCGCTGAAGGGTACAACTATTGTTGTATTATTGTTATAATTGGCGTCTACATTTTCCTCTAGTATAACAACATTATTTTCTGTTAGCTTTATATAGTCAGCTCTGCTTTTTGGAGGAATGGTAACTGTTACTGTGTAGTTGCCATCATTCTCTACCTTATCTGTACTTACTGTTGATGACTTTGGATTTAATGGTTGTGTACCTCCATCATTTAGCTTATCATAAATAACATTAAGAAGATCACTATCTCTATCACAGCTTATCTCCCAGAACATTATTCCACCTAGATTATTTTCCATTACATAGTCTGATTTAAGACCCACTGAAATAGGGTCTTCATAGCTAATCATTATCCCAGTGGCAGGACTATAGACATATGGTACTTTAGAAGCTTCATCAAAATGGTTGCCATAGGTTGGAAGGTAATTCCTTTTAATATCTGTATAGTCGAATACTCCTGTATTTCCACTGGCCCAATCATCCCAAGTCCCAGGCGGCACTCCAGCTGCACTTTGGAAAAGACCATTATTGTTATTTGTTACCCCTGACCATCCTCGTCCGTAGAATGGTACACCTACTACAACTTTATCTTCTGGAACTCCACCATCAAGATATTGTTGAATGGCACTATGGGTGTTGTATTTTGTCTTAATGTATCCTGGAGGATTATTGGAGGATGGATCATTTGGATTTGCATAAAGTGGTGCATGATGATTGGTTATATTTTCCCATCCCCCATGGAAATCGTAGGTCATTACGTTTATAAAGTCAAGGTATTGATGTATTTGATCTAACTCTAAATTAAGTATTTTATCTGCTCCGGCACTGGTTGCAACAGTTAATAAATAGTATGTTCCATCCTCTTGACCAGCTGCATCCAATTGCTCTCTTAATTCCCTCAATAGATGTGTAAAGTTCTGCTTATCCTCTGGCCTATATATATTATTTGGCATTCCACCTTCTACAGGGTATTCCCAGTCAATATCTACTCCATTAAATCCATATTGACGTATAAAGTCAACACATGAGGCGGCGAAATTACTCCTTGATGCATTGGTTAAAGCTATATCAGAAAACTTATCTGACCATGTCCAACCACCAACAGATATTAAGGTTTGCAAATGTGGGTGATTTTCTTTTAATTTATTTAACTGATTAAAGTGTCCCTTAAGGGGCTGATCCCAGCTATCTCCTGGGAATGCCTTTTCTACATCTGCCCAAGGGTCTCCCAACATAATTGTTCCTTGATTTGAAATATTGGCAAAGGCATAATTAATATGGGTAATTTTATCTGCTGGAATATCTGGAACATTATAGTTTCTGCCATAGGTACTCCATGCAGTGTAATATGCAACTATTCTTTTATTGGCTGATTGCTGACTTTGGTCCTCCTCCAATGATGCTGCTGTAAGTCCTACACTAACTTGATTAGCTAAGAACAGCATTACTAAGAAAAACACTGAACATATTTTAATAATTTGCTTTCTTTTCATTTCGTTTCCTCCTTAAATTTTAATTTATTCACTTTGAATCAGGGTGTTAATATGCTTCCAGACTCCCCATTCTCCTGTAGTGCCTGGCTCTTCTCCTTGAGTCCACCATTTTGCCTCCCAAACACTTCCATTCCAGGTTACTCTATCACCTGTTAAATATATTGAGGTGGAATTCCAGGTTGGATACTCTGGTTCAGTATCGGCTGAAACCTTAACTAGTAATTGGTTACTAGCTGTTTCTCCATTCATATTAGTCAATTGACAGATATAGGTGTAGTCACCCTCTGGTTTATTGTTAAAGGTTACAGTTATATACTCCACATGGTTATCCGGATCAACTGCTTCTTCGCTAATAACCACATCATTTTCATATAGCTTCATGGATGTGGCTCTGCTGTTTTCTGGTATTGTAACAGTCAAAGTATAATCTCCTTGATTAAGGTGATTATCAACTGCTAATACAGGTGCCTTAGGATTTTGTGGATCAGGATCAGTACCTCTTTCATAGCTGGAGGCATATCCATTTAATACAAAATTCTGTGGTCCTCCACCAAAGCATAGCTTAATCATGCCCTGTAGTGTAGCATACTCACCTTTAGGTATTGCCATCCATGAGCTACCAGTAATTGTATATCTATAAAAGTCTCCCATTGAAACAGGCTGAGATAAAGCGGCTCCCCATACAGAAGTTATGGTTGCACTTTTGGGAAAGTCAAATTCCAGCTTCCATCCCCCTGGTATGTCTTGGTCGCTATTATTTATAATTTTCATTTCATAGGAGTAGTTTGGATGGTCATAGTCACCATCAAACTCTATTTTATAGTCTAACACTGGTAAAACAGGGGGCTCTGGTGGTAATTCTGGGTCTGGTGCATTAGCAAAGGTTTCATGGGCTAAGGTTGTTAAAGAATAGCCAACATCATAGCTTCCATCAGTTTGTTGGTCATAGTCACCGCTAAGCTCCCAAATCAT
This sequence comes from Alkaliphilus peptidifermentans DSM 18978, assembly GCF_900101495.1. Taxonomy (GTDB): domain Bacteria; phylum Bacillota; class Clostridia; order Peptostreptococcales; family Natronincolaceae; genus Alkaliphilus_C; species Alkaliphilus_C peptidifermentans. The sequence goes on from NZ_FMUS01000016.1 coordinate 69,573, forward strand.
AATACCACCAAGTCCTTTGTCAATCACATATTGCAGCTTATGTGACAGTGACTCTTCATCTTCATATGATAAAAATACTCTATCATTTTGATGCCATAAATAAGGTGCTTTACTTACATCATCAAAGTATCTTTGATATCCCTCTGTTCCTTCAAGTGTCTTCATATGCCATATAGGATTTGTACCTGATGGCTCTTCTGGTGGTGGATCATTCCAAATACCATTATTGCCATCGGCACCTCCACCACTTTGCGGAGCTGAACCATATAGACCACCTGGTAAGGTTGATGGATTTACATTTTTCCATCCCCGTGAATAGTAGGGTATACCGATATTAATCTTCTCAGGTGGTAAAACACCACGATAATATCTATATGCCCAATCTATATTTAAAACGGGTATGCCTAGGGGCATAGTTTCAGGATCTCGGTCATCAGGCCACAGGCCAGCATTATGACCCACAAAGCCGTTCCACGCTCCATGAAAATCATAGGTCATTATATTTAGAAAATCCAGATATTCAGCGTAGTCACTGGTTTTCATTCCACCAAGTATCCATGATGAGGCAGGTGCAGCAACTGTAAGTAAATACTCTTTGCCATCCTCTTGGCCGGCTGTATCTATTTTTTCCCGCAACAGCTTTATCAGCTCAACATAATCATCATATAGTACATCTCTTAATGGCTCTGCAACAGGATAGTCCTTAGGATTACCTGCCTGTGATGTTGCTGTGGGGTATTCATAATCAATGTCTACACCATCAAAATTATATTCTCTGATAAAATCTATACAGCTATTGGCAAAGGCTTCTCTACCCTCTTGTGTTCTTGCCATAGTGTAAAAGCCACCTGATTCTGACCATCCACCTACAGCTATTAGTGTTTTAACATTAGGGTATATTTCCTTATATTTTGTTAAAAGGTTGAAATGACCTTTATATGGTAAATCTGGCAATTGCCCTGGGTAATCCTTTTCAATAGCTGCATTTCTGTCAATAAAGGCAATTTTATTGTCACTGCCAACCTTTGCAAAGGCATAATTAATATGAGTTACCTTATCCCATGGTATTTTGTCTACAGTGTAGTTGTCCTTTAAAGGCTGATCTCCCCATTCAACAAAGTATGCCACTATCCTTTTTTGATTGGATGAATTGCTATTTTTCAGATCTTCTACTGCAATTGAATCTACAGGCAGCATATATAGTAAAGTAAAGCATGCAAGCATTAAGGCTAAAAGTATTTTTTTTCCTTTGTACATATTTATCCTCCTAACTAAATTTTTTTATGATTTTACTTAGTTAGTCAAGGTTGCTTAATATGCTAATGCTGTGGTGTTCCCCCATTTGCGCTGTTTATTTGATCTGCCCAGGTTTGTCCTGTTGGATTAGGTGTATATGGTGTTGGAAGATGAGCCTTTGCAACCCTTAAAAGTGTAAGGAAATCATATCTTAAGGATACTGTATTTCCATCCCAGTGCTGAGAAAGCAAATTAAAGGCTCTTTCCACATCTTCTGTCATTAAAGTCCATTCTTCATCAGTGGGAGCTCCATTTCTATAAAACAGCCTTAGCTTATTTAAGAATTCTTCGATGTTATCCCAGGTAAGCTGAGCATCGTATATATTCTCTGTTTCGTTATTGGAAGCATTAATCATGGCACGAATGTTTTCAAGGTGACTGGCAAAGCCTGATAAACCAAATTCTGTACCAAGATCTTCTGCTTGAAGGGCTCTATCCCTATGATCAGTAAAAATATTCAGCTGTAGGAAACCGTAAACCCCTCTGTTATACGCATAGTTCACAAAGGTAAATTCTGCCCAAGGATCCCTTGCTTGAGTAAAGAATTCTTTAGTTTTAAGCTTAGGAATACTATATAAGAATTCTCTTGTCATTGTAAGGCTAATAGCAGAGGAAATAGCTGATACAACATAGCTTGAATCATCATCTGAGCCAGTTGTTATAGGTACATAGTTACCATGGACTGCATCCTTACTCAAATAATCTGGATATTGCTGTTTAACTTCATTAAAGTTACCAGCCTCCTGTTGAAAGGGACCATCAGCATGAGCTTTTTGTATTGGCCAGTACCATAATTCTCCATCAATTATGACGGGATTTTCACTATATCCTGAGCTTTCTGGAACCAATCCAAATGTAAAATTTTCTTTTGTTCCAAGGGCTGTCATATAGTGGGGATTTATCTTGAATATTTCTTGAGCAAAGCCTAATCCCATAGCAACATATCTTGATGGAATCCACATTTTTATTCCCTCAACACCATTAACTGGATAGTCAACAGCTGTAGGCTCAGCAATAATTAGTTGTGTTTCATTTACTGGGTCATATACAATAAAATGATTTGTTCCAATAGGAGTGTTTCCATTGTAGTATTCTAAAGGGTTTTCTATTAGATCAGAAATAGTAAGATTAATCTTCCCTTTATACCAGCTTGATGGAAGCCCTTTATATTCAGGGTAGGGCATGTCCCCCCGCATCAATTGAGCTTGCACATTTTGAGGCTCTGTAATATTTCCCCTCTTATTACCTCTAACTGTCATTGTTATAGCTTTATCCTGAGTTAAAACTCGCTCATGACCTTTAAGGTAGATGGTTATTGTATCACCATTTTTAACAAAGGAGTGGGCACCATCGACTTCTGTTATGTCTGAAGTGGTTTCAAAGCTGATTGACCATACATCAAAGCAGGTTCCATCCCACAGATATTCTTTATTGGGATTTGATACGACAAATATCCATTCAAAATCTGTTTCTGTTTCACTTGCTATGGCATAGCCTATTGCTGGGTAGGTCTGAGCAATGTCTGGCAATGGTATATCAGGAGCTTCTCCATTACCTGTTACAGTGTATGAAAGGCTATCGCTGGAAACAGTACCATATTCGTTTATCAATTCACATCTATAAATATAGGTTCCGCTTCTTTTATTATTAAATACTGCAACAGCACTTTGAGGCTGTGGAGAATCATCAACAAGGTCAGCAGCATATATTAGATTATCATTCTCATATAATAACCACCCATGTCCATTATTGCCCCACCACATATTCATATATATACTATAGTCTTTACTCCCGTCCCAGTTACTTTGAGCAAGGCTAGGTTTTAGTGGTAAACCAGTAGCTTTGCCATCACTTCTTTGAATTATTTGTATAGTTAGGGGCTGACTATGTATAGTCCCAAAATCCCCCATAGCTTCCGCTGTATAACTATACTCGCCTATTTCTTTTTCTTTAAATGGCATATTTAGTATTACTTGCTGCTGTGATTTTGGCACATTATTAAATGATTTAACCAGTTGAGAGTTTTCATAAAGATTAATAGAACCACCTGTAAAACCACTTGGAATTATTATACTTAAAGTATAATATCCATTACTCTGGGTGGTATTTCCAATAATTTGAAGTGTTTCTGATGTTGCTTCTGCAGTGCTGTCTGCTGCAATAGGTGTAATGCCATGAACTATTATAGCCAACACCATCAGAAAAATAAACGGTACAGCCTTTTTCTTACAAATCATAATTTTTTACTTACCTTCCTTTCTTGTTGAATTTTTCGATATATGTCTTGCTTTATCTTGAATATTCTGAAATTTCACCTCCTATTATTTACTTGCCTCTTTGTATGTCTAATAAATGGTCATTAATTATATTTTATTTTTTCGACATATCAAGGGCTGTAATGTGTCATGTATAAATAAGTCCGCTTAATATTTAAAATTATTAACTAAGGCTTTTTCTTTTTAATAAGTATAATATCATATATATATTGTATAATTTGTAATATTTTACAATATATGAAAATTATTTTTATTATTTTTATGTTATTTATTGTAAAATAATCTATTTTTTTCCTAAAAACGTGCAAAAGCCATGATATAGGGAAAATTCCCTCTATCATGACTTTTTAATTAGCTATTACTCATTATATTAAAGCCTATACACCTAATCGTTTCAATTCTTTATCTATAATTTTCAATAACCATTTTTCTTCACCTGGTATTTTTTCTTTGAGTCTTGCGGCTGCCACCGGGAGCATCCATGCAAAAATATCTTCAGTTTTAGTTTTTGATAATTTAACATACTCCTTTAAATAGGTTGAATATATCAGCCCTTTAAGTATTTTAGAAAATAAAAGAGTCACTTTTAAAGTCCCGGCTGGCATAAAGGGAGTGGTGATCATAATACAGGTTCTGGCCACATCACTTAGCTGATTTCCATAATAAGCATTGGTCCAATCAATTGCTAAAATATCTTTATCTGTTATAAGAATATTATCAGGATGAAAATCACCGTGACAAACCTTTCCTCCTGCAGGTAAGCTTTCTAGATAACCTAATATCCTTTTCTCTTTATCCTTAAGTATATTAGCTGAAGCTTTAATTGCGTGTGTGAATTTTTCATTTTGTGTTGGTAGTTTATCTACAGAGCAGCTATGAATTTTAACATGGAGCCTAGCCATACAACCAGCATAATAAAATAATTTCCATGGTTTATTTTCGATATGCTTCAGCATTGATTTACCATAAATGCGTTGAAATAAAATACCCTTGCCCTCTTCTTCATTTACAATATCATATACAGCAGGAGAAGGTACTCCAGCTTCATATACTGCCTTTCCCACCATAGCTTCATATTTAACCCATTGGTCAGGAACCCAATCAAAGTAAAGCTTTAAAACTTTATCCTGTTCCCACTCATATACTTCTGCTGTCATCCCTTTTCCAATTAATTGCCCCTTGCCCATCTATTAATCCCCTCATATCTACTAATAATATTTTTTCATTATATCATTCTATTAATTTTTATCTCTTTTTATAAATAGTCTCAAAGGCTTTAAGAAATGCAGTCTGTATATCTTTTTGACTACCTAAAGAGTTACACCCACCACATTGTGTTTTTAAACTTTCTATCAACTTTGGATTTTCGGCATACATCAATCGAAATGCCTCACCAATTGCATTATTTCCGATATTTTTATTTTCGGAAAGTAGTAGTAAGGAATGGAATACTTTCCTACTCATTCCAAACTCATTGTCTAGGGTTGGCATATTAATCCCCTTTATTATTGATGCCAAGGATTCCCTATAGACATTTCCAACCGGATATGCGTGATTCCCACAGGTATATACAATCCCATTGTAATCTACAAACAGATCTCTATGATATTTGCCCTTATCATATGCCTGTTCTGTAGGAATAAAATGAGAGCATTTAATATGAAAAATATCTTTTCCTGCTTTACTCTCCAACATACTATCATCAAGACCTTCTGCATCTCCAATGTTGGAAACACCTAAAAGCTTTAATAATATTTTACCTTTTTCATTAGCATAAACAATTTCTTGGGTAGACAATTCTTTTTCCAGCTTTACACCAAGTTTATTAATTACATCCTGTATAATTTCTTTTGTAGGGTTTAACCATACACCACTGGAGGTTGCGGTCATCCTTAGCTGATAACCAATGGCCTCCAAAGCATGTACCCTTCCAAATCCTTCATCTAGAAATGTCCCTATGCTTTGAGAGATTACCTCAGTAGGTACAGATTTATGGACTTCTGTGTCTGCCCCTTCAAGGGTGGTGTGATTATTATCAACGCTAAAGTAAATTCTTGTAAGTCCAGCATTTTTTAAAGATTTTACAATCTCTGTAGTAGATAGTTTAAACAAGCCTGCTTTTTGAAGAAGTTCTTGATTTAATTTTCTATAATTTCCATAGGCTCCAATTAATCCACCATTGGTTACTATTGACGAGATTAAACCTTTTTTAGATGAATATTCCATTAATCTTAATAAGCTTTCGTACTCAATTAAAGGTTCGCCACCGGTCCAATAGGCTCCAACCATTCCAAGAGCAGATGCTTCATCAATCAGTTCTTTTATTTTATCAGGTGAAAGCCCTTTATTCTGCCCATTCCTAGATCTTGTTGTTTTATTAAGACAAATTACACAATCATTATTACAATCGGAGGTAAGGGAAATCTTAAGTTGTGCTGTTGGTTGAAATAATTCAGTCATTAGATCACCTCTCTGGCAGTTTTGGTTAAAGTTTTTCATTAGGAGAGTACATTATTATTATATTATAACACCTATCTAACCATTGGAATAGTAAAACCATACATCAAAAAAGCCACATAGGTGAGAGATTCACACTTATATGGCTTTATACATTTACCGATTATTAAAGTAATCATATATTTCAAGTCCTATATCACTTAATAGATTATATCCAATCTTATTATTTTTAAGTCCTTTTGTTAGAGCCACAACTATTATCCTTTTACTCTTGATGTGCATTATACCAGCATCATGAGTTACGCCTATTATTTCACCGGTTTTGTGGGGGAAATGTAGGGGTTTTGAATCAACATCAGCAATTGAAGCTCCACATTGGGGGCATGTATTATCATGACCTACCCTAAACTCACATTGACCACATAGGTGAAGCTCCTGAGATAGTCTATTGTTCAGTTGCTGTGCTTCTAAAATTGCTAACCCTTTTTCTGCATATTCCTTATGTAAACCTTCATGGGTAATAAAAGCCTCTAATATTCTTCCTATATCTTTAGCACAGGTATAGCTGTAGACGCCTGGTATAACCACCATTAGCTTTCTAGCTAAAAAGGTATCTACCATACCTAATTCCTCTAATGCCTTATTAACATTATCTTTACCAATAAAATCTATCACCATGTTAGTTGCAGTATTATCACTAATATCTATCATTAAATGCAGTAGGTCCTCTAGGGTTAACTGAAGTCCATTATGCAGCAGAAACAATACTCCGCATCCCCCTACTTTATCAACATCCTTCAACAGGATTTTATCATCAAGTTTTATGCTTCCTTTCTCCACCTGCCTAAGGGCTTCCCATAGTATAGGAATTTTAATTGTGCTGGCGGCATGAAACCTCTCCTGGCTATTTATAGTTATTACTTCATTAGTTTCCGTATCCTTTACATAAATTGCAGCAGTACCCTCTATCTCATTAATATGCTTTTGTATTATATCTTGAAGCTCCTTCATCATCATTCCCCCTCAAGAACAGATAATACATTTTTAACCTGCATAGCTACTCCAACTGGAAGACAGTCTTCATCAACATCAAACAAATTACTGTGTCCTTCATGAATTATACCCTTGTCTTCATTCCTACAGCCTAGTCTATAAAAGGCACCTGGTGCCTCCTGTAGAAAATATGCAAAATCCTCTACTCCTAAGCTAGGACTTTTTATTATATTTACATTATCTATTCCCAATATTTCTTCTGCATTTTCCTTTACAAGGTCAACATAATGGTCATCATTTATTAAAGCAGCATAGCCCTCACTTCTTTGTAGCTCTGCTGAACCTCCCATTGATATAGCAATATTCTCGATAATTTTTTTTGTTTTTTCTATTACCAAGTCTCTACTCTGAGGATTTAACGTCCTAACTGTACCCTTCATCAATACCCTGTTGGCTACAATATTTCCTTGTGTTCCACCTGAGATTTCACCAAGGGTAACTACTGCAGATTCTCTTGGATCTACATTTCTACTAACAATTGTCTGTAGTGCAGTTATTATATGACCTGCAATTACTATGGCATCTATACCTCCATGGGGATAGGCTCCATGAGTACTTTCTCCATTAATCATGATATGTATTGTATCAGAGGATGCATTCATCTGTCCATATTTAACACCGATTTGCCCTGCAGAAAGCTCTGGTGTTACATGTAGTCCAAAAACTGCATCTACCTTTGGATTCTTCATTACTCCAGCCTCAATCATGGGCTTTGCTCCACCTAAGGTTTCTTCGGCCGGTTGGAAAAGCAATTTTATGGTGCCCTTTAAATTTGATTCCTTTTTCTTCAATATCTTTGCTGCTCCCAGTAGGATAGTCATATGGGCATCATGGCCACAGGCATGCATTTTTCCCTTAATTGTCGATTTATAATCGACAGTTTTATAGTCCTCCATTGGTAAGGCGTCCATATCTGCCCTTAAGGCTACAGTTTTACCCCTTTTACTACCTTCTATTATACCAACCACCGCTGTGTTGGCAATATCTATTGTGTAGGGTATATTCATTTCCTTAAGATATTTAATAATTTTATTTTGTGTTTGATATTCCTCCATACCAAGTTCAGGCTCCCGATGAAAATCTCTTCTCACATTAACTAACCAACTATTAATTGATTCTGCCTCTAAAAAAAGTGGATGTGTTGTTTTCATCATTAAATTGTTGCCGCCTCCTCCATAATCAGAATGCCTTCATCTGCATTTAGTGTCGCTTTAACTCCAAAAGGAATTGTTAGCTTAGGGGTACAATGACCTGCCTTCAAGTCATAAACTGTGGGTTTTTGGTATGGTACAATTATCTCTTCAAACACTTCCATTAGACTTAGGCTTTCATTATGCTTAGATGGATTGCAATTATTCCAATCACCCAAGATTATTCCCTCTGCATCATCAAGCTTACCTGCAAGTGCCAGCTGTGTCAGCATTCTGTCTACTCGATATGGTTCTTCTCCAATTTCCTCTAAAAAGAGTAGTTTACCCTTTGTATTTATTTCAAATGGTGTACCCATTGTTGATGTAACCAATGCTAGGTTTCCTCCAACTATTTCTCCTGTAGCTTTGCCCTTGACAAGACATTGGGTTTTTATTTCTTCAGGATTCTTAAGTATACCCATTGGTGTAGGCTCCATTATGGCTTTTATAATATGTTCCTTTGAATAGTCGTCTAACCCACCTGCAATGTCAGATGCTGCCATAGGTCCATGGAAGGTTATAAGCTGACATATTTGGTTCATAGCTAGATGTAAGGCTGTTATATCACTATAGCCTACAAACACCTTTGGATTAGCTTTTATCATATCTAAATCTAATTTTTCTAAAGTTTTCGCAGCACCATAGCCGCCCCTTAAGCAAATTATTCCATCAACTTCCTTATTCATAAACATGTTATTTATATCGTCGGCTCTAATTTGATCTATACCTGATAAATACCCATGTTTTTCATAGCAGCTTTTTCCCATTATTACATTAAATCCTAATGCCTCCAGCTGTACCTTTGCATTTTTTACCTTCTCTGGAGTTGCAGGACTGGAAGGTGCCACAACTGCTATTGTATCTCCTTTTTTTAAAGCTCTAGGTTTAATCATAATTTTTCCTCCTACCATAGCTAATTTTAGTAATAATTTACTTGTATCATGAAAGAATGAAAGGGCTATTGAATAATAGCCCTATTTATTTTTATATTATATGCTTTTATCTATCTAAACATTAAATTTGCTACTAAAACAGCGGTTATAAGACCAACAGCATCTGCTATAAGTCCTGCAGGAAGCGCATGTCTAGTCTTTTTAATGGCTACAGAACCGAAATAAACTGCTAATACATAGAAGGTTGTTTCAGTAGATCCTTGCATAATTGAAGCCATTCTTCCAATTAGTGAATCTGGTCCATGGTTAGTAACTAACTCACTCATAATACCTGATGCCCCACCACCTGAAAGGGGTCTCATTATAGCCATTGGTAATACTTCACCAGGCATTCCAATTAGATTTGTTATAGGACTTACTGCCTTAACTAGAAGATCCATGGCTCCTGATGCTCTAAAAATTCCAATTGATACAAGCATTGCAACTAGGAAGGGGATAATTCTAACTGCTGTTGTAAATCCTTCCTTTGCTCCATCAGTAAAGGCTTCATATACCTTAACCTTTTTGAAAAATGCATAGGCTGGTATTGATAATAATATAAATGGTATTGCAAACTTTGAAATCGTATTCATTATATCAATAAACATATTATTCCCCCCTTTATTGGCCTTTTACTTCTTCTAGGTCTTGTGGCTTAATTTGAAAAACAGGTAGCTTTTGCAGTAGCTTTACTGCTATAACAGCAGCAACAGTAGATGCAAGGGTCGCTACAATTATGGGTCCAATTATTTCAGTTGGATTAGCTGATCCTGCTGATGCTCTTATTGCTATAATACTTGCTGGTATTAAAGTAACTGAGGATGTATTAATAGCTAAGAAGGTACACATAGCATTTGTTGCCGTATCCTTGTTAGGATTTAACTCCTGTAGCTCTTGCATTGCCTTTAAACCTAATGGTGTTGCTGCATTTCCCAGTCCTAAAATATTTGCCGCCATATTCATTATTATAGCTCCCATTGCAGGATGGTCTGCTGGTACTTCTGGAAATAAAGGTACCATAATGAATTTAAGTGCTTTTGAAATTGATTTAATTAATCCAGAAACTTCTGCAATTTTCATAATTCCTAGCCATAAGGCCATAACTCCAATAAGTCCCATTGATAAATCTACAGCTGTTCTTGCATTTGCTATGGCTGCATCTGTAACTGCTTCTATGTTACCGGTAAAAGCTGCTACTATAATTCCTATTGCAATAAATAAAAACCAAACAACATTAATCATACACTTCTTCCCCCTTCTAAAAGATTATAGTTAAATGTCCGACAAACTGAAGTTTTCACCTCCTTAAAAGGTTTGTATAAATTAATAATATAATTTTTATAGAAGATGCTTTGGGATAATATCTCTCCTAATTAAATCCTCATATTTTTCACGCTTTACTATTAGATCTGACTTCCCTTTATTAACCAAAACAACAGCTGGTTTAGGGAGCTTATTATAATTACTTGCCATAGAGTAATTATATGCCCCTGTACTAAGCACCGCCAAAATGTCTCCTGAATTAATTTCTGGAGTTTCTAAGTCCCAAATTAAAATATCACCCGTTTCACAGCACTTTCCTGCGATAGTAACCACTCTATCTCGAGGTTGGTTATTTTTATTTGCTATAACTGCTTCATATTTCGCTTTATATAGAGCTGGCCTAGGGTTATCTGGTAATCCACCATCAACACTTACATAGGTTCTGACATTGGGAATTTCCTTCACTGCCCCAATTGTATATAGGGTTACTCCCGCGTTACCAATTATCCATCTTCCTGGCTCTATAACTACAGAAGGAACTGTATGCTGTAGGCTATTACATTGAATCTTTAACTCTTCCATAATGGCATCTGTAAAATAAGCAATGGATTTTGGTTTATCTCCATTTGTATAATAGATACCGAAGCCTCCACCTGTATTCAGTTCTTGTGTCTCATAGGATAATTTATCCTTTAATTCCTTCATTAGATTTGTTAGAGCTTTTATAGCTAGTATATATGCATTTTTATCAAAAAGCTGTGATCCTAAATGAAAATGAAATCCCATTAGCTTAAGAAATTGAGAATTTGTGGCTTTTTTTACCACCTGAAGAATACCATCACCCTCCAAGGGTATTCCAAATTTTGAATCTTTTTGTCCTGTTAAAATATATTCATGGGTTTCACCCTTTACTCCTGGTGAAACTCTAAATAAAATCTTTACAGTTCTTTTAAGTTCATTGGTAATATCTTCAAGCATATCAAGCTCATGGGAATTGTCTACAACTATCCTTCCAACCCCATGGGATACAGCCATATAAATCTCCTCATAGGATTTATTGTTACCATGAAAAACTATTTTTTCCATTGGAAAATCAGCATGTACTGCTGTAAATAATTCTCCACCAGATACTACATCTAATCCTAATCCCTCTTCCTCTATTATTTTACACATTGCTAGAGTAAGAAATGCCTTACTTGCATAGGTGGCTTTAGTATTCTGATGTTTTTTTAAGAATGATTGTGTAATTTCTCTACATTGCTCTCTAATTTTTTCTTCTGAAACAACATATAATGGTGTTCCATATTCTTTAGCTAATTCAACGGTGTCACATCCTGCAAACTCAAAGTTTGTCCTCACCTTTTCTGCGATTTCCATGGCAATGTCCCCTTCTACTTTTTCATAATTTTCTAATATATAGAGCTGTAATACAATACAAGCAATAATTATGCCAATTATGAAATCGGTTGAATTACCAATGTGAAATTCATATTACACCCTTGGAGACATATTAATTTGTACGGTTTTGCGAACTTGATTCCAAATATTCTTCAGATAATTAAACAGAATATTTGATTGTGCTTACTGTAAATCATCTTATGGCCAGGTTCGTTTTCGCGGACTAACAGGACACAAATGCGAACTATTCTATATTGTACTTTTTAAGTTTTTCGTAAAAGCTAGTTTTTCCTATACTTAACGCCTGCATTGCTCTATTTCTATTGCCATTATGAATCTTAAGTGCTTCCAAAAGAGCCTTTCTTTCAGCCTCTTGTAAAGTATCCTTAAGTGGTTTACCACTATTTAAGCCGTGGCTACTATTCTTAATACCTTTATGCTCAACCAATAAGTGGTTGGATAAAAGTATGTTGCCCTCTGCCAAGTTAACCGCCCTTTCAAGAATATTTTCCAGCTCACGAATATTTCCTGGCCAATGATATTCTGCTAATATATTAAGGGCCTCCCCTGAAATTCTTTTTTCCTCACAGCCTATTTTTTTGCAAATATATGGGAGAATGTAATATACAAGTGAATATATATCCTGTTTTCTATCCCGTAAAGGTGGAATCCAAATTGGGAAAACATTAATTCTATAATATAAATCTTCCCTAAAGCTTCCATTAATCATTTCTTCTTCAAGATTCTTATTTGTTGCAGCAATTATTCTCACATCTACAGTAATTTTTTTATTTCCGCCAACTCGATAAAAGCTTTTGTTCTGTAAAACCTGTAGTAGCTTAACCTGTAATACTGGTGAAATCTCTCCTATTTCATCTAAAAAAATTGTACCTCCCTCGGCCAATTCAAACATACCTGCCTTACCGCTGCTTCTAGCTCCTGTAAAGGCTCCTCCCTCATATCCAAATAATTCGCTCTCCAATAGTGCTTCTGGTATCGAACCGCAATTAACATGGATGAAGGGGTGATGGCTGTATTTACTAGCCTTGTGTATTGCTTTTGCAAATAAGCTTTTTCCTGTACCACTTTCCCCTAAAATTAGCACTGTAGAATTAGATTTTGAGGCTCTATAGGCAAGATTTTTTACATGTCGTATTTCTTTACTGTCACCAATTATCTCAGGAAATAACTCTAATAGAGTTTCTTCTTCCTTTAGCTTTTTCTCTACCTGCTCTAAATGTAGTAATGCTTCATCTCGTTCACGAATAACTTTTTTTATTTCAGAAATGTCCTCTACCTTCAGGGCAGCACCAACTCTATATTTTCCATTGTTTAGAGTTACCAAGGTACAAATGGTAGGTCTTCCATTGATTTCGGTGAATTTATCCTTATAGCTTATATCAGATCCTCTTGCTGCTTCATAAAACTCCTTGATGGTGGGACTATCATTGTGTATTTCAAATATATCCTTACCAATTACATTTAATGCGTCCACATCACTGCCCTTTGCTCTAAATTCTCGTCCCTTTAGTATATAATTTATTTCTTCTCCTCTTGTGGTATAACCCTTTGCCTGATAGAATTTAACTCTTCCAGAGTTTTTATCTAATATAACCATATGACCTATAGCATTTACATAACCCATATCAAAATTTTGGTCATTTACTGCTATATTGATGATTCTTTTATCATAATCAATAGAGATATCTACATTTTTATCTGATACTTTTTCTGATAAGTGAAATTTTCCATTCTTATCTGATGCCTTCTGATATTTGTAAATGGCTTTTTGCTTGTGATCTCCCAGTACACCCACAGCTAAAATAGCGTCTCCTATTTGAATATTATTATCATCGATTCCAATAACCTTTAAATCGTTTGGAGTGAGTCCTCCATCGTCTTTACCTAAGCTATTGTCACCAATTATTACAATATCACCCTCGGTAATTCTTCCCGCCATATGTCCTGTTCCTTGATTATAGATTATGCCGAAAATTTCCTTGGCTTTATTATTATAAATTTGTATCTTACCGGAAGTATCAATAAAAATAAATCCCTCCGACATCATATCGGTGAATTGTTTTACGTACCCATCGTTTATAAACATGATTAATCATTCCTTTAAGTTTATAAATATAACTCCATTACATTTAAAATTAAAGGGGAGTTGCCTCCCCCATCATCACTAATACTATGTTTAACACTAGACTTTTCTGTGTCTAATTTCTTTTAATTTATACCTTAATCATTATTGAAAAATTCTTCAGGAACTCGTACAAACCCTAAACCACTTGCTTCAGGCAGGATTATTTTATATTCTTCAAAATTTGCTCCACCCTCTACTGGGTCAATACTGCATAGTGCTGGTCCATCCAAGTCAATTTTTGTTATAATGCTTTTTGCTCCTGCCAAATGAGCTGCTGCTGTTACACTAATCTTGCTTTCCAGCATGCACCCTATCATACATTCTACACCATAGGTTTCTGCAATGGAGCAAATCTTCAATGCATTATAGATTCCTCCAGTTTTCATCAGCTTTATATTAATTAAATCAGCTGCCCTCATCTCAAGAATTTTTAATGCATCCCTTGGTGAAAAAACACTTTCATCTGCCAATACTGGTATACTTACATTATCAGTTACAAGCTTCAATCCTTCAAAGTCATGGGCCAATACAGGTTGTTCTACAAACTCTATTTCTAGCCCTGCATCCTCCATTTTCCTTAAAATATTTATTGCTTCCTTTGGTTTCCAACCTTGGTTAGCATCGATTCTAAGCTGGATATCATAGCCTATAGCTTTTCTAATTGCCTTCATTCTTTCCATGTCTTTTAGAGGGTCTTTACCAACCTTAATTTTAAGGGTTTTATATCCCCGACCTACTGCATCTAAGCTGTCTTTAACCATTTCCTCAGGCTCATTGACACTTATTGTTATATCTGTAATGATTTCCTTCTTATAGCCTCCTAATAGCTTGTATAAAGGTGCATTGTGGAGCTGTCCAAATAGATCATAAAGGGCAATATCTACAGCTGCTTTTCCACTTGAATTTTTTAATAGTGATCCATGTAGTCTTTGCATAACATCTTCAAAGTTATTAATACTTAAACCGATTAGTTGAGGCTTTATAGATTCATTGATGGCCCCGATTATTGCTCCAGTAGTATCTCCTGTAATTACAGCAGTAGGAGCAGCTTCACCATACCCAACATGTCCTGTATCTGTCACTACCTTAACCACTATATCCTCAATACTCTTCACTGTTCTTAAAGCCGTTTTAAAAGGTGTTCTTAAAGGAACTGATATCCTTCCTACCTGGATATCTACAATCTTCATAATTATCTTCCTCCCTTGATATATTAGCTCTATATATCAGATCACCTTATGCATATAAATTAAATTTTCTGTAATAATTTTAGTTTATCTAATTGTCCGTTTAATTGCAATACTTTTCAGAAGACTCAGTTGTTAAAGGATAAATAAAAAAAATTCTAATTCATAGAAAGCATATCTCTATTATGTTATATATAACATTTATTTTTTATGAATAATATTTATCATAATTAGAATTATCTTACTTTCAATAAAAAACACTCCCAATTTAAAAAATCAAGAGTGTTAAGTCAAATGACTGGCATTAATTGAGTTATTTTAATCAAAATGGTCTGATACATTTAAAGCAATTGCAAATTATCTAAATTATTATCTTTTTTACCATCAGCATTTGATCTTAAATATTCTCGACCATTTTTGGCCTTACCAACATTAACACCTTCGATTTTACCATCCTTTGCTAAGGTAATTGCATCTTCTATTGCATATACATTACCATCTGTCAGCATAACATCAGTAATATCTCCATCAGGATTTTTTCTAACTTTAATAATTCTAGTTTTGTCTATCATATTATGAATCCCTCCTGAAGATAGTGTTTGTATTGGCATATTATTTATGCGTATTGTATACTTAATGACTATCTAGTTTCTTATCAATATCCTTCAAATGTTTCTTCTGCATAAACTGCCATTGATCAGGAGAGTTTACACCATAAATAACACGACTGTGTCCAATTGCGTATCCAATAACACTTCCTATTACTGCAGGTACGCCCAACCGAAGTCCTACCATTTCCACCAGCATAATTGCTGCTGCAATTGGAACATTAGCAATACTAGCAAGACTGGCTGCCATTCCTGCAATAACCAAGGAGGCTGAAAGCCCCATGTCTCCATTGGAGATTAAGTACTAATTCCTAATTAATCATTATAGCGCAAATCCTTTGTCCTCTCATTTGTAACTATATCATCCAGTATATCTGCAGTAGCAATAACTACTAATTTGCACTTAGTTATATCATCTCTATATAAATCCTTTAGTTCTTTACAGTTTATGGTTTTTAATCTATCTTCAACCCTATTTACCAGATCAGCTGTCAGCTCCTTTAGGCCTTCTGTTTCATGGGCTTTCTCCTTAGTAAATAGTATACCCAAAACTGCAACGGCGCCTGCTGCTGCACCGCACACTCCTTCCACAGCCATCCCTCCACCAAAACCTGACATAGCTTTTAAAGTTTCCTTTTGTAAGTTAAGCTTATATTCTTCATTTGCTGCATATATAATAGCTTCTGCACAATTAAGATCATACGTTGAGCTATAATATTTTTCTGCAAGTTTGCTTAGCATTTTTTTCTCCCCTTTTCTAATTCTTTATTCTCTTGGGTCGACAGGGTCGTGGGCCCTGGGTGGACAGGGTCGTCCACCCCTACTTTATTTGTTCCCTATTAGTTTTTAGGTCTTCATTACTCATTACTCATTGATTTTTGATTAATAGACCATTCCCCTTGCCGATACAATTATTTCAGTTTCTACCCTGCCATTTCTAACACCATATATCTTATCAAGCATATTTGCTGCAGTACAGGCATGATTTGGTATTATTTCAATTATTTCTCCAACCTTTAAGCTTATTTCCTTTGGGTCATATTGAAGCTTTCCAAGCTCCTCTGATAATCCTTTTACAGTAATACTCCCTTTACCCTTGATTCTGCCATAGCCTACAATATTATTATTTCCATGGGCACCTGCATCTAGGCACAGGATTTTACTTCCTGCATCTATTATGGCTCTATCTTCTTCCGGAACACTTATTACTGTGGCAAGAATTGATAGAGCACATCTCTCCTCTGGAACCACCCCTAAAGCCACCTGAACTGCGTCGTAGAAAACGTAATTGCCAGGACGAATCTGCTTAATTAATCCAAAATTTTCAATTGCCATTACTGTAGGGGTAGATCCTATTGCTATTATTTCACAATTAATACCTTCCTTTTGTAGCTGTTGGGCAGCTACCTCAACTGCATTAATCTCTTCTCTCGCAGCTCTTTTTACATCATCTTTATTAATAGCTCCATATACATGTCCTCCATGGGTTGCTACTCCCACAATCTTCACATTGCTTAAATTTCTAATAGTTCTATAGAATTCTCCTGCAGTATTAGGTGTTATACCTAATCTTTTAAGTCCACTATCTACAATTATGATACACTTAAATATAATCCCTGCTTCGATGCCTTTTTCATTCAGTATAGTAGCTGCTGCAATTGAATCAATGCTACAATATATTTCAGCCTTTTTTGTCAGATCAATCAGTCGTTGTAGCTTATTCTCACCTATTATTGGATAAGCCAGTATAATTCTCTTTACATTAGCCTCTACCATTTTTTCAGCCTCAGACAGCTTTGCTGTCAATATACCCTTCCCGCCGGCCTCCATCTGCTTCTCTACTATATAGGAGCTTTTGTGGGTTTTAATCATTGGCCATAGCTCCACCCCATGATGATCTGCTAGCCTCTGCATTTCTTCTATATTCCTTTCAAGCTTGTCTAAATCTACCACCAAGCAAGGAGTCTCTAAATTTTTTATATCCATAGTAATCCCCCTTATTAGCAATGGGCAGACTGAGTTGTCCCCCCTATGCAATTTGTTTTCTTGTGTTTATTTTACATTTTACTGCTTTTGTTTTCAATTACTTACTCTACACCTCGAAAATAGTGTCCACGGGTGAAGCTCTTTGGTAAAGCTGCTGTTGAATCTTCATTCTCAATGTGATTGATTAGCTTCTGTACTTCAGCTGGGCTTTCATCGGTGATAGATAACTGGAGCCTCTTAGGATTAATCTTTCTTAGTTCCTTAAGCTTATCCAGCATATATAGGGGCTGTGAATTTAATATTATAGTTCTTCCTAAAAAGTCCTTTGCAATGGGAAATGCCATATTTTTTTGATCTGTTAGTTTCCATTTATAATCATATGCCATTACATTACACTGATGGCACTTGTGGTTACACTCCTTTTGAAGCTTCAGTGGACAATATTCTAAAGTCATTACAGCCAGCTTGCCATAAGCCATAAGCTCTATGTCTATCGATTTGTTAGCCATAATGCTCCCTATGGATTTTAAATCTAACTCTGTTGATAATACAACCCCTTTAACTCCTAAGGCTAGAAGGGTATCAATAGTATAGCTATTAAAGGGATTTAAGGTGTAATCCGCTACAACAGGGAGGTTGAAGGACTTTTGTCCAATGCTTATCATCCCAATATCACCTGCTAAAATACCGTCTAGCTTTAGATTTCTAAGCTTTTCATTAATTAAAATATACTCTTTATCCTTTACAATATTAGGGGACCTAAAATAAATTTCCCACTTATATTTCCTGCAGTGTTCAATTGCCTCCTTAATTGTATTTAAATCTCCATAATATACCCTTGTAATTTCTTTTGCTTCAATAGATTTTAGTATGTCTATACTATCTATCCGTAAGGATAACTCTGTTTTTTTATCGTTACCTTCAATGAGCCTAGAGATTGGTTCCTTTAGTGGTTTCTTACCTATATCTTTAACAGCTATTCTCTTATTATGGTTACTCCTTATATCTTTTAATTTATCTATTGCACCTCTTCTAAGACTGTTTATTGACGACACAGGTACAGAAACCCCATCCTCCAGCTGAAGCTTAATATGTTCAAATGTAAAGGGAGTTCCTCCAAGCTTATTAAGGTTTTCCAGCACCCGTTCCTCTGATATTGGCATTTTTTTAGCTTCTTCAACTATGTATTCAGATTCTTGATATACTGTATTTCCTGCTTCGTCCCATATATAAAGCTTCATCGGCTTAGACTTCTCAACTATAGCTTCTCCCCAGATCTTTATGGCAACATCCTTATTTGCATAGGTGTTTTCCAGTTCATTCATTAGGTTTATATCAAGGGTTTTAAAAACTTTATCCCCTTTTTTTATACTACCCTTCATCTCAAACTCTACTATACTTCCTTTTTCAGCATGTATTACTGGTTTCTTATTAACAAATAAAGCCGAAATGTATCCCCCAATATCATGTTGGGTTGAACTCCACACCTCTACCCCATCTCCTTTGGCCAATGGGTCATTTAAAAGCAACTGTACGAAATTCTTCTCTGGAAATACTGCTTTTACCTCACCTAAATAGATTCCTCTGTTATTGGGCTTTTCTATATTTGTAATTTCTTCCCTTGGACTACTGAATAAAAAGCCCCTAGTGAACTTTCTATTAAATATTTGAGCCATTTCATGCTGTGTTTTTTCATCCTTAATTACTTGCTTTGTGCTAATGTAGTTATCAATGGCCCTTCTATAGCTTCTTACGATTGAAGCAACGTATTGAGGTTTTTTCATTCGTCCTTCAATTTTAAAGGAGGTAACTCCACTATCAATTAGCTGATCCACATATTGCAATGTGTTTAAATCCCGCATGCTTAAATGATAAGCTTGATTGTCTTTTCCCTTACCCTCATCAGATAAAAGCCTATAGCTTCTGCGACAGGGCTGAGCACACCTACCTCTGTTGCCACTACGCCCCCCAATATAGCTACTCATTAAGCATTGTCCTGAATAAGAAACACAAAGGGCGCCATGGATAAAAACCTCAAGCTCCATTCCAGTTGATTTATGTATTTTTGCAATTTCTTCAAGGCTTAGCTCCCTTGCCAGTACCACTCTTTTAACCCCAAGCTCTTTAACCACTTCTATTCCATGACTATTATGAAGGGTCATTTGGGTGCTACAATGGAGCTCAAAATCTGGAAATCCATGATGGATTAAAGATAAGACCCCTAAGTCTTGAATGATTAATGCATCAACATCTATCTCATATAAAAATGCAACATATTCTAAAAGCTTATTAACCTCTGTATCCTTTAGTAGGGTATTGATGGTGACATATATCTTCATTCCTCTTATATGTGCAAATTCAACAGCTTCCTTTAGTGTATCTCTGTCAAAATTTGATGCATAGGCTCTGGCACTGAAATCTTTACCACCTAAATAGACAGCGTCTGCTCCATTAAGGAGGGCTGCCTTTAATGCATCGAAGCTTCCAGCTGGTGCTAGCAATTCGATTGTAGACATATTAAAACAACCTTTCTTAAACAAATTGATAAGTATTATGTTAAAAGTTATAAGTTTAATGATTAATGTTGAATGTTGAATGTTGAATTGATGTTGAAATTTACTACAGTAAATTTCTTCCTAGATTACTCATTACTCATTTAAATATTTGGACATTTTTCGAACAAAAGCATTTCATGCGTTAAATCCTATGGATAAAATGCTTTTGTTTTCCAAAGGAACCCCTCAGGTCCTTTGGACGCTTCGCTGTATCCTCCTCATTGATCATAAGGGGGATCGCCCCCTTAACAACCCCGAATTTAATAGAAAAGTAGGACTTTTCTATTAAATAAAAAAAAGTAGCAATATTATTATATCACTACTTCTAAAAACCATGTGGTTATTTATTTTTGTACTTTCCCTTTTCAGAGGTTTCTATATAACCTTCCAGCTGTTTTCTTGCTTCAACAAGCTTTAATTGGTTTTCAAACAGCTTATTTTGAAGATCATTTATAATTTCTTCTGCCTTTTGTAAATCATTTTCCTTTTCCTGCAGCCTATTTTTAAGTGAAATGGTTTCCTTCTCATGATTCTCTTTAAATTGTCTCAACTCATTTAATTGCTCATCCTGTTGTAAGCCGAAGTACTCTGTTTCTTCTAGGCGTTTTTGAGTAATCTCAAGCTCTGCCTTTATTTTTTCAAGTTTATTCAAAGGGACAGTATATTGCTGTTGTAAGAGCTCTATCTCATCTTTTTGCTTTAAATATTGATCTGCAATATTTATGGATGTTAAAACAGCAATCATAGATGTGCTAAGCCGCTTATTTGCCCTTGCTACTTCTTCCATACGATCATCCACAAAGCTACCTACCTTTAAAAGGTATTCTTTAGGTTCTGCTCCGACGATTGGATACTCTTGTCCATTTATTTTGATTAAAACTTTGTTTTTAACCTGCATAAATCCAGCCCCTTTAAATGAATATAATCATTCACTTAAATAATTTCTTTATAAAGTTGCAATATCCTGCAAAAATTATATAAACTTCTATATTTTTTTAAATTTTGGAGAACAGTCTTAATCCCTTAGACTTCCTCCTAACTGTTCTTTAATTTTCTGTAAAATTCCATCATGGATTTTATTTACATCCTCATCTGTCAATGTGCGTTGACTATGACGATATGTTAAGGTATAGGCTACACTTTTATGATCTTCAGGAACTTGATTTCCTCGATAAATATCAAATAGCTTAAAGCTCTCTAAAATCTCGCCACCATTTTCATTTATGATTTTTTCAACTTCTTTAACATAAATGTCCTCTTTTAATACAACTGCAAAATCCCTCGTTATTGCTGGGTATTTTGGTAGTGGCTGATATAATTTATCAACTCTAGCTAGTTGTAGTAATAGACTGAAATCCAACTCTGTACAATAGCACTTTTTATCAAGATCATAATTATCCATTACTATAGGATGAAGCTCTCCTAAAGCACCCACAACATTTCCGCCAATAACCAAATTTGCACATCTACCTGGATGATAGGTGCTGTGGTATTTTTCTGCTTCAAAGTCATAATCTTTAATTCCAAGGCCCTTTAACAATCCTTCAATGGCCCCCTTTAATGTGAAAAAGTCTTCATCTTCACCATATATACCTAAAACCAAGTGAGGTATTTCATAGGGCAGTTCATTGACTTCATTTTTAGGAACAAAAATTCTTCCCAATTCAAATGCCCGTACTTCTTCATTTTTACGATTTTGGTTTCGAGAAATAATCTCCAATAAATTAGGAAGCAAGCTGGTACGCATAACGCTTGTTTCATCACCCAATGGATTAATTAATTTAACAAAGTTTCTCTTAATGCTATTTTCATCAACGTTGATTTTTTCAATGCTTTTAGGACTTACAAAGGAGTAGCTAAGCACTTCATTAAAGCCTAAAGCATTCAATAGCTCCTTTGTTAGCTCTTCAAGTATCTGTCCGTTGGTTTTTCCTCCAACAACAATATTTCCTCTGGCCATGGTGGGGGCTATTGCATCGAATCCGTAGATTCTACCAATCTCTTCAACGAAATCAGCCTCCATTAGTAGATCGTCTCTATAGGTGGGTATTGTTACTGTTAATTCTTCACCCTTTTCAATGGCGTCAATCTCCAATGATTTTAGAATCTCAATCATTTCAACAGTGTCAATATTTGTGCCCAGCAGTTCATTAATACGCTTTGGACGAATATTTAATTCTCTTTTTTCTTTTATGGCAGGATATACATCAATAGCACCCTCCAACACTTCTCCTATTTCCAGCATCTCAATCAACTGACAAACCCGATTTGCAGCTACTATTGCCAAGCTTGAATCTACGCCCTTTCCAAAACGAGTAGATGCCTCTGTCCTTAATCCCAATGTTTTGGAGGTGTTTCTTGTATTATCAATGTCAAAGGTGGCTGACTCTAACAGTATCCACTTTGTATCCTTTGTAACCTCAGATTCTTCTCCTCCCATTACTCCTGCTATGGCAAGATTCTTTTCTGCATCTGCTATCATTGTCATATTACTATTAAGGGTACGTTCTACTCCATCCAAGGTTTTAAAGCGTTCACCCTCCTGTGCTTTTTTTACGATGATGGTATCTCCACCTATTTTATCAAAATCAAAGGCATGAAGGGGCTGACCATATTCAAGCATAACATAATTGGTAATATCAACTATATTGTTAATAGGTCTAACTCCTGCTTTAATTAATCGCTGCTGCATCCATTGTGGTGACTGCTTTATTTTTACGTTTTTTATTACCCTTGTCACATATCGTAGACAGCCTTCTGTATCTTCAATTACTACCCTAGCCTTATCAGATGCCTTTTCGTTAATCTCTTTAAACTGTATTTCAGGATATTTTATAGGCTGTCCTATGGTGGCAGCTACTTCTCTGGCCATTCCCACCATACTTAAGCAATCTGGTCTATTGGAGGTTATCTCAAATTCTATAACTTCATCCTTAAAGGGTATTACCTCCATAAAGTCCGTCCCCAATGGGTATTCTTGATCTAGAATCCAAATTCCATCTTTGTTTTCTTCTGAAATAAGTCCTTTAGCTATTCCCATTTCATCTTGAGAACAGAGCATTCCTTCAGAAACCTCGCCCCTCAGCTTACCCTTCTTAATTTTAAGATTCCCGGCAAGCTTTGCACCATCAATGGCCACTGGTACATAATCACCTTCTTTAATATTAGTTGCACCTGTAACTATTTGAAGCAGCTCTTTTCCTATGTTAATCTTACAAATAACTAGCTTATCTGCATTTGGATGGGGCGTAATTGATTCGATTTTACCCACCACAACTCCTTCAATTCCCTTTCCAAATGCTTCAACTGTTTCAACCTTAGAGCCTGACATGGTCATTTTATCAGCAAGATCCTTTGTAGATAATTCAATGTTTACATATTCCTTCAACCATTTAACTGGTACTAGCATTTCATTTCCCTCCTATAATTGTTTCATCTAAAATTGATTTAAAAAGCGCATATCATTCTCAAACAATAGGCGTATATCATCAATTTCATATTTATTCATAATCAACCTATCAATTCCCATGCCAAAGGCAAATCCACTATATACTTCTGGGTCTATTCCACAATTGGCCAATACATTAGGATGAACCATTCCACAGCCTAAAAGTTCAATCCAGCCACTACCCTTGCATACGCTACAGCCTTCACCTGCACATTTAAAACAGCTTGCATCAACCTCTGCACTTGGTTCTGTGAAGGGGAAGTGATGGGGTCTAAATTTAATTTTGGTATGACTCCCAAAGAAATGCTTTACAAAAACCTCTAGGGTTCCTTTTAAGTCTCCTAATGTGATCCCTTTATCCACCACAAGCCCTTCAAGCTGATGGAACATTGGAGAATGGGTGGCATCAGGGGTATCATTTCTAAAGCATCGACCTGGTGATATAATCCTAATTGGTGGTTTCATATTTTCCATTGATCTAATTTGTACTGTTGATGTATGACAACGCAGCAAAATATCTTCTGTGATATAGAAGGTATCACTCATATCTCTAGATGGATGATTTTTAGGTGAATTTAAAGCATCAAAGTTGTAATGTACTGTATCTACCTCAGGACCTTCGACAACCTTAAAGCCCATTCCAATAAATATATTCTTTAGCTCATCCATTCCTTTAGTTAAGGGATGCTTTTTACCTATTGCTACTTGTTTGCCTGGCATAGTTACATCTAAAGCCTCTGCCTGTAGCTTATGCTGTAGCTCCTTAGTTTTTATACTTTCCTTCGCTTGCTGTAATAATGTTTCTATGCTTCCTCTAACTTCATTGGCTATTTTACCTACAAGGGGCCTTTCCTCAGCAGTAAGGCTACCCATTCCACGCAAAACCTCAGTTAGTTCACCCTTTTTCCCTAAATATTTGACCCTCACCCTCTCCAATTCATCAGAGGAATTTGCTTCTTCAATTTCAGCTTTAGCTTTTTTTTCTAATTCCATTAATTTTGCTTCCATATTGCTTCTCCTTTCTTAGTTGAAAATTCCTTTTCTACAAATACTCAAAAATAAAAATAAACCTTCATCCCAAAAGGGACGAAGGTTTTTACTCCGCGGTACCACCCTAATAGTGTATATAAACTATACACCACCTCAAAATTTTTAACGGTCTAAACCGGCAGGGCCTACTATATTTCAACCCCACAGCTCAAGAGCGAACTTCTGCTATTCTTATAATAAAGGTGCTTCCAGCCAACGGCACCCTCTCTCTTTAAAACAGTGTATAGCCTACTTTTCTCCTTCAAAGCCTTTTAGTATACTTTTATTATTAGATTACTGTTCATTATTACTATTAATTCATTATGAGTTTTTTATACATCATATAGGCTGTTACGGAACCAGTTAATTCAAATATTCTCCAGAATACATCGGCGGTCTTCATGGGACCACACTCCTTCCCTATAGCCATTATAGGTACATTATAGCATAGTATAATTGCTATAACAAGAAAGTATAGATATTTGGAGAAAGTTTTTTGAAATTTCTAATCATTTATAGATTTGCGTTTTTCAACAGCCTTATACATTAAAAGTCCCGCCGCAACAGATGCATTAAGGGATTCAATTTTACCATATATAGGTATTTTAATAGCCTCATCAGCTATTTTTAAAAGCTTCTCATCTATTCCATTGGCTTCATTTCCTATGATTATTGCAGTTTTTTCTGGATACTCTATATCATCATAGCTTTGATTAGTTTCTAAATGACTGGCAAAAAGCTTGAATTTATATTTCTTAATAAATTCTATCCATTCATCATTGTCATTACAAATTATTACAGGAATATGAAATAATGCTCCCATTGTTCCTCGTATTGTTTTACTATTATAGGGATCAACACTCCCCTTTGTTAAAATAATCCCATCGGTACCTGCAGCTTCTGCTGTTCGAATAATTGTTCCAAGGTTTCCTGGGTCCTGTATTCGATCTAATATAACTATAGTAGCTTGGTGGTTGATATTTATGGCTTCCAATGAGTTGTTCTGATTTTGGGCAACGGCAATAATTCCCTGTGGGTTTTCTGTATCAGATAGCTTTTTCATTAGCTCTGGTGTAATTTCATTTACAGTATATTTTTTTTGAGCCTGCATTAAGAGCTTTCTTCCACCCTCTACATTCACTAGGCTACTACAAAAAACAACCCTTTCCATCTGAGCTTGATGTCTAATCGCCTCATCAATAATCCTTACACCCTCTACAAGGTAGCTATTATATTTTATTCTATTTTTTTTTAGCTTCAATCCTTTTATATGCTTAATTATAGGATTTTGTTCACTGGTAATAACTTGATACTCCAACACCTTCACCTAGCCTCTTTCTATTTTTCTTAGGTCATCCTTATGTCCTATTACCACCAGTATATCTCCCTTATGGACAATATCCTTTGCCGTTGGAGATACATTTATTTTATTATTGTGCTTAATTGCCATTATATTAATTCCAAAACGAGAGCGAATATTTAGCTCCAGTAAAGTTTTTTCTTCCCATTCTTCCAGGGCTGATATCTCAACAATGCTATAGTCAGGGGCCAATTCAATATAGTCCAGAATATTACTGGCAACTAGGTTATGGGCAACCCTCATCCCCATATCTCTTTCTGGAAAAACAACCCTATCAGCACCAATTTTATAAAGAACCTTTGCATGCAATTCATTTTGAGCCTTTGCAACAACGTATTTGACTCCAAGCTCCTTTACAATCAAAGTGGTCATAATTGAAGATTGTATGTCTGATCCAATAGTTATAACTGCAAC
This sequence comes from Alkaliphilus peptidifermentans DSM 18978, assembly GCF_900101495.1. Classification (GTDB taxonomy): domain Bacteria; phylum Bacillota; class Clostridia; order Peptostreptococcales; family Natronincolaceae; genus Alkaliphilus_C; species Alkaliphilus_C peptidifermentans. Next base: position 96,171 of record NZ_FMUS01000016.1, read on the forward strand.
ATCAAAGTTTCTAATACCCAGTGAACGAAGAGCATGCTCATCAGTTGCATCCGCCTGCACTGCATGGGTAACCTCATCTGAAATGTTTTGAATTATTTCCTCATTTCCATCAATGGCCATGACATCATTACCCATTTTAAAAAGGGTTTTGGCAACACTACTACCAAATCGCCCACAACCAACTACAACAAATTGTTTCATTATTCCACCCCTTCTATCCTACTATAATTTTCTCTTCAGGGTACCTGATGGCACCTTTGCTATTTCTATTCTGCCTTGCTAGGGCAAATGCAATGGTTAGAGGTCCTAATCTGCCTAAAAACATAGAAAATATTATAACTATTCTCCCTAAAGCGCTGAGCTCTGATGTTATTCCAAGACTTAAGCCAACTGTGCCTAGTGCAGAAGCAGCCTCAAAGAAAACCTCTATAAATTCGAATCCACTATCTGTAATTGTAAGCAGCATAGTAGATATAATTATATATGCCATTCCAATTACACCAATGGTTAATGAACGATTCACTATGTTTCTGGTTAGTCTTCTTCCAAATATCTCGGTATCTTCTCGCCCTTTTATTTCAGTAATAACAGTAAATAAAATAACTCCCATTGTTACTGTTTTGATACCACCAGCAGTTGAAGCAGGTGATCCACCGATGTACATTAGTACAATTGTTAACATTTTTGAAGCTGTTGTCAATTGACTTGTATCAACTGTGTTAAAGCCCGCTGTTCTTGGGGTTATGCTTTGAAAAGTTGAAGCCATTAGTTTACCTCCGAAGCTTAAGTCACCTATTGTATTTGGATTATTCCACTCAAGCAATAGGTATGAAACAAATCCAATGCCCAAAAGAAGACAGGTCATAAATATTACTATTTTTGAATGTAGGCTTAGCTTTTTAAATTTCCTTAAATTAGCAACTTCTACTATAACAGAAAATCCTATACCACCCAATATTATTAAAGCCCAAACAGTAAAATTTACAACTGGGTCTGTAACATATGGCATTAAGCTTACTCCTCCACCTATAATATCAAATCCTGCATTGCAAAATGCCGAAATAGAATGAAATATTGAATATGCAATACCCTTTGACCACCCCAGTTCTGGGACAAAGGTAAAGGAAAGAATAAGGGCTCCTATTCCTTCTATTATAAAGGTACCTATTAATATGTATTGTGTAAAACGAACTAGCCCTGATAGGCTATTTTGATTCAGGGCCTGTTGGATAACTAAACGCTCCTTTAGGGAAATTTTTCTTCCCAGTATAATTGCAAAAAGGGTAGCCATAGTCATAAAGCCTAGGCCTCCCACCTGAATCAAAATTAGTATTACAGTTTTACCGAAGGCTGTCCAATAAGTCCCTGTATCTACAACTACTAATCCTGTAACACATACTGCAGATGTAGAAGTAAAGAGTGCATTTAAAAAACCTATACTTTTTCCATCAATAGAAGCTATTGGTAGATTAAGCAGTAAGGCACCAACAAGAATTACAGCTGCAAATCCCAACACCAAAACTTGAGTAGGGTCTAGCTTAATATTATCTATATTCTTCATATCCTTCTCCCTCTCAATTTTCATTATTCCCATTATATCATTTATGTAAAAATATGTTAAGTTTTATTATAAAGTTACATTAAATAAGTATTAACCTATATTAACAGTTTATGCCTATCTAATTATAATAATATGTTTAATCATATTATAATATAAAGAGTCCTCATAAGGACTCTTTATATTATAGCTTATGCTTTTATTTTTTCTTTAACAGTTTCCACTAATTGAGCAAAGCCTTCTTTATCGTTAACTGCCATATCAGCTAGTACTTTTCTATTCATTTGAATTCCACAGGTTTTTAACCCGTTAATGAATCTTGAATACGATAACCCACTTGTTCTTGCTCCTGCATTAATTCTAGTAATCCATAGTTTTCTAAATTCACGCTTCTTTAGCTTTCTTCCAACATATGCATGGCTTAATGCCTTCATAACAAACTGGTTTGCAGGTCTGAAGAGTTTACTTCTTGCTCCCCTAAAGCCCTTTGCCAGTTTTAATACTTTTTTATGTTTTTTACGTGCGTTTACAGCACCTTTAACTCTAGCCATTTTTAAAACCTCCTTTTTTTCATGTTATCTATGGTAGTAATTGCTGAATTCTTCTTTGATCTCCTCTAGAAACGATTGCTGCTTTACGAAGATTTCTCTTTCTCTTGGCAGACTTCTTAGTTAAGATATGGCTTGTAAATGCCTTAAACCTTTTAAGTTTACCTGATTTAGTCTTTTTTAATCTCTTTGCTGCCCCTTTATGGGTTTTCATTTTATTTGCCATTAGTACTTCCTCCCTTCAGATTATGCGTTTTTTGGAGCTAAGATCATTATCATTTGTTTTCCTTCTAATTTTGCGTCTTTTTCTACTGTACTCACTTCAGTTAATAAAGAGGCAAATTCTCTAATTACCTTAAGACCCATGCTTGTATTACTAAGCTCTCTTCCACGGAAACGTAAAGTAACCTTAACTTTGTCACCACTTTCAAGAAACTTTAAAGCTCTGTTGGCCTTAACGTTCAAATCGTGGGACTCTATATTTGGGCTTAATCGCACTTCTTTAACAGTAACAACTTTTTGTTTTTTCTTTGCTTCTTTTTCTTTTTTTGCAAGCTCGTATTTGTACTTACCGTAATCCATAATCCTGCAAACAGGCGGTTTTGCTTGGGGAGCAATTTTAACTAAGTCTAAATTCTTACTTGCAGCTATGCTTAAAGCCTCTGTAGTAGGAAGAATCCCTAATTGTTCTCCTTCAGCATCAGTTACCCTTACTTCTTTGTCTTTAATCTCTTCATTAATTTGTAAATCATTTAAATCTCTAATAAGCTAGCACCTCCAGTTAATATATTATATACAATAAAAAAAGCGAATACATTATTGTATCCACTTCAATTTAATAGAAATAATTTATAAATTAAATCAATTTATAAGTAATCTTCTATTAACCCTGCTGACTTAGGTCACAAGGTGAGAAGTGGAACTTCTACTTTGTTGTCTTAAATATAATATCAAAGTTAGGTTTATTTGTCAACATTTTTCATTTAATAGTCTTCTCCTAGTCTTCTCTTATCATATATTTCCTTTTTATTATTATAAATCTCATTTATTATTTCTATTCTTTTGGGCAAGATAATTTTAGAAGAATAGATAAGGTGGTGATGCAGTGAAAAAAAGAATCATTTTTATACTTCTTTGTATATTTATCGGTTTATCTGTTATGTCTAGCTTTTCTGGCCGGACTGAAAACAATATAAATGGCAGAATAACTTCTACAGATCGTTTGCTTGTGTTTGGTGCTACAATTTTTCTGTTTTTCTATTATATCAAATTAGATAAGTCTCCTCAATACGCACATGCCACTATAAATAGTGAAAAAAAGAATGATAAAGATCAAAACACCAATGAATTTTTCACAAAACCAAAGGTCACCTTTGAGGATGTAGCAGGCTTAGATGAAGTAAAGGAAGAATTAATTGAAGTGATTGATTTTATTAAAAAATCAGAAAAGTATAAAAAGATGGGTGCAAAAATTCCCAAAGGCATTTTGTTTTATGGCCCTCCTGGAACTGGTAAAACTTTACTGGCTTCGGCAGTGGCAGGTGAAACACAATCTGCTTTCTTTTCAGCCAGTGGCTCAGAATTCGTAGAAAAATATGTTGGTGTTGGTGCAAAAAGAATTCGCACATTATTTGAGAAGGCTAAAAAAGAAGCTCCCAGTGTTATATTTATTGATGAAATTGATGCCATAGGTGCAAAAAGACACCTCGATAGTAATAACGAGAAGGATCAAACCTTAAATCAGCTTTTGGTAGAATTGGATGGCTTTAATACCGATCAGACGGTGGTGGTAATAGGAGCTACAAATCGTTTAGATTTATTAGATGAAGCACTTTTAAGACCTGGTAGATTTGATCGCCATATGTATATAGGTAATCCAAATATTAAAGCAAGGGAAGAAATATTAAAGGTGCATACTAAAAACAAGCCTCTACATGAAGATATTAGTATAGAGACCTTAGCTAAGAAAACCCATGGGATGAGTGGTGCTCACCTATCAAATATTGCTAATGAAGCTGCTATAATAGCAGTCAGAGAAAATGAAACCATTATAACCCCTAGACATTTTGATTTAGCCATCGAAAGGGTTATTGCTGGATTACAGGTTAAGAATCCCAATGTGCTGTTGAAGGAAAAACAGATAGTTTCCTATCATGAAGCTGGACATGCACTGGTTGGAAAAATACTTAATACAGATATGGTTCAAAAAGTTTCAATAATTCCACGGGGTCAAGCCTTAGGGTATGTTCTGCAAATGCCCCAAGATGATCGCTACATTATGACAAAAACGGAGCTATGTAATAAAATTATGGTTATGCTGGGTGGAAGGGCAGCTGAAGAATTAATTTTTAATCACCTTTCAACTGGGGCCAAGGACGATTTGAAAAAAGTAACAGATATTGCATTATCGATGGTCTGTGAGTACGGCATGAGTGATTTAGGCTATATTTGCCAGGAGCCCTCAATGATCAAAGGATTAAGCCGCCAAATTACAAGGGAAATGAATAGAATAATTGACAGATGCTATAAAAATACAATGGAAGCATTGGAAAGTCACCACAGTGATTTGGAAAAAATCTCATCAGCTTTAATGGAAAAGGAAACCCTCAACTATGATGAATTAAATGAATTATTAGGTAATGACTTCAATAAGCAAATTCCTTCCGAAGAGGAATTGAAGGCAGTATAATAAAAAGCAATGAGTAAAATAATAAATGGTGAATGTTGAATGTTGAATTGATGTTTAATTTAGGGCTGACAATTCTGTCAGCCCTATAAATTTACTTTTGTTAAATTGATACATTTCTCCATTTTACTTGCATACGCTATATGTTTATCTGTAATAGGCAGTATCTTTATCTACATAATTTAAATCAAAGCGCTATTCATTTTCTTGTCCTATCTTTCCTCTTTTTGCCTTTCCTTTTCCCTTTGAATCTTAACTACTAATACATCAACCTTACGGTTCTGTGTCATAATAGCCTCATCCTGTATAATAGGAGTACCATTTTTCAAGGCTTCACCCACGAGTCTCTCCAATTTTTCTTTCTCTTTTTCCAGTTCCTCCTGGTATTTCACTCTCTTCACATTAATTAAACCTCCTTATCTTTTGCTTTAGTTGCTTCATATACCCTGTTAACGGTTTAACGTTATTATAAATCGCTTTCAAGATTAATTCAACGGTATTCCGTTAACCATTTGTAGAATAAATTGATATCCTTTGATTAACGGAATAACGTTTAGAGGTGAGCGAATGAATATTTCTCAAGCAGTAGTTAAACGTATTGAAGACTTGTGCAGGGAACGAAATCTGACAATCAATGCTCTCAGTAACACTTCGGGGGTCACACAGTCAACTGTAAATGATATTGTGAACGGTACAACATATAATGCGGGGATAGTTACCATTAAAAAGCTGTGTGACGGACTTAATATAAGTGTGCGAGAATTTTTTGATTGCGATTTGTTTTCTCATTTGGAACAGGAAATAAAATAGCCTAGGGTCAGGGTTGAAAAGTTCAATCCATGAAATAAGCGCACTGCCATGATCAAAGATTTCAGCCATCTGCTTAAGGCAGCGTATAATTAGTTCGGAAGCATGAGGCTAAAAGCATAATTTACTAGACATTGAAAAAGCCAACAATTGTCGGCTTTTTCAATGTCTATATATTTTTAAACTTGCATACTCTTGCTTTTAATCTCTTCTAATATATCATCTATGAACTTATCAGTTTTAACTACTCCAAGCTCTCCCTTATCTCTAGATCTTACTGCAACAGATTCTGCTTCGATTTCTTTGTCTCCCAATACTAGCATATATGGTACCTTCTGAAGCTGAGCTTCCCTTATTTTATATCCAATTTTCTCATTTCTTGCGTCTAATTCAACGCGAATATCCTTCGCCTTCATTTCCTTCTCTATTTTACTGGCATATTCTAGATGCTTGTCAGTAATAGGAAGTATTTTCACCTGAACTGGAGCAATCCAAGTAGGAAACTTGCCAGCAAAATGCTCAATAAGAATTCCAATAAATCGCTCTATACTTCCATATAGTACCCTATGAATCATAATTGGTCTATGTTTTTCGCCATCTGCACCAATATAATTTAAGTCGAAGCGTTGTGGCATCTGGAAATCAAGCTGTATTGTACCACACTGCCAAGTACGGCCGATGCAGTCCTCCAGCTGGAAGTCTAGCTTAGGACCATAGAAGGCACCATCTCCTTCGTTGATTTTGTATGGAAGACCCTTAGACTCCATAGCTTCCCTCAAAGCATTTGTTGCTAATTCCCATTCTTCATCTGATCCCATGGCATTTTCTGGTTTTGTTGAAAGCTCAATATGATATTTAAAGCCAAAAATCTTATACATGTAGTCAATAAAGTCTATTACACCTATAATCTCATCCTTAATTTGCTCTGGCAGCATAAATAAATGGGCATCATCCTGAGTAAAGCATCTAACCCTCATTAAACCATGGAGAACACCTGAAAGCTCATGTCTATGGACTAATCCAAGCTCTCCCATTCGGATTGGTAGGTCTCTATAGCTGTGCATCTTTCTTTTATAGGTTAATATTGATCCTGGACAGTTCATTGGCTTTACAGCATAATCCCCATCATCAATTTTAGTAAAATACATGTTTTCTTGATAGTGATCCCAGTGACCTGATTGCCTCCAAAGCTGCTCATTTAAGATTATTGGAGTTTTTATTTCTTCATAGCCCCACTTAACATGCTCTCTTCTCCATAAATCCTCCAATTGATTTCTAACCACCATACCCTTTGGATGGAAGAATGGGAAACCTGGCCCCTCCTCTTGAAGGCTAAACAAATCCATTTCTTTACCAATTTTCCTATGATCTCTTTTTTTAGCCTCTTCAAGTCTGTTTAAATAGTCCTCCAGCTCTTTCTTTTTTTCAAAGGAAGTACCGTAAATTCTTTGAAGCATTTTGTTTTTTTCATTGCCCCTCCAGTAAGCTCCAGCTACACTTAATAGTTTAATGGCTTTCACTTTACCTGTTGATGGTAGATGGGGACCTGCACAAAGGTCTGTAAATTCCCCTTGCTTATAAAATGATATAATTGAATCCTCAGGTAGATCTCTAATTAACTCTGCTTTATAGTCTTCTCCTTCATTAATCACCATTTCTAAAGCTTTATCACGGGGTAGCTGAAATTTTTCAAGTTTTAAATCTTCTTTTACAATTTTTTTCATTTCAGCTTCTATTTTTTCTAAATCCTCTGGTGTAAATTTATACTCCAAATCAAAATCATAGTAGAAACCATTATCAATTGCTGGTCCAATTGCTAATTTCACATTAGGGTATAGCCTTTTTACTGCTTGTGCAAGGACATGTGAACTGGTATGTCTAAAGAATTCTTTTCCCTCCTCATCATCAAAGCGAAGAATATTTAAATTGCAATCATCCATAACTTCATGACTTAAATCTACTAATTTGCCATCAACTTCGCCACCAACTGCCACTCTTGCTAAGCCCTCGCTAATTTCCTTAGCAATTTCGTAGATGGAGGTACCCTTCTTTACATCTCTTGTAGAGCCATCCTTTAGTATTACTTTAATATTTTCCATATTTTGACCTCCTCTTATATATAATTTGAATTTAAATATATTATTTACAAAAATATAAAAAGCCCCTCATCCTATTTGTCATAGGACGAGAGACATGTTCCCGCGGTTCCACCTAAATTGATATACAATCCATCTTGTTGACTATAACGGAGTCACCGTATTCCCTTTCGCCTTCGCTACTCAGAATCAGCTCCAAGGTAGTTTTCAGTTCACCATATACAAAAGCACTTTCAGCCGTGGTGCTCCCTCTCTTAGTACTGGGTTAAACCTACTCTTCCTCTTCATTACATTACCGTATAATTTTTTATTATTATAATTAATTAAACTCTATTTGTCAAGTACTATTTATTTTTTACATAAACAATATAATTATTCCTTGTGATAAACCAATTATAAACCCTAGTACGCCTCCTAATATTTCTATATGCTTCAACTCTTCTTTTGCTATTTTTAAAACCACTGCTTCTAGCTTCTCCATTGGAAAATCGTTTATTTTGTCTTCAACCATAGAAGCTAAATCAACATTTGTTGCTGCCTTATGTATCATTCCCTCCATGGTCAAGGTAATAACTTCAGAAGCCTCTTCTTCTATAACAGTGCTAACATAACTATTAATCATGCCCCTTATTGTTGAAGGAATAATTATTGGTAAACGATGATTTATTATATTGTTGATTTTTTCCTTTAAAAATTTCACTAGCTCATCCTTGTTTTGCTGTTGAATAAAATGATCAATAATCTCCTCAATTGACAGGAGCTCTTCTTGAATTGTAATTCCTATGCTTTTTGCCATCTCGCTCTTCCTTTTTGGTATTAAACCTTGAATATAAAAAGGTAAGAGAGGTATCTTGACTGGCTTAAAGGGTCTAAAGAGCAGTTTAATTGCCATTAGATTTGTGATCCAGCCTATTAATGCTCCTATAAGGGCAAGTAATAGAATAATTATTAACCTATCCAATAACCTTCACCTTCTTGAATCATCTTTAGTAGTATACTTCAGCTATTATATCACAATTTTATCAGCAGTTTTACTTATATTATATATATTACCCTCATCAACAATTAACAAACCCCGCTTTTACGGGGTTTAATTTTCATTATTATTTACATTACTGTTAATATTACACCAATCACATCCATTACAAACTTTAACCTTCGTTGTAAATACTCTACCTATAGTTTTTATTATTTCTGGCTGATGAGCATTATTAATTCTATGAATAAATATTTTTTGAGGCGCCATTGTAATTAAAGTGCTAATTAGTATATCTTCATAACTAAGATATTGATGATCTGTCATTTCCTTTGCTATATCCTTCAAATAATCATTGTTAATAAGATTATTGTCTCCATCATACATTTTATAATTATGATCCTGCTCTATAACTATATGAATAGTATTAATTTTAGATTCTTGAATATCTACAAAGTATTTTAACAGCTTTATAAACTCGTTATATTCTCTATCCATTAAATAATCTTCTATCGCCTTTTCTATTGTATCCTCTAATTCTATGGTGTAATTCTGAAGTCGGAAGGTAATAAATCCTTCTATATTAATTTCATTATCTTCCTTTAAATAACTTACAAGTTCATTAATGATTTTATTTTTTCGTGTTTCATCTTGATTGATAATCATAGATGTCTTATTTTCTTCGCTTATTATCTCTAATGCAATTTTCTGAATTTCTTCCTTTTCTTTCTGTTCAAAATAGTAATACTCTAGATCAATAATTTTCCTTATTATGTTTGGTTCCTCATGGTATTGAATATACTCAGATAGAGCATTGGCCATGCAATATTTAAATATATTGATAAAATCGCTGATTGGATAATTTTTAATGCTTTCTATTTTTACACTATAGGACAAATCAGCTATATTTCCTAAAATTGTAACCTTTTCCTCTAAAATTATCCCTTCCTTATTAAAGGATTCTATCTCTTTTTTAATCTTATCACATAATTCTTCTATATTACTTTTATTTACTTTAATCAGCAGTAAATTCAAAGAAATCACTCCCTTCTGCTGTATTAGTAGTATATGTTTAAACAACAATCATATTCTTAGTGGGGTTTAACAGTAAATTGCAATAATACCATTTCTACTTATCAAAGATTCTTTATACTATGAAAACACTTAATTCAGCTTTCTGTTTTATGTTACCCTCAGAAATTTCCATGAGAAATAATAATATCTTCATTGAAAAAAAGAATTTTACCTATCATCCTTTTTCAACATTTAAGTATTTATTATTTTTTATATACCCTATAAATTTTATATTATTTAATCTTTATAGTATTATCTTTTACTTACAGTATATGTTGGTAATTAATTTATAGTGAAGAGTCAAAAAAAAAGTTGGATTCAATTACTAAAATGAAAAAAAATAAAAATGAAAAATATAAAAAAAGTGTAGTCAATAGACTACACTGAGACTGTTGACAAAGTCCACCTGAAAAGGGTGGATTTTTTTTTATTCAAAAAGGATTTATCCAATCGATGTCGAATATGTATAATGAGGTGATGAATTATGCTTACTAAAGCTAAAGATAAGCAAACTTCTTATGAGTTTGTTATGCTCGAAGAGCTAGTTAAAGAAGACCATTTACTAAGAAAAATAGATAAGTACATTGATTTTAGTTTTATCTATGACGAAGTCGAAGAATTGTATTGTCATGATAATGGACGTCCATCTGTTGATCCAGTAGTTCTTTTTAAAATGACTTT
>NZ_FMUS01000008.1 GCF_900101495.1 Alkaliphilus peptidifermentans DSM 18978
CCTTGTGGCTGTTACTATTGCTGAACTGTTGTTTGTGCAGAGGTTACCATAGGTATCTCTTAGTTCTAGTATTGGCTGTTGGGCAAATTGTCCTCCGTTTACTGCTGGTGCTGTGATGTTTTGTGTAATGCTGATGTTTGTTGCTGTTCCATGGGTTGGAGTGATGGTTAATGTGTTGGTGTCTGGGGTGGTTACTCCGTCTATGCTAAGGCCTATGGTTTGCACTGATGCTCTGTTTAGTGCAAGGTTGGCTTGCGCTACTCCATCTGTAAAGGTTACTGATATTATTTGTCCTGCTCCTCCACTATTAGCATCTAATGGCGTGCCGTTAAAGGTTCCGTAACTGCCCTCTGGTGCTGCCTGTACTCCTGTGATGGTGACATCTTTTGCTCCGTTAAAATCAGTGTCTATAGAATCGTCGGATTTTTTTACCGTTAAAGTTATTTCATTATTTACTCCTGCTAATGGTGTTGTTGTGCTTGCACCAGCTGTTGCCGTGTGATTTCCTGCTGGGGCTGATACACTTAAACCAAAATCGTCACTTGTTCCAGTCAAGCTACTAATTTTCCTTAAATTACCATGTAATGTTACAATCATAAAATTGCCGGATGAATCAACAATAAATTTCTTTTCATCTATATTACCCTCAGCTAAAGCAGGAATAATAGTTTCAGTACCTGTAATCCATCCGCTTCCGTAATTTGCCATAGCGAAAAAATAGCTTTCTGACCAGTCTGCCGCCCATGAATCCATTAATAAATATATATTTGAGTTAACAACATATACACCTACTGGAGCAGTATCTCTCACATTATCAATATATACTTGTTCCCGCTGCCAACTTCCTGACTTATTTGTATGAAGATAAGAAGTAGCGGATATGAACTCCCAGGTATCTGGGTCTTCAAGCAGTTCATAATAAGTAAAGTATAAGACACCGGATCCATCACCCACCAAAGGAGAATAATAGTAGCTTTTTCCTTCTGCAACAGCGTCAACCAGCTTTTGTGCCAGAGGGAAGGAAGCATCCGCTATGCTCTTATGTGTATAATAATAATTGCCATAATAATCATTTTGGTTGTCTTCCCTGACATAAGAAACATGAACTATATCACTTCCATCGATGACAATACGAGGGTCGTGGATTTCATCCGTACCACCCATTGCATCCGATACGATAGAATTAATAACCCAAGAACCAGAATAATTAGTTGCATAATTTAAATAATTGCCTGTAGAATCCACATATTTATATACCATATGCACAGCACCAGTAGAATCTACAGCAATTGCTGGATCATCAAAGTTTCTAGCTCCACTAGGATGGCTATAGGCTTCTATTTCTGTATATTGCCAGCTTATACCATTATATACACCATATTTTATACCTCTATGACTGGTTACCCCTGAACCTTGATAATGCCTAAAAACTATATGTAGTTTATTATCCGAACTAACTACTAAATCAAGATCGTCAGAAAAACCTGTATCGCCAGTAGCAGCTGTCGTTATACCGGGCAAAGAGACCCAGTTTATACCGTCCCATTGTTTTACACCTATTTCTGTGCTACTTATCTTATGTGTAAGATAAATAGTCCCATCGGTGCCAACAGCCAGTCTGTTAAAAGCCCAAGTATTACTAGAATATGTATGGATTAAAGTTTCCTTTAAGTCTAAAAGAAATGGGTATGTATCTAAATTAGAAAACAACATGGTTCTTGTATCTATTATTTCAGACTGATATTCTAATATCCAATTCCCACCCCGTACTGCTGAACCTGTTGCATCCTCAGAAGCAGCAATATCTGCTCCTGTGATTCGTGCTACCTCTTCTACAAACTGTTTACCTGATTCCTCTTGTGCCACATTACAGCCATATAAAAGAATATCCCCCGTTTCTTTCAAGCTTTGTCCGATAGTCTCAAGTTCTTCTGAGTAGCTTTCCAAGGTTTTGGAACTCAATACAGCAGTTCCAACACGAATCTCACCGACATCTCCATGGGAAATAATGTGAATAGCATCTAAATCCCTCTTATTTTGCAGATACTCTGACATTTGTTCTATTCCATCCTTTTTGGCATCCAGTACCACAGCTTGAATCCCTTTAGGAATGGAATCCCTCAATATTTCGTAGTCCTGAAGTGCACCATCTATAAAGGCAATTTCGTCTGCAAAGCTACCATAGACAGTAATGGTACCAGTTGTCATTAAAGCAATTAACATGAGTATACAGAATGTTAATTTAAGTAAGATTTTTTTATTACAAATATCCATCTTATCAACTCCTCTTAAAGTGTAGATATAGCTTAAAACTTCTTGTTGCAAGTTATCTTTACTGTGAAAATATAATCTTTCTTTCCTCCGCAGAATCAGAAAGCCTTCTGCTTCTCTTCAATATTTCTACTTAGTGCAAGGCAGATATTCAAAATATCCTCCGAAGAAAAATTTTGCTGGAGTTTTTTCTTTAGCTTTTTATAGTATGAAAACCTAAGCATTGAATATTCTTCGATTTCTTTTATATATTTCTTGCTAAACATTTTTCTATTCTTTGAAATAGCTTCGAATATCATTATAAGACAGCTATCATGTATAACACCCTTTAATCTTTCTGCGTCACCTGTTGAAAAAATGTCCGAATCCATTAATATTTCTTCTATAAACCAAAATAATTTATTAGTAAGCTTATCTAAGGTAAATTTATTTACTAATTGACTGAAAATTGTAGAATGTTGATTTTCATAATCAGCCTTCATATCCTGTAAATCGTCAATAATTTGTAGGAAAACTCCATACCCGAATAGAAATTTTGCTTCCTTTTTCGAAAGCTGACCCTTTACCAAATAGCCATCAGCCAAAACTGAGGTTCCACCCTTTTCAAAGGTAGTACCTAAGATATCTCTTTCATAAGGGGTAGTCTCAGCTCTTTGCTGGCTTAAACTTTTTTCTTGAGCAGAATGAATTGACACAAGACTATCAAAAACCTGTTGATAATCTAATCTAGGAAATTGGCCTTCTATTTTTTTAACTAACTGGTATATACGCTCTTGGTTTTTACTTATAGCCCTTTCATTTTCGCCAGATAACCAACCTTTAAATTTCTTATTAAAGCTATGCTTATCATTAATGTGTACATCAGGATCATCTAAGTAATTATCACTGTATGGATATAACATACTATAGGCAAATACTGATGGAGTTAAATCAACCTCAATGTCAAACAAAATCTGCAAACTATTCATTATCCATACATTCCTAATGGCTTGAAAAACGTCATGAACATCTAGCTCTGGATCAAAGCTCCTTACTTCTCTAATAAATAAGTCTGTAATATTAGAGTAGCCTTTACTGGTAAAGAATTCTATTGTTTTATTCTCATAGCCAGCAACATTAAGCTCCAATTCATTTATTAAGGTGGTTATTCTATTGCTCCATGCATTTAATTGTCCTTCTTCCTTTGGCATTTCCTTTAATACCTTGAATAATTCTTTTCTGAAAACCTCTATTTTCTTTTCATTGTCCAGCTTATCTCTTAAACTAATTCGTTGTTGAAAAATTGGAAAATCCGACTTGGTTTCCCACCAAATAGATAAGTATTCCTGCTTCAAATCCCTTACTAGCTCTTTAATATCAAGACTTTCCATTCTATCACCATCCAATTGCCCTATATAGTTTTATGTAGTATTTTGTCTGCAATTAACCTACATTTTCTGATAATATTCTACATCTCTAAAGGAACTCCTCTATATAAAGGCTTTATTTTCTCTTTGTATTGGTCCTTCTTCCATTCTTTCGATTATCAAAGGGTTTTTTCTTTCCTTTGTCACCTTCAGAGTAAAATCCTTTATCCTTAGATGGCTTTCCTTGTTTTTCATATTTTTCTCCGCCATATTGCTTATCTCTTTTATCCTTAGAAGATTTATCAAAGCCTCTATTTTTATCTCTACTGGTTTTAAAATCTTTTTTATCGCTTTTATCCTCTTTATAGGGTTTTCTAAAGTCCTTTTTATCACCTTTATCCTCTTTATAGGGTTTTCTAAAGTCCTTTTTACCACTTTTGTCTTCTTTATAGGGCTTTTTATAATCTTTTTTTCCACCTTTACTGTCTCTGGTTGGCTTCTTATACTCGCCTTTATCTCTTTTGCTTACTGGTTTATTAAACTCTTCATTATCTACTGCATCTCCGAAACGCCGGCGTTTAATAGTCATACGTATTCCTTTTTCTATTTCCCCTAAGGTACCTCTGTCTTTTGGAGTTATAAAGGTAACTGCAACACCCACCTGTCCAGCACGACCTGTTCGTCCTATGCGATGTATATAGCTTTCAGTATCCTGTGCTATGTCATAGTTAAAGACATGGGTAACTCCCTCTATATCAAGTCCACGGGCAGCTACATCTGTTGCAATTAAAAGCTGTATTTTAGCTTTTCTAAAGGAATTCATTACCTTCTCTCGCTTCGCCTGGGTTAAGTCTCCATGTAGTTCATCACACTTATAGCCAAGATTATATAAGGCTTCATTTAAAGCTTTAGCTCTTCGCTTAGTACGACAAAAAATAATAGCCAGAAATGGTTCATACTCATCCAATACACTACATAAAGCATCCTGCTTTGATCTATCGGTAGTCTCTATTACTTCTTGCCTAATTTCCTTTAAGGTTATATTTTTACCCTCCACAGATACCTGAGTTGGATTATTCATATATTTATTGGCTAGTTTCCTAATTTCCTGTGGCATTGTTGCTGAGAAAAAAGCTGTTTGTCGCTCTTTTGGGGTGTGAAATACTATTTGTTCTACATCCTGTAAAAATCCCATATGAAGCATTTGATCTGCCTCATCTAATATAAGTATTTTTAATTTACTAAGATTAATACTTTTTCGTCTTATATGATCTAGTAACCTCCCAGGGGTACCTACTACTAAATGTGTACTTCCCTTTAATCTTCTTAATTGTTTTTCCACATCCTGCCCCCCATAAGCTGCCAGTAGATTTAATCCTTTTACAGAAGATAATTTCTTTGCTTCAGAGGTAATTTGTATTGCTAGCTCACGGGTGGGGGTAACTATAAGGGCTTGGACGTTATGATCATTTCGATCTATCATTTCCATAATTGGTAACAGAAAAGCAAGGGTTTTACCGGTTCCAGTTTGGGCTTGAGCTATTACATCTCTTCCAGATAATAATATCGGAATTGTTTGGGTCTGAATTGAGGTTGGTTCAGTTATACCATTTTCTATCAACTGTGTTTCATGCTCTTCACTAACTCCCAGTTTTGCAAATTTATTAGTCATATGCCTAACTCCTTTATTTTTTATTTTTCTTTCGTTTCAGTAGATTATGTATCTATATAAGATGTTTATTAACTTTAAATATTATTTAAAATTTTACCATTCTTATTTAGTATGCATTTTTTATTATATCCTAATGATACGTAATTTGATATAATTAAGACACCTGTGCCACAAAATTATCTTTGCTTATTATGATTGCTTACAAATGATATTTTACAAAAGTGAGGGATAATTTAATGTTTATCTATATTATCACAATTTTAGCAGGTTATATTCTGGGTTGCTTTCAATCCTCCTTCATTCTAAGCAAGGGTCTAAAGCAGGTAGATATCAGAAACTTAGGAAATGGTAATGCTGGTGCTTCAAATGCAGTTATTTCTTTAGGCTGGAAATTCGGTTTACTTGTAGCTCTACTGGATATTTTAAAAGCAATTATATCTTTATATCTAATCAAATATCTTTATTATGGGAATGTACCTTCTTCTCAGCTTACTTTTTTACTTTACTTAAATGGATTATTCGTTATTTTAGGTCATAACTATCCCTTTTTTATGGGATTTAAGGGCGGTAAAGGTACAGCCTCTTTAATAGGTATGCTTATGATGATAAATTTTTCTGTTGCTATAATATGTATTTTTATTATTTTTATAATTACGATTATTACCAATTATATAGCCCTCGGCACCATTGGACTGGTCATCTTTTTTGTTTTTTTAACCATCTATTTAGATTATGGTATTCCTTCGATAATTATATCTATTTTGATTGCAGCCATGAGTATTTATAAGCATCTTCCTAATGTGAAAAGGATTAGAGAGGGAAAAGAAATAGGCTTAAGGAAGGCCATGAAAAAATAATACTTTTTTATCAACTAAAAACAGCCAATTCAATTATAACCGTTGAATTGGCTGTAGGTGTTTTCTAAGCAATTACTCCCCTTTTATTTGAGTAGTTTTTATAAATCTCTTTGTCCATAACTTCCTTTATTACTGATACAACCTTCCATACCTCTTTATAGGATACATATAATGCCACTGGGGCTAATCTTATTATATTAGGATATCTAAAATCAGGCACTATCCCTAAATCCTTTAAGGCCTCATTAATTCTAATGGCCTCCTCATGCTCTAGGGCAACGTGTCCTCCTCTTTTGTTGTTTTCCCTTGGAGTCCCAATTTTAAATCCATATTTGTATAATTCATTATCTATTAGATACATAAGGTATCCAGTAAGATTAAGGGATTTTTCTCTTATCCTTTCTATCCCTATCTCGTTAAACATTTTTAATGAGCCCTCTAAAGGCGCCATACTTAAAATGTGCGAGGTTCCTATTTGCCAACCCCCAACATTGTTTGCTGACTCAAAATTATTAGATAAGTCAAATTGCTTTTCTTTAAAATAACCATACCAACCTGCCAGACCTGGTTCTTTATCAAAGTGACAACTGTTTATATACATGCTGGCAGCTCCACCAGGTCCATTGTTTACATATTTATAATTACACCAGAAAGCAAAGTCTACTCCCCATTCAGATAATTTATGGGGTATTGCACCAACAGAATGACAGCAGTCGAATCCAATAATGATTCCTCTTTTATGTGCCTCCTTAGTTAGATACTCCATATCTAAAAGCTGTCCACTTCTATACAATACTGAAGGAAGCATAATTAATGCAATTTCTTCACTCATGTTATTAACAATTTCATCCTCATCTATTGTTTTTTCATCCTTGCTTTCAACAATTACAAGGTACTCATTTGGGTCTAATCCCTTAAGCTTTAGCTGGCTTTCAATGGCATATCTATCTGATGGAAAGGTTAGTGAATCCATCAAAATTTTATTTCTTTTACCACTTGGTTGAAAGAAGGTAGATACTAGAGAATGGAGATTTACAGTTGTAGATGAATGAATTATTACCTCATCTTGGCGGGCTCCAACTAGTGCTGCCTGCAATTTACCTAGCTCTTCTGGGTAGTAAATCCATGGGATTTCAGCTTTAGACCAACCATTAATCCCGAAATTTTTCCACTCATCCATCACCCTCAATAGGGTTTTTTCAGCATCCTTTGACATTAACCCCAGTGAATTTCCATCCATGTATATTTCGTCTTTATTTAAGTAGAACCGATTTCTTGTATCCTTTAATGGATCTAAGCTATCTAATTTGTTAGCATATTCTTCCCCCAGCTCATATTTAAGCACCATCAGCAATTCCTCCATTCTAAAGAAGTTTTCTTCTTAAATAGATTATATACTAATAAACTTTTTCAATGCAAATACGTACTAATTTAATATAGCAAGAAAGTATAATACCATATATAATTAAAGAATAGGAGGTGAAATAATGATACTATATGCTGCAATTCTTGAAACTATCGACCCTGCAAAGGATGCTGAGTTACTTACTGTACACAAAGCATACTTACAAAAATATATTGATGATGGGAAAATTTATGCAAAGGGCCCCTTTACCGACCATTCAGGTGGTTTAGTTATATATAAGGTAGCTTCCTTTGATGAAGCAAAAACCCTGGCAGAAAACGATCCTGCTGTATTACACAAATCTCGCAAATTGACACTCCGGGAATGGCGAAGTAATATTGAGTAATAATGGCTAACTTACAATAAGTTACTTTATCCCCTCTATTTACTATCCTTGTAACTTAGAAAAGACTTTCATTAATTTAAATAATGAATTATAATTATAAAGCAGTGTATATTACAAGCTAGTGTTTACTTCAAGGAGTTGAAATATGAATATATGAGCACAAAATATATTTACCTAATATTTTCGAAAACTGGAACATGGCTTTCTAAGACCATTCATGCAGTTGATAAAACTAAATATGTTCATTCCTCCATTTCCTTTGATTGTAATTTTAATAGGATGTATTCCTTTGGAAGAACAAATCCAAGCAACCCATTTTCTGGTGGATTCGTGGAGGAAAGTCTTTTCGATGGTGTTTACAAGAGGTTTCCCTTTAGTAATTGTTTAATCTATCGAATTCCAGTAACAGAAGATCAGTATAATCTTATGTTAAATGAGGTTGAAGGCTTTATGAGGGAAAAGAAGAAATATAGATATAATTTTTTAGGCTTATTTGCCGTTTTGCTTAACAAGCCTTTTAAGAGAAAATATCATTATTTCTGTTCTCAATTTGTATCGGAGTTATTAATAAAAGGCAACATTTATAATTCAAATAGACCTCCAGAGCTTATAAAGACAAATGACTTGTTTTTCGTTGATAATGCAGAGGTTTTTTACGAAGGCTTTGTTTATGAATGTAAAAAGTTTAATGAAATATATCCTTTATCTGATAATTTTACTGCCGACGCAATAAACCTTACAACCCACGAAATACCTATTTCGATTTAAAATGCAAAACGTCGTTAACAGTTGTCAACGACGTTTTTTTTATTTTTCCTTAACCTTAATTTCATATAAGTCGGTTCTTCTATTTTTAAGTAGGGTTACCGTACCGGACCTTCTTGATCGTCTTAAAATCTCTAGATCTAGATCTCCCACAACTACCATCTCTATATTAGGACTACATTCTCCCATTATTCCATCCCTAGGAAAAGCAAAGTCTGAGGGGGTAAATATGGCTGATTGAGCATATTGTATATCCATATTTTCTACCTGTGTAAGATTCCCCACCGTTCCGGCAATAACAGTATACACCTGATTCTCAACAGCTCTAGCCTGTGCACAGTAGCGCACTCTTAAATACCCTTGTCTTTCATCAGTACAGAATGGGGTAAATATTATATTGGCACCCTTTTCAACCACCAACCTAGAAAGCTCAGGAAATTCAATGTCGTAGCATATAAGTATGGCAATTTTGCCACAATCAGTGTCAAACACACTAATCTCATTTCCTGGAGAAATCCCCCACCATTTTTTCTCATTTGGAGTTATATGGAGCTTATATTGTTTTTCAATTGTGCCATCTCTTCTAAAAAGATATGCTATATTATAAACTTCACCATCCTCCTCTACAAAATGAGAGCCTCCAATTATATTTACATTATACATTACAGCAAAATCAGTAAAAATTTGAATATAATCCTCTGTATAATCAGTAAGTCTTCTTATGGCAAGGCTAGGACTATCCTCTTCTAAAAACGAAAGTAGTTGAGTAGTAAAGATTTCCGGAAATACAACAAAATCTGATTTGTAATTGGAGGCAACATCTACGAAATACTCACATTGATTTTTAAATTCCTGAAAGGAATTTATTTTTTTCATCATATACTGAATGACACAGGTTCTCACTGGAAAGGCTGTTTTAAAGTGGCGTTTTGTAGTCGGCTGATAATCGATATTATTCCATTCCATTAAGGTAGCATATTGAAGAGAAGCCTTATCATCTGGTAGGTATTTTCTATTAATTCTCTTTAGTATAAATCCATTCCTTGCTTGAAAAGTAATAATGGGATCATAAATATTATGATTAATAACCTCCTTTACATATTCTTTAGGTGTCATATCCTTTGAATACTTATGATAATTGGGTATTCTTCCACCAATTATAATGCTTTTTAGATTTAATTTTTGGGCTAATTCCTTCCTAGCTTCATATAGCCTTCTTCCAATTTTCATATCTCTGTATTCTGGATGAACCATTACTTCAATTCCATATAGGTTATAGCCTTCATGGTCATGGTTTGTTATGTATCCTTTATCAGTTATCTCATCCCAAGTATGTTGGTCATCATACTCATCAAAATTTACAATAAGACTTGAACTTGAGCCTATTATTTTTCCATCATACTCTACACAAAATTGTCCCTCTGGAAAAATATCAACGTGGCTTTGTAGCTGCTCTATTTCCCAGGGTTTCATATTGGGAAAGCATAGTTTTTGCATATTTATGATATCTTCAAAATCTGCTTTTTCGATATTTCTAACTACTATTTTTTTTTCGAATTTTGATAAATCTAGATCAGACATTTCTTCACCCCTGTCCTTATATTTAAAAACCTCCTCCAACAAAGGATGAGGTTTCTTCACATGTATATATTTTTAAATACCCAAATTGTACCTGTTTAATAGATTTATTTTAGTATTCCCAACAAAAATATAACTTAAGCAAATCTTTTTCGTAGGCTTCTGGCAGACTCCATAATATTATTTTGACTTAAGATTGCCGATACAACAGCTACGCCATCTATTCCCGTAGACTTTACAGCATCAATATTTTCTTCGTTAATTCCACCTATTCCAACAACAGGTACTGCAATGGATTCTTTTATCCGCTTAATCTCCTCCAATGTTACCCTTCTAGTGTTTTCTTTTGTATCAGTTGGGAAAAGAGCACCAACTCCTATATAATCTGCCCCTTCCTTCTCTGCTATTTTTGCTTCCTCTATGGTTGCAGCCGAGACTCCAATAATTTTATTATCTCCCAATATGCTTCTAGCCACCCTTGGTGGTAAATCCTTCTGCCCTAAATGGATCCCATCGGCATCAACAGCCAAAGCTATGTCCATCCTATCATTTATAATTAAAGGAAGTTCATATTTCAATACAAGTTTTTTAACTTCTAAAGCTATTTCATAGAACTCTAGTGAAGAAGTATTTTTTTCCCTTAGCTGTATTAGAGTGACACCACCTAGTATTGCCTCCTCTATACTATCAATTAATAATCTTCCATTTAGTGCTATTCTATCAGTTACAAGATATAGTCCATAGTTAACCGTTTTTTTATCCTTCATATATTTTTTCTCCTTCATTTATTTGTTGGACAGAAAAATTGCCTATAGCATCCATTAACTTAACTCTGTAGCTACCAACACCCTCATCCACATTTTCTTCATAGGCCCTTTCTCCTGCTGCTCCCATAACCACAATTCCCAGCATAGCACCATATATAGGAATTTCCTTTGTTCCACAGCAAAGACCAATCAATGATGTAGTCATACAGCCAGTACCCGTAACTCTTGCCAGCATTTCATGTCCATGCTGGATGTAATAAACCTTTGTGCCATCAGAAACAATATCAGTAGCTCCAGTAATAGCTACTACACAACCTAACCTCTTTGAAAGTGATTGAGCAACTTCTCTTCCACCTGCCATAGTGTCATCTGTAGAATCAACACCTCGAGTTATAGCTTTAGTACCATTAATATTCATTATTTCAGACATATTCCCCCGTAAAACTGTTAGTTTAACCTCATCTATTATCCGTTTAACGGTTTCTGTTCTGAGGGTAGTGGCTCCCACCCCAACAGGATCTAAAATTACAGGAATATCTAGTGTGTTTGCCTTTTTCCCCGCTAAAATAAAGGATTCTATTGTTCTATTATTTAGTGTTCCGGTGTTTAATACAAGTGAAGATGCAATAGATACCATTTCCTCCACTTCTCTAGGATCGTCTGCCATAACAGGTGCCCCACCTATGGCCAAAACAGCATTTGCACAGTCATTTACCGTAACATAATTTGTAATGTGATGTACCAGGGGCTTATCAGATTTAATTTTTTCTAATATATGTGCAAAATTATGGATTAAGTTCATTTCATTACCTCCTCGCTTTACTATTAATCTATTAACCCGACTTTACTATATAGCTCATGAAAATGATGAGTTGGCCCTACCCCTTTACCAATAGAAAATGAATTTTGAATTGCTATGGTTATATACTCCTTAGCCTTTTCTATTGCTAAATTTATTGATAACCCTCTAGCAAGATTTGAAGCTATTGCAGAGGATAGTGTGCATCCGGTACCATGGGTGTTTTTTGTCTGTATTCTAGGAGAAGGATAATAATAAAAGTCGTCACCATCATATAGTAAATCTGTTGCTTCATCCTCCAAATGTCCCCCCTTAATCAGTATATATTGGGGACCCATTTTATGTATTAATAGAGCTGCCTTTTTCATATTCTCTATATTTTTAATCTCAACACCAGTTATAACCTCAGCCTCCATCAAGTTAGGTGTTACCACTGTAGCCAAGGGTAATAGATTATTTATTAATGCAGTTTTTGCTTCTGGTTGTAATAGATGATATCCACTTTTAGAAATCATTACGGGATCAACCACAATATTCTTTACGTAATATCTTTGTAGTGTCTCAGAAATAGTAGTTATAGTTTCGATTTTAGAAACCATCCCAATTTTAACTGCATCAACCTTAATATCATCGTATATAGCTTCAATTTGCTTTTTTATTAATTCTGCCGATATGTCTTCAACCGCAAAAACTCCTTGGGTATTTTGTGCTGTTACAGCAGTTATAACACTCATTCCATAAACACCATGGGCGGAAAAGGTTTTTAAATCGGCTTGAATTCCAGCTCCTCCACAGCTATCTGAGCCAGCAATAGTTAATACATTTTTCATATTCTTCCTCCCTAAATCTTATTATTAAAGAGACTTAATCTACTAATGAATTTAAAAATAACATAGCCTATAGCTACTCCTGCTATAGAGCTCATGACGAAGGGGCCTACAAAGAAAAATAATGCTGCTTCTCTTCCCAATAGATATTTTGCCACTGGATATGAAACTAATCCTCCAATAAGGCCCGTCCCCACTACTTCACCTGCTGCAGCCAGGGATATTTTTTTAGTTCTTTTATATAGTATTCCTGCCAATAATGCCCCTATCATACTTCCTGGAAAAGCCAGCAATGATCCAGTCCCTAGCAAATTCCTTAATAATGAAATAGTAAAGGCTACTGCAACAGCATATCCCGGACCAAATAGGGTAGCTGCCAATAAATTAATACCATGCTGTACAGGGAAAACCCTGGAAACCCCCACAGGTATATAAATCACATGTGCACTTGCAACACCTAAAGCCGTCAATAGGGCAGCACTAGTTAATCTTTTTATATTGATAATAATCACTCCTTCTAAAATACTTGTATATTTTTGTAGTTAAACATAAGCAAAAAAACACACATCCAAAGTAGGATATGTGTTTATGTCAAATCTTAAAATCATACATGTACACTTCCCTACGCTGGTATTATCCAGATCAGGTTAATAGGGATCAAAGACTTCTATGGGTCTTTATCTCAGTTGGCCTTTCCAACCCTCCCAGTGTTCTTTTAACTATTTAGTTTTAATCTATTGTATCAATATATTAACACAAATATGCTTAATAATCAATTTCTTTTGTTTTGTACCTCTTATAGAGAAGCATGGTCACAAGCATTAAAAATGCTATGATTATAATGGAAGGTTCATCCATTTCAGTTACATCGCCTATATCAATTGGCTTATCTGTAGCCAGTAATTGCTTTTGTTTTTCAAGCATTGCCTTTTCCTGAGCCTCAGTCTCAAGTACAATGAAGGAGGTCAACGGACTCATAACCTCACTTATTAAACTGCTCTTTACAATGGCTAATGTGTTCTCTGCATTCATTTCTGGTTTTAGAATTGACTGCATATACATGGCTTTTAACAGCACTCCATTTTCCCAGTCAGAGTTATTGGCAATATCTCCTGAAATTATTTCATCATGCTTTAGAATAATAATACTATCCTGAGAATCATCAGCTATGTAAAAGCTACCTTTATTATTTCCCCAAGTCAGGACTGGTGCCTCATGAATTCTATTTATCCCTTCTGCATAATCCATATCTGTGCTTAATAGTGAGTACCTATTAAGATTAACATTGCCATCTAATTGATAGTAATAGGCTCCCTCAGGTGCTGTAAACATAAAGTTTTCAAAATCCTTTGGTAAAATTGCCCTTGTCATTTGATCTGTAACTACTATAATAATAGGGTAGCTGTCACTATTGTTTATATAGTTTTCATAGAATATCCTCTTTACTGAATAATCTAAATGTAGCCCACCATTAACCCTTAAGCTTTTTAGATTATCCTCCCATCCTGCTCCATATGGAGTTTTTATCTCTTTATAATTAACTCCTATTATTTCTTTAACTGAATCTGATATATCAGCTTCAGTTATATAATTATTTACCCTACTAAAATATTCTTCCATCATGTTTTCATTTCCTCTTGAATAATCTATGAGGAAATAGTATTCAGGTATTCTTGTTATTTGTGTCATCTTTGCCTTGGCTTCTTTAGTAATATAAGCAAAGCTTTGATGTAAATCCATATCAAAAGGCATATCTTCTCTACTATAGTTAATATCATCTAATTCAACCAAATAACCATTTATATCTAGTTGAATGGGGTGCCTGTGGGTAATTTCTATACCAGTCTTCCTTCTTTCATTCCCTTCAAAGGGAAATACTTTAAATTCTATTAGGTTATCTCCTACATATGTTAATAGACCTGGGTCTTGTCTTACTGCTCTTACCTGCTGATACACCCAATTGGCAGCTCTTTTGTCGGCAATTAGTCCATACTTTTTTTCATCAAAGACATATAGGTAATAATCACTTATATAACTTCCTTCTGGAAGCTGAAATAAAGTAATATATTCACTTTGATCATTAGATAAATTTTGAAGCTCTAGGTGAACCCAGCTTTTATATGCCCCCTCCTCTACATCATAAAAGGTTTCTCCCTCTGCCTTTTGTAAAAGCACATTACCCGGCCATGCTCTAAAACCATTCTCCTGTAAAGTATTCTCTTCATATTCACCATAAAATATAGCTTCTAGCCTGTTTAATTTTTCATTGGATATTGATAAATTATCAAGTACATAGCTGTTATATATAGCCGATAAATAGGGGATACTTCTTCTCTGGCTAAATAGGCTAAAATCATTTTCATTCTGATACTTAATGTTATCTATTGCTCTTCTTATTCCATTTAAATTTAAATTTATCTCCGTAGTCTCATCATAGCTTCTCTGATAAACATAGCTTAGAGCATTATCGAGATGCTGTTTATCCTGGCTTATGGCTAAACCAAAAATACTAGGTATAACCATCATACCTACTAAAAAAAGTGTAATTAACATTCCATCCTTATACTTATTCCTTAAGTAATTATAATCATTCCACAGGGACCGCACATGCAGGAACATAAGCAATATTGGAACCAGCATCAGTACCCCTAAGCCAAAAAAGATTATCCCTATAATGGATACTGGTAAATAAGGTAAAAAAACTATAAAGAAATAACAGCTATAAACAATGGTGATGCTTTTCGCTATAAATATACCAATGCCAGCTTTACTATACTTCTCTGCAGGTAATCCTGTTAATACTCCTGTAACTACAGCTAAAACATAAAAGCTATAATGGGAGAAATCTCCAAACATATTATAGGTTCCTTGATTAAGCATTAGACCCAATACTCCACCAACAATAACAACAATAGATAGGTAGCTTTGCCAAGCTTGAAATTTATTTAGTAATATAAAATATAGTATTCGTATTAGCATAAAGAAAAAAATAACAATAGATACAGTAAAAATAATGTAAAATAAAGTTTCTATCCCCTGAAAAAATGAAGTAGTCCACATAATTCTAATAATTATATTAAAGAATATGTACCACCCAACAGGAATTCCAATTAATAATGCTATTTCTTTAGATAGATTATTCACTTTGTATTTTTCAGAAGTCCAATGTACTAGAATCAGCATCCCATAGCCTATACAGGGTGTAATTAATGTAAGAATAGTTAAGTATGGTGAAACACCAAAAAGCATCCAATTAGGTACTGAAGAAGGTACTAAGTCTAAATCATTAAAGAAATAACCAAATAAAAATACAAGATATGTTGCAAGCATTATAACAGCACTATAGTGATGTATGTCTTTTTTCCTATACCAGTTAATTAAACCATACATAGTGAAGGAGGCACCAGCTATTATCAAATACGCCGCCATAAGGATCCAAGTATTCATGGCTTGGGTGGTTAATTCTGTGCTAATAATGTTAAAAATTCTTGAAAAGGTTAATAGTAAAACTATATGAGGTATAGTAATAACAAAAAAAATCAGATAAGGCCTATATAATTTCTTCATATGTCTCCCCCAATTTCTTAATTAACTTTGTATAAATTATATGTGTAAGCAATAAAAAACCCAGATAAAAAAATACCCCTAAGGTTTGATGAACTATTGCTTCATATCTTGCCGGAAAAACTCCTAAATTCATAACAAAAACTGTAACTATTATCCTTGATCCATTTACGAATATAGTTAATAAATAAGAAAAAACTAAAAAATCAATTAGAGCGAGCCATTTAAGCTTAACTCCTTTAAGTTTAGATATAAATGAGAATACAAGCATCAAGAATGTCATTGAAAAGAAATTTACCCCGGAGCATGCTTTACTAATATTTATATGTAAATCGGGGCTAATAAAGCCAATCCCTTCATAATAAGTGAAGGTGGTGCTTAAAAACAATTCAAGGAATGCCACCACTGGTCTTAAGATAAAAAAAAGCCCTTCTACATTTCCAAACATTTGTAAAGCTTGGATTGCCAAAACAATTATTACTGTAACTATATAGAATAGAATATTCATAACCACAACTCCCACTACACTATTTACGCTTATATGTTACTATGGATTAGCAATTCAATACCTTATATTTTTTTATAATAATACCTTGCTATATATATATTTTATCAAATGTATAAGCTAAAGTATACTTATAAACTCTTTGTCTATAATTTGTTGAATATAGAGTTGAATAGTATAAAATGTAAAATGCTGAAGCTAATAAATATGAGCTTCAGCATTTTTTATTAGCTATAAAATTTTATAAATAATATAACATCCTATCTAAAATACTATCTTTTATTATAATATCACTAATATTATAAATTGGTATTGAAAAATAAGGCAAACCCACATAGTATGGTGATATTTCATAAAGCTGAAAGTATATTATAAGAGTCTTATCGGCAATGTAGTAATCCTGATCCATCCTTACACCTTTAAACTCACCCAGTAGTGGTATTTCTCTTTCTTTTATTTGTTTGTATACCATCTCTGAAAGCTTCTCTATGTAATGGCTATTGGGCTTAAATAGCTGATATAGCTTATAATAATCCCCTGTTTTCACATCAAAGCTAACTGATCTTACTACAGTAAAAGGATGTGCCCCTCCGAAATCGCCCAAAGCACTTAAGGTTATACTTAAGACGTTCCTTTCATTGGTTTTTATTTCATAAAACCCTGTTACATAGGTGGTACTATAGGGATTAATAACCTCAGATACCACCTGCAGCATTAAACTAGTTATTTTATAATTTATCTTTTGCTGTATAATTAAATCACTTAAACCGTACACCATTGGATAATAAAAGCTAATATTCGGAGTGACATAGTGTAATGTATGTACACTTACTGGCTTTTTAAATTCTGCTGACATATTCTTACCCATCCCTTCTTACCTTTTTTCTATAGTCTATTCGGTAAAAACGAGATGGTGCTATATCTTACCCCATCAGCTTCTTAACCTGCTCAACGTCCTTATCTCCTCTTCCAGATAGGTTAACGATTATTATTTCTTGCTTTGTAAGCTCCTTTGCCAGCTTTATTGCATAGGCAATAGCATGGGCACTTTCTAAGGCTGGAATAATTCCCTCTGTTTTTGATAGTTGGAAAAAAGCCTTTAATGCCTCTTTATCAGTTATTGATACATATTCCCCACGGCCAATTTCATTGTAATAGCTATGCTCTGGCCCTACCCCTGGATAATCAAGTCCTGCTGCTATGGAATGCACAGGAAGGGGCTCCCCGTATTTATCCTGTAGTGTATAGCATTTGAAGCCATGTATAACTCCTATTGATCCCATAGAGATAGAAGCAGCATGTTCTCCTGTTTCCAGTCCTTTTCCTGCTGGCTCAACCCCAATTATTTTAACCTTCTCATCATTTATAAATGGATGGAATAACCCGATCGCATTGCTTCCTCCTCCCACACAGGCTACAAGATAATCTGGTAATCTACCTTCTGCTTCTAAAATTTGTCGTCTTGCTTCTTGTCCGATTATACTTTGAAATTCCCTCACCATTGTAGGATAGGGATGCGGACCCACAGCAGAGCCCAATAGATAAAATGTA
Source organism: Alkaliphilus peptidifermentans DSM 18978 (assembly GCF_900101495.1). GTDB lineage: Bacteria > Bacillota > Clostridia > Peptostreptococcales > Natronincolaceae > Alkaliphilus_C > Alkaliphilus_C peptidifermentans. The sequence goes on from NZ_FMUS01000008.1 coordinate 18,254, forward strand.
TCAGATGCATTACAAATATAATCCTGCAATGCTGCATCAACAGCATCCTTTAAGGTTCTGGTTCCACCTTTAACTGGCACTACCTTTGCTCCTAGCATCTCCATCCTAAATACATTCAGTGCCTGTCTTTCGGTATCTATTTCACCCATATAAATGGTGCACTCAATATCAAATAACGCACACACTGTAGCCGTAGCTACCCCATGCTGTCCTGCCCCTGTCTCTGCAATAATTCTTCTTTTATTCATTCTCTTCGCCAGCAATACCTGCCCAATTGCATTATTGATTTTGTGAGCTCCTGTATGATTTAAATCTTCACGCTTTAAGTAGATTTTGGCACCATCTATTTCTTTACTTAATCTTTCTGCAAAGTAAAGAGGGTTTTCCCTGCCAATGTATTGTTTTTGATAGTATGCAAGCTCGGCTAAAAAGTCCTGGTCCTCAATATGTTTATAAAAGCTTTCCTCAACCTCCCCCAACGCCACCTTTAGTCCCTCCGGCACATATGCTCCTCCAAAGCTTCCAAAATACCCATCTCTTCTTTTCATTACAATTACCTCCTAGTTTAATTTAATAACAACAAACGAAAGACGCAGAGTGAGTAGAAGCTTTCATATAATGATCTCCAAAAACAAAAAATCCTCTACACATATATAAATATGTATAGAGGACGGATTTCCGCGTTGCCACCTCAATTGGTCATAGACCCACTCCTTCAGATACGGGCATACAACGCCGATATCCTATCTCTATAACGGGAGAAACCCGGGTTACCTACTATAACTTCAGCTTCCACTCATAAGTCCATTCAGTATACCTGCTGATATCGGGTTCTCACCATTGCCGATTCTCTGTAATCTTTCAGTAAACCTACTACTCTTATTCAACGCTTTCAAATTTATTGATTTACAAAAGTTTATAAAATAAAAACACTTTTGTCAATATATTTTTTAAATATTCTTAAAATACATCAAAAAAAATATACAAAACAGTTTCTAGTCATCTTCTATAGAAGTATTTTCTAAAACAAATGTCATTAATTCATTATTAAAAGGCAGGTTCTTATTAACAAAAATACTATAGCCTTCAACATTGTATATGTTATATTTGCCTACTTCAATTGGCTTTCCCACCCGAACCGATGGTTGCATGTAGAAAACTCAGCAGTTTTTTTTATTTTCTATATCAATTGTCAAGCTATTTTCTGATCTTTTGGACAAGAGTTTATGTAGCTTGCTGGAAATCATATTCATTCCCCTTTCTATTCAAGATTAATTCTACTCGCCCCATACATTATAATAATAAAGGGTGGAATGTGTGCTATTATTTTTTACAAAATACTTTGCTCCTGCTGTTGGCATCACTAAATTGGTTTGTATTATATGATATTGAATTGCATTCCATATTATTACATTGCTGGTATTTTATTAAAATATTTCGTATTAATAATGAGAATGCTTTTTTTCTAATGTATAAAAAATAATGTTGTTCACTGAAAACAACATTATTTTTATTTTACTATGAAGTTTTACAGCTAACCAATACACTCCATCTCACTTGAATAAAATGGGGAGCATATCTTTAAAAATTTATTTCCATAAAAATTCCAATTATTCAATATGTCTTTAGCTTTATTACTCTGTGTGTTTACATAATGTTTTGTAATTAGTTTTTGTAATGATTTTATTTCTTCCCTATTATTTAGACATTCAACTTCTATCATTTCATTATTAAACTTATCTTTAAAATCATTATCCTCATTTAACACATAGGCCACTCCACCACTCATTCCAGCTCCAAAATTCTTTCCAATTGATCCTAGAACAACAGCTATACCTCCCGTCATATATTCACAACCATGGTCCCCTATTCCCTCTACAATAGCAATTGCACCACTGTTACGAACGCAAAATCTTTGTCCCACTCTTCCTGCAATATATGACTCTCCTCCTGTTGCACCATAAAGTAAAGTATTTCCTGCAATTATATTTTCGCTAGAGTCATATGTGGCCATTTTAGGTGGAATAACTATAATTTTTCCACCTGAGAGTCCTTTACCCAAATAGTCATTTGCATCCCCCTCAAGTACAAGTGTTAGCCCTTTGATGGCAAAGGCACCAAAGCTTTGCCCCGCAGAGCCTTCTAAAAATATCTTAATTGTATCATCTGGCAAGCCTGCATCTCCATATCTAAGGGCAATTTCTCCGCTTAGCATGCTTCCAAAGGAACGATCTGTATTTCTTATTTTCAGCATATGTTCAATGCTCTTTCCAGATTTTAATGTCTCCTTTGAATCACATATAATCTTTCTGTCCAATATACTTTCTATATTATGTCTTTGATTTATTGTACACCTTCCTTCAATTCGTGAAGGTAGTTCAGGTTTATAAAGTATAGCTGACAAATCATAATCTATATGTGTGTCTTTATCCAGATGCTGTACCTCTAACACATCAACTCTTCCTATCATTTCTTCGATTGTCTTGAATCCAAGCTCTGCCATTATAGTACGGATCTCCATGGCAACAAAGTAAAAATAATTAATTAGATCTTCTGGCTTACCATCGAATTTTTGACGGAGGGCATACTCCTGAGTTGCGATACCTGCAGGGCACATATTCAAATGACATTGTCTACACATTTTACATCCACATGCTATTAATGGAGTAGTGGCAAATCCATATTCCTCAGCACCTAAGAGGGCTGCAATTATAACGTCCCGCCCGGTTTTCATTTTACCATCCACCTGTAGTTTTATCCTGCTTCTTAAATTATTTAGTAATAGAGTCTGTTGGGCTTCAGCTATCCCTAATTCCCACGGAAGTCCTACATATTTCATCGAGCTAAGTGGAGCTGCTCCAGTGCCACCGTCATGTCCACTAACCATAACAAAATCTGCATAGGCTTTTGCAACTCCAGCTACAACGGTTCCAACACCAATTTGAGATACTAATTTCACCCCTATCTTAGCCTTTGGATTTACATTCTTAAGGTCAAAGATTAGTTGGGATAAATCTTCTATTGAATATATATCATGGTGGGGTGGTGGTGATATTAAATCTATTCCAGGTGCTGAATGTCGTACCCTTGCGATTTCAGCAGTTACTTTATCTCCGGGCAAATGACCTCCTTCTCCTGGTTTAGCACCCTGAGCCATTTTAATTTCAATTTCATTACAATTTATTAGATAGTTGGTAGTAACTCCAAATCTACCTGAAGCAACCTGTTTTACTTTACTTTTTAGGTTTTTATCTAGCTGCATATCATATCTACTTGGGTCTTCACCGCCTTCTCCACAATTGGTTGCTAAACCAATCCTATTTCCTGCTATAGCTAAGGTTTCATGGGCTTCTGTACTTAATGAACCAAATGACATTGCCGAGATTCTGAATCGTTTAATAATGCTTTCAACTGTCTCTACCTCTTCTATAGATATGCTATTTCTTTTTTTGAAGTTTAATAATCCCCTGATTGTTGCAGTTTTTTCTGCCTCATTATTGACCATATCAGCATATTCGTTGTAGATTTTTAGGCTTTTATTTTTACTAGCTCCTCTTAATTTTTTAACCACCTCTGGATTAAGGGTATGAAATTCTCCTTCTTTATGCCATACTATTTCTCCACCTACATCTACTTTTCCCAATAGATGATATGCCGAAAACTGTCTTCCCAATATACCTTTAGATATGTCCTCTAGTCCTATTCCCGAAAGAACGGCAGGCGTATCTGTAAAATATTTATCAATGATACGTTGATTTAACCCAATGGCCTCGAATATTTGAGCTCCACTATAGCTCTGCAATGTAGAAATACCCATTCTTGATATAATTTTTAATAGCCCAGCACAAATTGCTTTGCTATAGTTATTAATGGCATCCTCTAGACTTATATTCTTTTTTTCTTTTTTATTATTTTCTACTATATGAGAGATTGTCTCAAATGCCATATAGGGGTTTATAGCTTTTGCACCGAATCCAACTAATAGAGCCATATGCATTGCATCCCTTGCATCTCCCGTTTCCATTATAATATCTACTGATGTTCTTTGCTTTGTTCTAACCAAGTGATGATGCACAGCCCCTAAAGCTAAAAGACTGGGTATTGGTGCATTATACATATCGATATTCCGGTCACTTAAAATAATAATATTATAACCAAGCTTTACATTTTCTTCAGCGCGCTTACATAAATAATCTAATGCTTCCCTCAATCCATTATCTATGTGGTCAGCTTGGAATACTATTGGAATGGTAATAGCCTTAAAGTCTTTTGTATTAAGTCTACGAATATACTCCAATTGACTATTCTTTAAAATTGGATGCTGAAGCTTAATGTACTTATTATCTACTTCAGTCTCAACCTTATCCAATAGCCTTCCATGACTCCCAATGAACTGAACTAAAGACATTACACCCGCCTCTCTTATGGGATCTATTGGAGGATTTGTAACCTGCGCAAATTTTTGCTTAAAATAATTAAAAATCATTTGAGGTTTTTGCGATAGAATTGCGATTGGTGTCTCAACACCCATCGAACCGATGGGCTCTTTAGCATTTTTAGCCATATATGCAATTACCTTATTGATTTCTTCTGTGGTATATCCAAAAACCAATTGATTTCTATGAAGGACTTCTTGGCTCATTACTTTAGTTTCATGGGATGCCTCTATATCCTTCATTGTCATTCTATTGCGCTCTACCCATTCTCTAAAGGGTTTTCTTGTAGAGGCTAAAGCTTTAATTTCATTATCGGATACTATTCGTCCTTCTTTTGTATTTACTAAGAGAATTTTCCCAGGCTGTAAACAACCCTTTTCCAATATTTTTTCTGGGGGAATATCCAGTACCCCTACCTCCGAGGCCATAATAACCATATCATCTTTAGTTATAATATATCTTGCAGGCCTTAAGCCATTTCTATCTACTGTTACTCCCACTTTAATTCCATCAGTAAATGCTATTGTGGCTGGTCCATCCCATGGCTCCATTACCCTAGCATGATATTCATAGAAGCTCCTTTTTTCTTTATCCATATACATATCATTTTGCCATGCTTCAGGAATAAGCATCATCATAGTGTTTTCTACAGAGTGCTGATTCTTTACAAAATACTCCAGGGCATTATCTAGTGAAGCCGAGTCACTTCCACCTGCCTCGATAATAGGCAAAATTTTAGTGTACTCTTCTCCAAATAAATTGGAGTGCATAACTCCCTCCCTTGCATTCATCCAATTTATATTTCCTCTTATTGTATTTATCTCTCCATTATGGGCGATATATCGAAAAGGCTGAGCCAGCTTCCAAGAAGGGAAAGTATTGGTGCTATATCTTTCATGAATAAGTGCTATAGAAGTCTTTACTCTCGCATCTAATAAATCAACATAGAATTCATCAAGCTTATGCCCTAATATTTGGCCTTTATATACTACAGTTGCAGTGGAGAGGGAGCAAATATAAAAGCCATCAGTGTAGGGTTTATTCTTTTTCATTATTATATTTTGTACCTGCTTTCGAAGAATAAAAAGCTTTCTTTCAAATGCGTCTAAGCTTTGCCCCCTTCTATCAATAAATATTTGAGCAACGACTGGGCGAGTGGCTCTGGCAGATTCGCCGCATGCATCTTCATTTATGGGAACTTCTCTCCATCCCAGTAAGGACTGACCTTCTTCCCTAATAATTCTTTCTAATACACCTTCACAAAACAGTCGTGCATTTGGTTCTCTTGGTAAAAAAATCATACCAACTGCGTAGTCGCCCATATTGGGTAATGTTATATTTATTTTATTTGCTTCCTTCTTCAAAAACTCATGGGGAATTTGAATTGAAATTCCTGAGCCATCTCCAGTGGCTGAATCTGCCCCTACAGCACCCCTATGACTTAAATTTTTTAAAATTTGCAACCCCTGATGTAGAATCTCATGGGTTCTATATCCGTTGATATTAACTATAAAGCCAACACCGCAGCTATCCTTTTCCATTGATGGATTATATAAGCCCTGTCTCTCTGGGTACATATTTGTATTCATAACTATTTTACATCCTCCCCCTAAATTATGTTATTTTAATACATGAATGTTAAGCATCGATTTCATTCATTTTATTGAATATTTAGTTTATTGTGCTGATGGTAATTTTATCATATTTATTTACTTAGTTCAATATTTATTCATTGCTTTTTTCATAATATTTTCTCATTTTTCAAGCTTTACAGGTGAAAACGTTATCATTTATTATATGATGAACTCACATATGTTTATTTGAACTCAATCATTGTTTTTTTATACAGTTTGTATTTTATGAAGCTTTATTGTATTCAAAATTCATTTATTCTGTTTTTTTAATTCTACCACCATTATTAATTTTTTTCTTATGCATTACTTCCTTCTATTTGAATAATAGAAAAAAATACTATTTTGATATATAATAAAGTCACAGATTAGAAATCAATTATAAACATATACTTAGGACGTGAGAAAGTGGAGGACTTTTCAAAGGAACTAAAGGCCTTAAAGATAATTTTAAAGGATGATATAATAAAGCTAAGGCAATATATTCATAAAAAATACCCTCATTATGATAACCATAAAAGGGCCCTTGTTTTGGGTAATGCCATACGGAGTATTGTTGATAAAAACCTTTCGGGGTTTCCACGCCAATATCGTTCATCTATACGGGAACGACTACTCTCCCAGTCACTTTTAACAGGCCAAGAGGGAATATTTTTATATGATGTTTTGCAGACTACACTATCAATGGATATTGAGGAGGATAGCTTTTTTGATGAAGTATCTACTTGGGTTAATTCCCATGTAACCACACCCATTGACAGTCACACAATAAAGGAGTATCATTTTAAGAAGCTTCAAGCACATACTTATGAAATTAATCCTTTATTCGATAGCAACACCTCTATCTTAATATCCAATACAGATGCTATCTACTGTAAGGAAATAGCTCCGTCTCCTGTTGCTGATGATTCCACCGCTATAGATCCTTCTAGCAAACATACGCTTAGATACGTACTTGCACTGTTTTTCTCTTTAATTATAATTGGTCAGCTGACTATTCCTATGCCTAAAGCAGATGAGCCTTCACCTTTAATTATTATAGAGGAGCCTATTACTTATGTATATTCTCATCTACCTGCCCACTTCTATTATAAAGAGATCGACACCACAAAGCTTAAACTGTATTTAAACACCCGCGACTCCTTGTTAGCTGAGGAACCTTATTTTTCTGCCATAATTGAAGTATCTAAGGAGTTTCAGCTTAATGCGCTCATATTATTCGCCATTGCAGGCCATGAACAGGGCTTCGTGCCAAAGAACCATCCCTCAGCAGAAAAAATTGCAAATAATCCATTTAATGTCTTCAATAGCTGGCAAAGTTATAATACAGATATCTACGATACCTCTGCTATAGCAGCCCGTACTATAATTAACTTATCCAAAGATCGGCCAGAAGAAATCGAGCCCTTTAAATGGATAAATAGAAGATATGCGGAGGATGAAAATTGGTGGATTGGAGTTACCTCCATATATAATCGATTAGAGCAGGAAGTGGAGTAAATAAACAATAAAATAAGCTTCAAAATCTGTGTAGATTTTATTTAAGCGGTACATATAGTACTATAGCAATAATAAGTGGGGGTTAAATATGAAATACTATAAAAATGTTATTGTTAATAATTACAAGGGAATACATACACGAGTTGCTGCCATTGTTGCCTATAAGGCAACCAAGATAAATAAAGCATACAGCGTGGACTTATTTATTCAAAAAAAAATACTGACAATAAAGTTCCCATTGCAAGCATGATGGCTCTAGCCTCTTTAACCATACGGTATCAAGACGAAGTCGTTGTAAGCTGTGAAGGTGGTGATGCTTGTAATTTTGCACTAGCTGAGATAGCTGCTTGTCTTGAGGGACAAATTGATATTGAAAAGGTAGACATCGATGAAATCGATCGTTTACTGGATAAAGCTACGATTACAGTTGATCAGTTAATTGAAAGCATATATGACGGTGTAATTGTTGTGAATGAAGATAATAGAATCATTCTATTCAATAGAGCTGCAGAAAAAATTATTGGAATTTCTCGTAATGAGGTTATCGGTTTAAAGGCTACGAAGGTTTTAGAAAATTCTAGACTTGGACAAGTACTTAAGACGGGTGAAAAAACAATAGGCGATAGACAAAATATAGGCAGCACTACTATAATTACTAATCGGTCTCCAATTATTATCGATGACAGAATTATTGGTGCAATTGCTACTTTTCAAGATATTACAGAAATTGAAGCATTATCAAGTAAACTGGATTCCACAATAAAAATAAAAGAAACCTTTGGTAATATCTTGGAATATGCCAGTGATGGAATATGTATGATAAATGAATTAGGTACCATTGTGTACCTGAATCCACAGTTTGAAAAAAGTTGGAATGTTACATTAAAGGACGCTTTAGGTGATAATATTAAGAGCACTCCTCTTAATATTAGCAGTATAATTAAGGCAGTTCAGTCTAAAAAGCCCCATATAGGGTTAATAGATCAAAGAGTTGATGGAGTTCAGATTTTAAGTAACACTACTCCAATCATGATAAATGGCGTTTTTAGAGGAGTTGTTATCTTTTCCAAGGAAGTAACAGAGCTACAGAAGCTATTGGAAAAATTAAATGATGCTGAGGCAAAAATTAAGTACTTTAGCGAGGAGCTTCAATGGAATCAGCGATTTCACGAGGCATTCGATATTATTATCGGAAAGAGCAAGGCTTTAAAGAATGTGTTAGATATCGCATATAAGGCATCTCAATCTAATGCTACAGTGTTAATCCATGGCGAAAGTGGTACTGGGAAAGGATTATTTGCTAAAGCCATATCTGATGCTAGCTTTAGAAAAAACAAACCCTTTATCAGATTAAATTGCACAACCATACCAGAAAATCTATTGGAAAGTGAACTCTTTGGCCATGTAAGGGGTGCTTTTACAGGCGCCATCAAGGATAAGCCTGGGAGGTTTGAATTAGCCAATGGTGGCACCATTTTCTTAGATGAAATTGGTGACATAAGCAAAGATATGCAGGTTAAGCTTTTAAGAGTGTTACAGGAAAGAGAGTTTGAGAGGGTTGGTGGAGATGAAACCCTAAAGATAGATGTTAGAATAATAGCAGCCACCAATAAAAACCTTGAAAAAATGGTAGAAGACGGAACCTTTAGGGAGGATTTATTTTATAGATTAAATGTAATACCTATAACCCTACCACCATTAAGGGAAAGACCCGAGGATATTCCTTTGCTGGTTAAGCATTTCGTTGAAAAAATATGTAAGAATGAGAAAAAGAAAGTTAAAAACATATCTAGTGATGTCTATTCAATCCTTCAGGCTTACCACTGGCCCGGTAACATAAGAGAATTAGAAAATATTATTGAACGGGCAATTGCCTTAAACGATGGAAATCTCTTGGATTCAAGCTGTTTACCTGATTATTTAGCTCTTCAGAAAAAGATTGAAAGCGAAGACCTTATTAATATAATAAATGATCAAATTGCACCACTTGAGGAATATGAAAAGGCTATTATAAAGGCTGCCTTGAAAAAATATAAATCATATAACAAGGCTGGAAAGGCACTAGGAATAACCCACAGAACTGTTTCTCTAAAGGCAAAAAAATATGGACTTAGCTTGCCACAGGGTTGATAAAATTTATCAGGTTATGATAAATTTTATCAACCTCTTTCACTATTCTTATAGTTATTAGATATATTTATATCATTGGTGAAGGTTATTCATCGAACTTTGGTAATATTTATCACAACAATTAACCCTTTTATTAATCTTATATATCTGCATAAACATAGTTAAGTAACCACTGAAAAACCTAGATAACTTAAATAAGCCAATTGCTCTTGGGGAAATTTTCAAACTTGTTATTTTATCTATTATTCATATTTGTCCTTCTTAGCTCATAATTTGGTATGAAGATTGCATCAACAATAAGTTAAAGGATATTTGTATTCTGCAACACAATTAATTTGTTGCTATTGCATCTATCAAAAAATAGTTGAGGAGGAAATGGTATGAAAAAAATTATCAATGACCCGAATCAAGTAGTAAATGAAATGTTGGAAGGTGTAGTTAAAGCTCATCCTGAGTACGTTAAAAGATTAGAAGGCTTCAATGTTCTAGTCAGAGCAAATAAACCTTCTTTTCCTAAGGTGGCTTTAGTCAGTGGTGGAGGAAGTGGACATGAGCCTTCCCATGGTGGGTTTGTAGGTGAGGGTATGCTTGATGGAGCTGTTGCAGGAGAAGTATTTACATCTCCCACTCCAGATCAAGTTTTTGAAGCAGTTAAAGCTGTTGATAATGGTGGAGGCGTTCTTTTAGTTGTTAAGAACTATACTGGCGATATACTAAACTTCGAGATGGCAAGTGAATTGGCTGCTGAAGAAGGAATTAAAGTAGAGAGTGTAGTGGTTAATGACGATGTAGCTGTTGAAAATAGCACATGGACAACCGGTAGAAGAGGTGTTGCCGGAACAGTGTTGGTTCATAAAATAGCAGGTGCTGCTGCTGAAAAGGGTAAATCCCTGGAAGAGGTTAAGGCCATAGCTGAAAAAGTGAATGCTAATGTTCGTTCTATGGGAATGAGCTTAACTCCTTGTACAGTACCTGCTGCAGGCAAGCCTGGCTTCCAATTGGCTGATGACGAGATGGAAGTTGGCTTAGGTATTCATGGCGAGCCAGGTACCCATAGGGCTAAAATAACCTCAGCAAAGGAAATTGTTAGTCATTTAATGGAAAAAATACTTAAGGATATTGATATCAATAGCGGAGAAGAAGTTGCAGTTTTAGTGAATGGCCTTGGCGGAACACCTCTTATGGAGCTTTACATTGTCAATAATGAAGTTGCCGAAATATTAAATGAAAAGGGCATAAAAATTTACAAAACTATAGTCGGAAACTATATGACATCTCTAGAAATGGCGGGCTTTTCTATATCAATACTTAAGCTAGATGAAGAACTAAAGGAATTGCTAGATAGCAAGGCAGATACTCCAGGCTTTAAACTTTAAAATTATAGGGATAGGTTCTCCTATCCCTAATCAAATCTGTTTAGGAGGGTATATAATGATAACCCAAGCTATGCTTATTGAAATATTGGAGAATATTTGTAAAACAATAGAAGAAAACATGAGTTACTTAACTGAATTGGATATTGCAATAGGAGACGGCGATCATGGCATTAATATGAATAAGGGCTTTACCGCAGTTTTAAACAAATTGCCCTCGTTACAGGATAAGGATTGTGGTGTTATCTTAAAAACAACCGCCATGACACTTATATCAACTGTTGGTGGCGCCTCCGGTCCACTTTATGGAACAGCATTTCTCAAGGCTTCTTCAGTAGTGAATGGCAAGATGGAAATTAATAATACTGACCTGTTGGAAATGTTTAATTCAGCTATTCAAGGCATAGTAAGTCGTGGCCATGCAAACAAAGGTGACAAAACAATGCTAGATGCTCTATACCCTGCCTATGATGCCCTTAAAGAAGCTATTGATAATAACAACACCCTAAAGGAAGCCCTTCAAGCTGCTACAGAAGCCGCATTGGGAGGCGTAGAATATACAAAGACCATTAAAGCCATAAGGGGAAGAGCCAGCTATCTTGGTGAAAGAAGCATAGGACATCAAGACCCTGGCGCAACCTCAAGCTATCTAATGCTAAACGCTGCTTATAATACTATAAATAAAAGGGGATAGTCACATGGTTGGAATTGTAATAGTATCACATAGTAGAAAAATTGCCCAAGGAGTAATTGAGCTTTGCAGTCAGATGATTCAAGATAATGTTCAAATAATTGCCGCTGGTGGAACAGCTGATGATAGTATTGGTACAGATACCAATTTAATAATGGAGTCAATCAAACAGGCAGATACGGGAGATGGTGTATTAGTACTTGTTGATTTAGGTAGTGCCATAATGAGTACAGAGTTAGCATTAGATTTTCTTGATGAAGATTTACGAAATCGTGTTTCAATAGCAGATGCTCCTTTGGTGGAGGGTAGTATTGCAGCAGTTGTTCAAGCTGGAATTGGCAGTAACTTGGCTGAGGTAAAAGCATCAGCTGAAGAAAGCAAACATATGGTGAAAATAACCTAATGATATGGACAGTAGGGAGGAGTCAGCATGATAAAAAGAGAGGTTGTCGTATATAACAAGGTTGGCATTCATGCAAGGCCAGCATCGCAGCTCGTTAAGCTTGCAACAAAATTTAAATCTGATATTCAAATAGAACATAAAGAAAGATTAATCAATGCAAAAAGCTTAATGATGCTATTGTCGGCAGGTATTAGATATGAAGATAAATTAATGGTTATCGCCGATGGCGATGATGCAAAAGAGGCTATTGATGAATTAGTACACTTTATAGAAACAAATGAAAATTAAGGAGCTGATATAATGAATACTGGTATTGGTGCATCATCTGGCATTGGAATTGGTAAAGCTTTATTGGTTTACGAACCGGAAATAGTCATTAATAATGATAAAATATATGGTCAAGAAGCTCAGGCCGAACTATTAAAAATCCAAGATGCTATATCAAAATCTATTAACCAATTGAAGGAAATAAAGAAAAAAAGCGAATTGAATAACAATCAAGAGGCTGCTGATATTATTGAGACCCATATCTCTCTATTAAATGATCCTGTCCTATTTGAAAGTATCGAAAGCAACGTAATTGAGAAAAATATGAACGGACCTTTAGCTGTTAATGAGGCTATAAACCAACAGGTGTTAATTTTTGATGCAATAGACGACCCTTATATAAAGGAACGGGCTAAGGACATACAAGATATAGGCAATAGAATAATTCATAACCTTCTTAATATAAATCCGCAGGAGATATTTCAATTGGAAGAAGCAGTAATATTGGTTGGCAAAGACATTACTCCAGCTCAAATGGCTTTAATAGATAAAACATATGTGCAGGGTATAGTTGCAGAAATAGGCGGAGAAACCTGTCACACTGCAATCCTGGCAAGGAATATGGAAATTCCAGCGGTTCTGGGAGTTAAAGGAATTTGCGATCTTATCCAAAAGGATGTCTTAATTGCTATAGATGGAACAAAGGGTACTGTTGAATATGATTTATCAGAGGAAACATTAATGGAATATAAAGAAAAAATACAGCAAGATGAACAGGCAAAAAAAGAGCTATCAATCTATAAGAATTGTGTAACTAGAACAAAAGATGGCAGACATGTAGAGTTGGGAGGCAATATTGGATTACCTCAAGATGTAAACTCAGTATTTGAATATGGAGCTGAAGGTATTGGTCTATTCAGAACAGAATTTTTGTTTATGGATACCCCCCACTTACCAAGCGAGGAAGTCCAATTTGATGCATATAGATCAGTTGTAGAAAAAATGGGAAGTAAACCTGTAATAATTAGAACTCTAGATATCGGTGGAGATAAAAATATACCATATTTAGATTTGCCAAAGGAGGAAAATCCTTTCTTAGGCTATAGAGCTATTCGTATTTGCTTCGATAGAATTGATATTTTTAAAAGTCAGTTAAGGGCAATACTTCGGGCAAGTGCCTATGGAAATGCTCGTATTATGTATCCCATGATTGCATCAGTTGAGGAGGTTATTCAAGCCAACGCTATTTTATCAGAGGTAAAATCCGATCTATTGGAAAATGATATTCCCTTCAATTCTAAAATCGAGGTTGGAGTTATGATTGAAATTCCTTCTGCTGCTATTACTGCTGATTTAATAATAAAGGAAGTAGATTTCTTTAGTATTGGTACCAATGATTTAACCCAGTATACTCTGGCGGCAGATAGAATGAATGATAAGGTTAGATATATATATAATAGCTTTCATCCATCCCTTTTGAGATTAATTAAAAATGTTATTGATACTTCCCACAGTCATGGTAAGTTTACAGGAATGTGTGGTGAGTTTGCCGGGAATCCCCTGGCAGCCATAATGCTTTTAGGCATGGGACTTGATGAATTTAGTATGAGCCCTTCATCAATACCTAAAATCAGACAAATTATTAACTCTGTTTCATATAGTGATGCACAGAAGATTTGTGATGAGGTAATGGAATTAAGCTCGCCAAATGAAATTGAGGCCCATCTAAAGGAACGTCTTTCAGAAATACTCAATTCTATAATATAAGCTTCAAATAAAGAAATACCAGGACTGACATCTACCTGTCAGTCCTGGTATTTCTTTAGTATATCCAACAAATAGTTTTTTAATTCTCCCCTTAAGTAGTCAGGCTCAATAACTTCACATTCCTTACCAAAGCTTAAAATATACTTTAGTAAACCCTCTTCATAGGGATATAATTCTTCTACAACATAATTATTCTCTTCATCCTGTGTTATGGATTTTTTGGGAAAATATTCGGAAAGTTGTAATCCTATTTTATTAGTAAACTTCATTACTACTTTAATACTCCTATTTTCATAGCCCTCTGTAAGTATTCTGTCTATAGTTTCGTTATCTATTTCTTTTTTATTAAAGCCTTCACCTAGCTTAATGTTCCTTATTCTAACCAGTTTGAAATTTCTCAAGTTGTTTCGAATTCTACAGAAGCCTGTTAGATACCATTCTCCATGGGAGTAGGTTATACGTATCGGTTCAACAGTTCTTTCTAAATACTCCATTTTTCTATTTACATAATCGAATATTAAGAGTCTGTTTTTTTCTATTGCTTTATTCATTAAGGATAGATATTCCTTAAGCTCCTCCTCCATACTAAAATGGGAAAGGTTTATGCTTAGCTTGTCATGCTTCAAATCTTCTTTGTTAAGGTGTTCAAATTTCATAACAATATCATTAAATTGCTGATTTCTACCAAATAGGATATTTATGCTATTCATCACCGTCATTAATGCTTGTACCTCTTCCTTATCAAAGAAAAGATTATCTAGGCTGTAATTTTCCATGATATAATAGCCTCCACCTTTTCCACCATATGAGGCTATAGGTATACCTGCTTCACATATTTTATCAATATCTCTATATATGGTCCTAAGAGAAACCTCAAAATGCTCTGCCAGATCCTTACCTGTAACAAGTCTTTTTTTTGCAATAATTAGTATAATTGAAAGCAATCTATCTACCCTCATTTTTTTGCTCCTTCATCTTTATTAGCTCAGTATTTATAGATTAAATATATAGTTAATCATTTTTCAAAGCAAATCTCCAAAACCACAGGACAATGGTCACTGCCCATAATATTATGATGTATTTGTGAATCCTTCAACCTATTGGTAAGTTTATCAGATACTACGAAATAATCAATTCTCCAGCCAGTATTTCTTTCCCTTGCTTTGCCAATATATGACCACCAAGTATAGGCTCCCTCCTGATCTGGATAAAAGAACCTATAGGAATCAACAAAGCCTTCATTGAGTAATTCTGTAATTTTGGCCCGTTCTTCATCAGTAAAGCCGGCACTTAACTTATTGGTTTTAGGATTTTTCAAATCTATTTCCTTATGGGCTACATTTAAGTCTCCACATAATATAACAGGCTTTTTAGAATCTAGTTCCTTAAGATATATTCTAAAGGCATCCTCCCATGTCATTCTGTAATCTAACCTTGCCAACCCTCTTTGAGAATTGGGTGTATATACGTTAACTAAGTAAAAGTCTTCAAATTCCAGGGTTATTACTCGTCCCTCCTGATCATGCTCTTCAATATTCAAACCATAATTAACAGATATAGGCTTAAGCTTTGAAAATATGGCTGTACCAGAATAGCCTTTTTTAACTGCATAGTTCCAATATTGATAGTATCCCTCTAAATCGATTTCTATCTGCCCCTCCTGTAGCTTTGTTTCTTGAAGGCAGAATATATCTGCGTCTGAATCCTTAAAATAATCCTTAAATCCTTTTCCTACACAAGCCCTTAGGCCATTAACATTCCACGATATGAGTTTCATCCGATTGCCTCCGTTACAGTAGTTTCACTGTTATTCTATAGTTATAATATAAGCCTTTGATCTTTTCAAAATAGCAGATTACTTAATAAACATCAAGTATTCACACTTCAATTTTTCCTTAAACTGCCTTTCGTGCTATCATTTCAATTTCCACCTGTGCATTTAAGGGAAGTGATGCTACACCAATGGTTGTTCGTGCCGGATACGGGGTTGAAAATTGACCCTCATATACTTCATTCATGGCCTTGAAGTTATCCATATTGGTAAGAAACACATTTACCTTTATAACATCTTGTGGTTGTAGTCCAGCAGCCTCCAGCACATTAAAGAGATTAATAAAGCATTGTTTAGTCTGAGCTGAAATATCCCCTTCGACCAATTTTCCGGTATTTGAATCTATGGGTGTTTGTCCTGAAAAATATACCGTTTCACCGGCCTCAACGGCATGGGAATATGGCCCAACAGCTACTGCTCCTTTGGCATTAATTGCTATTCTCGTCATAATAAAAGCTCCCTTCAGATTTTAATATATTTATCTCATATACCCTATGATAAAGCTTTAAATCCTAGACCCCCGAATTTTAACATACCCTTATCTCCTTTTGCCCCATATACAGGTTAGGCAATTGCATATATTAAATTCTACTATTTTTACATATATCCTTTCAAAAGCCTAATTGAAAAAATCTATGACACAAAACGAGTCAGAAATTAATCTGACTCATTAGCAAAATTTAATATTTATTCACAAATAGTATTTATATCTTCCATTGTAGGTTATTTACTGTATTCGTTAAACCTGCTATTAATACCATGAAGAACCGCCTCTATTTCACTAGTAAATGCACTCTGAGGATATTTAAATTTAACCCTAAAAAATAGGCTGCGAAGAAGGTTTTTAATATTTTCTTTGAAATAATGTGCCTCCGGATAATTACTAGGTATTTCAATATTCGCGAAGCTTCTTATCCATCCAATAACTTCAGAATCCTCAAGTTCTTTTCTTTCTATAACCTTTACAATAGCCGTTACTAGCCTTTCAGCCTCTTCATTAATATAAACATAGTTACTTATACTAACCTTTTCCTTAATTACCTCTAAAATTCCCATAAGCTGTTGCTTACTTAAATAGCTACAAACAGCCAATTCTCTAAGAGCATCCCCTGAATGCGCTATAGCATGGGCCCAGCCTTTTATGTTCACATGGCCTCGTAGATCCTTTTCATGTCTTATATAGTTAATAATTTTGTCATAAACACTGTCCATTTCCTCATGGCTAAGGAGATTTGCACCTAAACTGTTATGATAGTCAATTATCACTTGAAGCACAAGAATGGTGAAGGCCCTATTAAATACAGAATCATCCTCTTCTTCTCCTAGTTTATAAAACAAGTGTTTATCACTTAGGGATATATCTAACAGTCCCTTCAGCTCTTTCCCAGATAATTTTTCATCTCCAATCAAATGATAGAACCCGGTAAGTATTAAATCGTCCCTAAGCTCAGAGTCTGTTGACCCAATATTGCTCATCATGTCTAGTGCAAGCTCATATAAATTTATATCCTGTGGGAAAGTCCATTCATTACTGCTTATCTTCAAAAGCTGTTCCTTTAGTTGGTTCGTATTTTTCATTTATCTATTCCCCCCTAATTAAGAAATCCGTTTCTGTGTAACCTCCTTTTTATTATTTTATCCAGCTTATAATATATGTAATATTTGAAGCTAGTTTATCATTCTGTTGTATAAAACCCCATCTTCCCTTTTCTCCAAATTCCTTCATAGTTAACTCAAAATGACACATTGCTATGCCCATATCTATTCTTTGTATATTAAAGCCCAAGGCTTTACTATATCCTTTAGTGGAATCTAAATAGAAGTGGCAGCCATCCTCATTTATAAGAATTCTCCATGGTTGTTTATTGGATGCAGAAGGTGCCAATCTAATCATTTCAAGGGCTAAATAATACTGTCCAGCAGCTTCTTTTCTGAGTGGGCTATTGAAGCTTTTTTCAAAAAATAAGTCGGACCATTCTTTCCTATTATTGGAGCCAGCTGCTAATCGCATAAATGAATCAAGGATCCTTTTTCTCGAGGATGGATATCCTACGGGAGTTACAACAGGCAGTATTTCATTTTCTTTGAGGCCTATAATGTCTTCAAATCCGTTTCTTTTGAAGGTTCCACCAAGCCAACAGGTTCCCAGCTCTAAGGAAGTAGCATAAAGTATTAATTTCTCTAATGTATAGCCTACCTGCTCTAAATTATATTCTTTGTCTTCTGCTGCTGCCGCAAGGTATGCATTAGCTCCGCTAATAACTCCATAGGTCCCCACCTTATTTCCTGATTTTTCAATAGCTTCTAAATCATCAATTAATTCAAAGCGAACCTTTACATCAAAGGGTCCTTCAACCTCTTTACCATAGCTAATTAAGCTTTCTACCACTTTCTGCGGCAGTTTTTTTGCCTCATATGTTCTGACCGACCTTCGTTCTTTAATTATTTCCATTATTGACTTATCAAAAATTTGATTATTATTCACTTATATCCTCCCTTTTTACTATTCATACACAAAACGATGCCATTCTTTATGTAAAAATTCACGACTACAGTCCTTAACTGCTTCTTCATATGTAATTTTTCCGTTGTTGCTTAGTATAGCATTTAAGTACTTTTCTGTATTTATAATGATCTCTTCAATTTTTTCTTTGTCGGTTATGGTTGCTCCATGGGCTGGTATAAACGTATGTTCAGTATAATTCTTTAATTTTTTTATAGACTCCAATTGTGCTTTTACTCCTTCTTTTCCAGCAACACAGGGTAATAGTGGCTGGCCTTCGTTTGAAAACATTAGTTCATCACTTATATGCAAGTATTTATTGTTTATACTTACTAGAATACCACATATTGAATGACCAGGAAAAGGAATCATTTCAATATTATGATTACCAAACTTAATCACATATGGCTCTTTAACAGAGACGTCTGGGGTAAAGTATTTATGCTCTTCCTGGCTGGTCCACATTTCTAAAGTAGTTTTATACTCACTACTGCCATAGATTGTAGCTTTCGGCAACACCTTTAAACCATTCATATGATCGCTATGAAAATGACTTATTATTATACCTTCAATTACCTGATTTCTAGAGTTTAAATCCTCCAGTACTTCTAATGCTTGAAATTCATACCCAGTATCGATAAGCATAACCTTATTTTTATTTAGCAATACTACTATTTTGTTAGCAAAGTGCTTACCCTCTTCTGGATCAAATATATATTCTATTATTTCTTCTGTTAACTCATGTCTAATCATTTTTACTTCTCCTCCTAATATTATTGGATTCCATTTCCTATTAATTATATAATTTAAAGACTGACATCAGTATGTCAGTCTTTAAATTATATCTATAAGTAATTTTCGTTTAAGTATTTCTCTATATTCCTAAGCACCTTGAAGGATAGCCTCCCCTTTGCCTGCCTAGTCCAACCTGCTACCTTATCTGTGTAAATTACATTTTCATGGGTTTTTAGATCTTTATAATATTTTCCCATAGCAACTCTGTCAAATATAGCATAATTATCTTTACTACCTATCCATTCTGTGAAGGCCTCTACATCGAAGGTTGGTTCAAGTGAAGTATTTATCAAAATCTTACCATTTCCAAACAGCTTAAACCTTTCTGCATTTAATAATTGTGTATTTCTAGGTAAATGAGTAGATAAAATATCAACCTTATGTAATAACTCGTCCAAATCTAAATATTTCACGTCATCCTTTTCCAGATCAGTTTTTCTAGTTCTATTATAATAATAAACCTCCATACCAAAAGCCTTTGCTGCCTTGGCCAGCATAATTCCTAAAGTCCCCAACCCTATTATGCCAAGTTTTTGATCAGTTAGTTCTAACGTTTCGTCCTTCCATTGGTGTTTACCAAAGCCATGTAATAGCTTAACTAACTCAGAAATTATATACTCTATAACACCCTCGTCGCCATAATCCTTTACCCCTAATACAGTAATATCATGTTCTCTAGCTGCATTTATATCTACATTGGCACTTTTTTCATCATAAAGACTACAGCACATTCCAATATATCTTATAGTTGAACAAGCTTCTATTACTACCCTATTAATTGGTGTATTCCAAGAAACCAATACACAATCTGCATCATCTATTCTCGAAATTATTTCTTTATCATTATCAGGAAAGTCATTATAAAAAACAACCTCATCAGCCAACTGTTTTAGTCCCATTTTCACTTCATCTATTAATCCTGTATCATCTATAGCCACTATCTTTCTGAATTTCATTTGTTTAGCCTCCCATCAAGTGATTGGATTTTAATGCCATATTAATTTCTGTTTATAATATTTGATATACCACAATATTATATCAAAAACAAGCTTTCTAGTATACTAAGCGGATCCAAAATTTAATGCAGCTATCGTTATAATCATACTAACCTTCAATATTATACTGGAAGTATATCTTAAAATTTATTGGAGATTTTGTGATGGCTTATACTCTTGTTTTAAATTCACCTTTGTGATTTTTTGTTGATATATGCTTCTTGTTATTATGCTTAGTATTACAATTGATCCACCTAGAATTGCATATTTGCCTGGTGCTTCTCCAGCAAATACAAATACCCATATAGGATTCAGCAATGGCTCAATAATAGGTATTAATATGGCATCAACTGCCGATACGTGCCTAACTGCATTGACATATAATATATAGGAAATACCCAGTTGAAAAACTCCTAGAATAAGGATGGCTATTATACTAGTATTTGAGGGTGGAGCTGATAGCAAGATGAAGGGTAATCCAATAAAAAAGGTTATAATATTCCCCAATAGGGTTATTTCTATAGGTGAGTCCTCCTTTTTTATCTTGAGGAAAATAATCATTGCCGCCATAGCCATTCCACTTAAAACCGCCAATGTATTTCCAAGAATATTGCCGCTCTTTAAGCCCCCTATAAAAAACAATGTCATACCAAGAATTACTGCAATAATCGTTAACCAATCGGCTACATATGTTTTTTCCTTTAAAAACGCCTTTGCAAATAATATAACCCATATTGGCGCAGTGAATTGAAGTAATATTGCATTAGCTGAGGTTGTTAGCTTATTAGCTGCTATAAACAGTATTACTAGTAACCCATAGGATATTGCACCTAAAAGCTTTATCCTATCAATTGACCTTATTGGCCTTTTCAAATAAATAAGCATAATTATAGCTGCGATTCCACTCCGTGCACCAGCAATTGCTAAAGGATTCCATTCCACCAATTTAATCAGTAATCCTCCAGTACTCCATAAAACAGCGGTAATAACTAAATAAATAAGTGCTTTTTTTCTATCATTCATCTCAATATACCTTTATTCTTCTCAATTTTTTCTATTACATCCTCTAGCATATTACACATACTTGTTATTTCCTTCTGGGAAATTGTTAAGGCAGGTGAAAATCTAATTATGTTCCATTTAGGGACTGTTCCAATAAAGTAACCCTGATTAAGCATATTATCGGCTATTTTCTCCGCAGCATCACTATTAAACTCCATTGCAACTAATAGACCCCGGCCTCTAACTTCCTTTACTATGGTGCTAAAGCTTTGAATTTCTCTTAATTGACTTATAATGCTACAACCAACATCCTTTGATCGTTGTATTATATTATCTTCTGTCATAATATTCAAAACCTCAATTGCAACAGCACAGCCAAGAGGATCATTTTGATGAGACTGCACATACGTGAAATTCATTTCCTCTACCTTCTTTGCAGTTTCTAAATTCATTACAATACCACTAATAGGATAGCCGTTACCCAGTGACTTCCCTAATGCAACAATATCTGGTTTAATGTTATAATGATTATACCCAAACCACTCTCCAGTTCTTCCCAAACCAGTAGTAACTTCATTTGCAACAATTATACCTCCATATTTTTTTACCTCATTTACCAACATATTTACTAGCTTTTGGGGTGGAAAAAGAACCCTCCCCCCTAAGGCTGACTCCAGTACGAAGGTTGAAATATCACTAAAATCAATATTTTTCAGAATATCACATTTGGTTGTACAATGGTGGCTGCAGCAGCTATTGCACTGTAAAAAATCTACCTCTATCCACATTTTGTTGTCTCTTGGCCCACCAGCATTAGAAAAAGCAGATAAATATGAGGATGAAAATGTTAATAGCTTATTTCTCCTTGAAACAAGCTTTGCTAGTCTTATACTTAGTTCTACCGCCTCGCTTCCTGAGCTTAAAAAAACAGCCTTACCATCATCAAATTCTATTTTTTTTAGCAAAGAAACTGCCAGTACTTCTGCAATGTCACAGGTTAGCTTGTAATGTACATTCATAAGCTTACTGGCTTGATCTATTAAAATATTAGTTATCCTTTTATTGCTATGCCCTAGTGCTGTACACCACATACCTGCTTCAAAATCGATTAATCTTTTACCTTCTTTACAAAATAAATCCGTATTATTTCCTCGTATAATATCTGTTTTTTTAATGGAATGACATTTTAATATATGCTCTAAAGTTAATTCTTTCATTTTATTACCATCTCCACCTTTGACAATTACTATTTTTTCATTATACTTTAATTATATATACAAAAACATAAGGTACAATATTAAATAATAGCATCTGTACCGGTACAAAACATCTGTGTTTATATATTATAAGATTTCTGGAGGTGTGATAATAGATGATAAAGAAATATGAATTAATAGTAGAGGATATTGAAAAGCTAATCCACCTAAATGTTATAAAGCAGGGTGAAAGATTACCTTCCATTAGATCACTGGCAATTAAATATAGTTGTAATAAATCTACTGTAATAAGAGCCTATAAAGAGCTTGAAGCCAAACATAAGGTGTACGTAATTCCAAAGGGAGGCTTTTATGTAGTTGAAAAAAATAGTTCGATTTCATCTGAAATCCCCATCATAGATTTTTCACAAGCCATGCCAGACCCTAAACTTTTGCCCTACAAAGAATTTAATCATTGTATCAATAAAGCTATAGAAATATATAAAAGTAGTTTATTTTCATATAGTGACTCACAAGGCTTGGAGTCATTAAGAAAAATACTTGTGAAGGATTTTAGTCAACATCAAATTTTTACTTCTGCTGAAAAAATATATATTACCTCAGGAGCCCAGCAAGCCTTAACCATATTATCAAAAATGCCATTTCCTAACGGCAAAAAAAATATTTTGGTTGAACAACCTACCTACAGTCTAATACATGGGATAGTAGAATTAAATGGATCAAATTTGGTTGGAATATCAAGAAATTTAAAGGGTATCGACTTAGACGAATTAGAGTCAATTTTTATGAAGGGTGATATCAAGTTTTTCTATACCATTCCCCGCTTTCATAACCCTTTAGGAACAAGCTATTCAGAGGGGATGAAGAAAAAGATTGTAGATCTGGCAGAAAAATATGATGTTTACATCGTAGAAGATGATTATTTAGCTGATATTGAGACCAATAAAAAAGTATTGCCTCTTTACTATTATGATTTATCAGAAAAAGTAATTTATGTGAAGAGTTTTTCAAAGGCCTTTATGCCTGGTATAAGGGTTGGGGCTGTTGTCCTTCATTCAAAATTGATGAGTGAATTTTTCAAACATAAAAGAAGCATGGATTTAAATACATCTGTACTGTCACAAGGGGCTTTAGAAATCTTTATCAATAGTGGAATGTATGCAAAGCATATTAAAAAAACCCAATCTAAATACAAGGGTAAGATGGAGTATTTACGAAGAGCATTGAAGGATGTAAATAAAAATGGGGTGGAAATTTACACACCTGAAATGGGCTTCTATGCTTGGGTAAAATTTACTGAGGTATTCAATGTTAAAGCTCTAATAGAGACATTAAAGAGGAAAAATGTTTACTTGGCACCATCTGAAGAGTTTTATATTAGAGACAATGTAAAGGAAAATGGCTTTAGAGTTTGTATTTCAAAGCTTTCAGATGAACAGATTAGAAGTGGAATTGAAATCATATTTAATGAAATACAGAATATGAGAAAAATTACATGGAGAAGCTCTAAAAACTAAAAGGTTAAGTGGGAAAATCACACAATGCACCTACAAAAATACAGATGTATTTTGTTGTAATTTAACTTTGAAGATGGGTTATCTTGGCTTTTGGGTAATAATACATGTGATATCGAAGACTTAATAAGAATGCAAAAAAGCACAATACGCCTTGAAATATTAGCATGTTTTTTATTCCTATTACATCTGCCAGCCACCCAGATAAGGTGGTTGAAAATATTCCACTTAGTCCCATATATACTGCCATTGCTATCATCTGAGACATGGTTTTCAGCTTTGCAGGACTTATCTCATCAATCAAGTATTTAGAGATAAAAACAATAATTGAGAAGGTAACTATCTGAAAGCTGCCTAATGCAATAATTAATGAAATATTACTACTGAATGCCACAAGTATCATTCTAAAGGTTAAGGCGAATGATGAGAAAATCAATAGCTGACTTAGCTTATATCTTACCCTTAGTAGTTTTGCTAGAAAAAGTATCGGAATTTCACTGAAGGCGGCAACGAACAGATATAAGCCCACCTGAAACTTTGTCCCCCCATAGTTATTAATAATTATTTGAGAAAACATACCCACAGCCTGTAGGGCTGAAAATAATAAAAAGAATATAACCAGTAGTTGAATATACTGCTTATTAAAAAATAATTCCTTAATTTCTCTAGAGGTTATTGGCTCTAAAGGATTAACTCCATTGCTTTTACCCTTGGCATCCTGCATGTTTAAAAGGGTAAAGAATAGAACAACAGTACAAATAATATATATTATATATAAACTATGCCAACCTGTTTTATCAATTACTTTACCTACAAAGACCGCTGCTATACCCCAGCCTGCCGAACCCAGTGCTCTTATAGATCCAAAATTTTCTTTGATTTCACTACTGCTTTCTAAGACCCAGCTATCTCCAAGGGCCATAACAGATGACTGAAAAAATCCAATTATTGAAATTAAAATAATAATATATGTAATATTTTGGGATTGAAAGAAAAGAGCTACGCTACAACATAGTAAAATCATATATACAATGAAAATCTTTTTGATTGTATTTTTTATATCACATAAGTAGCCAGTGATAAACTGTCCTATTACCCCTGCAAAAATCATTAAGGATATAATAACTCCTATTTTTGTATTACTAATCTCTAAGCTATTAAGATACGGGACGGCAAAGGCCCAAAAAGTAGCTATAGTAAAATAAAAAATAAAATACATCTTTTGAAATTGTTTTAGGCTTGCACCCATATATACACCATCTTTCCTAAAGTAACAAATAGATTCCAAATGATTTTCATGCTCCGCCTAAGTTAATGGGATTGAAGATAGAGCATTTCAAGATGGGGTATTCCATCCTCTAAGTATACATCAGATATTACTTGAAAGCCTAAGCTCTCATAAAAGGCAAGTAAATATTCCTGAGCCGAGATTCTGATATTAGATTCTCCAAAATTAGATTCTATATATCTAATCGCCTTATGCATAAGCTCATTCACGATGCCTTTACCACGATAATCTTCTATTACAAGTACTCTTCCTATTGAGATCTCATCATAAGTAACTCCCTGAGGTAATACTCTTAAATAGGCAATTATACAATTATTATCCTTAAGAAAAAAATGTATTGCTTCTTGGTCCTTATCATCACATTCAAGGTAAGGGCAATTTTGTTCAACAACAAATACCTCCACTCTTCTTTTTAATATTTCATATATCTCTTCATTGGTTAATTCATTAAATTTCTTTATATACCATTCCATTGAAGGCACCTCTTTAGCTCTATAATTTAACTATAATTTAGTATTTATATCTACACCGCAAAGTTTCATTTTTAGTAATATTATATTTTCTATATTTTTCTTAATTTCCCTTTATTTCATAGCTAAATTATAGTCTATTTTAACTATAACTGTCGATAGGATTTTAAAAGCAGCAAAATGAGTCAGATATCCTGACTCATTAGCCAATATAATTTTTGAAGTATATAACCCTTCACTTCAGCTATTATTGGTTTGAAGGCTGCACTATTTTTCTTATGTCCTTACGATAGAGTACTAAGTATAATGCTGGTAGTAATGTTAATGTTAGCACCAAGCACAGTGACATTCCTACTATTGTTAACAGACCAAAGCTGGATAGACCTGGATGATTGGTAAAATAGAGACTTCCAAAGCCTATAAGGGTAGTAATAGTGGTCATCATTATAGCTTTACCGGTATGTGTTAATATATATGGAATATCTTTATCCTGTGAGGTTTTTATTCTGTGAAGCAAATGAACTCCACTATCAACACCAATTCCGATAAGCACAGGAAATGCTATAACACTAAATATATTTAAATCTGTTTTAAATATCGGCACAATACCTAAGGTCATAAATATAGTTAATAGTAATGGAATTAATATAATAAACGCATCTTTAATGCTCCTAAACATGATAAGCAAAATTATAAATAATGATGTAATACAAAATAAGCTAATTTTAAGAATATCCTTCTTTACATATATAGTTACTTCATTCATTATTGCAGGCATTCCAACGGGATTTCTTCCCGAAGCATCTTTTATAGCACTTGCAATAGTATTATAGTTTTCGCTTTCCCAAATGTTTTTGTTTGGAATAGCTTCAACACTTAACTTACCATCCTTCCCAACAAAATTAGATTTTAAGCTATCAGGCAATTGCTCTATTGTTAGTTTCTCTGCCCCCAGTTGTAGCTCTCCAATAGCCTCATTATCCATAAATGACAGCTCTTTCATAATACTCCTTAATGTCATTAAAGATGTATCCCCTTCAATGGAATCTATAATCTCCTCTATCCTCCTATAGCCCTCCGAATCAGTAGCTATACCATTTCTGTTGGCAGCATCCTTTATGTTTTGAAAGCCTCCTATTATCTCCATAGGTGTTGATGGATACTCGTTATCCTTCCTGTGGTTGAGGCCCTCATTTAATTGATTAATAACATTTATTTTATAATCCTGCTCCTGAGGCATATATTCCAGTATCGAATCTAGCCTTTTTATACCATCTTCATTACTGAACTTTGCAATTACCAACATCAATTCTTCTATGCTGTCAACCATAAAAATTAGTGATGTAGGATTATAGTCAAATTCCTCTTCTACAACCTCTAACCAGGTTAAGCTCTCCATATCCTGAGGATATATTTTTGACATGTCTGTCTTAATTTCAGTATTTAATACATTCCCTAAAAGTGATAATGCTACAATACCCACTATAATTACAAGTACTAATGGTCTTTTTTCAACAGTTTTACCAATGGGCATAAGGAATGTATATCCCGACTCCTTTATGGGTTTATGGGTACTCTTTTTAATATCCATAAGTAGTATAATTGTAGGCATAAGGAAAATCATTGTTATGCATAAAATAAATATACCCATTCCCGAAATTACTCCCATTTGAGTAAATGCCTTAAACTCTGCTATAAGAAACGTTAGAAAGGCTATTGCTGTTGTTGTAGCTCCAACCAGCATACCAGAGCTTGTTTCTTTTATAGTAATCGTTACTGCATCCCTAACAGTCCTTCCTGCTCCTCTTTCTTCTAAATATCTAGAAATTATGTGTACTGCAAAATCTATTCCTAATCCAAGAAGCAGTACAGCAAAGCTAATGGAGAACATATTTAAATTTTTATATGCTAAATATGCAAAGGCTGTGGCTAATAATGCCCCCAATAGCAGAGGAAATCCTGCTGCCAAAGGAAGTATTAATCGCCTAAAGGACAGTACAATAAATAATATAATTAGAATAAATGTAATGAAGGCAGTAGAGAAGAATCCATTAAACATTGTATTATCAGCCTCATTATCTTGAACAAATGCTCCTCCAGTAATTCCCACCTCCACATTATAATTTCCTGCATCCTTAGTATGGGAAATAAAGCCTTCTAAGCGATTAAAGAATATAACTCTATCCTTCATAAAGTTTTCCATAGCTATGTTAGGCTTAATTACCATTAGATAGGTATTCATGCTATCATTGACTATATATTTACTATCTTCTTGAATTTCTAAAAGTTCACCAAATATCAGGGCAGAAAACAATTCTTTTTCTTCATGTTCACTTAGGTCATAATTGGAGCTAAGCAATTTTGCATATAAATTAAATAGCTTTTCCTTGCTTTCTTCATCTGCATTATCAAGTCTCTCAGTAAAAAGATTAGAGAAAGAAGCAAAATCTTTATTCCTAAGGAAATTAGATAGACTACTATTATAGTCATTCAAATCGGATTCTAAATTTCTATAATATTTACTGTCAATATATAAATGAAAGTATTCATCCAGTGTATCCATTTCCACCTTATACAGCACATTACTTACAGTTTTCTCAAGCATTAGCCTTTCCCCTAATTCCTCAATATAGGCTTCTGCTTGATTTGAATCCCCCCTTACAACCACCAGCACATTATCCTGAGAATCAAAGGCTTCTTCATACTCCATACTGGCTTTAAGACTTTCGCTGTTGGCTGGTAGCATTCCCTCCATATTTGAATCCATCCCAATTTTCGATGCAATTAGTAATGCTATAACAAAGCAGGTAATGCTGAAAACAAATATATGCTTATATCTTTTTATTATGAAGCTTGATAGTATTGTGAACATTTATACGTACCTCCATTTCTTATTTTAGGGCGCAGAAAAACAAGGTCCTTTCATTAAAAGGACTTTAATGAATTATGTTAGAAGCCTTACCTTAAAATATCTCTAACTATTACCTTTAGTTCTTCCTTAACTACATTTATTTCATCGGGATAGTTATAAAGAAATGCACTTTCAAGTAGCTGGTGGGATGTTTGAAATATAAGCTTAGAATATAATTCAGGTGATTTATTTCCAATTAGCTTTTTATCTGTAGCATTTTTTAACCACTTTTCAACGGTAGAGACCAAAAACCATTCAGTATCTTGCCCTCCAGTAAAGTTGATTATTTCAAGTATATTGGCACTATGAAGTAATTTCATAATTTGAGGGTTTTCCTCCATATAAAAAACCATAGTATCAATTATTTTATCTATATCTTCAATTTTAGGATCCTCGATATCCAATAGAGATATGTACTCATTAAAGGTTCCTAATACTCCTTCAATGATTTTGTGTAGTATTTCCTCCTTGGTTTCAAAATAAAGATAAAATGTGCCTTGAGCAACCCCTGCAGCTTTAACTATCTCTCTTACTGCTGTTTTTTCAAAACCCTTCTCGCAGAAAAGTGCCTCGGCAGATTCAATCAATTTTCTCTTGGTTGCTTCACTTCTACTTTTTTGACTAGTCATACTTATCACACCCTCATATTGTGACTACTGATCATATTTTTATATTAGCACCTTAAAAATATCAATTCAATATACAAATGGCCTAAAAAAGTCAGTTGCATTTTTTGCATCATGAAAATGTATACTGATGAAATTTCTCGGATTTGGGGCACAATAAAACCTAGCCACCGATGGGTATACCGAGTACTGGTTGCTAGGTTTTTGTAGTGCCAAGCCTCTGCTACATATTTCTGTTTTTTTAATCCCTCTTGGATTTATTTTTTTTGCTCGTAATTAATTTTTCATTATTTTTCATTTCTTCATTATCAATCGCGCCGATCTCTCCAGCAAGCTCATAGCTCATTGCATTGAAGAAATTTTCATCAACATGACCTTTAACAGGATTCTTAATTTTTGCTGGTCTTCTAATTTTCATTAAATTTTCACCTCTTATTTATCTTGTATCCTTTATTTATTTTAATTCGAGGTAATATATGGTTTTTATATCATTTTATATTTTTTTGCCTATACTAAAAAAATAATGTATAGTACTATTATAGAGCATGTACATATTATAAAGTTTAAAATAAGGAGCGAAAATGAATGGAAAGATTAGTAGGAACAGTTGTTAGAGGCCTACGGGCACCAATTATTAATAAGGGTGACAACATTTCAGAAATAGTTATTAATAGCCTTTTTAAGGCTTCTCAGTATGAAGGATTTACAATAAATGATAGGGATGTAATTGCCGTTACC
The DNA here is from genome assembly GCF_900101495.1 of Alkaliphilus peptidifermentans DSM 18978. GTDB lineage: Bacteria > Bacillota > Clostridia > Peptostreptococcales > Natronincolaceae > Alkaliphilus_C > Alkaliphilus_C peptidifermentans. The sequence goes on from NZ_FMUS01000008.1 coordinate 48,342, forward strand.
GAATCAGTAGTTGCTCGAGCTCAAGGTAATTACGCAAGTATCGATGCAATTTCGAAGGATGTAAGTTCTAAGTTTGGTGAGGATACCATTGGAGTAATATTTCCAATTTTAAGTCGTAATCGTTTTGCTATTTGTTTACGCGGTATAGCTAAGGGAGCAAAAAAAATTGTATTAATGTTAAGCTATCCAGCCGATGAGGTTGGAAATCATTTAATTGATATCGAGATGCTTGATGAAAAGAGTGTTAACCCTTGGATAGATGTTTTAAGTGAAAAACAATTCCGAGAATACTTTGGCTATATTAAACATCCCTTTACTGGTATAGATTATATTGATTATTACAAAACCTTAATTGAAGAATATGGTGTTGAATGTGAAATTATCTTCTCTAACAACCCTAAAACCATATTAGATTATACAAAAAATGTACTTACCTGTGACATTCATACAAGACATAGAACAAAGAAAATACTTTTATCAGGTGGTGCAAATAAAGTCTATAGCCTAGCTGATATCTTATCATTACCTATAGATGGTAGTGGCTACAATGAAGCCTATGGTCTTTTAGGGTCTAACAAAGCTACTGAAGAAAGTGTTAAACTATTTCCAAGAGATTGCCAGCCCATTGTTGATAAAATACAATCTACCATTAAGGAAAAAACCGGTAAAACCATTGAAGTAATGATTTATGGGGATGGCGCATTTAAAGATCCAGTGGGTAAAATTTGGGAGCTTGCTGACCCTGTTGTTTCTCCTGCATACACCTCTGGCCTTGAAGGTACTCCCAATGAAGTTAAGCTTAAATACCTTGCCGATAATAACTTTGCTAATTTAAAGGGAGAAGCACAAAAAGAAGCTATTTCTCAATATATTAACAATAAGAATGCAAACCTTACGGGTGCAATGGAGGCTCAAGGGACTACCCCGAGAAGGCTTACGGACCTATTGGGTTCTCTTTGTGATTTAACCTCCGGAAGTGGTGATAAAGGTACACCTATTATATATATTCAAGGATATTTTGATAACTATACAAAGTAGTAAAAACTCCTCCTATTAGATGTACTATTTTCTTACAGGAGGAGTTTTTAAGCTATTACTTAAATTATGCCTTTGGAAAGGTAACTATCAATTTGAATAGATCTCCATCAATACTAATTTCTAGTTTTCCTTTTTGAAGCTCTATAAAGCTTTTTGCAATTGCCAGCCCCAAACCTGAACCTTCAGCATTTCGAGATCTATCACCCCTTGTAAAGCGTTCAGTAATTTCTGAAGCATCAAAGTTCATCTCATAATTAGATATATTTCTGAATACAAATCGGACTTCCTTTATATTCTCTTCTATATTAATGTATACCCTTGAATTGGCCATTGAATATTTCAGTGTATTACTCATAATATTTTCAAATATCCTATAGGTTCTTTTACCATCCAGCTCACATATAATTTTGTCATCTGGAGCATCAGTTTTGATGCTTAATGAGCTGGAAACAATTTTTTCTTCAAGCTCACCTAATGTTTGTCTAAATAATGCTATTACATCTACCCTTTCTAAGTTAAGGTCAATACTTCCACTATTGGCTTTACTTGCCTCAAATAAGTCCTCAATTAAAAGTTGTAATCTTTTAGACTTTTTATCCAGTATCTCTATATATTCCCTGTGAGTATTTGGACTTATGCCTTCATCCTTTAATAAATCAACATAGGTAATTATTGATGTAAGAGGTGTTTTCAGGTCATGAGACACATTTGAGATTAGCTCGGCCTTCATTCTTTCGCTTTTTATTTCTTTATCGACAGCTAGCTTGAATCCTTCTTTAATATTATTTAAGTTTTTAGATATTGGGCTAAGTATACCAATATCTTCCTCTAACTCTATATCAAAATTGCCTTCTGCCAGCTGACTACTGGCATCGGTTAGAGCCTTAGCCTTGTTGATTACTTTCAATAGATATTCAAACAAGAATATACTATAAATTACAGCCAAAATATAACCCAAGGTTCCTAATGCTGCAATAACCCATAGGACCATTAGATTTATTCCTAAAATCAAAACCAACTTTTTCCGAATATCACTATTACTACTAACATACATCAGGTCTTTTAATGATTCCTTAAATCTATTAAAGAAATACATACATATCTTCCCAATAATACTATTATGAATCACGCCTTCCATAAAACCTATATGGTATATATATTTGATATAAATAATAGTTAGATAACACAGTAAGAAAAAAGCAAAGGTTATGGGTATTCCTAAAAGATAAAAATATATACTGGCATCATATATTACCTCTATAATGTCAACTGCCCCCAGTATTATTATCCCCGGGCCGCTTACAAATAGAAAACCTAACCAAAGCAAAACCTTGACCTCTAAAAACATTTTATTAAATATTGTCGAAATAAATAGCGTGTTTTGATATGAATAGGGTACTGCAAATGCAATTATAGTTAAAAGGATGAAAGCTACAGCTCCTATAGCTAATATTAATAATAAATTGTCATGCATTGCATAAGACCGTTTCAAGCTTCGTGTAAAAATATCATTATGACTTTCAAAATCCTCTGGTACAATATAGGTAATCTCAAGGTTTGCATATTCTACCTTTATTTCATCATTATAAATAAAGTTAATTAAGAAGGCCTCCTTATTAAACTGTTTTGAAGCTTCTATCTTAGTAGGATTACCCTCATCATCAAATAGTACATTCAAGTAAAATTGACTGTTTACTATTTCCTCCTGCAAGTTATTATCTGTTATATTGTTTATATTACTTATGTTTATATCTTTATCGTTATTTCTTATAAAATATTTAATGCTTGTAATATTTTCATAGCTAGAGTTATACCAGTCATTACCCTGTATCTTAGTTTGATTTAAATAATTTGTTAGATTGGCTAATGTTGATGTAAAGTCGTAGCTTTGGAAATAGCTTTCTGTGTTTTGTCCTTCAGAGAACATATAGTCCTTTATTGGTACATAGCTACCTACTGCTAGCACTGTAAACATAATTAGTACTAGTATTGTTATCAAGGAAACAGGAATATAATTTTTCCCTTTGTTTTCAATTACCAATTTTTTGGATTCTGTACATTCGGTACTTTGAGTTTGATGATTTTCTTCTAGCTTCTTATCAACAAAAGATTCCGATTTATCTATTTCTTCTTTATTGCCCTCTATATTATTGTTGGAATTTGTATCCAATCCCCCACACCACCTTTAAATATTTTGGTTCCTTTGGATTAATCTCAATTTTTTCTCGTATTCTTCTTATATGAACAGTTACTGTATCAGGATTATAGGCTGGCTCCTTCCAAACCCTTTCATATATTTCTTCTATTGAAAACACTCTATTGGGGTTCTTCATGAGGAGGTGAAGTATCTTATACTCCAATGGAGTAATTTTTATTGCTTCTCCATCCACAAGTAAAGCTTTACTATCATTATTGAGCTCAATTCCTCCTATTTTTATCGAGTTATCATCTGGCAGCATAATGCTGGAATAGTTTGTATATCTTCTAAGATTTGAATTAACCCTCGCCAGTAATTCCAATGGATTAAATGGTTTAGTAATATAGTCATCAGCCCCAACATTTAACCCCCATATTTTATCCATGTCCTCAGATTTTGCAGACAGCATAATAATAGGTACTGGGCTTTTTTCTCTAATCTTTATTGTGGCACTTGTACCATCTAGTTTTGGCATCATAATATCCATCAGCACTAAATGGATATCTTCTTTTTGAAAAATTTCTAATGCTTCTTCCCCATCGTATGCTTTAAAAACATTATAATTCTGATTTCTTAAATACACTTCAATAGCATCGGTTATTTCTTTCTCGTCATCGACAACAAGTATATTGTACATTTTTAACATCACTCCTAGGCCTTTGGGAGATATCTCATATAGCTATAATAGCACATACTTTCTAAGAATCTACTACTATAATTCTTACAAATTTCTTAAGAACATATAATTTATCATAAATAATATAATCCATGAATCCTACATAAATACATGATAACTTGCGGTAATTATGAGTTAATATAGTGAATATGAATGATTATGAGTTCAAGAGTATCTATAAAGATAAATTTCTACATATTGCTGACAAGTTATATCTTAAATCATGACAATTTTCCACATTAAGACAATGGTAAAATACCATTGAAAGGTTTATATGTGCTGAAGAAATAGATTCAGAGTTTGATGGGAAAACATTTAAGTTTATTCTAGAAAAATCAGTACTAGAAAAGAGAGATATTGAGGCTACGATAATAAAGTATGATAAAAAAATTTCATTAACTTCATCTATTAAATAATCAGTTGAGGAGGTGTAATTATAGAAACAGATAAGAGTAAATTACACTTATTGAAGCTATTTTATTCATTTGTGCTTCTAGTTCCAATCATATTATCTGACCCCTTAGAATATAGATTAATTTTCCGTATGATTTGGGTTGTTATATGTGTATATTTTATTCAACCTATAATTTTTAAAAAATCAGGCAGGTAATCGATACACCCATAGCTGTTGATTTTAGTGTGTACTACCGCTATTTTATACGGTATTTTAACATTATAGGAATATTATCTGTAGAAACCATATAGCTTAAACCAATATAAAAATCCCCATATAATAGCCAAAGGCTATACATGGGGATTTTACCTAATTTATTTAAAATTTCCGTCCACGCCCTCCATGGCTTTTACCGCTGCTGGAGCGATGGACAGTGGATTTACCTGAAGATATTGTCGACTTATTGGTATTAGTTTTTATTGTTACATGGGTAACACGAGTATTTATAAGTCGATCTTGACTATTGATAAAATTTATTGAGCTATTAGCTAAATAGGTGCCTTCATTGGTGCTGATTTTACCCTTGTTATTCAGAACCATAACACCAACTGATATTCCACCTATTATAAGGGAAATAAAGAGATACATCACTATTCTCTTTCCCAGATCCCCTTCACTATCGTGTGTATATTGATTTGTCTGTATTCCCATATTAAAGTAGTATTCAACTTCCTTAAAAAAAGCATCTACTGCCTCCACATAATTACCATTAGCAAGATGAGTAAACATTTCGTCTATTATGGAGTCTAATCTGTCATCGGTAAAATACTTAATTGCCAAACCAGTAGTTGAAATGTATACCTCTCTATCATCCATGTTAATAAGAAGCAGCAAGCCATCGTCATCTATACCATAGCCAAAGCCGTTTTCATCATAAAAGTCGTCTGCATATTGACGGGAGGTCTTACCTTTATTATCATCTGTTGTAACAATAACAATATCTAGCTTTAATCTTTCACTGAGATCAATTGCTTTTTCTTCCAATGCCTCCATCTCAGAAGCTAAAAATATCCCTGCCTCATCATATACCTTTGGTATTGTAGCTAAAGAACTGAATGAAGATAAAAGAATTGCCATTAAGATTACGCTTAGTATAAGAATACTTTTATGACTTCTTCTCATATGAGCATGCCTCCTAATAACAGAATTGCAAATACACTTCCGGATATTATACTAAAATAAGCAGCCATCCTAGCTTTGCTAAGGGGAAGACTCCCTGCAACCTTACCCGTCTGTCCGTTCATTGCAAATATGTATTTTTTACCCTTGTAGTCATAGGTAAATATCCATGCAGGTAATAGCACATAGGTTGCCTTTGATTTATATATATCTACATTACAATTCTTTACCGATACACTACTGTATCCCTTTATGGCATCCCGAAGCAGTTTATCAGTATATTTTTGAACACGGTCTGATATTCTTCCATAAACATCATTTTGATCCTTATCATACTTTTCTGCCAAATAACCAGATAAATACGACATTGAAAAATCCTCCATTTGACTGTAGTCAAAGGGTTCTAACGTCTCCATCAGCTGGTCGTCTATTTTTTTTGAACCGTCTGCCGGTATCTTACCAAAACATGCTGTTCCAGCTCTGACAACATCATAATATTTTGTTTCGGTATATTTTTTATTGCCACTTACCCACGTTCTAATATTTCTTCCTTCTGCAGTCATTTTTCCTCTTATGTCACAATCAAATAACCAAAATGGAACATATATTCCAGATAATAACTCCAATTGGGAGGCTGAAGTAAAATCCTTTGAAAGAAGCGGTTTCTTTTTACACCAATTTATAAAGGTTGTGGTGGCAGAATCCCTCTTGAATTTAAAAGGCAGTACTTTAGCAGGTCGATATTTCCCTGATAATTGCCCTGGCAAAATGGCAGGGCTATGACAGTAATAACAAAAAGTAGCTGCTGTAACATCATCCGTCACGATTTCAGCACCACAACTAGTACAGCTATACATTCTTGCTTTATTATTAAATTCCATATCTTCTTTAGGCAATTGCTCTTCTATTGAAGAGTCATTATCTGATATTACACTGTCCTCTAGGCTTTTAATGGTTTCATTGTTAAAGTCGCTCAGACAAAACTCACACTTCCAGCTTTGTGTATCAGCATTAAATTCAAGTGCTCCTCCACAGTTAGGGCATTTATGGGTAAAGGTTGCCAAATATTTTCACCTCCGTGTTTTACTTTTTTATATCCTCTTCATTGAAGGAGTCTCCACACTCTGGGCAGAACTTAGGCAAATTAGCAGCATCTGGTTCAAATCCACATTTGTTACAACGATATTCCTTAGGTGCCTCTGGAGCCTTTTGTCCACAGTTCCCACAGAACTTTCCAGTATTGTCCTTACCACATTTGCATGTCCATGAACCATTCTGACTTTTGGGCTTGGCTTCACCGCATTCTATACAGAAACGTCCAGCATTAACATGATTACAGCTGCACTTCCATTCTTCCTTTAAAGCTTCTCCACCAGTAGTGGCTATTTTCTCTCTTTCTTGCTGTTGTTGCTTTTGTTGCTGCTCCATCTGATATTGATTGGTCTGTGATGCAGCCCCCATAAATCCACCTGTTGATTGCATACCCATACCAACCCCCATAAAGCCTGCCATAGCACCACCAGAATTGGAACCGGCTGCTTCCAACCCTCTAGCCACAGACCCTTGAACATAGCCTTCTCTAATGGTGGCATCTTGAAGCATTGCACCTTGATTCCTCATATTTATAAGCTTTTTAGACTCTTCATCATAGGAAATACTGGCAATTCCTACTGACTGTATCTGCATGCCACGCATTTGACTCCAATCGCTATCTAATACAGTTGACATATATTTTGCCAGTTCCATACTTCTTGAAGTAACAAGGGAAATACGGATTCCATCTCCAGACATCTGGTTGATGGCAGCCTGGAGTGCTGTTAGAAACTCTGATAAGTATTGTTCATTTATATCGTTGATTTCTACCTGTGACTTGTTTCGTGGAATTGCTTCCATAAAAAATTTAAGGGGATCTACAATCTTTATTGAATAACTTCCATGGGCCCTTAAAAATAATTCAGCATTATAGAAATTGTCGAAATAGTTAATAGGGTTCCGGGTTCCAAATTTAATCCCCTTTACCTCCTGAAGATTTATGTAATAAACCTTCTGGGCAGTTGGTGTAACCCCTCCAAATCTAAAACGGTTAAAGGATTCCATTAATGTGTCCTGGAATTGACCATTGAGTAATGAAGGAAGGGCAGCATTGTTTACTTTGTAATACCCTTCTTCTGCTGTGAAGTCAACTATTTTACCTCCATCAACCAGCATCATAAACTGATTGGGATACACATGGATGATGGATCCATTTGAAATTGTCGTATCGGTGCCTTTACGATTTTGATTGCGTTTATCATTTGGCCTAACCTTTACTCCACCTGTCATAACTGTTGTGTCACTCATCGATTCTGGTTCAATAACCTCCAGCCATTGATCCGCTAGTCCTCCTTCGATGCTATTAATTGCTGCTCTTATAATACCCATACTACACCCCCAATTTTTTTTTTATATTTCTTTATACATGTTTAAAAACCACGTATGTATACTTATTTCTTTAATACCAGCTCCACAATATTCGCAATATTTCTTTCCTAAGCCTTTAACAGGACCGCCGCAGCTGGGACAAGTAAGTCCAAGGGCTGTAGTAGTTTGTCCTGCCTCCTTTACCTTTCCAATATCCTGTATATATACAAGATTCACATTATATTTTACCTGTATTTTTAAGTCTTTTCGTCCACTTATAACTGTATCATTTTTAAGTCTATATTTGTAATATTCCATCGCCATTTGAAAAACGATAATACATTTTCCAGCTTCCTTTTCATATTTGTTGATTTCTGTCTGATGAATTATAACATCATCATACCTCTCTATAACATTTTGTGACTTTAGGTCGCGGATATAGGTTAATACTTGTTTTTTCAAATCTTCCGAGGCATTTAAAACCAAGTCAATATCTTGATTTTCAATGGCATTAAATACAGATTTCATCATATTTTCTGTTCTCTGGGTAAATTCGAAGAGATTAAACTCTGGAAAGTCCTTAATAATTAATGGCAAGTAAACTTTAGTCATACTGGATACTGACTTAGGCGTGCTGGCCAATTGTTTCTCTTGAAGCTTCAAGCCAGTACTTAATGAACCTATTCCAAAGAACATACGTAACCGCCTGCGGATCTTTCTACGTATTAAATAGCTTTTAACTATAACCCATAGGAAAATAATGATTAAAATAACCTCAAATGTACTCATAGTCTCTACCCTCCTTAGCCTCACCAGCTTAAGCTCTTCATTAAATATTAGTTATGTGATTTATTTTATGCTTAACGTTTTATTTTAAGTATATTTGATGGATATTTTAAAGACACTAAATATATATAATTTTACCAAATAAATCCCTTGCTTTCAATAAATTGCTAAAGTATTATTAAAATATTGAATGTTTATGACAAATAGTTCTATCTAGACATCAAAAAACTGATGAAAAACATCTTTATCAGTTTTGCTTTTTTAGCCATAAATCGAATCCTACTGATGATTTATTAATTTTGCATCCACCAAATTTACTTTACAGTTTAAATATGGGCTCGATGTAATTATTAATGGTATTGAAAGTATTTGTTATACCAAACCATTTATGAAACAAATAGGCTATATTACTGTTTTTCGTAATATAGCCTAAGTGATTTTCAGAATCCTCTTGTTTTAAAATACTAGTTAATATATATTCATGTGTTTTTCTATTCGCTGTAGTTTATTCAACTTTTCAGTAACAATTCTATTTTCTATGTGCCATAAAGCATATAATGAAGCTCCAGTTACTGGTCTTAGCTTTGCTTCTTGAATAAATAGTCTTTTGTCTAAATTAGTTAACAAATCTCTTAACGGTTCCATTAGATACTTTTTTGCTTCAAATACCCCACCTGAATAAGTAACAGGAATTAATGTCTCTTGATTAAAATATAGCATGTTTAATATAGCCTTTACCAACAGGCTGTATTCCGCTGCTGCTGCTTCAAAGGCTTCTTGCGCATATATATCTTTCTCTGCCCCTTTATATAAAAGCATTGATAATGAAGCCACTTTTTCTCGTTTCATTTCATACTTTTTACAGATGAAATCAATAATTTCAAAATCAGAATTCAGTGATAACTCTTCTTTGAATATACTATATAATGCTCCCTTAGTTAATCTACCATCTGCTTCTTTTGTAAAAATTTCGATAGCCTTTTTACCTAACCAATAGGCTGAGCCCTCATCTCCACAGAAATCGCCCCATCCACCAGCTCTAGCAGTTTTTCCATGATGATCTTTACCAAAGGCAATTGAACCAGTTCCACCCACAAGATGTATTCCTGCTTCTATGGCAGTGGATGCTGCCCATCCCACCTCTACATCATTGACGCAAATAAAGGGAGATGGAGCTAGGATATTTCTCACTGAATTTCTTAAATATTCAGCATCCTCGTCAGATTCTCCGTACCCTGGAAGCCCTAAAACTGAAAAGCTTAACTCTTTTATTTGGATACCTGCCTGTTTACATACAGAAAGTATTCCTTCTTGTAGTATACTTTGAAAGTGATCCTTGGAGGTTTGCATGTAATGACATGAAACTGATTTATAATATCCAATTATTGTGTAATCTTCACTTATAATCATATAAGAGGTTTTACTTCCGCCTCCATCTATACCTAGATAGTACTTCATCTTTTGGCCTCCTAAACACTATTTACTGTTGCTTTTAATGTTTATCTAAGCTTGTTCATAAGTTCATCATTTAAATCCTTAAGTGCTATAGATTTGCCTGATAGTCTTGATTTTTCTGCAGCAAAGGACATTAAATGACTCTCTACTGATTTATCTGCTGAGGTTAAAGCGCTTCCACTTCCATCTTTGATTAAGGAGACAAAATCATCCATCAGCCTATGATCTCCGCCACCATGTCCTCCTGAAACAATGGTAGGCAGAATAATTTTCTTTTCTTGTGAACCAAATAATTGTATCTCTATTTCATTCCTACTGTCATCGGCTCTAATTTCGCCCCTAGTTCCCATAATTTTTATTGTTCTATGAACCTTATTAGTAAAGGCACTTAAATTAAAGGTGGCAGTAACACCATTATTAAAATTCATAATAGTCACCTGATGATCACAAACATCATTATCGCATTTATAAACACATCTTCCATATGGCCCTATTTCTAAAGCCTTAAGGATTGCTTCCTTACTTTGAATATCACTGGCAACTGTAGAGGGCCATCTTCCAATGCTATTAAGATATTGCTTCTTTGCTGAATAAATACAACTTTCTTCTACAGAGCAATTAATACATCTTTCCCCGGAACTAGCTGGAGCATTGTCCCTGCTGAAATAGGATAATTCACCAAAGGAAGAAATAGACTTACAGCTATCACCAACGAGATATAAAATGATATCCATATCGTGGCATGATTTGGCTAAAATAATAGGACTGCTTTCCTTTGAGTTACGCCAATTTCCCCTTACAAAGCTATGGGCCATGTGGAAATATCCAATATTTTCATTATGCTGAATAGACATTACTTTACCAATTTCCCCAGCTTCAATAACTTCTTTGATCTTACTGAAAAATGCAGTGTATCTTAAAACATGACAAATCATAAAAACCCTTTGCTTTTCTTTTGCCAACATCCCAAGCTCTACACATTCTAATGAATTATTAGACATAGGCTTTTCTAAAAGTACATGATAGCCAAGGTTTAAAGCTTTTTTAGTTGGTTCATAGTGCATATCATCTGGGGTAGCTATAATAACAGCATCACAAAATTTTTCCTCCTGTAACAGGTACTCCCATGATTCATATATTTTATCGTTGTTGATATTATGCCTTTCAGCAAATTGTTTTCGTTTTATATCATTAGATTCTGCAACTGCTACAAATTCAATGTTTTGAGGAAATTGAGCAGCATATTCGCCATATACATCTTTTCCTCTTTGTCCTGCTCCAATTAAAGCAACTTTTATCTTATTCATTTAACAGCTCCTCCTTATGAAATTAATGTTAACCCTTAGACCCAGTTGAAGCAATTCCTTCTATAAATTGCTTTTGGAATAATAAAAACACTACAATCATAGGCCATATTGCCAGTACAGCTCCTGCCATGCTCACTGGATAATTGGTATGATGCTGACCTGCTAAGGATGCCAAACCAGCAGACAGAGTCATTTTTTCTATAGATGTATTAACAATCAATGGCCACATCAATTGATTCCAGCTGGCCAAAATACATGTTATTGCCAAGGCTGTTAATCCTGGTTTTACTAGAGGGAGCATTATATTTTTATATATTTGGAAATGATTACATCCATCCAATATAGCTGCCTCTTCTAATTCCTTTGGAATTTGCATAAAAAATTGTCTCATTAAAAATGTACCAAAGGCACTAAATAATCCCGGTATAATTAAAGCTCTAAGGGTATTTAAGAGTTTAAATCTAGCCATAATCATAAACTGTGGCAGTAAAAAAGACTGAGATGGAATCATCAAAACTGACAGCATTATTATAAAAATTGCCTTTTTACCTGGAAATTCTATTCTTGCAAAGGCGTAACCCGCCATAGAACAAAGTATTAATTGCCCTATCGTCCTCACTGCTGTATATACAATGGTATTATAATAAAACCTCAAGAAGGGTAATCGCTGCTGTACCTCTACATAATTTTTCCATTGTGGACTATCTGGAAGTATAACAGGTGGAATCTGTGTCGATTCACCAAGGGTCTTCAAAGAGGTTAAAATCATCCATATGAAGGGTGTAATTGTTATAACTACCCCTGTAATTAGCACAAAATGTATCCAAAAATGATGATTTTTCTGTCTTTTTTTATATGACATGTGTACCCTCCATTCTACTCATAATGTACCCACTTCTTTTGAAGCGCCATCTGTACAACTGTAAATATCAAAATAATAGCAAATATTAATACTGCTATGGCAGCAGCGTATCCTTTATCATGCCATTCAAATGCGTGCCTATAGAAAAGGTAAACTATGGTTTTTGTCTTATCAATAGCCATGCTTTCTTTACCAATCATCAAAAATATCAGTTCAAATGTCTGAAAGGCGTTGATTAGAGACATTACTACAACAAAAAATATAGTAGGGCTTAAAACTGGTAAAGTAATTGAAAAAAACTGTTTTACAGGGCCTGCACCATCTATTGAGGCGGCTTCATAGTAATTTTTAGAAATTCCTTGCAGCCCTGCCAGCAGAATGATCATATTAAAGCCTATTCCCATCCAAACAGATACTATAACCAGTGCAAACATTGCAAACCTTGGATCAGCTATCCATGCTGGTCCAGTTATGCCTATTAAACTAAGCAAATAATTAATTAATCCAATTCTTCCATTAAAAAGCCATCTCCAAACCATTGCTACTGCAGCTGGCATAGTTACAGCAGGAAGGAAGTATAAAGTTCTATAGATACCAATTCCTTTTATTTTTGAATTGAGTAACGTAGCAACTAAAATAGATATACCTACAGTCAAGGGGACAACCAGCATAGTGTATTTAAATGTATTTATTAGTGTCTGATAAACCTCAGGATCACTTATCAGTCTTGAATAGTTGTCTAGGCCGATAAAGTTATATCTTCCAAATGCACCTAGATTAGTAAAGCTATAATAAAGGTTTTGGAAAAAGGCACCTATGTAGAAAACTCCTAACCCAGCAACAGTAGGGAAAATTAATAGGTATGCCCAAAAATAATTCTTTAATCTATTTTTACTAAAATTATTCCTTTTAAAATTTCCTATATAGTCTAATATTTTTAGTTTATTAATCTTCTCATTCGAATTAAGTTTTTTACCTGCTTCCATAGATAACCCTCCTGCTTATTTTATATTGGTCATGGGCGACTTAAACTATAGTCGCCCATAACTATATACTATCTTTCTTGTGAAAGTAATTTATCCATTTCTTGGGTTATCGTTTTGCATGCGTCTTCTACAGCTATCTCTCCTGACCAAACGTTTCTTAATGTATCCCTCTCCATCTCAGTCCATCTATTATCCCTTGAAGCTGGGTACATAACCGAATAATCTAATTGATCAACAAATGCGTTTAAGTTAATTTGCGGATATGAATTTATCCATATATCCAAAGCATCAAAATGTGCTGGAATAACTACACCTGATCTTGCCCATATTTCATTTGCTTCTTTACTTCCTAAAAATTTAACTAGCTCCCAAGCAGCTTCTGGATGCTTTGTATTTGCATTAATTGCATTAGTTAATCCATGTATTATAGATGCTCTCTTATCAATCATAGGCATAATTACAAGGTCAATATTATCTTTTATGTTTTCGTTTTCCATAAATCTTTTAACATTCCATGATGCAGCATAAACCATTGCAACACTTCCTGATTCAAATAAGTCTATTACAGGAGTATCGACTAATTCTTCAATTGTTGGAGAAATTCCTTCTTCTATTAAGTCTCTCCAAAGCTGAATTCCTTTTATTCCACCTGGAGTATCATGTCCAGACTTTCCTCGATCGGGTGAAATAACAAATCCACCGGATTGGTGTATGGTATTATATATACCTTGCTGTGTAGAGGTTTGAAGACTTGTTCCGTATATTCCCTTTTCCTTATCTGTCAGTTTTCTAGCAGCTTCCACCATATCATCCCATGTCCATTCATCTGTAGGATATGGAACTCCTGCATCATCGAAAATATTCTTATTATACCACAATGCTGTTAAATCGAAGTCCTTAGGTATACCGTATAGGCTGTTTTCATAGGTATATAGCTCAATTAATCCCTTTGGATATTTAGTAAGATCTACATTATCGGTCTTGGCCTTTTCATGGATTGGCAGTAGCATTCCATTGGAAGCATATTTGATAAAGTTAGGTCCATTCATCCAAAACAAATCTGGCAACACTCCGCCTGTGGCTGCTGTTTCTAATTTTGTCCAATATTGACCGAATGGCGTTAATTGAACATCAACCTTTATATGAGGATTTGTTTTTTGAAATTCACTAATAATTTCTTGTAAAACTGGTTCCTGAAATGTATCCCATAGTGCAAAGGTTAAAGTAACTTCTTCTTTTTCATCTTTGGTATCGTTTGCTATAGGTTGCGTACTTTCTTTTCCACATCCAGTAATACTAAAAGCCATCATAACACATAAAGACATGATTAATATTTTTTTTAACATTTTATAACCCCCTTAATAATCCTACTTTTTAACTTACTGGTCTTAAATTGAATGGATATATAACCACACCCTTGACTACTCTATTTACCGTACCACTGGGGCAAGGATTGTCAGGTGTTATTCCTAATGTAATCGCTTTTTGAAAAGCAAGCATCTGGGCAATTAAAACATTTGGAAATAATAGAATTACATCATCAATTTCTTTTTCTATTCCTTCACCTATAAAAATAGTTAAGTCTGCCAAAGACCTTACTTCCTCATCATCTATAGGAGTGAAGCAAATTAACTTCTGAGCTTTGTTTTCAGAAGCCATCTCCTTTAAAAGATCAAGCTCATACTGTCTTGTATATGCATCACTAGATATACAGAATACAACAACTGTTTCTTCATTTACTACAGATTTTGGTCCATGTCTAAAGCCTAAGGCGGAATTAGAATCAGTATTAACACTGCCGGCAGTTAACTCAAGCATTTTTAAAGATGCCTCTTGTGCCAAGCCCTTTAAGCATGAGGAGCCTAAATAAATGCCTCTGTTAAAGTTACTCTGGGCTAAATCTTTTATTGCCTCATTAATTGAATTGGTTTTCATCATTTTCTTGCCATGTGCGGCTATCTTTTCTACCAAACTCTTATATTCCTCTAGTTTCGGTTCGGAGAAAATCAGCAGAGATGAAAGTACCATTGTAGTGAAGCTTCCAGTCATGGCAAAACCTTTGTCATTTGAGTCTTCTGGCATTAGAACCAATAAAGCCTTTTGATTACCTCTAGTTTGTTTTGCAAGCTCTCCATTAGGGTTGCAGGTAATAACCAATTGATATAGATTCTTTACAATCTTTTCTGCCAGCTGTACGGTTGCAACACTTTCCGGACTATTTCCTGACCTTGCACAAGAAATAAGTAATGTTGGAATATCAGAGAATAAATAGTTGTCAGGGTTAGTAACCAGGTCAGTTGTTGCAATTGATTCTACATTACATCCCATCTTTCTTGATAAATAGGGTGTAACTGCATCTCCTACAAATGCTGAGCTGCCTGCTCCTGTAAAGATAATTCTTATTCCCTTTTCTTTATTTATTTTTTCCATAAAGGCTGATATTTCATCTCGCTGCCTTACAATAAGCTGATAGGTTTCCAGCCATAAATCTGGTTGCTGCAGTATTTCTTTAGCTGTCAAATCACCTCCTAATCCTTTTAATTTTGGTATATCATACCCTAAAAAAGAAATCATTTTGTGTCCTCCTTAGCATTACAGCTTACTTGGGTAATGTCGTTGTCATGTTATGTTGTCATTACCTCTTGAATTAAAAAATTTTGCATAGCCTAATGTGGTATTGTTATTGTATGTGGTACGTACCTTTTATGGAAGAATATCATATTTCTAAATTTCTGTCAATTATTTTTGTTTGTATTTTTTTACTCCCTCATTGTATTTCATTTATTATATTTATGAGAAATATTAACTAATTAACAAGGTAATATCAATCATATGCACAAATTATTTCTCTTTATTAGTTATAAATATTAGTTCTTATATAAATTTATTGTTTGACAAAAAAAATTATATGATTTAATATTATATTAGCGTGGTACGTACCACCAATTATTACCTAATAAATTTTAGAAAAGGTGTGAGTCCATGAAAACTATTGATAAAAATAGTAGACTACCTCTTTACTATCAATTAATGGATTTGTTAATAGAACAGATTGAAAACGGTGAATTAAAACAAGGTGATAAGCTGCTTTCTGAAAGGGAGCTTTGTGAACAATATGATATAAGCCGCTCAACGGTTCGCTTGGCCATTCAGGAGTTAGAAAGAGAGGGGTATATATATAAGCAGCATGGAATCGGCACCTTTGTTTCTAACGAAAAATTTAAGCAGGATCTTTTAAGGTTTTATAGCTTTACAGAAGAAATGAAAAAAATAGGTAAAGTTCCTTTATCAAAAGTAATAGACTTTGAAATTATTCATTGTGATAATAGAATAGCTCGTAAAATGAATACCAATATGGGAGAAAAAATGTACAAATTTAGAAGGCTTAGATTAGCCAATAACGAGCCCATGATGATTGAAACAAGCTATGTCCCCTTTGATCGATTCCCAGGTATTACAGGAGATGATTTGGAAAATCAAGCAATGTATGATATTTTTATACATAAATTTAATGCTTCTTTTACAATGGCAGAGGAAACCTTTAAACCAGTTGTCACAAATGAAGAGGAAGCTGCATATCTTCAAATAGATACCAGTGTACCTAGCTTAATGATAGAACGAACCACCTATGAAGAGGATCACATTATTGAATATACAGTTGGAATTGCAAGAGGTGATCGTTTTAAATATAGAGTAATTCTAAAAAAGTAGAAACTTTTTTAGAATTTTTTTCCCGCTACTGGTACTTACATCATTACATCATTATAATAGATTGGAGTTTAGTAAAATGTTATATACTTTAAAAGCTTCTCAAATATATACAGAAGACAAAATTATGGATAATTGCCACTTATTAATTGACGATGATATTATCTTCTCTATTGATGTACAGCATCATTGTGATGATTCTACTTTGATAGATGTCTCTAAATATAAGATAATACCCGGTCTAATTGATCTACACATCCATGGTTGTTATGGCTATGACTCAATGGATTCAAGTGTAGATGCTTTAAAAATCATATCAAATGAACTAGTAAAATATGGAGTTACATCTTTTTTACCCACCACAGTTACATCACAATGGGAGAAAATTAAAGCAACTGTCCATAATATAAGGCTTGCGATGGATATGGATTTGTCTGGAGCATTAATTCTTGGTGGGTATATTGAAGGACCATTTATATCAAAGGAGCAAAAAGGAGCTCACCCTGAAGGTTCTATAATGAAAATAAATTTAAATATTATTGAGGAAATAGTAAGAGAAAATCCTGACACCATAAAAATCCTTACACTTGCACCTGAATTAACAGAGGTACCAGAGCTAATACGTTATTTAAAAACAAATAACATAAATATTTCTTTAGGTCATACTAACGCCACCTTTGATGAGACCATAAAGGCTATTGATCTCGGTGCAGATCTTGCAGTTCATACCTTTAATGGTATGAGGGCTTTACATCACAGGGAACCTGGTGTAGTTGGCGCAGTCCTTATTAATGATTCTATCTTTAGTGAGTTAATAGCTGATAACATTCATGTTCACCCAGCAGTAATGAAGATTCTGGTAAAGGTTAAAGGTTCTGATAAAGTCATTTTGGTTAGTGATAGTATGAGGGCTACTGGTCTACCGGATGGTATCTATAGCTTAGGGGATATGCAGGTAACAGTAAAAAACTCCATAGCTAAAACAAGTAATGGCTCTTTAGCTGGAAGTACCCTCAAATTAATAGATGGAGTAAAGAACATGATTAAAACCGTTGGCATAGATCCTTTACAAGCTGTTCATATGGCTTCATTAAACCCAGCTAAATACTTGAAACTAGATAAATCTTTAGGAAGTATTGCCCCAGGTAAAAAGGCTAATTTAACAATAATTGATGATGATTTCAAGGTTATTGCCACTATTATTAATGGAAAAATAGTCTATCAAACTTGGTAAATACTCTATTTTAAGAGTTCTCACCAATGTCTTTATAATTTAAATTATTAAAAAAGTTTATCAAGGAGGTTTAACCATGTCATTTGTATCTAGCAAGTTTATGTTATTAGATGCACAAAAGAGAAAATATGCAGTACCAGCCTTCAATATACACAATCTCGAAACAATACAGGTTGTTGTTAATGTAGCTTCAGAATTAAATTCTCCAGTTATTTTGGCAGCTACCCCTAGTACGGTAAAATACGCAGAGGAAGAATTATTATTTGCCATTGGCAAAGCTGCAGCTAAAAAGCATGCCATTCCTATTGCCCTTCACCTAGATCACTCAGAGGATATTGATTACATCAAAAAATGCATTGATTTAGGCTATCAATCGGTTATGATTGATGCATCTCATCATGCATATGATGAAAATGTACAAATAACAAAGGAAATAGTAGATTATGCCCATAAGCGTGGTGTTACTGTAGAAGCAGAGCTAGGAAGACTAGGCGGATGTGAGGAAGATTTGGTTGTTGAAGAAAAAGATGCCTTCTACACTGATCCTTCTGCTGCACTAGACTTTGTTGAAAAAACATCTATAGACTCTTTAGCAGTTGCTATAGGGACTGCCCATGGCCTTTATAAGTCTGAGCCTAAGCTAGATTTTCAACGCTTAGAAGATATATCAAAGCTTGTTAATATTCCCCTTGTCCTTCATGGAGCCTCCGGGGTACCTGAAGATATGGTAAGAAGGTCGATTGAGCTTGGTATTTGTAAAGTAAATATTGCAACGGAGCTGAAAATACCATTTTCTACTGCAGTAAGGAACCATCTAACTACTCACTTAGATGAGTCTGATCCAAGAAAATATTTAATACCTGGCAAGGCTGCAATGGAAAGGGTTGTTATAGAAAAGATAAAAATGTGTGGAAGTGCTGGTAAAGCTTAATAAGGGAGTGGATGTAAATGATTGCAACAATAACCTTGAATCCCTCAATTGATAGAAACTACATTGTTGATGATTTTGAAATTGATAGTGTCCATAGAAGTAATGAGTATACAATTACTGCTGGTGGTAAGGGTGTAAATGTAGCTAAAGTTGTCCAGTGTCTGATGGAACCAGTAATGGCTACAGGATTTCTTGGTGGTCATAGTGGAGCCTTTATAATAGATACATTAATGGCTTTAGGTATTTTAACTGATTTTATTAATATATCTGGTGAAACAAGAAATTGCATTTCAATTATTTCGAAAAACTGCCAAACTGAAATATTAGAGAAGGGTCCAATAATACTTGGGGGGGAGCTTGAAGCACTATATAAGAAATATGATGATATCTTAGATAAAGCTGAAATTATCTGTGCTTCTGGTAGTATTCCCAATAATTTGCCCAATGATATATATGCATCACTGGCTAAAAAAGCTAAATTGAAGAAAAAATTATTCTTTTTAGATACCAGTGGTAGTGGATTGATTCAAGGCTTAAATGGCCAGCCCTTTCTAATTAAACCAAATCTATCAGAATTGGAAGCAATAGCACAAGAAACCCTCTCTACAGAAGAATCCATAATTAGAGCTGCTAAAAAACTATCCGATAGAGGTATTGAATTTATAGTTATATCACTGGCTGAAAGGGGTGCTATTGTTCTACATAAGCAGAAGATTTATAGAGTGTACATTCCTAAAGTAAAGGTTATTAACCCTGTTGGCTCTGGTGATTCTATGGTGGCTGGCTTTGCCGTTGCTCTGCAAAGAAAATATGATATCAAAAGCATCATTGCCTTTGGGGCTGCCTGTGGAACTGCCAACGCATTAGAAAAGGAAACTGGAAAAGTACAGGAACGTATAGTATTAAAACTTATGAAAGAAATCAATATAATAGAAATACCTTAGTCAAACTCCCCCTTTAGATAGTCTGAGATGAGTAGGTTACCTCTTGTCTCAGACAACAATGTACTAGACACTGCTTTCAGTATTTAGCCTCAAATAATATCATCGGTTACTCTTTTCTATTACCACGAATTCCAAATATTAATCCATAATATATTCTTAACATGCCCACTATTCTTATATAGCCACTGGTGTACTTTTCATTTTTTCTCCCATACTGTTAATATGTTCTATATTTATTCTAATATTGTATTGGTTTAACAATACAGTATTAAAAACTATGCAACAAACCTAACTAACAGAATAAACATAAAAGAGATACTAAAAAGTTCTGAAGGTGGGTGTAGGATGAAAAAGTACATAAAAATACTATTATTAATTCTTATTAGTGTATTATTGGTAAAAGAGGTATATGATTTAAGAAAATCAGCTGTGAAAGGATATACTATTTCAAAAAGAGAGTATATCAAAACATTAAAACAGGATATTTTTTCACTTATGATGGCTTATCCAGAATATATTCTAGATATAGAAGTGGAAGATGACAATCAAGTATATCTTATATTAAAATCTGGCACACGTTTATTATATAATGATGGAAATGAAAAAACAGCTTCAGAAAAGCTGCATAACCCCGACCTGCAGGATATGCTGGAGGAAAGATACGTCCTTGGGTCGGTGGATGCTCTAATGTCCAAAGAATACAATCCTGGTCGAATAAGGGTCTATCCTCTATTAAGGGAGGTTTATGGAGCTAATCAGGGAGAAATAGAAAAAAATCTTGTAGGGATAAAGTTAAGCAATGGCCACCATAGATTTAATGATAATAATTCAGCTGCATACTATTTAAAGAAAGCAATGGCAGAATTAGACCAGCTTATAAAAGATCGTCCTGAGTTTTGGGGATATATTTATCCCATAGGAGGTACATATAATTATAGATATATATCTAAAACAAATATGCTAAGTCCCCATTCCTTTGGTATAACCATAGATTTAGCTATTCATAAAGATGATTATTGGCAGTGGACCACAAGGAAGGAAGGGGAAAAGCGCTTATTAAGCTACCCTATTGAAATAGTTGATATAATGGAGAGTAATTATTTTATTTGGGGCGGTAAATGGGGTTATTTTGATATATTACATTTTGAATATAGACCAGAAATAATAATAAAGTCGTTATATTTTCCTGATGGAGGGAAAGACCTCTGGTATGAAGGTCTTCCTGTAGAGGATGCAGCTGTAAATAGAATAATATTGTTAATTGAAGAAAGACTCCAGTATTATCTTTCCGATGGTGTAGATAGCTAATTTTAATAATTAGCTATTTTTTTATTTTATCTTTCTTTAACCTAATCTAAGCAACCTCCCCAGAATTAGGTTTGCCTTCCTTATTCTTAATAGAGTTTTATTGGAACAGATCAAAAAAAATGTCGTCTAATCGAGAGTATAAAAAAAAGGAGGTCTACTAATGACTAAAAAAAGCTTTGGGAGAAAACAGTAGAATACCTTTCTTCATTCCATATCATTCCGTCAATAGATATATTGAAGGAGCAAGTATATGTAGAAATACAATGGGAAAAACCATGCTTACTTCTAGTGAAATTGCATAAATATTTTGAATATGCCTCAACTATATGATATATTTGTTTTATAGAATTAAAGTGACGTTGTATAATCAACCTTTATCTAGTCCATAGAACAAATATCTTTCAGTTACTATAAACACATTAAATGTCTTTTTAAATTATTACAGAAAAAGCGAGGTGTTCCTATGCAGGAGGCTAAAAGTAAATTAATTGGTTCTGGTGCCATTCTAAGTGCACTGCTATCCAGTATGTGCTGAGTCGGTCCATTAATAATTATGTCGCTCGGGTTAAGTGGCATCGGTTTATCTTATATATCTTTCCTTATACCTTATCAAAATTATTTTAGAGGTTTTGCTATCATCTCTCTATTAGTTTCACATTATCGGTTAGCTAACCACCCAGTAAACAAGAAAACTGAAACCTTTATATGGGTAGTTACTGTTATAGTGATTATATCTCTTTTATCACCTATCGCCCTTCGATTTTTAATATAAAAAAAACCAGAAATCTGGTTTTTTTATTGCCCTATATACTTTGAAGGATAAACGTAAAGTTCGGTAGGTCTTTCTATTTCTTTTATTGTATCGACTTTTATAATTGGTGCCACATAACTTTGCCCAAGCCAATCATCATAGAACTCTGTTTTTTCTATTATCCCTTCTATTTCTACCCACTGGAATTTCTCAAAGTCATCAATACCTTCCCATTCTGCCAGTAGTCCTTTTACTAATGTGTCAGCTGCACAGCAAACCATAAGCATTCTAGCTACAACGAATGTACTTGTGGGATAAGTATCTTGTTTTTCTATAAAACCTGATATTCTAACTCTTTGTCCCACGTAATCATCGACACTATTTTTCATATGACTTAAAGCTCCATCAAAAATATCTGGTGTAATATCTAGGATTTCTTCTGTTCTAAAACCTTTAGATTCGTCAATTGTTTTTCTAAAAAGAGATGTATTATTGCTTTGTGTATTGGCAACAGATATTCCTCTCTTTAAAGCGACCTCTTCATTTAAGCCTTGTGGAGCTATTGTAGTCCCTATTAATAAAGGTAGAATAAACATAATATAACCTATTTTTATTTTGCTACTATTACTCCTTCTAGTAAGCTTTTTAACTTGAAATATTGTTAATAGTATAAAAACTAGTAGCGCTGCTATTACAAATTTAATCATCCGGGGATGAACGAAATATAGGATTTCTGCAGTCATTAATAAATTATATATATAGTAGCTAAATCCTATAAGAATACCAAACCAAATCGCTTCATTTATATTTATCTTCTTCAATTAACTCACCTCTACAATCCAATTAAGTTTATGATTAATGCAAATCCAAAACAAATAATACTAGTAATTATAATTAGCTTTATTACAAATTTAGCTTTAAACCCTTCCAGCAACATTAGGGTATTTTTCACATCAATCATTGGCCCAAAAATCATGAAGGCAACAATTGAACCTGAAGTAAATTGTCCTACAAAGGTCCTCGCTATAAAAGCATCAGCTTCAGAGCAAAGGGATAATACAAATGCTAATATCATCATTACAACAATAGATATAATTTGCCCTTGGCCAATAGTAATTAAAAAGCTTCTAGCTACCATTGTTTGAACAATTGATGATAGAAAGGCCCCTAAAATAAGAAATCGCCCTACTGCATATAGTTCAGCACTGGTATGTTCAATAATTTCTTTAACCTTTCCTACTACTTTAGCTTTCATAGATATGTCTTTAGTTTGATGATGCCCATGATCATGTCCACATCCACATGCAAGATCAAGAAATTGTAGATCTTCCTCATGCTCATCTCCACATCCACATTCTAAATGGAAATGTATATCTATTTCCTTCTGGCCACTACATCCACATGCCTCTTGATGGCTGTGATGATGTTCTTCTTCATGTTCATGTCCACATCCACAGGTTATTTCTTCTCCTATAGAAAGTTCCCTTAATTGATTGTCATCTTTATAGAGGAGACTAACCACAAACCCTATAATCATTGCTCCTATCATGCCTAAAAGGCCACGGAGAATAACAATTTGCATAGACCCAGAAAAAGCATAGTATGTAGATAATAATACCACAGGATTCATAATGGCAACCGACATTAAAAATGTTATGCCAATATGCAGAGGTACACCCTTTTTTATTAGTCTTCTTGTAATAGGCACATTTGCGCATTCGCAAACTGGAAAAATTATTCCCATTAATGATGCAGCGAAAATCCCTACAAATTTGTTTTTGGGTATAATTTTTGCTATCATTTCTTCTGATACAAATATTTGTATAATAGAAGAAATAAAAACACCCAGCATCACAAAGGGAATAGCCTCCAATATAATACTAATAAAGATAGTTGTAAAGCTCTCCATTACATTTCTATCAATAACGAAACCCTCATTAAATGAATTGATTACAAGTAAAAATACTAATCCTACCACACCAATAATCAGAGTTGGTTGTAACCAATTTAGCTTTTTTGCCTTCTTTTGATTTATAATGGTCAAAATTCTCCCCCTTTCAACTGTCTTACATTTAGCCATTAGAATGTAACTTATTATTATTAGTTAGTGTAGTTGCACATGAATTGCATTTTCATGTATCATTTTATATTTTTCTCAATTTTATGTCAATTCATTTTTATTGAGGATATAAAAAGAGCCATAGATTTCTCTAGGCTCCCATATATCCTAATAATAAAGTCCTATTTAACAAAAGTAAGTGAGTCTTCCTCCGTAAGCAATCCAAATCCTAGCTTATTCGGTCCCGTTTCAATCAATGGCTTAAAGGTTATTGAATTATTTTCTACTGTATAGTAAAACTCAATGTCCTCTAATAAAGTATCTCGTATACTATAGGTTTTTTCTATGTGTTCATAGAAGTTATCGTTGTAAATATTTTCTGAAACGCTTCCTCCCACAATATCGTATAATAATATTTTATTATCACCGGTACTCTTATATTTCCCTTCACTACTGGCTGCAACTCCATAGGTTGAACTGGTAAACCCAGAGCCTGTACTTACTACAATAGCCATTCTAAAGCTAAATGTACCATCCTTCTCAAATTCAATTTCATAGAAGGATTGTCCATTTACACCGGCATCAAAATGATATCTCCACTGACCTAATAAGTTTGCTGGTATTGATGTCTCAGTAATTATGTTCTTTGAGTACTGCTGAAAAGCCCTTACGCTCATGGCAATTGCCTGCTCTCGGGTTGTTATTGCATAACCAGATGCTTTTTGCTCTGGAGTAATTGGCTTTGGCATAAATTTACCATCTGTTCCTTTTATTATTCCAGTCTTGCTCATAAATTTTACATGCTCTAATGCCCAAGGAGAAATATCCTTCTCATCAGTAAAGGTTGGAGCATCTGATATAGAAAAGTCTCCCTCTGGTTCTATTATTCTAATGGTTCGACTTAGCATCGTTGCAATTTGTTCACGGTCGGTTGATTCTTTTGGTGAAAATGTGCTGGCAGACGTGCCAGTGGTTATCCCTAGATTATATGCTTTAAGTATTTCTGGGTTTTTTGTATCTGTAAAAGGGTTTGTTGAGGCAGGTGAAGCTTTTTTATTTGTTGCTTTTTCATATAGCAGTACAGCCAACTCTGCAAATTCCTCACGGGTAATAGACTTTCTCAAATCTACTTCCTTAAGGGATGCCGGAATTAACCCATAGCTATCGGCCTTACTAATCTCAGCCTCTGCCCAGGGTGATACAATATATGACTTAGTCCCTTGTTGAGAATATGCCGTCACAGATAACGGAATAACATTGAATATTAGAACAAGTATACAGATAAGGGCTATTTCTTTTCTTCTCATATACACATCTCTCCTTTTTAATATTCTGAATGTTTAAGCCTATAGAATTAACCCTTCTTAACTAGTAGTCCTACTGGAATGAATTACAACAGATATCTAAGTTTTTCCTATATTGCTTATTTGGTATAATTATACTCCATAACACCGTTGGATTAAATCTATTTTAATTTCTCTTTTTAGACAAAAAACACCCCTACATGTATTACCTTCCATATCTCCGATTTACCTTCCTTATATAACGTCCTAGAGCATATATTCCATCATGTGGTTCACCAGTATAATGTATAGACATATGCCCACAGGTTGTAATTCTACATATCCCTGCAGCGTAAAAAATATCGGATAATTCATTAATGTCTTCATTTCTACAGCTTAATCCCACCGTTTGCAAATGACCCTTATGTACTCTTAACAAGCCCAATAAACCCTCTCGTTTTATTGGCATCACCCAGATATTTCGATATAAAGGGGCTGGCTTTAATTCAGCATTATAATCAATCATAACGCTAAATTGCTTCTTTTCATCTATAATTAATCTCTTTTTTTCTAAAAGTTCTTCCATCTTAATAAGTTCATGAGTCCAGGTAATTTGTGCCTGTACATCAAATGCTCTAACTGCTGAAGGGTATTCTTCTGCCACATTGGCAATATGCTTTGATAGTCTATGGGCAAAATCGTTTAATTCATCAGTATTATCCGTTTCATAAAATACACACTGTGGAGAGCTACAATAAAGCTGATCGGTTAAGCAAATATCTTTTGCTAATCCAACTAAAGCTTCTTCCTCATTATCGTTCTTTGAAAAATATGCAAAGCTCAATCGATGGCCCCATTCAATTATAGGTAATGATGGAGGTGCAAGTAGTCTGACGGCACCAATTGCTTCATCAGAGCCCCATACGGCAACCCCATTGGCTACGTCAATAAGCTTGCTAATAACTTCTTTATTTCTTGAGGATACGTCTAGTACATATATATATGGTTTTAAACGAGGTTCTATTTCAATTAGTCCCATAAGTAGCTTTGAGGATATACCCTCTTCATTTTCTGGTAGCTTCAGAATGTTTATATTTCCTGTTAAAAGTCCTTCTATAACACTAAAGGCTGAAAGACCAAGTGTATTTCCTGCTCCAATATGCATAATCACTCCAAGTGGTTGATTCTTCTCCTCTATTCCTTCATTAATCCTTTTCCACTCAAAAGGATTTTCGCCAAGCTCTATATTCACTTTTTTTGCAAGGGCCTCTCTACCTAAGCTATCAATAGTTACTTTAACATAGTCCTCTGCTGCCCACTTAGGCACCCCTAATAACAAAAGCTGTTGAACAACTTCCTGTTGATTGATTTTCTTTGATAATCTATGTGCCGCTTCAATTACTACATTAGGCATTAATGGCTCAAGCAATAAATCTTTCTCAATGTCCTGCTTTAGTTGGTTAAGTTTTTCAATAAACTCTCCCTTTAAAATAGGTTCTCCCCTATAAATATTCTCCATCTTATTCTCCTTTCATATACTCGGAAGCAGCAACAGCACAGCTTCTAGCCTTTGATGTTCCCATTCTTCCAATAATTTCGAAATAAGGAGTAACAATTCCACATCCGCAATCCTTTCCGTCTTTTAATACTGCCATATCACCCATTACAATAGAAGATATAGGCATAGAGGATACTAATGGACTTATAAAACTTAAGAATCCAGGCTGATTAAATCCAAGTGGCTCTAAGGATTTCACATCTCTGATAATAACTCTGCTCCATATGGGCACATGCATATGGTGATTTTCACATTCAGGATAGGCAACGCTGTGTTCAACAGCACTATAAAAGTCACGACAATTTTTTGATGGTATACCAAGGAATTCTTCAACCATTTGATACAATTCTTTTTTATCTATCATAATATCATCGAATTTTTTCCATCCACCACCTGTCAATACTAAGGATCTTTTATTGAGCCTAAGTGGCTTGATACCCGAATCCTTCATCATTTTTAAAAGCATGTATAGATACGAAGGGAATCCCATTATTCGTACTGGTAGTTTTTGTTTATTAAATCGTTTAAGTGCATTTATAATGCCAAAGTAGTCAACTTCATAACGATCTCCCATGGCCCTCAAGGCAAATACCTTTTCCTTTGCAGGTGCAAACCGGGTCATTCCCATAGCAACTTTTGTATTTCCCATTTCATTACCTTCCTTTGGTTCATAACCCAGCATAAGATAATTAGTAGGAATAAGTGAAATTAGCCCATGATATTTCATTGCCTTAATGGCCATTTTAGTACCTAGCTTTATTGAATCTGAGTCTAGAAATATTTGGCTTTTTTGCCCCTCTGTACCCGATGATGTGGCATGAACCTCAATATCATCTTTATTTATACTTAATACTTCATGATATTTAAAAAAATGTGCAGGTATTGCAGGTATTTTTTTGCAGTCGTCAACTGACTTAATGCATTCAACATAAAACCTTTTAGCTTCTAAAAACCTTTGGTAAAGTTGGCAATGGCTACTATGATGCTGAATGGATTCCTTCATTGCTTCACAGAATAGGTCATTACTTCCCTCTTGATCGTAGATGTTATTATAAGCAAATAACTTTTCTCTTGCTGTCATGGTTTCCCCCCTTTTTTATACTGAATTATTTTCACTTCTTAACTTAATTCCCATTGTATATATTAAGTCTGTATCTGCTTCAATAAGCTGATTAGTCAGTAGATATTACTATATGTTTAATTTCTTTATTATTCCATATAATCCTTCCTATTTATGGGTTATAAATTATTCAGAATGATTATGGCATTTTAACCAGTTTTTTAATTCTTTTTAGAAGCACCTCATAGATGGACCTTAGAGAAAAAAGAGTCCCCTTTACATAGTGTTTTGTTGATTTTATTAGAAAAGGCAGTCTACTAAATTTATCTGGATTATCACTAACAAGATAAGTCCATGTGGAAGAAGGCCCCTTTAACCCTTCTTGTTGTAGATCAATACCTTCACTTGTAATATTAACCCTAGTAAATGTCTGAATTATTTCTGCTTCTATACCATCCATCATTTCTTTAAAGGCTTCAATTGTAGCAACATGGAACTTATGAAGTGGATCTTCCCCTCCTATGACTACTAGGTGTATTCCTTCTCTAATATATGAAACATAATCTAGATATTCAGCCCAGCTTTTGTTAATATGAAAAAGAGTGATTTGTTTTTCCACCTTATTCAAAACATCCCTTCCCACGAAATCAACATTATTTAGATATAATTCTGGACATTTATTTGACAATAAGGTTAGTGGTACTCTATCCATTAATATATCATACCGCTTTTCCCAAATGATTCTTCTTTGTTCTTCTATTATATAAGAATATTTCCACAGTTGTCTTCTTATATCAGAGTTGTAGCCCTCTGCAATCCTCTGCCCTCCGTCGAGTTTTCTTAGAACGCCTATGTCAGCTATAAGAGAATTTTGGTTTTGAGGATAATACTTATCAGAAATCAGCTCATCAATTTCATATTTTTTAATAAAGTCATCCTCTAGACTAATGAAAAATCTACTTTCTCCAGGATCACCTTGTCTACCAGCTCTACCCCTCAATTGATTATCTATTCTAGAACTCTCATGGCGCCCTGTTCCTATTACATATAATCCCCCTTTTGCAGCAACTTTTTCCTTGTCAGACTCCTTCTCTCCTCCAAGCTTAATATCTACACCTCTACCTGCCAAATTTGTAGACACTGTAACAGCCCCATAGCTGCCTGCTTCTGCTATGATTTTAGCTTCATGGAAATCATTTTTTGCGTTTAATACATTACATTTTATTCCTTTATCATGGAGGGCTTCCGATAACTTTTCAGATTCTTCTACACTGCAGGCTGCAATCAATATTGGTTGGCCAGTAGAGTTTACCCTTAATATCTCAGAAATTAATGCCCTCTCCTTAGCTTCCTCATGTGTAAATACCAAATCTGGATGGTCCTTCCGAATACAAGGCCTATTTGTCGGTATTACAGCTACCTCCAACCGATACATCTCAGCAAATTCATTTATTGCTGCTACTGCTGTTCCCGTCATTCCTGCCAATCTTGGGTACAACCGCAGAAAGTATTGTAAGGCTATGGAGCCCATTATCATCCCTTTAGATTTAGATATAAGTCCTTCCTTTGCTTCAACAGCTCCATGAAGATTATCAGGCCAGTGTCGTTTGTCGGCAACTCTACCAGTTAATTCATCTATAATTTCAATTTTACCTTTACGTACTATATAGTCTACTTCTTTCTTAAGTAATTTTTCAGCATATAGTACACAGTTTAGTTTTGTAAGGAGCTGTAGATTTTCTGGTGCATATAGATTCCCACAGCCTGTTAGCTTTTCAACCTTCATTTGTCCTTTTTCAGTTAGT
Source organism: Alkaliphilus peptidifermentans DSM 18978 (assembly GCF_900101495.1). Classification (GTDB taxonomy): domain Bacteria; phylum Bacillota; class Clostridia; order Peptostreptococcales; family Natronincolaceae; genus Alkaliphilus_C; species Alkaliphilus_C peptidifermentans. The sequence goes on from NZ_FMUS01000008.1 coordinate 78,263, forward strand.
GAAATATTATTATTGTATTGATCTGTTTCATAATCAATATTTACCCTTAACCCTTTAACCAGCTTAGCTAAATAGTTATAATTATCGCCATCCTCTGGTACACTTCCTGCAATAACCAAGGGAATACGGGCTTCATCAATCAATATAGAGTCTGCTTCATCAACTATGGCATAGTTGAAGGGTCTATGGGTAAGCTCATCTACTTCTGTGGCAAGGAAATCCCTTAAATAATCAAAGCCTGCTTCCTTTGCAGTAACATAGGTTATATCCATTAAATATGCTTCTTTTCTTTCTTCAATACTCATATTTTCCTTTATATACCCACAGCTTAATCCTAAAAAATCATAAACTGGCCCCATCCACTTTGCATCTCTTTCTGCCAAATAATCATTAAAGGTTAGTATATGAACACCCTTTCCCGTCAGAGCGTTTAAATAGGCTGGCATTACTGCTGAAAGGGTTTTTCCTTCTCCCGTCTGCATTTCAATTATCCTACCTTGATGAAGGGCTATTGCTGCAATAATCTGCACATCATATGGCTTCATTCCTATAACACGATTTGAAGCCTCCCTTGCTAGGGCATATGCTTCAACAATTAATTCTTCTAAAGGAATACCTGCTTTTGCCTTATCCCTTAAATTTTCCGATGTTTTTTTCAAGTACAAATCGCTTTTGATTTTATAGCTTACTCCACTTATTTCTTCTGCAAGTTTTCTATAGGGCTCAATATTATAAATTTCTTTGTTTTTAATATTTTTTATTATATTATTAATCTTTAACTTTTTTTGCATAACAAAAAACCTCCCATAAGTATAATTTAACAAGGGTAAAACCTTTAAAAGGATGTTGAAAAGGCTTGTTAGATTATACTAATGGTAAGGTTTTTGAGTTCAAGGATACATTTTTTATTATAGTAAATAGGAGAAACAATAGAATTATAATATTCAGAGATATTACTAAATGGTTAGATATTGATGTAAGAGACAATGCAGAAACAATACAGATACTTAGCATCATGGTTATACTTGCATCAGAATATACTATATCCTTATTAAAAAGATTTTGATAGGCTAAAATTCCACATAGGTAAGAAGCCCTGTGGTACCCGAAGGTGATACCCCCTTGAAGGGTTAATATTAAAAGCTTAAAAATATAGGTTGTAGATACTAAAGCAAGTAATATTAATAGCATGTAAAGGACTCCTTAATTGCTTCTATTATACTATAATTATTAGTTTTATAAAAGTGTAAACCTACCCTCGCTTATATTTATAGTTTATAAACATTGGTGGACTTTGTATATTTACGTATTATAAAACTCTATGCTTTTAACCGATCTTGTAGTTTGGAAATCGAAGGGACGGTTCGGGACCAGTGAAAAAGTCCCTTTGCTCTCAAAATATCTTATTAGTCATTGAGTAGCTTGCATAAAATCCTTTAGTTATGCCAAAATACTCTATATGAATTAAGGAGTGAGGATATGATTTTAGAAAATTTTATTGATTTTTTAGATACCTACAACCTTCCATGGCTAATATTAGCAATACTGTCTTGGATAGTTATTTATTTTACTTGTTCTTTTAATCAATTCCTTCATGGCCTTCCTGTTGCTTTATGGACCATGACAATTGGTGGAATTTTAGAACACTTTTTTATAAATGAAAAATTTTGGCAGCAACGATATATTTTAGTTCAATTAGGTGAGCTGGATTTATTTGTTTTAATAGGGCCATTTTTTACAATAGGTTTGTTACTCATAAGATTTTTACCTAGAAGCCCTTGGGGAAAATTCCTTCTTATCTTTATGTTTTCTATGTTGTCAACAGTTATAGAGCTTCTTTCTGTAAAGCTGGGGTTTTTGGAATATCACCCTGAAAAATGGGGAATACTCTATTCTCTAGTGGCCTATTATTTAGGTTTAATGTCGGCATTAGGTTTCTATTATATTTTTTATAATAAAACTACCTTAAAGTCAAGCTAGCACTAATTCTTTCTTCTATTCAGTCTCTTTAATTAGAATTACTTCTAAATTTAAGGACTTTAAACAAAAGCCACTTTTCTCTAAAAAGTGGCTTCTATTTACATATGGGATCACAGTATTATTGGCTGTGAGTTTTAAATATATAAAAAGTTTATATTTCGGAAAGTTTATATTAACTTTAAGACCTTTTTATTCATCTGATGCTTAATAAACTCCTCAACCTCTTGAAGTGTAGGTATTGAGCATGCGGCCCCTAATCTCGATACAGCTATTGCTGCAGCAGCAGAAGAATATTTTAGTGATTCTCTTATATCTATTCCTTTAACAGCCGAAGCTATAAAATATCCAGTAAATGTATCCCCTGCAGCAGTTGTATCTACTACAACTGTATCGAAAATTCCATGGTTTTCACGCCGATCCTTATCAGCATATGTAACTCCGCCTTCTCCCAAGGTCAGTACAATTTTCATTTCGGGATACCTTTTTAATAAAATTTCAGTAATATTGTCAGCATTTCTTCCTCCCGTTAATTGCTCTCCTTCGACTTCATTTAATATAAGTACATCAACATAATGCAAGGGATATTCATATAGCTTTTGATTAGCAGGCGAAGGATTGAAGTATATCTTCATTCCTTTTTTGTATGCCTTCTCCATAATATATTCCACAGAAGAAATCTCATTTTGTAATAATATAATATCTCCACTGCTAAAGCTATTCAATACTCCGTCAACAAACTTGTTATTTATCTGTTGATTTGCTCCACCATAAAGCACAATGCAATTCTGTCCATTTTTATCCACCTGTATTATAGCATGCCCGCTAGGTCCTGGCAGTTTTTCTATATGATCTATATTTACTCCAACCATATTAAGTAAACCTATAAACATATCTTCGTTAGCACTACCAATAGCCCCTGCGTGAAATGGCGTTGCTCCTGCTTTAGCCAAAGCTATAGATTGATTTAATCCTTTTCCTCCAGTTGTAATTACAAGATTATTTGAGGAAATAGTCTCTCCTGGCAAAACAAAATTCTCTACTTCATATATATAATCTACATTCAGTGAACCAAAATTTAATATTTTCATTAAATTCACCTCAGCCTTGTATTATTTTCATGTATTAGTCTTAAATCAAATCAGCAAGCTCCTCACCAATCTTTATCAAATCAACGCCTTTAGTAAAGGTTAGACATGTACCCGAAGGAAAACGTGTCTTCTCTACCCAGTGGGCAGGAATTTCCTTTACACCATATTTTGCACCTAATATAGCTCCAGCAACTGCACCTATAGTATCTGCATCACGTGCAAAGTTACCAGCTAAAATAGCTCCCTTTTTAAAATCACTGTGGGCCATCTTTAAGCAGGCGAAGGCAGCTGGAATAGCTTCTGCAGTAGTTGCCCATGCGCTTGTACGGAGAGCATCATGCAGGGGCATCCATACATCGATTATAGAGCCGTTTGCCTTCTCTACAATATCAAAGGCTGTATTCATTGATGCATACAGCCATGAATCTTTAGGAATAACCTTCATAGCAGCATCAATTATTTCCTCCATAGTGCCATTTACCATAGCAATGGAAACAGCTGCAGCAACAGCCTGTGCTCCCCAGACACCGTCTCCATAATGGCTTATGGAAGCATCTATTTCTGCCATTGTTGCAGCAGCCTCAGGGTCACCTGCACAGATAATGCCAACAGGTGCAATACGCATTGCTGAACCATCACTCATATGGAAAGTACTGAATTTACCGGACTCTGGTGGTCTAATTCCACGTCGCAGGTTAATGGCAGCGGAAACTTCACTAGCCCCACCACGCTTAAACTCATCCTGTACCACAACATCTTCAAACCATCCCTTAACAACATCCTCAGTTGTCAGCTTACCTCTACAGCCTATAATTATCTTTGCTGTTAATAATGCAAACTCTGTATCATCAGTGCTCCAGGATGCACCACTGTTTAAGTCGGTGGTAAACCCATAATTTTCACGATTGCTTTGCGTTCTGGCGGCATCACCTAGTGAATCACCAATAGCAAGGCCACAGATGCATCCAACCGCCTTCTCCCTAGCAAGGTCTTTATTAGCTCTTAAATCAGCTGTTGTAATCATATCTTTCCTCCTTTTATTATAACTCTTCTATAGTTAGATTTCCGAAGCTACTTCTTCCAATCTCATACATAGCGTAGCCTGCCATTCCATAGGCATGTGTGTTGTCATACACTTGCAACAGCTGCTTACCATCTACAGAAAATGTCAGCAATTCACCCTTCACTGTCAATTCCACCGAGTATTCCCTATCATATTCCCAATGGAAGGAACAGGTGGCCAATATTCTCATTCCATTATTATTACAAAATATTGCCACACTCTTATCTATGAATCCTGCGTAATAGCCCCTCAATGCACCCTGTACTCTGGCTGAAATTAGATGACTCTTTCCCGTATGTGGGGTGATTCTCCCTAAAATTCTTACGTCCGTCATAAAATAATTTCCTGTCATGGCCTCTGCATGCTGAAGACACATTGCCTCCATAACCCCATGAGCTATCTCCCACGCCCCGTGATTATGGGAAAATGGAGTAATAGAAGCAAATTCTTTCTTCTGTTTCGTAATATCTATTGTATAACTGGCCTTACCGGTTATAGAGAAATCATCAATATATAAACAACCAAAATCTCTGTTTTTTTCAGGAGAATTAGCCTCAAATAATAATCCAACTTCATCCACCATTGCACCATCTAATTGTGGAATTGTAAAGGTTATGTTCTTCCATCCTGCATCTTTGATAACAATACCCTCCAGTAAAATATCCTCCTTGGTGTAGGTGTTACGGACATAGGGGTTTAAAATAATACTCTCACCACTGTAGCGATCAACATAAACCATCATGGAAACCCTTTGACCAGGGTAGGCTGTTGGAGAAAATACCGGCATATATCTTTCATCATCAAAATCTTCTCGCCGATAAAAGGGCTTATAATAAATTTTGCACTTCTGTCCTCTGGACATACGGTCAAAAAGTATTTCTGCCGAACCGCTGCCGCTGTATGCATGCTCTGTAGAATGCCTTAATGAGCAGCCTATATTATTGGAAAGTCTTAAATTGTGGGTGGAGCCTGGTAAATCAAAATCAAAACAAATCTCACCCGTCTTCACACTTTTTACTAAATACTCTGGTGCTGATTCACCCGCCAGCCTATAGCCTAGTAGAGCAATTTCCTTAACATAGGTGGGTATATCCAAAATATTTAGATAACCGGAAATACCCGAAAGTACAACACTATCGTTTATTGGATTACGATAATGGGGTGCTATGGCCTCAAGTCCACAGGCTACACCCATAATGGTACCTACATTTCCTGCATTACAGTCGGTGTCCCAGCCACACATTGTTGTAATCTCTACGCTTCGGTTAAAATCTTTTCCGTATAGCATTGCAAGTACACATACCCCTGCATTTGGTATTATATGGCATATCCCTTGATATTTGTCATATCCCCAGTTGTCCTGTAAGTATTGAAGACAAAGTCGAAAATCTTCAGGATTTTCTTTGTGAAACTGACGTACGGCATTTACTACTTTTGCGTAGGTACAATCTGTTGGAATCTGTGAAAGTCCTGCGTCTATCAGTTCATCTACATCTGCAGTGTTATATGCAGCTGCTATACATGCTGCAATAAAGGCTGCACCATATATACCATTACCATCATGTGATACACTGGCTGCTATCGATGCATATTCTGCAGCTCTTTCTATATTGCCAGGAAACACAAGTCCCCAGGTGTCGATAAAAATTTGTCCACCAATCTGTTCAGCCATTATAATTCCATTAGTTGCTGCTGAGCCAGATTTTGGAGCAGGAATACCTGTCTTAAGATTAAGGTAGGCGGTGTGTTCAGTACTGACACCATAGCCTCCCCACCAAAACATACCAACGCCTTCTCTAGTGTAATTAAGCCATGCATTTGCTACATCCTGCGGAGTCAGCTGTCGATCCTTTGCATCATCATACAATGCACGAAGAAAAAACACCGGCCCGTTCACATCATCATCAGCAGCAAAGTTCTTAAAGTCCTTCACATATCCAGTAATATTGCCATAGAACCGCTGAATGCGCTCACTGGTCCATGCAGTGGGCTCAACCGGTGCCCCCAACCGTATTCCTATGTTCATTCCAAGAAAACCTGCATAGGTTTTTTCTAAATAGTTGTATTGAATCATATCGCACCTCACATAATTATTTGTTTCTTAGTAGTGTGTCGCCCTGTAAATCTATTACAGGGCGAGGTTCCATCAATATGCTATTTAAGTACTTCTGCTAAATAGGTGCTGATTTCATCACCACCTGCAGCATTCCATTTTGCTACGAATTCATCAAAGCTGTCAATGCTCCTAGTCCCTCTTATAATGTCGGTTGAGTACTCTATATAAAGTTTATCCATAGCATCTTTTAAAGGAAGTAGCTCGTTGGGTAGAACCACATTAACATCACTATAGTAGTATTTTGCTGCATTATCAAGGGATGCAACTGCAGGATCAGTAAGAATTTCACCTGTGATGTTGGAGATGTCCAGCCCTACCAATGTTGGCCAGAAGCGTGCCCACCACTCAGGAAATCTTTCGGTTAATGTAATTTTTCCATCGATTTCGGTATAATGTATGTCCTTTAAGCCTAATTTATCAAGCCTTCTACCCTCTTCTCCTGCCATATATTCCAGCACTGCCCAAGCTGCTTCCTTAACTTTGGAATCTGCATTAATTGCAAAGCCTCTAGACTCTTTAGTGACATCTATAGACTGATAGGCTTGGGACAATCCTTTAGCAGGGGGAAGAACTATAAGTTCAGCTGTTTGTCCATTTGTTTGAATCATTTTATTATTGTATACATTGACTACATCTCCTGCAGTACCAGAAACAAAACCTGATTTACCCTCATAAAATGCTTGTTCCATTGTATCCCATTGTTTTGTGATGTATTCTTTATCTAATAGACCTTCTTTATATAACCTTGCATAATATTCCAGCTTATTCTTCTCGAACTCTGTAGCCTTAGAGTAAACGTATTTTCCATCCACCTTCATTATAGTACTAGTTACACCAAATGCATGGTTAAACACGCTGTCTAGCTTGGCGATGGTTCCATCAGTGGTAATTGGGTATTCACTAAGTCCCTTATCCTTCATTTCTTTAAACATTGCATAATAGTTGTCGGGGGTTGGATTTACCAGCAGCTCTTTACTTTCCAGCGAGTTAAACCAGTCGCTTCTCATAACAGGAATTTGCACTCTAGCTGGAGCTAACCACAACAAATAGGGATAGTTTTTAATTGATTCTCTGTTATGACTTTGCATAATTGCTTTTACATTGGTTGAATTATTGATGTAAGGTGTAAGATCTTCAAGCATACCCTCCTGTGCGATGGGAAGATCTCCCCCTTGAAAGTATATGATATCAGGTGAAACCTGACCAGTTCTAAAGGCTATAGGAACTACATCAGCATATTTACCTGCTGGAGCCTCTAAAATTTCTAGCTTTATGTAATTACCTTCAGCAGCCATTCCTGCTTCGATTTCTTCCACCAGCTTTTGAACGTTTTCTTCAGTGGGCACAACATCCTTGCAGAGGTAAGTAACCTTCACTGGATTATCCACAGTACCAATATTTGATGTATCTACCAAGGCTGTGTCATCAGGTGTTGCCACTGTTGGAGTTTCCTCCTTAGAACCACAGCCTGCAAATAATGTAATACTTATTAGTAATACTAGGGTCAAGCTGATTAACCTTTTCATTTAAAAATCCTCCTTATTTTTCTTCTACTTTATTTTGTATCTATTTATTCTTTTACTCCTCCACCCATAACATCCTTTGCATAATATCTAAGAACAATTGGATAAAGTAATAGAATCGGTATAATTGCCACAATAATGGTGGCACCCTTAAGGGCTGCATAATCTATTCGGGCTAGATCATTATAATTAAAAAGGTTCTGCTGTCCTACAATTGAAGTAGTGTCTCCCAATACAACAAACTGCCTCAAAATCACCTGAAATAAAGTGTCCTTAGCCTTGACAAGGTAAATGCTCGCTTTAAAAAATTCATTCCACCGCAGTACTGCATAGAACATAGTTATTGTTGCTATACCTGACTTTGCCAAAGGAAACACTATTGAAAAGAGTATACGCATATGGCTTGCGCCATCAAGTTCAGCCGCCTCGAAAACAGAGGCTGGAATATCCTCAAAATAACGCATCATAATAATGAGATAGTAAACATTAACTGCTGTAACCAGTATAACTGACCATTTACTCCCCATTAGCCCAAGTTTTTGTACAACCAAATACTCTGGTACTAGACCTGGTTCAAAGAGCATCATAAAAATGAGAAACACCATTATAGCCTTTTTAAACATCAATTTAGGTCTTGTAAGCACATATGCTGCAGAGGTGGTGAGTATTATATTGATTGCAGTACCTACTACTGTGACAAAGATAGAGTTTCTAAAGGCAGACATAAGTGCTGGATGATTGAATACAATACGATAGTTAATTAAACTAAAATCCTTTGGAATAATCTCAAGCCCGCTCATTTTAACTGATGCTTCTGGGCTGGACAGGGAGCGTGCCAGGATATTAAGGAGAGGGACAATCATTGTAAGTGTTATTGCTCCTAAAATCAACATAAGAATGATCTGGCCAAAGGTAATTTTTCTGTTTCGTTTCAACCTTACCACACTCCCTTTCCAGTAAATTTTTTAGAAATTAAATGGGTTGTCAGTACAAGAAATACACCTACGACTCCTTTAATCAAGCTTACAGCTGTTGATAGTGAATACTGTGCATTTTGAATACCTACCCGGTAGATATAGGTATCTAAAATATCAGTGGTACTTAATACAGCATCATTGGAGAAGTTAAGCACCTGATCGAAGCCCGCATTGAGAAAGAAGCCTAGGTTCAAAATAAACACTGTAACCATTGGAGTTACAAGGGCGGGCAATATTATATATCTAATGATACTTAAGCGATTTGCACCATCAATCTCTGCAGCCTCATACAAGCTTGGCGGAATACTAAGAATGGCCGTGTAGTAAAAGATAGAATCCCAACCAATGCTTCTCCATGCCTCCGACAACATTAAAATCCAACGTATTTTTGTTTTATCCGTCATAAAATCTATGGATGGCAGATTAAAAATTCCCAGGATCTGATTCACTGAACCAGTGGATGGCGCCAGTGCTGCAATCCAGATTCCAGCTATTACAACCCATGATAAAAAGTGAGGCATATATGATACCACCTGCACATATTTTCTAAAACCCGCTACCCTCAGCTCATTGAGTATGATGGCAAATAATACGAAAAAAGGGAACAAAAGAACAAATTTCATAAAGCTTATTATTAGAGTATTACTCAAAATATCCATAAAGGCTGAGGTTCTGAAAATCATTCGGAAGTACTTCAACCCCACAAATACCCATGGACTTCGGGCTTTATATTCGTAAAAGGCCAGCCTCATCCCCATAATTGGCCAAAGTCGAAATATCAGAAAATATAATATTGTAGGCGTTAGAATAATATATAGCATAAAGTCAGTCCTTAGACGCCTCCATACTAGGCTGTGCTTCAGCTTTTCTTTATAAAAAGCTCTAGTTTCTTTTACACTAGTGAACCCTCTTCTTCCCTTTATCTTAGGAGGTTCTCTCTTTTCTTTTACATTCATAACAATCCTCCTCTTTATGGAATGACAATATCCATCAGCGGGGCATGCTGTTGCGCACCGTACACATCACGATCACGGAAGGTACCTGATGAAACAGTTCTGTTGTATGTAATCTTAATGCCAAAGGCTTTTTCAAAAAAAATAATATTGCTTATGTCTTTCGGTTCTAAATTATATAGCTGACAAATGGTTTCAACATTTATAACTCCACTCTTTACAACTCTGTTATAGTACTCAGGATTATCAAACAGTATATCTAATGTAATTTCGAAGGGACCACTATTTTTGCTTCTTAGTATTTTAGCTAAATCTATAAGTTTGTTCATATTGGCATCTCCTATTTATTTCTGTATTCAATGGGAAATAACACTTTTCCATTCTCCGTTTCCATAAGATGGTATACTGAAAATTCGTATACTGCACCAAACTCCACATCACTTGGTGCAAAAGGAAACGCCAGATTACCCGCTGTAGATTTTCTTCCATCGTATCCATAGTGCATAAAGGTGGAACGAACTGAGCTGCACAATGCAGAAGCGTCACTTTGGGTTCTAGCAATAACCTCAAACACTACTCCCAGTTCATGAGAGATAGTATTATTTGTTTCTAAGCTTCCCATCACTCCGTTTTTGCCGTAGTTGTAAAAGTTGATCTCATATTGATCTTGGGGGATTTCCTGGTATTGTTCCATTACACTGTTTTTCACCAATTCTTCTACCTCTTCTATCTTTTCCACAAGAATGGGATCTCGGACGCCTGCCACAACAAAGCTTCTATAGGCTACCCTGCGGGCACCCTCCAGCTTCACTTCATAAACTGGTGTACTGCTTATTCTACTGCCACTTACACGAACCCGCCCTTTACCGACATCGATAAAGTCACAGTCCTCTAACTCTAGAACAATACCAGGGCCATGTAAAATAAAAGGATGATCCTTCTCATAAAAGGTATGGGCTGCTACACTTACAGGTGTACATTTGCGCTGCGGATTTGTTGAGTACACCTCAAAGTTATCATTATAAAGGACACCCATCATACAATCTTTTGTAGTGCCTGGCTCACAGCATAGAGCGCCACATTCCAATACCTTACCCATGTGATATGCCAAGGCCTTATCAAAACCATGGAATATACCTACAGCCGCAAAAGGTGCCGGGTCATAGGCTCTACCGCAAACAATCAACTGTGCACCACATCCCAATGCTTCTAAAATAGGCTCTGTACCCATCTGTGCAACAATACTGGTGGTTTCCTTTAAAGCCTTATCAGTAAGAACTGGTACTGTATTTCCTAAGGGGATAACCTTGTCCTGCCTCATATGCTGCTGAATAATATCCTTTGGAATATCTGCCCAAATGACAGCTTGTTTAAGTGGAGAAAGCTTACCTTCAGTAATAATTTCATCTATTATATCGAGAGTCCATTCTACATGTGCTCTTGCACCGCTTCCACCTGCCGAGCCAATAATCACTGGAATGTTATTTTTAAAACCAGCCGTGATTATAAACTCCAAATCCTTCTTACAGGCCTTACGGCTTACAATTGCAGTACTGGCCCCCAATTTATGGGGTCCTGCATCTGTGGAGCCTGCATCCACGACAATAGCATCAGGCTTCTCTTTCATTCCATTTGCAAAGGATTCTGGAGGAAATCCATATCCCAAAATACCACAGGGTGACAGAATTTTAATATGCTTTTTCATTTTCCCTACTCCTTATGCTTATTTCATACTCTCAATTTTTTTATCCACCATCCTCATATGATGGAGTACTGCTTTCCTTGCTGCAGCCTTATCCCTGTTAGCAATGGCAGTAGCAATGGCAAGATGCTCTTCAGCAATTTGATTGCGTCTCTCTTGATCACGATGGCTCCTATTGGCAATCTCACTGATTAAATCGTAATAGGTATCAATAAAGTTCATAAAGAAGATGTTTCTGGATGCCTGTGCCAGCTTATAATGGAAGTAATGATCCATATTATGCTGAATTTCTTCGTTATCTGCAACCCCAAGTACATCAAATAGCTCTTCAATCTCTTCATCACCTGCCCGCTCAATAACTCGTTCAATCATCTTCAATTCAAGTGTTTCTCTAAAATCTAACAAATCGCTATAGGTAGCTTTTTTCAGCAATTCATCCACCGATTCATTCATTAGCTTATTCTGAGCATCATCCTGAATATAAGTACCGTCTTTGGGTTTTCTACGTATATATCCCTGAGATTGCAAACGGGTTAATGCCTCCCTCAGTATTCCCCTGCTCACCCCAAATTGCTCAGATAAAATTGTTTCATTCGGTAGCTTGTCTCCTGGCTTTAAGCTGCCTTCCCGTATCATATTAATAATCTGATTGACAATCTTATCCGAAAGTCTATCATGACTTACACGCGTAATATCCATACCTACCATCTAACCACCCCTTCATAATATATTGTTATATTGTTATATGGTTTAATTGTTTAACAATTTAACTATATACTAGCACTAATACAAAATATTTGCAATACTCTTTTTTTTATAACCATAAAATTTGCTTTCTTAAGTGAAATTTTTCCTAAATCTAGACCCTAAGTAGTAATTTTTTAATAAACTAAAAATATTACTAGGTTTATAATCTATGCATATCCAGCTCTTTTAAAGAAAATAATTTATATATAAGGGAGTGGTTGCATAATGACGGTTTTAAGAACAACTAATTTAACGAAAAGATTTGGTAAATTTACTGCTTTAAATGGAGTTAACATAGAAGTCAGCAGGGGAGAAGTTTATGGCTTTATCGGTCCAAATGGTGCGGGTAAGTCCACCACAATCCGTGTATTACTGGGTATCTTAAAGGCAAGTGGGGGTGAAGCGAAGATTTTTGATAAAGACGCCTGGAGTGATGCCGTTGATATTCACAAGCAAATTGCCTATGTACCTGGTGATGTAAATCTATGGTCAAACCTCACCGGTGGTGAAATTATCGATTTATTTGTAAAGCTACGGGGTTCCAATAACAAAAGCCGCCGAGAAGAGCTCATCGAGAAATTTGACTTAGATCCATCCAAAAAATGCAGAACCTATTCAAAGGGCAACCGGCAAAAAGTTGCATTAATTGCTGCTTTTTCGTCAGAAGCAGATCTTTATATTTTAGATGAACCAACATCAGGTCTTGATCCATTGATGGAAAAAATCTTTCAGGAATGTGTAATGGATGCAAAAATATCAGGAAAAAGTGTTTTACTTTCCAGTCATATTTTGTCTGAAGTGGAAAGATTGTGTGATAGGATTGGAATCATTCGTCAGGGTAAAATTATTGAAACAGGTACCTTAAGTGAGCTACGTCATTTAACAAGAACAAGTTTACTTGTTGAAACTAAACAACCAATTAAGTCATTAAGTGAAATAATAGGTGTTCACGATATTGAAAAAAAGGGGCAAGCCCTTTCATTCCAGGTAGATAGTGAAGAATTAGGTAATATCATTAAATATGTAAGTCAATTTGAAATTATGCGGCTAGAGAGCGCACCACCTAAATTAGAAGATTTATTTATGCGCCATTATGAAGGTGTCGGGGAAAATACCAATAAAGGGAGAGATGAGTCATAATGTCAAAGGAGTTGTATTATAATACTGGAAAGATTGCTGGCTTAATAGTGGGTCGTGACCGTATCCGCATTCCAATTTGGTTGATTTCTATAACTCTTATGACAATTATCACTGCCACCACCTTCCCAGGTTTATATCCTACATCACAGGAAAGACAGATAATTGCAGAAACAATGCTAAACCCTGCAATGACTGCAATGCTAGGACCTGGATTTGGATTAGATAACTATACTTTTGGAGCGATGCTGGCCCATCAAATGTTGCTTTTCACTGCTATAGCTGTGGCAATCATGAGTATCTTACTTGTTACCCGCCATACACGTACTGATGAAGAGGGAGGCCGTATCGAAATGATTCGGTCTCTCCCCGTTGGCCGTTTATCAAATTTAAGTGCAGCCACCTACGTTTTATTTGGAACGAATGTGCTCTTAGCCATCATCATAGGTTTGTCATTATACGCTCTAGGTATTGAAAGTATAGATTTGGAAGGCTCACTATTATATGGAGCTGCATTAGGTGCAACAGGTATTTTTTTCACGGCCGTCACTGCATTATTTGCCCAGCTTTCAGAAAATTCTCGAGGAACCATTGGATTCTCCTTTTCATTATTAGGAGTCTCTTATCTTATTCGTGCAGTTGGCGACATCAGCAACGAAGCTCTTTCTTGGTTTTCACCCCTAGGTTGGATTTTACGTACTGAAGTGTACGTTAATAATTACTGGTGGCCCATTTTACTAACAGTAGGTATAGCACTTGCTCTTTTGGCCCTTGCTCTTTACTTAAATGCAATCCGAGATTTAGAATCTGGTTTATTACCTGCAAAGCCTGGCAGAAAAACCGCTTCATCCTTTTTACAAAGTCCCCTTGGTCTAGCAATAAGACTTCAAAGTACAGGTATAATTGCCTGGGCAATTGGTATGTTCATTTTAGGTTCTTCTTATGGATCGGTGTTAGGTGATTTAGAGGCCTTTTTTGAAGGTAACGAAATGATGCGGGAGTTATTATCTCCTATCGAAGGCTTTTCGTTGACGGCACAATATTTAACTATGTTGATGACAGTTATCTCCATAATTTGTACGATTCCATCTCTTATGATGATTTTAAAGCTAAAGGGCGAGGAGAAAAAAAATCATACAGAGCATTTACTGGCCCGAGCAGTATCCCGTACACGAATAATGGGAAGCTATTTTCTTATTTCTATTGTTTTTGGATTTTTAAGTCTGTTACTGGCTGTATTAGGTCTATGGTCTGCTGGAACAGGAGTAATGGAAAATCCGATTCCTTTTGGAACACTCTTCAATGCTGCAATGGTTTATTTACCAGCAATGTGGATTATGATAGGTGTAGCATTATTACTTATTGGGTTTGTACCGAGGGCAACGGGTTTAACCTGGCTATACCTAGGTTATTCATTCTTTGTAGTATACCTGGGTGGATTACTTCAATTTCCCGATTATATGGGTAGGTTATCACCCTTCGGTAATATTCCAAAAGTACCAATTGAAGATCTTGATTTCACCAAATTCTTTGTATTGACTGCTATTTCACTTGTCCTTTTTGTTTTTGGATTTATGGGGTACAATGCCAGGGATATACAGGGATAAAAGGGTTATCATGACCATGCACCAAAATACTATTATTGGCAATTAACTACAATTATATCAAATAGGGTTATTCATCCGCGATTGATGACCTTCTTCATATGTAACCTTTTCATAATCCTACCATAAGGCTGTAGCCATCCCCTGTTTGAAAGTCTTCAATATCAACAACATTTATTAGTTGTTTTTTTACGTTTGTATGTAAATGATTTATATTCTAAGAAACGAAAAATTTATTACAGCAGTGTATAGGAGATCAACAACACTATGTGGAATATTTTAATTATGTAATTGAAAATATGTCTCCAAAAAACATATAGGATTTTAGAAGCAAAAATACGAGGATAAAATGTAAGGGGAGAGGATGATATGAGAAAAGAAATACTGGAGAATGAACACCTTTTGGTTGAGGTGGATGAAAATGGCGCTGAACTTACAAACCTGTTTTCAAAGACTAGTAATAATAACGTATTATGGAGTGGAGATAAGAAATATTGGGGTAGAGTAGCTCCAGTGTTGTTTCCCATTGTTGGTAAACTTAGAAATGATGAGATAAAGATTGATGGGCAGAAAAGAAATATACACCAGCATGGATTTGCAAGGGATAGTAAATTTGAAATTGTAGAAAAAACCAATGATAAGCTTGTTTATCATTTAAAGCAAAATCCTGAATTAAAAAACATATATCCATATGAATTTCAATTGATCATAAGTTATATAATTAAAAACAACTCTTTAATTGTAGGCTGGAATGTAAAGAACAATGATATTAAAGCAATGTATTTTTCAATAGGAGGGCATCCTGCATTCAGTGTTCCTCATAATTGCAAAGAAGAATTAAATAGTTACAGATTGGTTTTAAAGGGAAATGATAAGATCTATGAATATATTATGAACCCGCCCTTTATCAAGGGTAGGAAATATATCGATAATCCCAATGAGCTTACTATTGATAGTAGCTTGTTTACAAATGATGCAATAATCTATAGTGGATTGGAAATGATCTCTTTGTATAATATAAATGGTGGAAATAGAATAAGTGTTGAATTTCAAGGCTTTCCATACGTAGGTATATGGTCAAAATCCTCAGCTTCAAAGGATTCAATGGCACCATTTGTATGTATAGAACCATGGTATGGTATAGCCGATTTTGAGAATGGCGCTGACCTCATAGAAAAGAAGGCGGGTATTCAGAAACTTTCTGCCTCCCAGGAGTTTTTTACCTCTTACAAAATTATAATAGAATAATTACTTCTTTATTATTACAAATTTAGCTTAGAGTATTTTTTATTTCATTTTTTTATAGATCCAATATTTTATATATTGTTGGTATCAAATTTAATAAATGAATCATAATCTATCCAACAAAAGCTAAATTAACCTTTAAAGATATTCTCTATAATATAAAAGCAGGTGACCAGATATGCCAAAACTGACTTCCATGATGATAGTTAGAAATGAAGCTAACAGTAATAGAATAATTATGGGAGGGGCAGAACGTTATCAGGTAGATATCTGTAAATTGTTGAGAGACTTAGGACTTAATGTAGAGGTCTGGCAAATTGGAGATAACTGGACTAAGGAATTCGATGGAGTTAAGATACGTGGTATTCCAAGCAATAAAACAGAGGTTAATACTTTTCCTGAATTAAATATGGCTTTCTATGAAAACTCCATGTCCTTTGATTATGCTATATATTTCATTCTCTCTTTGGCCTATCCTATAGTCCAAAAAAAAAGCATTGCCATAAGCCACGGAGTATACTGGGATTGGCCGGGATTTCACACCTGCACATAATATACTTGTTGTTATTAAGGAATGTGTTCATTTTAACATTTTACAGCAGCTCTCCATGTTAGTCCCTACTTTTACCATGTCATCAGAACACCTTCCATCAGTTGAATTAATCCCATCAAATATTGAATGTATAAAAACTAAAAGATTACTTGATTCATGCTACAAGTTAGAGGATAATATCCTTATAATAAATATTCCACGGGAGCCTAAAAAAATTATTTCCTGTAATATAAAAAATATAAAGCTTAAGAAAAATCTAATTCCTTCTCAATTAGACGACCGCTTTTTAGCCATAGCTATTTATAGCTATACAATTGAAATAACATATATTGACTATAAGAAAAGAACTATTATATTTAAGCAATTATGCCCTCGTTATCAACGTGCATTTTTAAACAATACTTCCGGCCAGCTTGAAGTAAATTTAAATATTGAATGTATCCACTCAAGTATATATACTACAATACTTCCTTCAAATTAATAGGCTTATACTCATTCGCATTTATCGATTTACTATATGGTAGTTTTGAAAAATAATCGAAAAGGGGCTGTCGGGAAATAGCCCTCTAATAATAAGATAGTTACTTACATATGTTTTATCATCCAATTATAAAAATTTTAAGTTCTTAACCGTTCTTGCAGCTTGCATCCCCTGCATAACCTGGAGAATTACTTCATCAGCACCATTCATACCTTCAGATAGTATTTTTAAATTTTTAATGGTATCCTCTACAGTCTCTGCTATTATTCCATTCCCTGCAGGAATAACTTGATTATCTATAGCTAGAAGGGCTGCTTGTATGGCAGATGATACAGACGTCGAAAGCTTTAAAGCACATCCTACCTTTGCACCATCACATACCATTCCACTAATATCTCCTAAAACATTCTTTATAACGCCTTCTATATGACTTGTCTTTCCCCCCATTAACCAGGTTATTGCTACTGCTGCCCCGGTTCCTGCAGCAACCCCACATCCACATAAAACAGATAATCTACCAATATAATTCTTGATATAGCTGTTTATAATGTGACTCATGGCCAAAGCCTTAGCAAGCTTTTCATCAGGTACATTAAATTTCCAATTATAGGCTACAATTGGTAGTATAGCAGTTAATCCGTTATTGCCACTGCCGTTACTGCTCATCACTGGTAGCTTTAAACCAGACATTCGCACATCCGAGGCTGCTGCCGTTAACATCTTTGCATTATTCATAAAATCATCAGATAATATACCCTTTCTTATATTTTTATAAAGAGTATATCCTACTCCCATTCCTATATTTTTTTGTAATCCTTCCATTGCTACCTTTTCATTCATATATAAGCCCTCCAGCATGAAAGCAATTGACTTGTGGGGTATTTTTTCTATAGCCTCCACAATGGAACTTATTTTCATCTTATATAGGCTGTTATCATTTTCCATACCCTCGTCATTCTCCATCAGTCGGTCTTCTATTATATGACCTTGTCTTTCTAGGTAGACGAAATTATTATGCTTTCCCTTTATTATTACTCTAGCTGAGTCCTTTGCTGAATAAAGGATTACTTCTATATAAACTTTTTCATTGGTATTCTTTATATTTAGTTTTACTTTCCCAGAATCCAACAAAGCTTTAGCAAGCTCTATTTCTTTCTTTTCAATGCCTTCCAACAGTTGTAATCCCTTTTCACATGATCCTCCCACAAAACCCAGTGCTGCTGCTATAGGAAGCCCCACCTCCTTTGTAGGTGGTACTCCAACGGCTAGGCCATTTTTGAAAATATTGGGACTAACCAGCACTTCTATACTGGCTATTTCTTTATCATTTAATAATTCTTTGGCCTTTGCACAGGCTAAGGCTACTGCCACCGGCTCTGTACACCCTATAGCAGGTACTACCTCCATCTTTAATATGTCAACAATTAAATCTTCCAGTTTCATATTCTCTCCCCCATTCACTGCGATATTATATAATGTATATACGCAAAAACTATGCCAATGGTAGAGGTATTGAAATACAAGGATTTTGACATTTTAAATTCTCAAAATGAGATTGTTCAATATAAAAACAGTCTCAAAATGAGATTTATAATCATTCTGAGACTGTTTTTATATTATATTCTTTTATTTTTCTATATAAGGTTGCTCTGCTTAGCCCTAAGGCCTCAGCAGCGTCAGCGATATTATGTTTCTTGCTACTGAAATATGAAACTGCTTTTTGTATCTCTCTTTTTTCCAGTTCCTTTATTGAAGTAATAGAGCACTCATTGGTTATATTTGATGGCATATCTCTATTAATTAATCTCTTCGGTAAATCCGCCTTTGTAATTACACTACCATTACACATATTAACAGCATATTCAATAGTATTTTCTAATTCCCTTACATTTCCAGGCCAATTATATTTCATGAAGATTTCTAGAGACATGGAATCTATTTCTCTAATATTCTTTCGTAATTTACTGTTACACTTTTTTAGTAGATAATCCACCAAAGTAGAAATATCTTCTTTTCTTTGTCGCAGGGATGGAATTTGCAAAGGAATGACGTTTATTCTATAGAATAGATCCTGACGGAATTCACCCTCCAACACCTTCTTTTCTAATTCCTTGTTGGATGCTGCAATGACTCTTACATCAATTGGGATTAACTCTTTTCCACCGATTTTTTCTATCATCTGCTCTTGCAAAACCCTTAGCAGCTTAGTCTGTAGATGAAGAGGCATTTCTCCAATTTCATCCAAAAAAATAGTTCCTCTGGTTGCCAGCAAGAATTTTCCTGCCTTGCCTCCCCTCTTAGCTCCAGTAAAGGCTCCCTCTTCATATCCAAAAAGTTCACTTTCAAGTAGCTGCTCTGGAATAGCAGCACAGTTGATTGGAATAAAAGGTGCCTTGGCTCTATCACTGTTAAAGTGAATTGCTCTGGCAAATAATTCCTTACCGGTTCCACTTTCTCCTTGTATCAGAATAGTTGAAGTTGATTGACTAGCCTTTTTCGCTTCCAGCTTAACTTCCTTAAAAATCACGCTCTCCCCAATTATTTCATCAAAGTCAGTAGAAATTGTCCCCGTAGAAATGTCATTAACGGTACTTAACACATCCGAAAGCTTACTAAAAATAAACACAATACCAAAGCTTTCATTATTAATACTAATTGGATTTGTATCAAAAACCCCTCTAAGATGGTATTTCCCTTTTTTATAGGCGAATTCCTTATTTTTCACTTTATACTCTTGATTAATAAGAGATTCAAAGGTGGCAAGCCCAATAAAGTCCTTTATATTAGTTTTCATAATTTCTTCTTCTTTAACTTGAAAGAGCTTAAGGGCACTTTGATTGTAGCGCAATATTCTCCCCTCCTCATCTACGGCTAAAATCCCCTTATTAACTGAATTCAAAACAATTTCCATTTCCTTAGCTAAAATTTCTAGTTTATCTGTACTGTTCTGCTCCAATAGCTTTGAAGATATTAGATCTGCCATTTTATTTAAAAATACAATTAAATTGTTTTGATTATATAAAATTTCATCCCTCTGCTTTTCTTCAAAGGCTATTAATCCTATTACTCCAATAACCTCATTGTTAATCTTAATGGGACAGCACACCTCTGCATATTCCTTACAATTATTTGCATCGGAACATTGTAGGCATACAGCATGTTGCCCAGCATTTTCTATAATAAAGCTTTCACCTTTTTTAATAGCTACTCCAAATACTGAATTTTCATTTACTCGTTCTCCTATCCCTTCACGATATGAGCCTGTGCCTGCAACCCTAATATATTGACTATCTACAACCGTCACATCCACTTTAATTACACTTGCTATAGCCTCAGAGATATTTTGAACATTAGAAGCAATCCTCATTAAACCCATAAGCAATCATCCCTTTTAGTTTTATAGGTGGTTTCTTATTTACCATTATTGTATCAGAGATATTAGTTTTTAACCATAACTGGATTGTCAATCACTTGAAATTTAAATAAATTAAACAATTGTTTAAAGATATACCTACTAAAATAATCATGCTAATACCCCACAACAATAAAAATACTTAGCTTTATTGTTGTGGGGTATATATAGGGTTAGTCTAAATAGGATTATTATCTTTAAAATCCAAAGGTACTAGAGGGAAATCGCAAAGTCTCACCCTAGATGGATATGGTATAACCTGATGATATGGTGGCGGGTTTAGATTAGCCCGTAGGTCATGAATTGATGGTACATCAACCGGCTGGTTATTTCCATCACGCTGACGCTTTATACTATCCACAATTAGCCGTCCAATATGCCTTCCAAGTCGCAGCCCTTCCCTCAAATCTGAAGGAAAGTGTACTCCACCGTAAAGCCGTGAAATAGAGTTTTCTTCTGCTAATTTCTTTAACTGCCCAGCCTCTGTTGGAAAAAAGTAGCTCAGTATAACCTCTGCAGTACCTGATATAACAGAATGACCTGATGGATATGCCGGGAAAACAGGTGTGCAAATTACCGTAATTAGCTTCTGATCCAATTGAATAGGTCGAGGAATATTCCAAAGATATTTGTAGTGCCAAGTAATTGCAAAGGCATCGTTAATTGCAGCCTGAACTACTGCAAGCACCCGTGCTGCATGGGCTGGGCTAATGTCATAGGTATCCAGCAGCCTATCAATAATAGGTGTCCATTGTTTAGTAGCAGGTCCATCCCCCCAATATTCAGCTATTTCTTTTTGATGCCTTGTAATTTCACTTAATGTTTTTCTTACAACCGATAGTTCATTACAGAAATCGATATTATCTGGATGTTCTAGATCAAATCGAATAACTTTGCCGTCTATTCCTATAAATCTGCCATTTCTACTTCTTTTCAAGAAGAATAATGGCCATGACCCAGCCGTTGGATCTATTCCTTTTGGTGGTCCCTTTTCTCCTGGATAAGGCAGCTGGCACCATTTTTTTGTAGCTTTCTCATTGGTATTTTGTTCTTATTAACTATTGTGTTTTGAATGTTTTGGTTGTTAAATCTTATGTATTCAACTGCAGTACTTGAATATATTAATCTATCCATAATTCCCCTCCATTATTGGTAAATTCTAATTTATACAATATATGAAGGAAAAACTTCCTAGGTTACCTAAATCTTAAAACTCTTACAATTTGTATATTTGTATATATCCTATCTTGTTTGTAGTTTCTGCTATCTATTATAAATGTGCTTTCAATTATAGTACTGGGATAAGGCAACATAATGTGTGAAATTTTTAAGAATAGTTTGGTTAAACTAATTTTAGCTTGTTATGAAATAAAAAACAGGAGGTGACTCTGTTGACAGTTCAAAGCGATTTAGAAAAGGTCATTGCATATTGTGAAGCTGTAAAGGGAAGTTATGCCGTAATGGCACACTCAACAGAAGATCAACAGGCAAAGGATATGTTTAACAGTATGAAGGCTGATATAGATAAGCATATGGCATTTCTTAGCGGTAGATTAGAGTACCTGAGCCTAAATAATGAGTTGTATAGACAAAACTAGTTTTTGATAGAAGGCAGTAAATACAAGGAGACCTACTATATGGCAAGCTTAATTAGTAAATTTTTTAATACCACAACAAGAATTAGACATAAGACCTTTATTTTAACCCTTTCCAGCTGGGTGTTATGGGGGAGCATTATAGGCATAATCGTTGGTTCTACTTCAGCTCTTCTAATAAACTTCAATGATTTTCTTACAGAGGTGAGGGAAGCTAATCCAGTCACCTTATTTTTCCTTCCCATTGGTGGTATAGTTATAGGTTATATTTATATGTACTACGGTAAAGGTTCCCGCAAAGGCAACGATTTGATTCTAGAGCATATTCATCATGAACAAGGCAAAATTCCCCTAAGGATGGGTCCTATAGTATTCCTCTGTACCTTCATTACTCATCTTCTTGGTGGCTCTACAGGAAGAGAAGGTGCTGCCATCCAAATGGGTGCCAGTATATCTGAAGGTGTAAATAGGCTATTCAAGGTCAACAAAATTGACCGAAGCATTCTAATTATAAGTGGAATAAGTGGTGGTTTTGGCTCTGCCTTTGGTACACCCTTAGCAGGAACACTTTTTGGCATGGAGGCTATAGTTATAGGAAAAACCAAATATGAAGCCTTAATTCCTTGCTTAGTTGCTAGCTTTGTAGGCCATTATGTAGCAACAGCATGGGGAATTGAACACGAACATTTTATTATTAAAAGTGTACCAGATATTAATACAATTAACCTGTTGAAAATTATTGGCTTATCCATTATTTTCAGTTTTACCAGTGTTATGTATAGTCAATTAAGACATGAGGTAAAGCGCTTATCAGATAAATACATGAAAAACCTAATGCTGAGAGCCTTTGTTGGAGGGATCATCATTATAGTATTGACCTATACAATAGGCTCTAGGGATTATCTTGGTCGTGGTTTACCAATGGTTGAAAGGGCTTTTGATGGGCATGTGCCCCCTTTATCTTTTTTAGCTAAACTGGTGTTTACTGCAATCACAATGGGGACTGGCTTCAGGGGTGGTGAAGTAATCCCACTCTTCTTTATGGGAGCAACCTTAGGAAATACCCTATCTAGCGTAGTAGGATTACCACCCTCATTTCTTGCGGCATTGGGGATGATCGCAGTGTTTTCAGGAGCTACTAATACTCCTGTCTCTGCCTTTATACTTAGTATGGAGATGTTTGAGGGGAAAGGTATTACATATTTCTTTATAGCCTGTCTAATCAGCTTTATATTTTCAGGACATCATGGAATTTATGCTTCACAAAAAATTTATGAGCCTAAAAGTAGAATGTTAAATCTTCCTGCGGGAAAAACCATTAAGTCTATTGAGGAGGAAAAATGAAAATTTCAGCTATAAGCTGAGCTTTTATTTTACAACATTGACTTTTTATCTTTTATAGAATTCGAAAATCCTTCATAAAGTTATTAGATTCAGTAGCTTTAGATATCGATAATTTTCCTTCTGTATTAATTTCAGCATAAAATACTTCATCAAAGCTATTAATATTATTCATTTTCAATTGATTTAATAGCCATTCTTTGTTTTGATTAAGCTTTTGTAAATTCTCTTCATAAGCCATTCCATCAACAACAAGGGGCAGTGTTAGGCCTTTATTAATTACGCCAATTTTCATATCACTAGGGGTTACGGGCTGCAGTTGTGATTTTTTCATTACACTAACATTCCCACTATCTTCTACAATGGCATATTCAACTTCATTGATATCAAAAATCCCCTTTTCCCGTAAAAACATTAATATATTTTCTATTGAATATTTTACTTTTCCCATATTTGACTTAATAAATTGTCCCTTCTGTATAATTACAATCGGCTCAAAGGTAACCTTCCCTCCGAACCAGCGGTTTTTAATTGTAAAACTACTTATCAAATATTGTATTCCAATCAGTAGTGTTATAGCATAAGCCGTTGGTATATGGGGAACCTTAGGATCAGCAATATCTGCCCCCACTACGTTGCCCAGTATAATTATAGTCAAAAAATCAAATACAGGAAGCTCTCCGATTTTTCTTCTTCCAGTCATTAATATGAGAAATAATAACAATCCCATAATAGTAATAATTCTTAAGGTAATATTTACATATTCCATTAAGGCAAGCTCCTTCCAGCATTTTTTTCCATGTTGACTTTATTATTCCAAATCAACTATATAAAATGCGCTTAAGGAATTGATTATATATGGCGATCATAAATTTTAGTTTTATATAGAAGCTAAAAATGCACATATATTTTGAGCTAAGATAATCCAGAAGATATTATAGAGTTTTGTTATCTTTTGTTGTAATCTACTATTTCTGTTATTTCCACTAAGTCTCTTAAATTATCTATTTTTATTTCTTGTGTGATAACTATGTTGTATGCCGTGTTACCATCTGGTAAAAATGATTCTATATTAATTTCAGTATAAGGCCAACCTATATCTTGAAGCACTGTTAATATCTTATATGCCTCTTTGCTAAAGGCTTCCTTACTTTCATAGCTTTGAAGTATTGGAAGTTCTCCGTGCTTTTCTTGGTAAGCTTGCCTGTCTTCAACTGCATTAGGTTCCATAGTAATACTCACATAAATTGGTTCTTCGCCCAAATACATGGATCTTGGTGTATATTTGTTATAGGGTAGCTCTATGGATATTGATAAGCTTCTAATGTCGGATATTGGAATATCAGTTTTTTGTTTAATCATACTCATTAATATTTGTTTAGCATCATGGGCCTGCTTTTCTTCTATTCTGAAATGATAATCGTCACCTATACCACCACTTCTATAGTAGGTAATATCCCCTTTATTTCTAAAATCCTCAGTACTTCGTACCCTTGCAGTATAATCATTCATTTTCAACCCGTAGCCAATACTCTCTATTTCTAATTTCCCCTCATAAGTTTCCATTATATATGTTTTTATGCGATTCTGTGCTTTTAAAAATCCTATTGGATTTCCATAGATATCAAAGTGCATTAGAATTCCGCCATATACTAGAATTAATCCAAAAACAAAAATAATAATTTGCTTAATTCCTCTGAAACTCTTCAATTGCTTAATAGAGTATGCTAATAGCAATCCTCCACTAATCTCAACTAAACTAACTGGCAAAACAAATATTATAAAGCTTCCTCTATCACCAGCTACCTCTAATATTATATGCATTAATATTGCACCAATGTATATGGTCCAAGGTCTAACTCCTATGAAATACATTACAAAAGAACCAATTATTATAATGGGTATAGTTGATAACATACTATTGCTTAACATCATTATGCTAACCAATATTATTGTTAACATTACGCCACCCTCGGCTTTAATATAATTCAATGAAAATTTTTCCTCCATCTTTATCCCCCTCAATGGTTATTTCAAGATAAAAAAACTATTTATCTACTAAATAACTACTCTCTTCTCTTTGCTTATTATTGATTTCATCGTGTTTAATCCCCTTTTTTTAATTCAACCGCCTATACTGATAGCCATTATATATAAGTATACAAATTATGTAAAGGAAAGTCTAATAAACTATAAACCCCCTTATTATGTAGCAAGAATTTTATTGCCACACAAAAAAGAGACGCCTAATGGCGTCCGAGGTTGTTGAAAAAGTCAACAATATCCAGACTGATGAAAAAGTCACAGATTCGAGGCGCAATAAAACCTAGCGACTGCAACGTATACGTAATACGTAAGGGTGCTGGGTTTTTGCAGCAACGAAGAAGATGGGGGTTTTTCATCAGTCTGAGACGCCTAATGGCGTCCATCTTATTTAATATTTAAATAAAGCGTAATGCTTCAACAGGATCCTGCTTTGCTGCTTGATACGCAGGATAGATACTGGATATCAAGCCAATTGCTATCGCCAGTCCTGTGGCAATCAGTAGAAGATCAAACCTCCAAGGTACTATGATATCCATGCCGGCAAAGATAGGCCCTGCATATCGAGCTATAAGCATTCCTCCAATGAAACCTATTAACCCTCCAACAACACTTATTAAGAGGCCCTCCATCATGATTATTTTTGCAATATGGTATTTACGAAAACCTAGGGCACGGAATACTCCAATCTCTCGTGTTCGCTCCCTAACTGAGTTTGACATGGTAAGGCTTACCACTAGCATACCCACCAGGAGTACTAGTAAAGATATAGCCATACCGAAACGTACAAGTCGTACCAACATCTCATCTCTTCTCAGGGTCTCCTGTCGAAGGCTGGTTATATGAGTATGGGGTAGTGCTTGATTTAATTCTGAAAGCAATGCTTCTTCAGAACCACTCATATAGTCAACAGCCATTTCTATTATGGTTATTTCACCGGGACGTCCCAATATCTCCTGAGCCACCGGAATATTCATAAAGATCTGCTGATCTTCTGCAGATCCACTTTCCGCAAGAATACCGTAAACCTCCATTTCAAGTCCCGAAAGGGTAATCAAGTCACCCTCCACCAACTTCAACGAAGCTGCAACAGCAGAACCCATCAGTACTTGACCATCAGAAATGTTAAGCTGCTCCAAGTCCTGCCTAGAAAGATCAATGTTTTCAAACTCCATCTTTTTTCCGTCTTCAGTTTCTATAGCCTCCACCTGGGCTTCTTCTATCTGAAATCCATACTGCTGATCTTGAACTCGTAGCCAG
Organism: Alkaliphilus peptidifermentans DSM 18978; assembly: GCF_900101495.1. GTDB lineage: Bacteria > Bacillota > Clostridia > Peptostreptococcales > Natronincolaceae > Alkaliphilus_C > Alkaliphilus_C peptidifermentans. Next base: position 105,083 of record NZ_FMUS01000008.1, read on the forward strand.
GGCTTCACCTGAAATTCCTGGGATAGGTTGGCACCCACCAATATAACCTTATGGGGTCCATGCTGATACATTCCCATCAGTTTAGGCGCAACAACCCTAATCATATTATTAGAGCTTAGTTCATCTAATTTACTCACATCCTCTGTGGACAACTGCTCTACATCATACATGATCTCTGGAAGGGTAATCCCACCGTATGAAAAAGTTAATCCACCAGCATCTGGTGTAATAACAACATTAACTCCAAATTCAGTAACCTGTCGGGTCATCTCGGTTTTCATTGTCTCTACTACACCATAGACTGACACTATGGTGGCTATACCAATTGCCAAACCTAAAAGTACAAAGAACATTTTAGCCTTCCGTCGACGGAGATTATTTAATGTTATATGATAAAGCTGCATTTTATCCCTCCGTTACTGTCTTTTATTAGAAACTACTTGAACTAAATCATCTTGCTCCATTGATAACCTTCCATCCTTCATCATAATGGTACGACCCATATATCGTGTATTTTCTGGATTATGGGTAACCATAAGAATTGTTAATCCCTCTTGATTTAACTGTTGAAAGAGCTCCATTATTTCATCTCCTGTTTTTGTATCAAGACTACCGGTAGGCTCATCAGCCAATATAAGAGGCGGAGCATTGACAATAGCCCTTGCAATTGCTACCCTCTCCTGTTCCCCTCCAGAAAGCTGATTTGGCAACCGTTTCATTTTGTCAGCAAGTCCTACACGGTTAAGTGACTCTACTGCCATTTCTCGCTTTTCTTTACTGGAGCGTTTAGTCGTAGTTAAGGGTAACATTGCATTCTCCAGGGCTGTCAGGTAAGGAATTAGTTGAAACTGCTGAAAAACGAATCCCAGATATTCCCGTCTGAAGTCTGCTCTTTTTTCCTGGGATAGTTTATAAATATCTATTCCATCAATCTCAATTATTCCAGAAGTTGGAGGGTTTAAGGCTCCAATTATTGATAGTAAAGTGCTTTTCCCAGAGCCCGATTGACCCATTACACTTACAGATTCACCTTTTTCTATATCCAGTGTTACAGCTTTTATGGCTTCAACTTCATCCCCCATAGATTTATATACTTTCTTTATATCTCTCAACGAGATCATAATCTCAGACATACTTTTGCCTCCTCAAAATATCTGTATAATTCTTTCTAATATTACATAATTAAAGATTTATAATTACTCATAGATTACTAGATAAAACGTAGGGCCTCAGCTGGATCAAGCTGTGCAGCCTTCATGGCTGGATATACACTAACTAGCATTGTCAACCCTGTAGATAAAAGTATGGCAGGCAAAAGGAGTTGAAATTGCATTGGAATAGCTCCCTGCAGCTGAGCTAAATATGGTCCTGCATACATTGCAGCAAAGCTACCTGAAAAGAAGCCTACTAAGCCTCCCAGTATACTGATCATTCCTGCCTCCATAAATATAATTTTCAAAATATCGGAGCGTCGAAACCCAATAGCTCTAAAAATTCCTATTTCTCTAGTCCTTTCATTAACAGAAGAAAGCATGGTGGTTAAAACCACCAAAGCTGCAATCAGCAAAACCATACCTGAGAGAGCATATCCGAAAACTGAGAACTGCTCAATTGTTTCTTCTCTAAAAAGAGCAGCTTGACGCATAGGAATCACTCGACTATTGGGTAAAGCATCCTCTAGTCCCATGGCTATTTCTTCTATAGGACATGCATTACAATATGCGGAGATCTCGATCATAGACAACTCCTGCGGCCTGTTAAGCAAGTCCTGCACAACCTCTAGGTTTGCATAAATCAACCCGTCTTCTTCACTTCCCAACTGATTTAAAATACCAAATACTTGGAAAGGCCGATTATTTATAATTAGCTGTTCCCCTACTGCCACCCCTAATGTTGTGGCAGCAGAGCTACCAACCACTATTCCATCCTCTGGTATATCAAGCAGTGCCAAGTCTCCTACCGATTCTCCTGGTTCTAAGTTTGCTTGTTGCTGCAGTGAAAACCAAGGTTTTTGTATGAACTCCTGTCTTCCTTCCACTCCAACGATTAAGGCCTTCTGATTCCCTGCATCAACTGCCCCTACTAGTTTAGGGGAAACTATGTTAATGTATTCCTGCACAGAAGAATCATAAATTTTTGGAATATCCTCAATGGTAAGCTTCTCTACATCAAAGGTTAAATCAGAAACAACAGTACTACTATAGTGCATTTCCATACCCTCCGACCTAGGAAGAATAATGGCATTTGCACCAAATTCATCAATCCTATCTCCTAACTCTAGATGCATAGCTTGAATTATATTCAGAAATCCCACTACAGTGGAAACTCCTACTACTAACCCCAGCATTAAAAAAATCATTTTAACTTTTCTTCTTCTTAAATTATTTAAAGCGATTTGAAATAAATTCATTGACTCACCCCAGTTCTATTCCAGCTCATACATTTGACCATTGAAGTAGCTCATTCTCATTACTTGGGTACCCTCATTGTAAATATGAATTTCTTTATGGCAACCAAAGTTCTTTACTCTTGCTTCTATATCTTCATTTTCAGCCTGTTCTGGGTATTTCTCAAAATAATATTCTAAGGCTATATCCCCCAGGCTGTTGCCTCCAGTCCTGATTCCATCTGTTCTTCCTGTAAAACCAAATCTATTGATTCCCACAAGAAATATCAATACAATAACAGCTATACCAATATATCTCCATACTTTATTTTCATCCTGATGGTCTTTGTTGTTACTCACTACTTTACCTCCTCCTTTTTTCAAAATACGAAATTAAGCACGGCTCCTCCAGTTCAATACGCTATCTAAATCGATAATGATGATACCGTCTTCAATAGTTGGGTTCATATTCACAGGAGGATATGACCCACATGCTACAGAGCCTGATATAAATTCATGATTTTCAATGTTATAGGTGGTTCTGCAGGCATCACATACTAAAGTTTCCCCAGCAAGAGAAAATGTCCTCCCTCGACAAGGCTCGCACATACTACTACCTACAAAGATACGTCCAGAAGGTGTTATATAAGCCATCAATGGAACTAACTCATTCTGATTGTTTTCTATTTCAAAGGATATAATATTATTTTGGTCTACCTCATCAAGTGATATTCTAATCTGCCCATCTTCAATAATTGGTTCCACTGGAGTCATGGAGATAAATTCCCCTATATATGAACGAGCAGGTGCTACTGCGTTACCAAAATACTCCCCTTCCACCTGACCACCAGAACCTAACACAACAAATAATATAACTGCTACCACAAGGATACCTATACCTCCTAAAATTAGAGGTAATTTGCTTTTTTCAGTTTTTGTGAATTGCTCCTTTTTACTTAGCATCTTCTTTGACATATTTACGCCTCCAAATCTATTTATTAAACCTATTTACATAATTAAATATGACTCATAATTTTAGCCTTTGTTTAATTCTCGCCCCCTTAGCACATTTTTTACACATGTATTATTTACTACAGATGTGTGTGTCATTTAACACAATAAATATCTTCTTATGATAATATCGTATTTCCTGTAGGAATGGTTTTATGAACAGACTCTATTCACATCATTAGCTTGAAATAAAAAGCTTAATAAACATCCCCATATCCTATAAAGCAATTTTTATGCCAAAACTAAACTCCTTTAAATAATAATTGTTTTTAATAAGCTGGCTAAACAGCAACTGCCCCTTCTAATTATTTATCAGAAGGGGCAGTTGCTAATTTTTATGGGTGTATTTCTAATCACTTTTCTTTAATTTTTTCATTGTTTAATGAGGCTAAAAATCCTATGGAAAGCAGCAGCATCATTAAAGTAGCCACCAGTACCACCCAATGCATTGAAACTTTCTCAAGGACAAATCCATATACTAATGCACCTAACGGAATTCCCCCTCTAGAAATCATACTTACCAAAGAAAATACCCTTGACATGTATTGGTTGGGGGTTTCTTTTTGTATATATGCCTGTACTGGGATAGCTATAAACATATTAGCTGTACTAAATAGACATAAAACTACTGCCAATGAAGCAAAGTATTGGGTTGTGTTATTTCCTAATGTAGCTAGAGTTCTTGGAAGCATCAATAATGCATACATTAGCATTGTCAATATTAGCAATCCTGCTCCTCCCATCAAGGGACTTCTTACCTTTGCATCCTTTCCATAGAGTATACCTATTGTTAGACTTCCCAATAGTGCTCCGAATACAATTATCATTTGCAAGTAACCATATTGTACATCAGAGTAATCTAAACTGGTTTTAAAAAACAATGGTAGTATTACACTAAAGAATGGTTGTACTACTAAATAGACAACTAAAAAGAAAAGGCATAGCCTACTAATGATTTTATTAGATAAAATAAATCTAATACCCTCCGATAAATCATCCAGAATCCCCCTTATGCCTCCAGCTACTTCTCGCTTAGAATGTTTATATTTTATAAGCATCTCGGTGATTCCTGATAACAAAAATGAAATTCCATTGACAAAAAATACTATCGTAATGCCAAAGTTAGCATAAAGGGCAGCTCCAATTACAGGCCCCAGCATAACTGATGCACTCCTTGTTGATGCTACTGTAGAGTTTCCTCTGGTCAATTCATCTTTAGCAACCAATTGAGGCAGCATTCCCCTTGTAGCCGGTTCAAATAATCCATTTAACAAAGATATAATTACCTGCACTATCAGCAGCAGAGAAATTCTCATCAAATTCATATAAGATATTAACCCTAAAGACAAAATCACTCCTGCACTTATAAAGTCTGTTATCACCATAATTTTTTTTCTATTAAGCCTATCACCCAGAACACCTGCAAATGGATAAACAAAAAGGGCAGGGAGAAGGGACAAAAATGAAAATAATCCTATGGTGGCTGCCGTGCCACCAGCATCTATTATATATAGTGGCATTATCATCATTTGAATACTTGTTCCCGTATCGGATACCATCCTACCAAGAAGAAATAATGTAAAGTTAGTATTTAAAGCCTTGTTTTCTTTTATAGGCATGGTTTTCCTCCAGTCTAAGGGCCCCATTTTAAATAGTCATTGTTATAATGTAATGACAGTTTATCGTTATAGCAATTCTACATATCCCTCAGTTCCATTTATTCGAATTCGCTGTCCATCTTTTATTAATTTTGTGGCATTCTCCACCCCTACAACTCCAGGTATACCATATTCCCGAGTAACAACTGCACCATGGGTCATCAGTCCACCTACTTCAGTAACTAACCCTTTGACAGATACAAACAAAGGTGTCCAGCTAGGGTCTGTATATGTTGTAACCAGAATGTCCCCTTCTTCTATATTGGCGTCCTCAAGTTTCAAAACAACCCGTGCTCTTCCTTCTATGACACCTGATGACACAGCCACACCCGCCAAAGCACCCTCCGGAATATTACCATTATTATATTCTCCCGTTATAATTTCCCCCTCTGAGGTCATTACTCTAGGTGGTGTTAATTTTTCATAGATCTCGTAGTCAGCTTTTCGTTTATTTATAATACTATAGTCTAGTCGATTTGTTCTAATAACCTCATGAAGTTCATCAAAGTATAGATAAAAAATGTCCTCAGGTTCCTTTATAAGTCCCTTTTGAACCAGTAGGGATACTTCCTTCAATAGTGCAGTCTTATATATTTGGAAACGCTTTATGAAGGAATACTTTGGATATTCTCTGAAGCCTATAAAGTTTCGTAGCATACTGAACATCTTTTTTGCTTTTTTAGCCTTTCTCTTTCCACCAGGCAATTGCTCCAAACGGTTTAAAAGATCCCTTTCCTTCCCTTCTGCCTCTAATAGACCTTGTTGAAATATAATACTGCTTGAATTAAGCTCAGAGCTATTTATTGTACTGATGATCATAGGAATGAGAGCAGTCGGCTTCTCTCTCCAGCGGGGCTTTGTAATGTCTATTTCTCCAGCACAACGCATACCATATAATTTTAGATATTCTTCTATTGCATCCTTTACTACAACGCCGCCTTTTAGCTTGGATAGATCCTGAAAAAAGGTATCATCTTTAGCATCTTTAAAGTACTCTATTACCTCTGGATACTTAGCAACTATGCAAGATACATCTAGAAGTGCCAACCCCATTTCTGAAGTAACATTATTTTTTACAGATTTGGAAAGGATATCTACAACATTCTTTTCACCTAACCATTTTTCCATTTTTGAATTAACCCAGTTAGTTACCAAGCCTCCGATGGCCATCATACTCATGTTCCCGGGTCCTGTTAGGGTAGCTTTTAAATCTTTAGTATCCTGTAAAATAAATTTCAACAACTCATCACCTGATAACTTTTTAATCCTCTCCTCCATCTCAAGTATCAGTTTTTCGTTATATGCGATTAGTTCTTCAATAATTATAGGATTATTTTCTCTATATGTTTTTATAATCGGTGGTATCCACGATAGAATTCCTGAGCTCATATTTATAGACCCTTTTCCTCGAGGTAGTGTCTTAACAAAATCCTTTCGTTTCATTAAGTTTACAAGGGCATTCTTCATTAAAATATCAGCCTTGCCGGTACTAGTAATCAAAACCTTCCTTCCTATTGGCGAGGCTAGATCATAGGTTCCATCTATAAAAAGCCTTCCACCGGCAGCATTTAAGTTTTCACCAAACCAAAATGACAACATTTTGCAGAAGGACATACCCAATGGCTTAATATCTTCTGTCATCATCTGCAGATGACCCATAGATGCATATACTCTGTTCTTTCCGTCGTTTTCTGGTATTGGGTAGAGGGTTGTAATTGGCCTGCTTTGAACAATATAGAACTCTCCATTAAATAAGCACCATTCGATATCTTGAGGACGTTTAAAATATTTCTCTATTCTTCTCCCTATATCATTAAGTCGTAAAATTTCCTCATCTGTCAGAGTTTGCACATTTTGCTGTTGTGGCTGAATTTCCCTCTCTTCAGTCCCTCCACCTTGTAGGGAATAAATGGCTATTTTTTTAGTGGCTACCTTTTTCTCAAGGATATTTTCCTCTCGCACTTTGTAGTTATCAGCATTCACTAAGCCCGAAACTAAGGCTTCTCCAAGTCCAAAGCTTGCATCTATAGATACCACCTTTCTATTACCTGTTATAGGATCGGCTGTAAACATTATTCCAGAGGCTTCGGGGAAAATCATTTTCTGAACAACAACTGAAAGATACACCTTTCGATGCTCAAACCTATTCTGTATACGATAGGTTACAGCACGGTCTGTATATAGTGAAGCCCAGCACCTTCTTATATGCTCCAGAATTGAATCTATACCCAGTATGTTTAAATAGGTATCCTGCTGTCCAGCAAATGATGCCAATGGCAAATCTTCTGCTGTAGCGCTGGAACGAACAGCATAAGGATGTTTTTCTCCAAGCTTTTCTATTTCTAAGCTTATAGCCATTACAATATCCTTGGGAATTTCTGTCCCTTCAATAACCAAACGAATTTTCTTGCTGACCTGGGCAATTTTTTCACTATCCTTCAGGCTTAACAGCGACAATTGATCCATCAATGAATCTAATTCTTTATTATCTTCAACTATTTTTTTATAGGCTTCTGTAGTAACACAAATTCCCTCCGGCACTATTATTCCTGCAATTTTTGAAAGTTCTCCTAAATTAGCACCTTTTCCTCCTACTTCTGGTAGATTTGTACCATTTATTTGTTTAAATGATAATACATATTCTTTCATAAATATCACCTCTTTCTATATATTATGAACTATTTTTATTTATATATTACATAATATATAAAATTAGTTTTTTTGTCAATAAGTTATGAAGTTATTTAATTGATATATTTCATAATTTATAGTAAACTATTATAGAGGTGAATATAATGGATGGTTTTGAACGTCGCAAGGAAAGAAAAAAAGAAAATATTTGTCAAGCAGCCTTCGATCTGTTTTCTGTGTATGGGGTTAAAAAGGTCAGTATTGCTGAAATAGCAAAGCAGGCAAAGGTATCTCAAGTAACTATTTATAACTACTTTGGCAGTAAGGATGAGCTGTTAAGAGACGTAATTACAGTCTTTATGAATAAGAGCTTGAAGGAGGCTACAGATATTATTGAAGCCAACCTCCCTTTCCCCGAAAAGCTTGAACTCTTTCTGGCTGAAAAACCAGAAGCTTTATCTGCCTTGAATTCAGATTTTCTTAAATCAATGATGTCTGAAGACCCTATTCTGAGACAGATGGCTAAGGATTTTGCTGATAATAAGTTTATCCCTTTAATGATGAAGCTGTTTGAAAACGGAAGAGAAGAAGGTTATATTAAGCATAATATTTCCAATGAAGCTATTTTAATCTATATTAATATGTTTAGAGAGGGTAAGAGATCAGATGCATTCTTAGATATTGGGGTAAGTAAACATTTATTTAAAGAACTGATCACCCTATTTTTCTATGGAGTTCTTGGTAATCCCTTAAACAATAATATTAACTAAAATTCAAAAGAAAAACCCTCCTATGACATTCTTTAATACCGTTAGGAGGGTTTGTTAATAAATTTTTTATACTAATTATAGAAATTTACAGAATAAAAAAGAGCATTTTAAATGATTATGGGTTACCCGCTAAAATCGAATTGTTTTATCCCATGAGATAACCTTCTTCTGTTTCTTTGCTTTTATATAGAAGAATAGACTCCTGAAAAAGAGAAATATGAAGAGCTGACAATAGGTAAAATATGATATAAACCCTACAGCCATATTTATTGGAGATACTGTTTTTTCAACCACCTGTGCACTAAAGACCTGAGAAGTATAAACAAGATAAGACATATACCAAATAAGTAAAAAAGGTAGCTGTATGTTAGAATTAAAAAATCCCAAGAGTCCCGCAATAAACCATCCATGGGAAAGCATTAAAAATGTTAAGAATACAATATATACTAAAACCTGTTGTAGACTATGTACCAACATTTTACCCTTAAAATTATCTATAGAGCTAAACATTTTTTCTAATAGATATAAATTACCATGCAACCACCTTGTTCGCTGCTTGATCAGAACTTTTATCTCTTCTGGCTCTTGTTCCCAGGTAATTGCTTCAGGTACTATTGGCAGTAGCTGACCTATGTTGGTGATTCTTAATGTCAGCTCTGCATCCTCAGCTAAGGCAAAAACATCATAATTCCCTACTTTGTCTATGGTTGAGCGTTTTACCAGCATATTTGTTCCTGTTAATGAGCCTGTATTAAACAAAACCCATCTTCCAGATTGCATTAATAACTGAAATACTTGAAACTCTAATGAGATCATACGAGTTAGTAAGTTTTTATTTTCATTTATTGTTCTTACGTACCCTACAGCGCCTGCAGAATTAGGTATCTTTACTGCTGCTTCCACCAGTAACCTTAAGGACTGTACCTCTGGTTGGTTGTCGGCATCATAGACGACAAAATACAGTGAATTAGAAATACTAAGTCCGTAGTTTAAAACTCTTGATTTCCCTCGGGGCTCTCCTTTGGGGACTTTAATATGGTGCAGATTATTATATGCTTTAGCAAAGGCTTCAGCAATTATTCCTGTATCATCTTTAGAATTATCATTTAATAGATAAATCTGAACTTCACCGGGATAATCCAATTTAATTATTGCATCTAGAGTCTTTTGAATAACCTTTCCTTCGTTGTGGGCGGGGATTAATATATCTACACTTGGGTAAGTATCCAATACTTTTGATTCCCTGGCCTTGGTTCGATAATACAATCCGTAAATTGTAAGTATTGAGTAATATAGTATAATAACTAAAAAAACAATAGTGTTAATCAAAAATAGATATCTCATATATTCATCACCTTATTATCAACTATTCCAATATACTCTACTTTAATAAGAAGGTCACTTTCCTTTAGATTAACTTTTGATCTTACAATGCTTAAATAACGATTTAAAGCTATGGTCATCCCTTCATTATCTGTATTTTGAAGTAACAAAACAAAGGTATTATCATCATATTTACCAACTAAATCATACTCACTTCTAAAGACTGTTAACGCTATATCTGTTAAAGTACTAAATATGGATTTTTGTATAATGGGATCAATTTCTTCTAATGAAAAATACAGTTGATAACCTTCTTCTCCCCGTCTAGCCATGGCCATTTTTATTAAATTGCTTCTTTTTTCAAATTCCTGTTTTGTTAGTAGTCTTGTGTAGCCAACAAAAGCTTCTAGCTCATTAATTCTTTGACTCAATTTCCAATTTTCCTGCTCTAACCTTCCTGTAAGGTATGTTGAGCTATATATAATTGCTGCATTGGTGGTTAATGTCATATGATATATAATTGCTTTCCATTCCAATGAAATATCATATCCATTGATAAATCCCAAAACCAGATAACTAATTCCTATTATTAACATATAAGCTATCAATAATATAAAGCCTTTACTTTGAGACAAAAATGTAAATAAAATCATCAATAATATATACTGAGGAATAAAAAGCTGTGTCATTGTTGGTAGAATATAAGTAATGGTTATATAAAAAAAAATAAGTTGACCTACCTTCAAAAGAGTCAGCCATTGGATTTTTTTCATTTTAATTCTCCTTTATGTGGCGACTAAGGTGTATAGTTAATAGTCTAAATTTGCTACCATAGGTTGCTGTGGCACTTTACTTATATGTCCATTATACAATAATGTAGGCGTTTAACTTATAGGTAAAATCTGCAAAGGTGCTTATTTCGGTGGTTTTTTCCCTATTATTGAACTTCAATTTATAATAGATTATACTGAAAAAGGAGGTGTTTTGATTTTGAAAAAGATTTTATTTCTATTAATTGTATTTTTATTATTTTTACCACTTTGGGGTTGCAATACCGAATTACAGGGAAAAGACAGGGCTGCTATACCCAGTATCCAAGATGTTGATGAAGCATATATTAAAGCCTATGAGGCTTTTACATGGTTTGAAATTAGCACTATGCCTGTGGAGTCTACCACTAAGGAAGCTGATGGGATGATATACAATAAAGTAAATCATGATACTATTAAAACCTATGTTGACCTGGAAAACTACTTTCATTCAATATTTTCCCAAGATATAGCTGAAGAAGTATTGAATACTGAATTTAAGCGTTATCGAGATATTGATGGAGAATTATATGGTATTTTAGCTGATAGAGGGACAGATATTTATAAAGGCGAGGAAGCTTTTGAGGTGCGACAAGAAAGCGATGTAAAATTCATCTACACAGTTGAAGTTGAGCTGCTTGGAGCGGACTACAGTGTTATTGGATACGAAAGTCATGAATTTTTATATGAATTAATTAACGGCCAGTGGGTTTTTACAAACTTCTATTTATTCAGATAGTAGCGCTAAGAATTTTATGGATTATTGAATTGTTTAAAAATCTAGAAAATTAATACTAACCACCTAATAAAATTATCAATAAAAAAGTAAGATGTGCTATTGTCTTGTCATTGCACCTCTTACTTTTTGTAATTACGAAACAAGGCAATCTTTTCTATGTAGTAACCACCATTGGATAGATTTATTTCTTCATTCAGATAAACTTCTAATATTAAATAAAAAATATAGGAATATATTCTTGAAATAGACTATAATTAATCTATTAGATTAATTTTATGGAGGTTATATGTCATGGATTTTATGAATGACAAGGATGAGAGAAAAAATATATTGGCATTTTTGTGTGTTTGCATTGTATGGGGCTCTACCTATTTAGCCATAAGAATAGGTGTTAGTGCTTTCCCTCCAGCGTTATTTGCTGGCCTTCGTTTTTTGCTGGCAGGCTTAGCTATGGTTATTTATGCTTGTTTAAAAGGCCTGAAGTTTCCTAATAAAATTGATATTAGAAGACTTTCAATAGTAGGGCTATTTTTATTGGTGGGAGGCAATGGCTTAGTAGTATTGGCCAGCCAATGGGTTCATTCTGGTATAACTTCCCTTATAGTTGCCTCTATGCCAATCTTTATGGCATTAATAGAGCTTTGTTTACCTAAGTCCAGTAGGATTGCTGGTAAAGGCTGGTTTGGTCTCATTCTTGGATTTTCGGGGGTGGTTTTACTTGTAATCACCAGTTCAGGAACAGGAGCCATCAATGTAAGCGGAGCCTTAATACTTATATGTGCCACCCTGTTTTGGTCAATAGGCTCTGTATACTCAAAACAGTTTAGATCTACTGGTTCAATTGTAACCCATATAGGTATACAGATGCTGGCAGGAGGAATTGTTCTTACATCAATTGGAATATTCTTAGGCGAAGTGTCCCGCGTTAACCTAACACTAAAGGGTATAGGATCTATTTTATATTTGGCTATATTCGGTTCAGTACTAGCTTATAGCTGCTATATCTATATACTTATGAGATGGCCCGCTTCTAAAGCTGGAACCTATGCCTATGTTAATCCTTTGGTTGCAATATTTCTCGGTTTTATTGTTTTGAAGGAGCCTATTTCACTAAAGATACTTATTTGTACAGGGGTTATCCTTATGGGAGTGTTTCTAGTTCAAACGTCAAAATTAAAACCAGTATCTGAAGCTGTACTACAGGTTGATTCTGTCAACACCAGTGGAGAAGTATAGGTCTTTTATTCTATTTTATTTAAAGTTTTTAATAACTTACAATATAACTTTTCTTACAAATGGAGAGGTCATAGAAGTAAGTAAAGCTGCATAGTTTAAGTCGAATGATACAATGTCACCAATATTCTTATCTGGGATTTGTGTCATGTCAACTAATGTATGGTCACTAGTAGCACCTATAACTTTAATTTTCGATTGACTGGGTATTAGACCATCGATATTTGTATCCTGGCGACCCATATTTAGAATAGCCCGTGTCATTATTCCTCTATCCTCAATAGTAGGGGTATTACCAAATGCATCTTGTCCAATTTCACCTACAGGCAATGACGGTTTTGATTTTTTCTCAATTATTTCTGCACATAAAGTAAACGCATCTTGATAAGTACCATGCCATAATTCTCTACCTACTGTCTCTCGGCCTAGAAGTATCCCTTCTCCTATTCTAAAGTGATTAATCCGATCAGGCAATTTACCTGAGGACAAGAGTTTAAAAGAACTAGAATTTCCACCCGATAAATACTGAAGCTTTATCATAAATTTATCTTCTACTTCTTCGACTAAATCAACTAACTGTTTATTATTCTCATAAGTTGGTATCGTTCCATTTAAATCCGTCAAATTAGTTCCAAGACCAACTATTTGAATACCTCTCATGGAAATAATTTCTTTAACTAGAGGAATTAATTCATCCGGCCAAACACCCTCCCGTAAATCACCTAGATCAACCATTATAATAATTTTATGTATTGTCCCTTTTTTTAAGCTAGCTTCAGATAGGGCTCTTATAACCTCATACTCAGAATTCAAGCTGTAATCTGCCACAGAAACAACCCTTTCAATTTCTGACATATGGGGTGATCTCATTAATAGTATAGGTACATGAATATTACTTTTCCTCAGTCCTTCAATATTATCCAGGCGAGATTCTCCAATCCATTCAACCCCTCCACGAATCATAGCTTGTGCAACTTCAGGCATTCCCAATGTACCTTTTGTAACTCCTGTTACTGATACTCCATATTCTTTACACTGATTAACTATTGTTCTTGCGTTATGTTGGATTTTTGAGATATCAATCTTTATATAAGGTGTTTTCATCCATATATCCTCCTAATTTTATATTTAACAACCCCGAAACCATTAAATTATTTGTAGTAATTCGACTTTTCTTAATCATAATATAATTCTATCATGGAAATATATAGTAATATAGTAATTTGTAAGAATTATCACAAGGTTAGTATAGTTTTTTATAAAATAACTATTATAGCTACTTATAAATGGAAAAATACTTAGAAAATTCATGAATTCTCTAATTGTCATATTGATTATTATATGGTACTTACTGTAACCATCCTTCTCTTACAACATATCCACCAAGATCTCCACCCTGTGGCCCCATCTCAATAATCCAATCCCCTTGCTGTATCAGTAAAGGGTTATGCTCTATTACAATTACTGTTGCTCCATTATTTGTAAGCTCCTTCAGGATATACACCAGTTTTTTTATATCTTCGTCATGTAATCCAGTTGTGGGCTCATCAAGTATATATATTGCATCTTGAGTTTTCTCATCACATAATCCTTTTGCTAGTTTTATTCTCTGTGCTTCTCCACCTGACAAGGTTGTAGCACTTTGACCTAACTTAATGTAAGGAAGTCCTACTTTATCCAGCATATCCAGTATCTTAAAGATTTTATCTTCTTCTTTAAATAATTCCTTTACTTCTCTGATTTCAAGCTCCAACAAATCTGAAATTGAATATCCTTTATACTTAACCCCTAAGACCTTCTCCTTATATCTCTTTCCATTGCACCTTGAGCATATGGTGTATATATCCGACATAAAATACATAGGAACTGCTATTTGTCCTGCTCCTTTGCATTCCTCACATTGACCCTTAGTACTATTAAAACTAAAACATTCCTTAGTCAGTTTCTTCTTTTTGGCTTCTTCTAAATTTCCATAAAAATCTCTAATCAAATCGAATACTCCTGTGTACGTTCCAGGATTTGATCTTGGAGTCCTTCCAATCGCTTTTTGACCAACATAATATATATTGCTTATATTTTTAGTGCCAATTATACTATCATAATCTTCAGGTGTATCAAAGCTTTTTCCAAGCTCTTTTAAAACTGCGGGATATAAAGTCTTGGATATAAGACTACTTTTCCCTGAACCACTGACCCCAATCACACATATCAATTTTGATAGGGGAATTGTAATGTCAATATTTTTAAGATTATTAGTCCTTGCACCTTTTATTGATAATTTACTCTCCCCTTTAATCACCTTGTCTTGCACCTGATAAGGAAAATCATCTATATAATCCTTAATCTGACCTTCTACTTCTTCAGCACGCAGCAATTCTCCTCCGTATTGACCAGCTCCTGGACCAATTTCCACTATGAAATCGGCCATATCAATAAATTCTTTTTTATGCTCAACCATCACCACTGTATTATTTAGCTTCTTTAAATCCTTGATGATTCCCATCAGAAATTGAAAATCTTTTGGGTGTAATCCTTTTGATGGTTCATCCATAACATATAGGATATTGGTTAGTCCCGAACCAAATTGTGATGCAATTTTCAGCCTCTGAGCCTCACCACCAGACAATGAAGGGATGCTTCTATCCAGACATAGGTAACTTAATCCAACTTGCTCAAGCCTTTTTAATCTAGTAAGTAGTTTTATAAATATTCCCTTAGTTTTTTCTTTTTCTGTTATAGACAACTTATCATATGTAGTATGACACCAATATTTAAGTCTTGTTATATTCATTTTGGTAGCTTCTGGATATCTTGTAAATCCTATCCTAACTAAACGACCTTCATCCATAAGTCGTTCTCCTTGACACCTACTACATTTTTTCTTAACAATAAAGCGTTCAAAATGAGTCATAGATTTATCTGCATTATTTTCCCTTACCAAACGATTCAAAGTATTGATAACACCTTCCACTGGTCGTGTGATGGTACCCTTTCTACCATTAGTATTCTCATAACTCAAGCTCACTTCCCTTCCTGCTGAGCCATAAAAGAGTTGTCGCTTAAATTCATCAGAAAGATCCTTGAAGGGGACTTCTAAATTCTCCTTCATATCTTCAGCTAATGCAAGAATCTCTCCCCGCATCCAGTTAGCATTAGGCTTTTCCCTATGTTTTCTCAGATTACCCCACCATACAGATGCTCCATCTAATATGGAAATATCAGGGTTGTTTACAATCAGATCTAAATCAACTTGCATTTCCTCACCCAGTCCTTTGCATACAGGACACATATATTCTGTATGATTGTAATTAAATAGAGCTGGAGTGGACTCAAAAAAAATGGTACCGCAACTGCTACATACATTATTTTCTGGCACAGGAATATTACAATGGGGGCATATACCCTCACCTATTGTAGCAAATAATAATCTTAAAAAGTCACTAGTTCTTGTTACAGAGCCAACTGTTGATCTAGGGTTTAAACCTAGCTGTGTCTGTTCAATTGCTATAGATGGCTGTAGTCCCGTTATTTTTCCAACCTTAGTGTCCTTTGAATCATTTACAATAGGTGGGTTGGAAGCAACTAAATCAATAAACTGTTTTTGACTTTCATGATAAATCGTGTCAAAGGCAAGACTTGACTTACCACTTCCGCTAACTCCAGTGATTACTGTAATTTTTTCTTTAGGAATTCTTACAGAAATATCCTTTAAGTTATTAATTGATGCATTTTCTACTATAATTTCATTTTGATTAATGTTTAATTCAAAGCAATCATCACCTTCAAGCTCCTTCAAATATATTACCTCTTCATTGGTAGCTTCTTTTGTTGTTATATCAATTGGCATACTGTTTTCCATTGTTTCTTGAAACACCTTGAATCTTGTCCAATGCTCTAACCATAATGGTACCTTTGCATCATCAAAAACCTCAACCTCACTATAAGGCATAATTTGTAAAACAATAGAGTGCTCAAACCCATCAAAGCCTGATACGACAATATTATGATTATGCGGATCTACATGTAGTACCTTTACAACAGTTGACGCCAGTGGGTTGGGCCTTACCGGAGACCTGGTTGCAAAAATTCCAGACTTCGGGGAATTTTCATAGGGTGGATTACACATACAGCAGCTGCGATATTTTTTGTCATCAAATCTATGAAACCACCAAAGCACACGAATATAATCTCCAGTCTTTATTTTTTCAAGAGTTCCTTTTATTTTATTTCCCGATAGTTTTTCATTTTCATAAAATTGTATTAGTCCCCTATGATTCACAAACAGATACTCTCCAATATGCTCACCTTTGAAGGGGATCATATCGAATATATTTTCTTCGGTACTATCATGAACTCTTTCTTCACATGGGAAATATGGTTTAATATCTACAAGCTCACCTTCTAGAGCTCTACCTTCCACTACCATTTCTCCGCTTTTTTCATTTATTTCCTTCAATACTGCACCATAGCAAATAATTCCTTCTTCACATTTGGTAAAAATAAGGCAATGGCTAAAATGATCTAATTTTATCAACGCATCTCTGAATTCTTCATTTATCACCATTTTTATGATACTATCTGTACCATCAAATTTGCTCTTCAACACTTCATAATTCCCAATAGCAACACACTTAATTTTTTTCATTTAATAATCATTCCTTTCATTTAAGGGGAGCTATTGGAATGAAAATCTCTACAACCCTCCCCTCTTTACCTTCAATAAATCCTTCCAATGGATAATGCTCAAAACATATCCTGTCATCAGGTATATAACCACTCTCCGGCAACCATTTAGAAAACATATAATTCCAAGCACCTTGATACTCATCTTTCTTAAGTAAAAACTTACCAACAGCATATTTTCCGCCTTCTAGATGCATACTTCCAAATTCTCCAACTCCTGCTACATCTTCAGCAATAGACATGCAAACACTGACCCTCAGTTTATTTTCCATTGTCAGATCGCCATAATCATGATATGCAGCAAACCATGCTGATTCCTTCTCGATAAGGTTTTGGGAAGAGGCATAATCATAAAGCTTTGAAAACATACCCATAAACAGATGGGAATCCCCTTTATAGGAGCCAATGTGCCTGATATATATCACCTTTGTGGGTTCCTTTGATCTAATAGATAGGTCTATAGGTATATTATAATGCTCCTTTTCATAAAATACTTTTCCATTTGTGCTATAATTAACCTTAATTAAATCTAAATCATTAAGCTTTCTAATCTGACTTGCATTTATTCCATATCTTTCTTTGAATGCTTTAGCAAATGACGCTTGATTGGAGAATCCAACTGTTAGGGCAATATCTAAAATTGGAAGACTCCTATTGCTACGAATTAGAAAGGCAGCTTTTTCTAGCCGCAATCTCTTAATAAAACTATATAGACTTTCACCCGTTATTTGATGGTAAATCCTTTGAAAATGAAAAACAGAAAAACATGCTATATTAGCTAGCTGTTCTATATGTAACTCATCCTCCAAATGTTTTTCGATATAGTCTTGCACAGCATTAATTTTGGAAATATAGATTTGTCTAGATTCATTAAATATTAATTCCATAGTACACCCCCTAAGTCTCTTTTCCTCTGATCCTCTGCCCCTATGACTTCCTTCAAAGCCTTCTATTCAAATAATATAGGGTTACTAACTTAATCTAATATTAAGTTAGTAACCCTATATATACAGTATCTTATTTACATATTAACATAATTAAAATTCCAACTAAATCTCTTATTAGGATCGACAATAGTAGCCATGCTGAGTACTCTCCTTCTAAGGTGATTCTTATAGGTAATCCTTTCTAATTTCTCAGTAAATAATCTTAAAAGTATACCGTCTACTTTTATTTTATTTTTTCTACTCTGCCATTTCCAAGGCGATCTTCATCATATTGGTAAATGCATTTTGTCGTTCTTCAGAAGTTGTTATTTCTTTAGTTGCAAGGTTGTCGGATACAGTAAGTAAACATGATGCATTCCTTCCAAGGACCTTTGCATTATGGAAAAGTGCAAAAGCTTCCATTTCTACAGCCACACAGCCATACTTCTCATATATTTCCTTATATTCATCAAAATTTTCCCTATAAAATACATCAGAAGTATGAATTCTCTCTATATGAATGGGAATCCCTAATTCATTTGCATAGTTTATAAGACTCCGGTTTAATTCTGGAGTACCCTCTATAATGTCACCTTCATAACCACTTTGCACTTTAGCATAGCTAGATTCACTCCAGGCATCCTTCGCCAATATTACATCATACAATTTGACCTCTGGAGTATACCCTCCGCAGGATCCGATTCGCACTATGTTTTCTACGTCGTAAAACTTGTAAAGCTCATAGGAATAGATCCCTATGCTGGGCATTCCCATACCACTTGCCATAACAGAAATTCTTCTTCCTCTGTAGGTTCCGGTATATCCAAAAACATTTCTAACTTTATTAAACTGTTTTACATCGGCCAAAAATGTATCTACTATGAACTTTGCCCGCAGGGGATCCCCAGGCATTATAACAGTTTTTGCGATTTCATCCTTATTTTTCGATTCTATATGTGGTGTTGGTATCATAATTTTCCCTCCAATTAAAATTTAATATGAAACCATATTATTAAACTAACTAATCTTATAAGCTCTGCTCTTATTAAGCCTTAATGGTAATTCTACCCATCTGAAATTTTACTATAAGTTTAACATACTATGAATAACTCTACAAGGTGCTTATTATAGGGTAAATATAAATGCTAAAGTTTTATTATACCGTATTTCAGGACTGGTTTTTCAGAAGTTTCAAGATTATTTCCAATTCAACAAAAAACACCGAGTCCCTTATATTATTATATATGGAATCAGTGTTCTTCGTTTTTAATTATTTCCGTAAAATCTTATCCATCGCTTTTCCTTTTGCTAACTCATCGATCAGCTTATCCAAATAGCGAATTTCCTTCATAGTTGGTTCTTCGATGTTTTCCACTCGGACACCGCAGACCACCCCTTTGATCAAAGCTCGTGAAGGATTCAGTTGGGGAGCATCCGCAAAGAAGGTCTCAAAGTCTGTCTGTTTTTCCAGTTGCGCTTCTAACTCTTCCTGGCTATATCCAGTCAACCATTGAATAATTTCATCGACTTCAGATTTTGTACGTCCTTTTCTCTCCGCCTTCGCAACATAATGGGGATAGACTTTTGCGAAACTCATTGTATAGATATGATGTTTGCTCATAATATCACCTCTCTTATATTATTTTCTGTAGCTTATCATAAAAGCATTGGGTTTCACTTATGCAAGATTGATAAATAAACCAATAACATAAGGTAATTGGTTCTCAATAAAAATAAAATGAGAATACTACACTAATTAAATTTCATAATAATCTAACTTTGTCTCAAATATTTCCTTCTGCCCTTTAAATTCAAAATTAAGTTTAGATAATACTTTCTTTGATTGAATGTTATCAGGGTATACAATTGCTACTAGCTTCTTATTTGGAAATTTAGTTCTATAATACTGGATGAAATTTTTACCTATTTCTGTAGCATATCCTTTATTCCACTCTCTGTAGTCTAATGCATATAAATATTCTGTTGCATCAAGTTCATTTATGTACTTAACGCCAACTTGACCTATTAGTTTTTTGCTTTCCTTTGATATAACAGCAAAAACACCGATGCCATTTTTTGAAAACTCCTTGATAAAGTAGTTGATAGTATTTCTTGCTTCCTCACTGGTCTTTTGCTTTCTATTACCCAACCACTTATATACATTTTCATCACTAATTAGCTCAATATACTCACATAAATCTGATTCATCAAATTCTCTCATTATCAACCTTTCAGTTTCAAGAATGGTTTTTGTTTTCATAGAAACACCTCCATTATTATACAGAGTCATGCATTATAACTTTTTATTTCCATTATTTTGAATTATTTAAATAATCCTCTTTAACTAGGGCCAATAAAACAATATCTCGATATCTACCATTTAAAAATGACGCCTGCTTCTTAATTCCTTCAACTTTAAACCCACATTTTTCTGCAATTCTCTTGCTACCCAGATTATCCACATCAGCTTCTATTTCAAGTCTATTGATCTGTTTTGATCTAAACATAAAATCAATAAAAAGCTCTAGAGCTTCGCTTGCAAATCCTTTGCCTCTATCGATAGGACGATATATTCTATAGCCTATCTCATAGCCAGGCATGTACCATAGTCCTCTAAAGTAATTCATCTCTCCTAAAATATTGTCTTCCTTGTCTACCATAAGCATTTTTCCAGCATTATCATTCCAAAACCCTGATTGGGCGAATTTGTCTAGAAAGGACTTCTTGGTCTCCAGCATAAGAGGCCAATATTCACCTGTATTAGATAAATCATTTGTAACTGAATAGAGATACTCTAAGTCCTCATCTGTTACTAGCCTTAAGTCAATGTTTTTTCCTTTTATCATTTCCCCATCCTCCTTAGTTTTTAGTACATACATTTAATTCTTTTGCTATTTTATCCTGCTTACAGGACTTGTTAAAGAGCATGGCACATTACACATACATTTACCACATGCATCTCCTGTCCCAATAGAATACTGCGGTATATTGTCATCATAAATTTGGTCATTGTACCTTTTTTTATCTACAAAAGGATATCCATTATTAATTGAATTTGCCCCAGCTACACAATAATCAATGCATTTTTTTTACATAATCTTTAATTAATAAAGCTACATAATCATTCATATTTTTTCCCCTATAAAATTAAAATTCTTACGTCATGAAGTAAAAATCTTCTTTGGTCCATCCATATGAAAATAGATTTATCCCTGTATAATCCGCTTCAATACACTAATCCCTTCTGTTATCATCTTTTCCTCTACATTCCCATAACCAAAAATTAATTGATTTAAATGCTGATCTCTACCAACTGTATATTCACAAACACAGTGTATATTTAGGCCTTCACTTCTTAGTTTATCTAGGTCTTCTTTTGTAAAGGTTTTGTCTCTCCATTGAGCGACTAAATGCATACCTGTAGATTCTCCCATTATTTTTATATGGGGGAAGTTGCTTTTTAGCTCATGAATTAGCAGGTTTTGTCTTCTTTTATAAATTTTCTTCATTTTTCTAATGTGTTTTAGTAATTGTCCTTCTTCAATAAACCTTTCTAGTGCCAGCTGAGTCAAGGTTTCTGTGTGTAGATCAACGATATGCTTCTCTTTACTACAACTGTCAACTAGTTTTTCTGGAAGGATTAAATAACCTATCCTTAGGGCGGGGGATAATATTTTACTGAAGGTTCCTATGTATATAACATTTTCTGGTGCCAGCCCTTGAATAGATGGTATTGGATAGCCTTCATATCGGTATTCACTATCGTAGTCGTCTTCAATTATATAGCAGTTTTTTTGTTTCGCATACTGGATGAGCTCTAATCGTCTTGCAATTGGCATTACACCCCCGAGAGGAAATTGGTGGGAAGGTGTTACTAAGATTAGTTTAGGATGTAGCTCCTGAGGGAGTAATCCCGTTTTTAGTCCCTGCTCATCTACAGGAATCGGCATGCCTATAGCTCCTCTTCTTTCAAAGGATTTTCTAATATCTATATTAGTAGGATCTTCAATGATAAACCTATCACCTTCTTTTAATAGTACTTGAGCTATAATACTGAGGGCTTGTACAGCACCATTAGTAATAATGATTTGGTTTTCGTGACATTTGACTTTTCTCATTTGCTGTAAATAATCTGCCAATGTTTTTCTTAATCTTGGATGCCCTATAGTTTCTGAGTAGCCTAGATCTTTAGTTTCTATTTCTGAACAAATGCTTTTATAAATATGCCCCCATCTATTATGAGGAAAGTAGTCTAGTGCAGGGATACCGGAACGAAAGTTAATTTTTATTGATGCTTCTTGATCTTTTGACGGAATCTGTTTTTGTGGGGATGAACTTTCTTTCAGTATATCTATTTGAAGATCTTCAGTTATATAGGTTCCAGAGCCTTTATGACCTTGTATGTAGCCTTCACTCACTAACTGGTCATAGGCTTCTATAACCACATTTCTAGATACATTGAGCTCTTGTGCTACAACTCTTGTGGAGGGAAGCCTATTGCCCTCCTTTAACTTGCCTGACAATATCGCATCTCGAATCTGGCTATAAATTTGTTGGATTATAGGTATATTAATTTTTTTATCTATTGTAATCCAAATCATTTTCATTCCTCCAAGTGGACCTATGAAATTTAATGAAAAGTGTGCCTACATTACACCACTTTTCTCATGCTATTATAATACCATAAATAAGATTTATTTTAAAAGGAGTGGTTAGATGAAACAATCTTATAGGGCCTTTGTAGAAATGACTTTAGGTATGTTTATATCGGGAAGTGCTGTGGTGGTTGGAAAAATCGTGGTAATGGATATGCCAGTTTTCTTATTTCAAATGTATACCTTATCTATCGCCCTATTATTTTCAGGGATTATTATTTTACTCATGAAAAAAAGCTCTGATTTAGTACAACTTTCTAAAGAAAACTTACTTATTTTATTTTTCCAGGCTTTGATGGGCACTTTCTTGTATCGTGTCTTTCTATTATATGGGCTTCGTTTTACTAGTGCTGGAGAAAGTGGTATTATTCTCAGTACTATTCCAGCTGTCATTACTCTGTTATCTTGGATTTTCTTGAAGGAAAAGATTCACTCAAGTACTATTTTAGGAATACTTCTTTGTATTCTAGGTATTGTCGTTTTTAATTTTATTAATATTAGTACAGATATTACTCTTTCTTATCGTCTAATGGGGAATAGTCTTGTTTTTATTGCTGTACTTGGAGAATCCTTATTTACTCTTTTGAGAAAGAAACTTTCACCTGTGCCATCTCCTATTGTTAGTACCTTTATGGTTTCTTTCTATGGCTTTATCCTTGCTCTGCCTTTTGCTTTATATGAGCAGTATCATTTCAACTTTTCGATTTTAACCTATACCCATTATTTTGCAATATTTTATTACGGTGCTTTTGTTACGGTACTTTCTTTTTCTCTATGGTTTGCTGGAGTATCAAAGGTATCTGCCAGTACAGCAGGTGCCTATTATGGTATTTTCCCTGTAAGTGTATTTCTTCTTTCTTCTTTTATACTAGGTGAACCTATTTATTTTAGGCATATCCTGGTCCTTTTGTTGATTGTTTCTTCAATTATATTACTATCTAAGCAGTCTACTGCTAAAACTAGCCAAATAAAATCTCATCCTGAGACTCATGAAAGTGAATAAATCAACGATTTTCATGAAGGCAAGTCATTACTTGCCTTACTCTACTCCCCTCCATTCATCTGCTCTGTAAACTTTGAAAATACAACTTTTAATAGAAAACCGCCGTTACTTATGATAAGGTTCAACTTAACATTACAACTGCGGTTTTTGTAAAGGCAGCTAAATCCTATGTATTTAGCTTCGCTGTATTTGAACTTCTCCATCAATAGTTCTAAAGAGATCTTTTGATGTACTTATTATAACTCAATACAGTGTATAAATGACTCAACTCCCATATTGGTTTTCTAGATATCTACTTATAACTACAAATAATGCTCTCGTTTTATCATAATGCTCTAGTAAAACTTTAAAAATCTTCTTTTACCTCTAGGTTCTACTAAATTAGTTTGTGATGATTAAAATATCTAGTGTAACTTAGAAAAAAGTCTTAAAATACATAATTTCGTTTTTCTATATTCACGACATTTTTGCTTACTATATATTAAGCTTTTCTCTCAAAAAACTGCAAGTTTCATTTAAAGCTTCTGTGGCTTCAGGAAACATAGGTGCCAGCACTGGAAAACAATGAAACATTCCATTCCAGACCTTTATTTTCACTTCTACCCCTGATTTTTTTGCTTTTTCAGCAAAAAGAACCGAATCATCCCGTAGAGTTTCATCATTACCAACTTGAATGATTATAGGAGGCAGTCCATGCAAGTCACCAAATAACGGTGAAGCATATGGATGTTCTGGATCACCATTACCAACATAATAACTCAAATAGGTTTCATTGGCCCCTTTGGGTGTGCATGGGTCCGCTTTTACACGACTCTTATGGGATTCACCAGATAGTGTCATATCTGTACATGGTGAGAATGTTGCTCCTACAGCAGGCAATGGTATTCCATCATCCTTACACTTTATCATTGTTGCTAATAGAATCCCCCCCCAGCTGAATCCCCTGCAAAGGCTATATTTTCTGCTTTATATCCCTCCTCATGTAACCATTTATATATAGAAACCGAGTCATAAACAGCAGCTGGAGCTGGATTCTCTGGTGCAAGGCGATAATCGAAAACTAAAGCATTTACGCCTAGGTACTTTACAATATTTCCAACTATATTTCGGTGAGATTTTGCATTACCCATTACAAATCCACCTCCATGGAAATAAAGCAATACCTTATCCTGTGGTGCTCCCTTCAGTTCAACCCATTCTGAATAGAAGTCTTTAAACTCCGACTGCCTAAAGGTAATCCCGTCGATTTTTTTTAGCAGCTTTTCTGCCATCTCATCGGTTTCACGTCGTAACTTTTCAATTGATGTGTTTTTGTCTATTATCTCTGATCTTAACTGTCCCTTTAATAGATGCCTATATTTTAGCATAGCATGAAAGATTTTTCCTCTTAAACTCATTAAAAACATCTCCTTTTAAATTCAATAATTATTTAAAAAACATAGATTCAATAAAACCTTTATCAGGTAACCTGCATGGTAATGGTCTTGTAGTATTAAAAATTGCTAATCCATTGATGGTGCTCCAAAAAAGAATTGCTAAATCTAGAGGGTTTCCATCTACAATTGTATTTTCCTCTTGCCCCTGTTCCATGATTTTTGCAAATATTTCATATGGAATATCGCGTTTTTCATTAAGTATTTCTTGTGCTTTTGGGGGTATTGCTGTAGAGTTCATGGCTTGTGCTATTAGACTGCAGGTTTGTCGAAAGCTTTCACTGGTATCAATGGTTTTATAAAGCTCCGTCAGGGTTAAGCTTATTTTTTCCTTAGCCTTCATATCTAAATTATATACATAATATGAAGCCTCATTTATCTTGTCTAATGCATCATCTATTAGGTCAATAAAAATATCATCCTTTGAAGGATAGTACCGGTATAATAAGCCTTGTGATATATTAGCTTCCATTGCAATATCATGAATACGAGTAGCAAACAAACCCTTCTTTGAAAATTGATTTAAAGCAGCTACTCGGATTTTTTCTTTACTTAATTCTCTCTTTTGTTGATTTTTCTCTGTAGTTTTAGTCATCTAAGCACCCTCCTATCTAATAATACTGAATGAATCTTCATTCATTATATATCTAATATATGTTACTTGTCAATATATTCCATAAACATCTTTGCTCTTTTATCTTACTTATATAGAAACACAGAAAAGGACTAAAGTTTATAAGTCTTAGTCCTTTAGAAATTCCTATCTGTTATTAATCTTAAATTATTTTATATCATTCAATACTAATCCTTTTTCTTTTCTGGTGTTTCCTCTTGCGATTGGTGGAGCCACCCTCACCCAACAAAACCCACACATGAAAAAAGCCACATAAAATGTGACTTCTAAACTTCGTTTACCTATCTCTACGTCCCTTTATAACAAACCGTACCCCATGCCAATCTGGCACACTATTTGATATGCCTAGCCTACAGAAAAAACTGTAGTTGTTAATTGTACGGTTCACCATAGCATGGATAACGGCGGTTTCTTATTCTGAAAAGCTTAGTCTGGATAGAAAGGATTCTCTTCCTTATCACCCCAAAATATATTACTTTACCACAGCTCTGACCTTAAGGACTTTGGCTGCTTTCCGTCAATATCAGTAAATCCATAGCGTTCTGCCACTTCCCCAGTAATTAATACCTTTCCTGTGTCTATAATAGCATTTTCATTATTTGCTAAAGCTGCCACACACCTTCCTACAAATTGAGGTGATTCCATTTTACCGAGATCAATGTTGCTATCATACTTTGCGTACTCAATCATCCCTTCAGTACTTACCTGTCCAGGGTACAGAGAGAATACGGGCACTCCATAGTCCTTAAGTTCATAGGCAGTATCAGCTGATAATCTGTCCACCGCTGCTTTGCATACTCCATATGTAACATTATTCATATAACGCCTTCCTCCATAAAATGATATGTTAACAATTAACCCACACTTTTGCTTCATCATAATTTCAGCTGCAAAACTACTAGCAACATAATTTGAACGTACACCTACTGTGAAATTATCATCCCATAATGAAACAGGTTGCTTCCAAAAGGGTGTATTGAAAAAGTACTCTTGCATTGCATGGATACCTCCCCCCCAAGCATTATTTACCAATATATCTAACCTACCCTGTTCTTCTATAACTCTTTTAAATAAAAGTTCTACTTCCTCATCCTTCGAATGGTCACATTTATGTGGAACTCCAACTCCTCCAAGTTTTGTTACTTCTTCTGAAGTTTTATATATATTCGTGTCTTTCAAAAAATGTGGCAATTCCTTACCATCTTCTGTGCGCCCAGTTATATATACCGTAGCGCCATATTCCGCAAGACCCAGTGCAACTCCTTTTCCAACACCTCTACTGGCACCTGTAACAATAGCAACCCTACCCTTAAGACTATTCATAAAAATTTCTCCTTTCAAAACAAAACTATTATAAATATTGACGAAGGTTCCTTCAATATCTATAATAGCTTTTCCTCTTGATAGTTTCATGACATTTCTTGCTGTTTATAAGGTTTTTTTATCGGTACAAGAATCTGAACTTCACTGGTTTTTATATAGTCTTTTTCGAATATATTCAACATCCCCACACCATTGGAATTGAGCTTAATTTCTTTTACCATAATCCATTTATATAGGTCATCAACAAAGGCTTCTCTAATGTCAAACATATCTCCGTAATATATAAATTTTGCATACCATCCTGTGGGTATAGTATATTTTTGCAAACTATTTTCCTCAACTACTAACTCCCCCTTCATACCATAAAACACAGTATATTCACCAGTGTCCTCTCCATGGCAGTTTACCACGGTATATAATCTTTCATGATCAAGCCAATGGGATTTTTGGGATACTTCTAAAAATGTCTCTCCTGTAGATGTCATCAATGCTTTAAACTGTTCATCATGAACATCTACTTCCACAAAAATACCTTCCAAGTGTAATTCATCGAGATATACATAGGTTCCATTCAAAGCTAAGGTTCCTTTGTAATTTACGATATCACGTTCCACTATACTCGCCTTTTTTACTAAATTTTCGTTAATCTTTTCAACTTTACATGCTGAAGGAGAAACACCAAACTGTTTTTTGAAAGCCCGACTAAATACTTCCGGGTATTCAAAACCAAATTCAAAGGCTATATCTGTTACTGATACACCGTTTTCTTTTAGGTAGCTCAGTGATTGTGTCAGCTTTCTTCCCAGTATATATTGTTTTAATGTCATTCCAGATACTGTTTTAAACATTCTATTAAAATGAAATTTAGATATACAGAAATGGCTGGCTAAGTCATCTAGTGACAATTTTTCATGTATATTATCTTCTATATAAGTAATGGTTTCATTTATCAGATTAACGTAATAATTCATCCCATCCCCTACCCTTCACTTCCTATACAGTATTAACCAGATATGTTGCTATATGTAATTAAAATATTCTCTATTAAAGCTCAGTATCCTTTTTATTGTAAGATTTATTAAAAATACGATTCTTTTTAATTGTTTTAATTCCACTGTCTTAATAAGGTCAAAAACCGCAGTTACTTATGAGTGCTTTACTTAATTGGAATGTAAATGTCAACCTCTGATGAGGCATGTTGCCTTCCCTTAAACCGTTCATCATAAAGTTCAAAATCATCCTTAAAATCTAACTCCAGCTTTGAATATGGCACCCAAGTCCCGAATATATAGTTGTAGGTTTCTTTTATAAGATCAATTCTTCCTTTATGGGTAAATACCGCGTACTTTCCACCATCAATAACCTTTTTAATCATGCCATCGGGTATGTTTCTAAAGTCCTCAACTTCCATTGCTATGACTTGACTGTGTAAGGTTTGCTCATTAAATCCCTCATATTTAGTGCTTTCTTCATATTCGCATATACCAAAGCATCTAACATTCTCCATTGTTCCTTTTATTTCTAAGGCTCTTTCCATGAAATCATCCCATAGCTGAGGTAATTGGTTGTTTTCTAATGTTATACGTTTTCTCATTCCCACCACTTTAATGGGTGAAATTTCTTTTATAATAGGCTGGACAGATACATTTTCAAGAAGATGCTTCATTTTTAATATGCTAAGCTCTTTTTTATTCCCCAGCATGCCCTCTATTCTATTTTTTCTATAGTTATGTGGTGAGGCTCTATACACCTTCTTAAAGGCC
This sequence comes from Alkaliphilus peptidifermentans DSM 18978, assembly GCF_900101495.1. Classification (GTDB taxonomy): domain Bacteria; phylum Bacillota; class Clostridia; order Peptostreptococcales; family Natronincolaceae; genus Alkaliphilus_C; species Alkaliphilus_C peptidifermentans. The sequence goes on from NZ_FMUS01000008.1 coordinate 134,063, forward strand.
CTGGTAAAAGCCTCCGCAGATTCAAAACGATAATCAAACGCTATCTCTATAATTTTCTTATCAGTATAAATAAGTGTATATGCTGCTTGTGCAAGTCTTCTTTTACGTATATAATTACCTATGGTTTCTCCTAAAAAAGCTTCAAATACACGCCCAAAATGGTAGTAGGAGTAGCCAATACTTTTAGCTACATCCTCTACCTTTAAATCCTTGCATAGATTTTCTTCAATATACATAATGGCTTTTTCAAATTCATTTATATAGTTCATAAATGCTCCTATATCCATTCGTAGAGTTCTGGTGCCATTCTTTCTCGCTTTACATTCACAAGATATTCTTTATATTTCTCTTTGTGGTCTAGGCTAAAGCTATGCCATTTATTCAGAGCGGTAGATCCAAAGCACACCTCTGCCTTACCCTCTGTTAAATCAAAAATTATGCCTCGAAGGGTTCCAAAAAACTCTTCATAATAGTGGCAGCATAGTCCTTTTGGGTATTCCGTTGATAATAATGTTTTAATATCATCTTTTGTCACTTGCTTTTTAGTGTCTAATGTATTCTTTATTAGCTTATATCTTACCACAGAATGCCTCATGCTTTTAGGCTCAATTGCTTTTAATTCTTCTAAATGCATATGGTTTGTTGAATGCAAATATTGTTCCTCCGCGGTGCTATCAATGGATTTAAAAGCTTTTCGACCCTCCAATGTTTCAATTAAGGTAGCTTTTCCTTTTCTATCTGCAACAATTAAATTAATATTATAAGCGATGGGCATATCCTTTACATAGTCTATAGCCTCATCTACGTCTTTACAATTCTCCAGCAGTGCCCTAATGACCGCCCAAAACTGCAAGCCTACAATCGCTGGTTTTCTTGCATATTTTATATTAGCCACTGGTAAACCTGCAGAGCTTTGACTAACACCAAGACCCCATTCATTCATGCCATCTGTTCTCCCAAACAACGCTATAGTAGAACCAATATGTGCATACCTCCCTTGTATTTTCGTTAAGCAAAAAGTATTATCCTCAAATGCTTCATTAAACTCATAATTTCTAGCTAATAGCACATGTCCCTTCTCTGTTTTTGAAGGCAGTAATGCCATTTGACTGCAGCCTGGCCGCAGGTATGTCATAGCATAATAAATTGTCTTTTTCAAGTCAATGCCTAATGCTTCTGAATATCCAGCAAGCTCTTCATTAATACCAGGACAATATGTGTCAAATAATGCCCTCATGCTTTTTTCCTCTTCATTTGTAAGCTGAAAATCTCCTGCAATTTGATTTTGTATAAAGGCAGGAACTTGTTTGAAATATTCTCCCAATTGTTTACCTACCTCGTAATTACTGCCTATTAATTCACGATAGTACATTTTTAATTGTTCCATTTCTATCCCCTCCATCTCTTTTCTTGCTACTATGAAGGTAACATAATAGAAAAATGAAAACTTGATATTTTCTGCGCTTCTTTTGTTGAGTAACATCTGAAGCCTATGGTTAAGAAAATAATAATATTGAAATAGTTAGAAAATCTGCCAGAGATTCCTTGAACTATTTTGATGAAGTAAGCAAGCTTCAGCTTCGAGGAGTACATGTATTATATAATTTATGTAAAAAGTTAGATTTATTAGATTAGCTAAGAACAAATATTTAGCTGATACTTACATTTAGTTATTTCTTTACTAATGATAAAAAGCATTCTCTGAAAAAACACAAGAATGCCTTAATAAGTATGTAAATACTAGTTTTCTAAACCTTGTCGCCGATTTGTTACTTCTTCCATAACTGGATTTGATTAAAAAATTGCATCTTTACACTAGTTGGATCAATCGCCTTTCTAAATTCTTCTGTAGATGATTCTTTCATCATCAGTTGAACTACTGCATTAAAATCTTCCATAGAAGTCCAATGCTGTATCATTATCCATTTATCGTCTTTCCCTTTGGCTAGTTCCGTATCAATAAACCCCTTTTGTTTAGAATGAAAGTTTTTTTCAAGAAAATCTACAATTCTAATACATTCTTCATAGGGGACATTATCCTTGAATTTAAACTCTACAATCTCCGTTAAAATTTCTTTATTCATTCTTATGAGCACCTCCATAAAATATTTATCTTCAGTATTATTTTAAGACTAGTATACTTTTATGGATAGTAAAAATTCGACACTCAACTATTTAATATTATTTCTTTTACAGAATTTCTTTCATTAATATATCTTGAAGGAGTACAGCCAGTGAAAGATTTAAACTCTTTTATAAAGTGATTCTGGTCATAGTAACCATTTTCATACGCTAATGTAGTTAAATCTATTGTCATATTATTTAGCATTCTATTTATTGTTTTCTGATATCTACTGAGTCTCTGAAATAATTTAGGACTTATCCCAATATATTTTCTAAAATATCTTTCTAGTTGACGTTGATTGATTCCGTACTGAGTGCAAAATTGATCAATGCTATAATTATCAGTGTTGGAATGAAAATTATTAAAAATTTGTATGAGTTTACTCTCTGGTATAAATTTGATATCTATCATGTTCACTAGCACTTCTTCAATAATATCAATCTTATCAATAGTATTTTTAGCCTTCTTGCTATTTTCTTCAATTCTTGAAGTGAATTCAGTGATTAGAGTATCTAATTCTATAGTCATATTTTTATATTCACATAGTGGTTCTTTTATTAATGGATATAATCCTGCTGGGGAAAAAGAAATCCCAATCACATCTAACTTTCCAACTTGATTAATTGTCAAATAACTCTCTCTAATGCCATTAAAATGAGCTCTTTTAGTAACTATTTTCATTTTATTCTCAGAACTATACTCAATAGAAGAAGAAAAGTTTATAATAATATCTATATTGTTTACTGGTAACAATTTATGATTAACTACCACCTGAGTATCGGTTTTCATTATCCAGTAGTATTTAATTAGATAATTTAACATAGGATGACGTGGTTTAATTTTTGTAACATGTAATTTATCCATCCCATTAACCTCCTCCATACAATGCCTAATAGTAGCTCTATACAAAATCACACTTCTACTAATAATACATATCAAAGCTCAAGTCTCTATTGCCTATATCCCTCAGTTTCTTCACATATTGGCTTCCCGCTACTGCTAATATAGCACACAATGCCCGTCTTACTTACCCTTACTCTCACATATAATCTGCAAGCTCTATCTTTTTCTGTCCAAAATGCAACTTTTTCTATAGACATATATATGATATAGTGCAGTAAATTATTTAATGGGGGGGTTGGGATAATGAGTTATCACTTATATCAAATGCCACTAATACAAAATATCCAGCCGATACAATATACTACATTAGTAGATCCTTACGTTTTAGAAACATTAAGGATGATTATAGGTCGATCGGTAGTGATTGAAACAGTTAGAGGAAATCTGCAGGGTATAATAGCAGATGTAAAACCTGATCATGTTGTCGTTAGGTCATATGATAGTGACACTATATTTTATGTTCGTATACAACAAATTGTCCATGTTATGCCGACTTAAAAGGAATGGATTCTTTTTCTTGATGTGGCAATCAGAGATAGTCCTTGCTTTCAGATAAATGAACATTATTATCTAATGCTTTGTAATATTATATTTGGGTTATGAACCGTTTGAAACCGTACCATAACCCAAATACATACTACCAAGCATATAACCTATATAAGTGCTCTTGGAGCAATTTCATTACGCCATGTTTTTGTCTGCATATTGGAAATAGTATCTGTAACTTCTTCACCCACCATAACTGCTATTTCTCCTGTCTTTCCAACTGCAGGTATATATAGTGGTGGAAGTCCCTTTTCTCCCGAAATCAAGAGTCCCTCAACCCATCGGTCTTAAGGAACATAAAGCATGTTTCGTCATTTACTAGAAACTTTCAAACCCCATTGATAGCAGCCTATTTCTTCTCAATCAAAGCAACTGTCTCCAAATGAGCATATTAAAAAACGCATATTAAAAAAATCATTTATGGGGTTTTTAATTTATAGGACTTGCTTTTTGAATATTTATTCTTTCATTTCTGATCCTCACATAACTTCTTTTAAGTATTTCTTCCTGTTAATGATATAAAATAAAATTTGAAACATTAAGCCCCACATAAAAATTATAAAAGCTTTTTTCATATATAATTCTAATATTCCCGAGTTAGAGAATATGACATATAAGAAGTATAGGCCCATTCCTCCTCCTATATTGATCGGTATAAAGAATACTACTCCTAACTCTTTGTAAATCATAGATTTAATCTCTTTTTCCGATACACCTATTCTAGTTAATGATGTCAATCTTTCTTTTTCGTCATCTACATCTGATAGTACTTTATAATATAAAACTACTCCACTAGCTATGACAAATAATAAGCCTATGAATATCATAGTAAATAACACCATTCCATTATTATTCAACTGTAATTTTAGAAGTTCTTCTTTATATACAGGCCTGTATGATTCATCAATACCTCTTTCATTATTTGGTGTTCTCCCCCAAAGATTACCCTCGTTCCAGTATGAATCATCCAGTCCATTTGTATCCCTTAGATAGTGAATTAATGCTTCAAAAGCCTTATCCCCATTTCTAACATTTATTAAGTGTAATTTTTTTAATGAACCCTCCCCTAAGCTTCCTTCTAATACTTCATAATCTTCATTATCTAAAACAAATGCACGACCAGAGAAATATCCTACCGTACCTCTATAATTTGTAAATCGTATACCTTCCTCTACTCTTATCCTGCTTTTATCTAAATATAGGGATGTACTTTCCCCTATAATAGCTTTAAAATCTTCTTTACTTATCATAAAGTTATTTTGTAATGTTATATCCCTAATTTCTTCTCTTTGTTCTTCGTCTATATTAATTAAAATAGATGTTGGGCATTCAAATACCATTCTCTCATTTGATACCATTAAATAAATAGCACCTTTAGGTTTTACATCTACATTAGTAGTCATATGTTCATTATAATTTTTTTCACTTATAACAGGTTGTCTAAAACTGCCAATACTTAATGCCTCACCATTATCTATAAAGGTTGGAACTTCTAAATATTCCAATACATTATATCTATCTATACCACCATTATTTTCATTTATTATATTTGATATTTCTTCTTTTTTAACCCTATTATATTCACTGCTTTCAACAAACATAATATCATATGGATTATCATTATTAATTTCCTCTCTGGTTGTTGCATGTATTGAATAACTAGCCCCTACAAAAAACATTGCTCCAGCTACTAATAATGACAGTATATATATAACATTTTTATATGCCAAAAATCTATGAGATAAATTTGATAAAGTCATTATGTTATTATTATAGAGCCTAGGAAATTTACTAAATGCATATTTAACCATTGAAATAAATGATCCTATTATCACATATGGGCATATTATTATTAAGATAATAAACACCCATATCATATAGGGTTGTTCCTTGAAAATTTCGCCAAATAAAGCATTTGGCAAACAATAAGTTGACATTATTAGTATGACTAAAGAAATAGTTCCTATGAACATCCTGGCTTTTCCTATTTCCTTTTTTTTATGGGATTTTATAACCTCCATTATTGATACTTTCCTTATAAAGATTATATTAAACAAGAAATTAAATACATATATCAGGGTAAAAATACCAATACTCAATAGGATACTTTCATGATTAATCTCATATAGAATTGTAGTTACCCCTAATGCCTTATTTAATCCCATATAAAATAATCTTGAAAATAAAACTCCTCCTGAAATACCTGTCATCAATGCTACAATCATAATACCAAGGTTTTCTATGAATATTAGTTTCGTTAGGTCCTTTGTTGTCATACCTAATGTTAGGTATATTCCAAACTCTTTACCCCTATTTTTTAAAAAGGATATATTGGTATAAGTGATGAAAATTATTGAAAATACTATTGTAGCTATTAATGATAAGATAACAGTATCATATAGTGATGACTTGCCTATACCATTTACTATGCTTGAGTTAAAAATTAAACTGCCATACATATATAACATTGCAATAATTAATGAGTTCACAAAGTAAAAGGATATGTACTTATTAAAATTATAAATAAGGTTTTTTCGTACTATAGAAGAAAAAGTCATTAGCGAATCCCTCCTATAATACTTTGAACTTCTAAAATCTTATCAAAAAACTTTTTCCTATCACCACTTGAGATTATTTCCATTTTCACTTGCCCATCCTTTATAAAAACAACCCTTTTACAAAAAGATGATGCAAATGGATCATGGGTTACCATTAATACTGTACTATTTATGTCCTCATTCATCTTATTCACGATATTCATTATATTATTTGCTGATTTGGAATCAAGATTTCCCGTTGGTTCATCGGCAAAAATTATGTCTGGATCATTTATCAAAGCTCTTGCTGCAGCAACTCTTTGCTTTTCCCCTCCTGAAATGTTATAAGGATATTTTTTCTTTAATTCTTTTATATTAAAAAAGTTCATGAGATCATTAACTTTATTTTCAATAAGCTTGGGGTTTTCCTTATCTAAAATAAGGGGAAGTGCTATATTTTCTTGTACCGTTAAACTATCTAATAAATTAAAGTCCTGAAATATATAGCCCATGTTCTTTCTTCTAAATAAAGCCATTGCATCTTTCTTCATACTACTAATATCTTTATTGTTTATAAATACTTCTCCTGAAGTACCTTTATCAACTCCTGAAAGAATGTTTAAAAGTGTAGTTTTCCCACTTCCACTAGGACCCATTATACCAACAAACTCTCCTTTATTAATAGTAAAACTGGAGTGGTATAGCCTAACTGGACACATATAAATGTACATTGCTCCTGTTTACTTAAAATTACAAACTTAATTGAAATTTTTCTAATTTATCATTTTTAATAAAGTCCATATAATTCTTTTAAAGTTATTTTTTACCATTTGGTACCGTCAATTAACTAGTAATTAGTTATAGGGTCAACTTAAACATATATTTCCAACTAACCGTTTGCTAGTGACATTGAGCCTCTGTGGCTATGGTTCCAATCTTTTGAGGCATCTTATAAATTAATAAAGATTGGCCTCTTATCAAGCCTACCATACCCACACTCAATGTAAATAGTTCGCTACGCCAAACTAATTATGCAGCTTCT
>NZ_FMUS01000066.1 GCF_900101495.1 Alkaliphilus peptidifermentans DSM 18978
TTTTTACAACTATGAATTAGCACAGTTTTAAAGCGTTCTTCCCCAATCCACAGCAGGACGCCGCGACCTTTGCGTATGGTTTCGGAGAACGTTTCTGTGTTTACGACGTCCCTGAACCGGACCCCAAAAGCGGACCGTCTTAGCGGAGCTTCGCTCCCGGTGAAGGGATGTGGTTCGCCGATCCTGCCCGTAAAACGTGCCCCGCACCTCCCGTCAACACATTGTTATCTGTAGGAGCAATAATCTCCATTACTTTCTATAACATTTAGATTTCCAATAAGTATATGTATTAAAAATTATATACTTTGATTTTTGATCATAATGTAACTATTCCACTATACCATCTAATAATCCGTACTTTCGAAAAAAGGCCAACCCTTTTTTATTCTGTAGCATGCACAATAGAGATGCATATTCGTAGTCATTATTTAAAAAAATACTTTTAAAAGCATGGGTTAATAAGTATGTCCCATATCCTAATCTCTGATAATCAGGTTTAACTACTAGTTTATCGACAATATTTCCGTTAAGCCAATAAAAACCAACAAGCTCGTTTTCTTTCCAAAAAGATTTGAAAGAATCAATAAAGTAACGTTTTCTACTTAAATCATGCATATATTTTATTGTATCATCCAAATTATCCGATGGAACTTGAAAACTAAAAGCATTATTCAGTAGTATGCAATAGTCCCTGATTAGGCCTATCTCAAATAGATTTTCAATTAATGTATATTCATTTATTTTTTTATCAAAGTCTTTTCTATAAACAATAAACCCTTGGCAAATATAAGGATTATCTGGGTCAAAGATATAATCTGTTGTATCCATAACTAACCCCACCTAATATAAATAATTTAAATAACTTTTTTACTTTATTACTCAAAATCATGTTAATATTGACCTCAAAGTATTTTTCTAAATTATATTGCTCTTTCAGATAACGTTTCCGTGTTTACGACGTCCCTGAACCGGACCCTCCTGACCTTACCCCTTGGCGGAGCTCTGCTCCCGGTGAAGGGATGTGGTGCCTGACCTCTCCCGAAAAACGTGCCCCCAGCACCCCTGCGTGAACACAGTGTTATGTGTAGTTATTCAGCCTCTCTATCTGTTAAAATCCTTTAACCATTTAAGTTTTTTATTCTTCTATGGGATACCATTTTAATTGATCCATTCGAATGGTATTCGGATTCTCTTGTCGTAGTTTATATAAATATAACTCTTTGCCATCTGAGTTGTAAGCTATACCATTCAAGTCTTGCCATGGCACTTGTATGTCCCACGAAAACAACATTTGATTATTTTCATCTTTATATTTCCTAATTCTGTATTCACCTTTGCCCATCTCTATGTAGCTAACTTTGTCATCCAATATCTTTACAGCATAGACAGTACAATTCTCGTTATTTCCCCAACCAATCACACTTATTTGATCAGAATTACCCATCATATGAAATCCAGTCCTTGCAACCCACATGAAAATATATCGCTCTGAAATAACGGTACGTGGTCCTTCGTCTGTATCAAACAAATAAACTGTTCCCCAATCATATTTGACTTCATCTATGTATTTTGGGTCCTTGCCTACAGAAAAATGTGCTTTTGCAGCTTGTAGTCCTGTTAATCGATAGCCTAATATATAGCTAACAACCATAATGAATAGTAATATAAACGTTATTTTTAATATCGTATGTTTATTGATATTACCATCTCCCTCTTGCTTAGCTTTACCATATTTATGACCTAAAAACTCTCCCTGGCGGATGAATAATTTCACATAACGTCTCGCATTTACGACGCCTTCGAACTGGACCCTAGAGGAATACCCCATGGCGGTGCTTGCACCCAGTGAGAAGAGTGTGGTGCTCTGACCTTTCCCTAAAAACGTACTTCTATCACCTTTATGCAAATACATTGTTCGTATAATAGGTTCATAACCAGTTTAATCTGGATATGAACTTTTTTATTTTAGTATTGTATTTTATACTTAAGACAAACCCGGGTGAT